>NZ_LR732469.1:2215345-2825518 GCF_902506425.1 Novosphingobium sp. 9U | reverse complement strand
GGGTGGGGGTGGGGGAGCGATGCCGCCAGGCAGCGCGTCCACGCCAGCGTGGGTACACCCACCTCCCAACCTCCTCCCTCAAGGGAGGAGGAGCAACTGCTCACCTGCTTTTTGTAGCACTCAATTGGCGACCCAAGCCGCTGCGCCTTCCGCACATGCAAGAACGCCTCCCCCGACCAGCTCGGGAGAGGCGTTCTAGTGTCGCGGCAAGGCTGCAGGAAGCAGCCCTGTTTCAGTTGAGCGGGCGACTGGATCCGAAGAACAGCGCCTGGCTGATGGAGGCGCGCACGGTGGCCTCCTGGAACGGCTTGGTGACCAGATACGTCGGCTCCGGGCGCTCGCCCGTGAGCAAACGCTCCGGATAGGCAGTGATGAAGATCACCGGAACGTCGCCGAACTGAAGCAAGTCCTCCACAGCGTCGATGCCCGAGCTGCCATCCGCCAGCTGGATATCCGCCAGCACGAGCCCTGCAGGATGCTTGCGGAACAGCTCGAGTGCCTGCGCACGCGTCGCGGCCGTCCCGACCACGTTATGGCCGAGTTCGGAAACCAGGCCCTCCAGCTGCATCGAGATCAGCGGCTCGTCCTCGATGATGAGAACGTCCGTGGTGCTCTCGCTCTCGATCTCCTCGATCGCCTGGCGGACGAGCGTGTCCACATCGGGCGTGTCGATGCCGAGGATGTCGGCGCAATCTTCGCGCGAGAATTCTTCGACTGTCGTCAGCAGCAGAGCCTGCCGGTGCGTCGGAGCGATCGTGGCCAGCTTCGTCTGCGCCGCCTGCTCGTGCAGGTCGTCGCCCATGTCGGCGCCAACGGGCTCATCGACGTGCGAGGTCGACCAGATCCGCGTGAAAGCACCATAAAGCGCAGCGCGGCTTCGGGCGATGTCCGACCGGAGCGACTGATCCGCCAGGGCCGCCTCCAACGTTGCACGGACATAGGCGTCCCCCGAATGCTGCGACCCGGTCAATGCGCGGGCGTAGCGGCGCAAATAGGGAAGCTGGACGCTGATCTGGTCGGAGACGGACATGCTCATTCCTTGCATGGAGTTGGCGCAGTTTACGTTCAATCTGAACTGGTTCGGCAGCCAAGCTCGAAACCTAGCATGGTTCGAGTGCGAGGCAACCCAGTTTGGGCCTGCTGACCTTAGGGGCCGGCAAGGGGGTGAGGAGGGCCATTGCCGAACATCGTGCGTGCATATGGCTGCGTATCCATGAGCCGCAACGCCAAGGCGCCATTATTTTTCAAGCCTATCATCGATACGGGGAACTCTTTTCGGGGCCGGATGTTTCACTGGTATCACCACTGGCCCTCCCACCCCCCCCCGCAACCGGTGGTGATCCGATCCCGAGGCTCCCGTCTACCCGGACGGGGGCCTCATTTCGTTTGGCCGAACGAACTTGGCAGTGGTCTGCATGTTCCCCCGCTTCGTCGTAACTGACGTTCTATCCGTCGCAAGGCTGACGCATTCCCCACGTTTCAGCGGCCTCTGGCTAAGCTCGTTGTGTGACTCAGGAACCATTTGGCGTCGAGATACGTTCAGAAGTCTACAGAGGCAGTTGGAGGGAAGCATATGACGGTTGCAACCGAGATCGAGGTTGAGCCTGCACGGTCGCTGAGCGATCGGGATTTCAAGCGAGCCTTGACCGAAGTCGCGCCTCACCTTCGCGCTTTCGCGCGTGGCCTTTGCGGTTGTCGCGACCGCGCCGATGACCTCGCGCAAGAAGCCATGCTGCGCGCCTGGGCAGCTCGCGAGCGTTATGCTGCCGGCACCAACTTCAAGGCATGGACCTTCACGATCCTGCGCAATCACTTCTACAGCGAAGCACGTCGCGCGCGGTTCCATGGCGAGTATGACGAACTTGCGGCCGAGCGCATCCTGCGTGCGCCTGCCAGCCAGGAGAGCGCGATCGAGCTGGGCGATGTGTTGCGCGCTCTGACGGCAATCCCCGACACTTACCGCGAAGCGCTGATCCTGGTCGCTGCCGGCAATCTCTCGTACGAAGAGATCGCCGATATCTGCGGCATCGCACTCGGCACCGTGAAGAGCCGCATCTGCCGTGCTCGCTCGATGCTGAGCAAGGTCATCGAGTCCGGTCAGCTTCCAGACTTCCGCCACAACTTCGTTTTAACCGGCGAAGCAATCGACGCGTTCTTCAACGAACTGGCGAAGATTGCGAACAGCGACGAACAGCGCCAGCTCGCCGCGTAACAACCAGGTAACGGTGGGGACATCAGGCGTGAATGCTGCACGTGTCGTGATCGTCGAGGATGAATTCCTCGTCGCAATTCAGCTCGAGGATATCATCCTCGACTGTGGTCACGCTGTCGTCGCCACCGTGCCCGACGTGGCATCGGTAGAGGCGTTGTGCGAGGCACCGACCGTTGCCCTGGTCGACCTGAACTTGCGCGATGGACCCACCGGGCCGGGCATTGCCAGGCTCCTGTGCGAGCGATACGGCACGCGCATCATCTACGTGACCGCCAACTCGGGGCAGATCGGAGAACCTGCGAGCACGGCCGTTGGTGTAGTGCACAAGCCGTTCTCGCGCGCCGCGATCGAAGACGCGATCGCTTACGCCTTGGATGACACGCTTACAGTTCGACGTCCCTCGGAGCTTCAGCCGCTCGGCAATGAGGCGCTGCTCCTCCGCGCGGGATAGATCGCTATCTCGTCATCGACGCTCAGCCACGACTTTGGCGTTAGCTCGACTTGCAGCTAATTTCGGCAGGTTGGTGATCAAGGGCGCGATGTGGCTGCGGCTCGGCAAAGCATCACGCCTGCGCGTCGATCCTGAAAGCGTCTGATGCGGCACCTTAAAACGCAAGGGCCTGGCGCTATCCTCGTGCTCGTTGTTGGCGTCCAACAGTCTGGACCTGTTCTCCAGCTCTCGCTTGTAACACCAGCTGAGTTCGCATCGCTACTCTAGCCGAATAAGGAGCTAGCAGATCAATCCGGAGGACCGCAGCTGGACGCCGCGGTCCTCCGGTCGGATCAAACCGGACCGGTGGCGTGCTCGCCCGCTTCACTTGACTTGACCGGAATGCCGGTCAACATCTTGAACTTGCCCGTGATCGACATGTCGGCGGTCCAGACCTCAGAGTCCTTGATGTCGAAGCGCAGCATCAGCACGCTGGGGTCGGTCTTGCCGTTCGGAAACCAGCTTTCCACGACGGTATTCCACTGCTTGTCGCGGATCGCCTGGTCGGTCTCTTCGGCGAGAACACCCGAAATGCATGCGAACACATCGTGGCCCTTGGTGGCAACTTGGCCCATGGCCGGGCCGCCGGCGGCAATGCGGTTGTCGCGCTTGAGGAAGAACCAGATTGCGTGATGCGCATCGCGGTCGAGTTGCGCCGTCATCGGCTCGGCATGCTCGTTCGATCCCTCGAGCCGCATCATGATGAACGGGCTGTCCTCGAAGGCTTTCCAGAACGTCTCGCGCGTGTCCTTGTCCACTGTCTTTCTCCTCGCATCTATC
This sequence comes from Novosphingobium sp. 9U, assembly GCF_902506425.1. Classification (NCBI taxonomy): domain Bacteria; kingdom Pseudomonadati; phylum Pseudomonadota; class Alphaproteobacteria; order Sphingomonadales; family Sphingomonadaceae; genus Novosphingobium; species Novosphingobium sp. 9U. Next base: position 2,822,036 of record NZ_LR732469.1, on the reverse strand, counting down.
GCAACTTCAGCGCGATTAACGCGGGGCAAGTGGCCGCGTTCCCTGTCTGGTGACCTGTCTACATGGGCGAGCGGCGGCCGCCGTCAGGTCACGCTCGCCTGCTCGGCAGCCAGGCGCAAGTCTTCGACGAGCCCGGCGTAGGCGCGGTCCGCTGCGTCACGTTCCGGCAGGCGCAGGATGTAAGAGGGGTGCCAGGTCACGACGCCCGTGCCTTGCGCCAGAGCCATCGGCGTGCCGCGAGCCTTGCCGATGGCTGCCGTCTTCCCTGTGACGCCCCGCACCGCGGTAGCGCCCAGCATGATCGTCGCACGCGGGCGCACGAGGCCGATCTCCTGATCCAGCCACCAGCGGCACGCATCGATCTCCGGCGCGTCGGGCTTCTGGTGGAGCCGCCGCTTGCCGCGCATGACGTACTTGAAGTGCTTGACGGCGTTGGTGAGGTAAACCTCGCCGCGGTCGATCCCTGCCTCGTTCAGCGCGCGATCGAGCACGCCGCCCGCAGGCCCCACGAAAGGCCGGTGGCTCTTGTCCTCTTCGTCGCCAGGCTGCTCGCCCACGATCATCAGGCGGGCGTCACCAGGCCCCTCTCCGAACACGCAGCCATTGGTGCCCTTCCACAGCGGGCAGCGGCGGCAACCTTGCGCCTCTTCGGCAAGCGCCTGCAACGTACCCGCACGCTCGGTGGGGGCGACCTGTTGAGCAACCATGTGAGCCTCTCGAGCCTGCGCGCCGGCGATCAACGGAGCAATCAGCTGAGCCTCGGGCAAGTTCTTCCAATACTTGCGCGGCATCTCACGCGTCATGGCGCCGATCTTGAGCCGCGCGGGATTGAAGGTGGAAGCGTAGTAGGCCTTCCACATGTCCTCTAGTGCGTCCTCTCGCGGCGCTTGCGAGCGATCGGCGCCCGGGCTTTCCGTCAGCACCTGACCATCCCAGTGGATGCACAGCTCGGGCGTAAGGATCGACCAGGCCATCTGCGCAAAGCGCCGCACGAAGAACCCGGCCGTCGCACGAACGATGTGGTGCTCGGGCTCGAACCAGGCGACGAAGCGGGTAGTTGGCGCTTCTCCGGCGGCGGCAGGCGTCTCGACTTCGCGAAAGCGTACGAAGGCGTGCATCTTGTGGATGTCACGCCGTACCGCCTTGGCCATGAGCTCGACCCGGCGGACCAGTGGATCAGCCTGGTCGGACAACAAGCCGGGGTGCTCGGTAATTTGCCAGAGCAATCGGTAGAGCAGGGCAAAGCGTTCCGGATCGGAGTGGAGCAATGCGCTCTGTGCCATCTGCGGAAACTGCCGCGGTACGCGCAGCTCCAGCTGCGGCTCGGGCGGCAGCGTATCATTGCCATCGGCAAAGAGGTCGTCCGCGCTCTCTCCGGCGTGCCAGACGATCCGTTCGGGCTCTACACGAGCCGCCAGGAAGCGGCGCGCAGCATCGCGCCAGCCTTCCCAATCGTCCTCTCCCGCTAAGCGCACGACGCGCGCCGGAGGGGCGCGCATCATGTCTTGAGGAAGCGGATCAGTCGCGATCGTCACCCGGCTTCTCTTCCTCGGCCAGCTCGAGCTCCTTGGGCTTGCGGTCCTCGAAGATGTTCGCGAGCCGCGCCTCTTCCAGCTCGTTCAGCATCTTGGCGGCTTCGGGGAACATATCCTCTTCCTCCTCGCCGATGTGGTGGAGGTAGCGATGGCGCATCTTATCGAACGTCTCGGTCCACTCTGCGGAGGCCGGATCGAGCTTCACCAGATCGCCGAGGAAATCGTCGACTTCCTTGTGCTCGGAAACTGAATGGCGCGCATCGTCGCGCAAGTCCGGAACTGCCAGCATCGTGGCATAGAGCGACTCTTCCTCAGCCGCTGCGTGCGCCTGCAACTCGACGCGAAGCTCCTCGAACAGGTCTGCGCGCTTCTCGGTCGGTGCATCGCCCAACTTGGCGAGCATGGTGCGGTGGCGATCGTGGTCGGCTTTCAGATCCTGGAAAATGCGTGCGTCGGCCATGTTGCGTCTCCTTGTTGCCGGCACAACGGGCCGCCGGGCGAATCAGTTTCTGTCGCGAACGATTCTCAAGCGGCGAACAGCTCCAGCTGCTCCTGCGGAGGCGCGAGCAGGCGGCGGAGGTCGCTGCGATCGGTGAGCACGGTCGGACGCCAATCCAGAGTGACAATGAACGGACGAACCTTGGCGATCGACTGCGTCAGGCGTCCCACGTCATCGAGCCGCAGCTTGCGATAGCGCCGGGTCGCCAGGATGGTCTTGACGGCCTTCACGCCCAAACCTGGCACACGAAGCAGCCGCTCGCGCTCTGCACTGTTCACGTCGACCGGAAATGCGTCACGGAATTTGAGCGCCCAAGCGAGTTTCGGATCGATGTCGAGGGGCAACATGCCGTTGTCGGAAGCGTCACGAATGTCGAATGGCTCGTAGCCGTAGAACCGCAACAGCCAGTCGGACTGATACAGCCGATGCTCACGCATCAGCGGTGGCCGCTTCAGCGGAAGCACGGCACTGGCGTCGGGGATCGGAGAGAAAGCGGAGTAGTAGACCCGCCGCATGCCGTACCCTTGGTACAGCGAAGATGCGCGATCGATGATCTGCACATCCGTCGCGGCATCGGCGCCCACGATCATCTGCGTCGACTGCCCCGCCGGTGCGAAACGCGGCGCCGACTTGAACTTGCGCGAGGCGTCCTTGGCCTCGACGATCGCGTCCTTCATGTCACCCATGGCGCTGGTGATGCGCTGCTCGGATTTGTCCGGCGCCAGGCGGGTGAGGGCGCTGCTGGTCGGCAGCTCAATGTTGATCGAGACGCGGTCAGCCCAGAGTCCCGCCTGCGCAACGATCTCCGGATCGGCGTCGGGGATGGTCTTGAGGTGGATGTAGCCCTTGAAGCCATGCTCCTCGCGCAGCTTGCGCGCGACTTCCACCAGCTGCTCCATCGTGTGATCGGGACTGCGGATGATGCCCGAGGAGAGGAACAGGCCCTCGATATAGTTGCGCCGGTAAAAGCCGATCGTGAGGTCCACGACCTCCTGCACGGTGAACGCCGCCCGCCGCACCGACGAGCTCTTGCGGTTGATGCAGTAGTGGCAATCGAACTGGCAGTAGTTCGTCAGCAGGATCTTGAGCAGTGAGATGCAGCGTCCGTCCGGCGCATAGGCGTGGCAGATACCCATGCCCTCGGTCGAGCCGATGCCGCCCTTCTGACTGTCGCGCTTGGACGTGCCCGATGACGCGCAGGAGGCATCGTACTTGGCCGCATCGGCCAGCACTTCGAGCTTATCCTTGAGTGACATACGGGCCATGCGTTCCATGTATGTTCGCGAAGGTGCACTCGCGAGTGCCCTTTGGTGCAGGGCTGGCACGGGCTCGCGAAAACTTACCTCTCGCTCGTGCGTTGAGGGCGCAAACTCAGAAAGTTAAACGCAAGACATGGCCCAGTTGCGCTTCGTCGATCATACCGAACCGGGCATCACCCGGCGCAAGGTCCGCGGCGACAAGTGGGGCTATTTCGACCCCGACGGCGGGCGCATCACCGATCGCGACGAGATCGACCGGCTGAACAAGATCGCCCTGCCGCCCGCCTATGAGAATTGCTGGTACTGCGCCGATCCTGACGCGCACCTGCTGGCGATTGGCTACGATGCACGCGGTCGCAGGCAGTACCGCTACCACCCGAACTGGCGCGAGGAGCGCGAGGCCGCCAAGTTCGACTTGTGCTCGCAGTTCGGGCGCAAGCTGCCGGCCATTCGCAAGCGGGTGGAGGAGGATCTCGCATCCCGCAAGCTGACGCGCGAGCGGGCGATCGCGTCCATCGTGGCGCTGCTGGACACCGGCGCCATCCGCGTCGGCAACGAGCAGTATGCCAAGGAAAACAAGAGCTTCGGCGCGACCACTCTGCGCAATCGTCATGCCAAGATCGACCGCGGCATGCTGCGGCTGCGCTTCCGCGGCAAGTCGGGCAAGATGCACGAGATCGATTGCGACGACAAGAAACTGGTGCGTTGCGTGCGGGTGATGCAGGACCTGCCCGGCCAGCACTTGTTCCAGTATATCGACGACGACGGCGCCCCCGCTCCGGTGCACAGTCACGACGTTAACGAGTACATCCATGAGACCATGGGTGATGCCTTCACCGCCAAGCACTTCCGAACCTGGGCGGCGAGTTCGTTCGCATTCGGCCGCCTCGTGGAAGAACCCGGCATCTCGCTCAAGGCGCTGATGACCGAAGTCTCGGACCGTCTCGGCAACACGCCCTCGATCGCGCGCAAGTCCTACGTGCACCCCGCCGTGGTCGCGGCCGTGAAGGGGGGCGAGGACGCTCCCTTGCTACCCGACAAGCTGCCGCGCACGACGCAGTGGCTGTCGAGCGAGGAGCGTGGACTGATCGACTTCCTGGAGGAGTTGAAGGCTTAGTCCGAAGGTTCAGCGCGGGGGCTCAGCCGTGCTTCAGCCTTGCGATTGCGGCGCGGACGTCCCGCTCGGAGTAGGGCTTGGTGATCACCGGCACGCCATCATATCGCGTCGTGGTGAACGACCTGTCGCCATAGCCGCTGGCGAAGATGAAAGGGATGCCGCGCGCGTGCAGGGCTGCGGCGATGTCCTCGCTGGTCTCCTTACCCAGGTTCACGTCGAGCATGGCGAAGCTCACGGTCGCAGTGTCGAGCAGCGCCAGAGCCGCGCGCACCGAGCCGACGATCTGGCAATCGGCAAAGCCCAGGCCGCGCAGTACATCCTCGGCCTCCATGGCGATGATCACGTTATCCTCGACGATCAGCGCGCTGGCCGAGAATAGCTCGGGCGCGCTTTCGCGCACGTTGCCGGTCACGACCGGCGCCTCGTGCGGCGAGGGCATGGGCGTATCGTAAGTGGAAATGTGCTCGGCCGGGAGCACGAATACGGCGCGCAAGCCCTCAGGCGGGTAGTCCACCGTGGCCGCACCGCCCAGTTCATGGGGAATGGTGCGCTCGATGATGGTCGAGCCGAAGCCACGCCGGGTCGGCGCGGTGACCGCGGGCCCATCGCGCTCGTGCCAATCGATCTCCAGCGAGCGATCGTCGCCCGCGCTGATGGTGATCACCAAGCGCCCACGCGAATCGGACAGCGCGCCGTACTTGCACGAGTTGGTCATCATCTCGTGGATGACCAGCGCAAGCGTGGTGAAGGCGCCGGGCGCGATCATCGCATCGGGCCCTTCGATCCGCACGCGATCCGCGCTGTGGCTGGCGTAGGCGGCCGCCTCGGTGCGGATCAGATTGTAGAGCGAGGAGGGCGACCAATCGGTCTGCGTCACCTGATCGTGCGCACGTGCCAGAGCATGGATGCGGCTACCGATGATCTCGGCGAACTGGTCGATCGTCTCGGCGCCTTCCTTGGACTGCGTGACCAGCCCGCGGATCAGGTTGAGGATGTTGCGCACGCGGTGGTTCAGTTCCGCGATCAGCATGTCCTGCTGCTTGTTCGCCTGTTCGCGCTCCACGTTGGCTGCATCGGCGAGGCGGAGGACAACCTCGAGAAGAGTGATACGCAAGGCTTCCGCCGCGGCGATCTCGTCAGTGGTCCAGGCGCGCGCGTAACCGCGGCGTTCTTCCTTCCACAACTCGAAGCTCTTGCGCGGCGTCAGGCGCGGCCCGTTCGGCCCCAGTTCGATCTTCTTCTCCGGGTTGCCGGCCCAGAACACCTCTTTCAGCTGCTCCTTGCGGAACAGGACCATGTAGTCACGCGGGGTGCGGGACACCGGGAGGGCGAGGATGCCGGCCGCACGCTCTGCAAAAGCCTTGGCCGGTTCGTAGACCTGCGAGAGGTTCTCGCTCGACCAGACCATGCGTGCACCCGCGGTGTTGAGGAACCGGGCAAGCCCGGCGAACTCCGCCTCCGTGGGCGTCTCGCCGCGCGACATGAACTGACCGTCGACCCAGCCGACTACGCCATCGAAGGGGATGACCTTGCCGATCGAGTCCGCAAAATCGTCGAACGCGGCGATCAGCGAATCCCCGCCGGCAACGCGGGCCATGATCTCGTCATGGAGGCGCATGGACGCGCCGCGCTTGTCGAATGCGGTGTCGCTCTCCTTCTGGTCAAGGAGGTAGGAGAAGAACTCGCCGAACAGTTCTGCCGCGGTGCGCACCGAGTAGGATAGGCGCAGCGGCGAGTAGTGGTGGCAGGCCATCAGCCCCCACAGCTTGCCGCGGCGCATGATCGAGACCGACATGGACGCCTTTACACCCATGTTGCGCAGGTACTCGATGTGGATCGGCGAGACCGCGCGCAGTCCGCTCATCGACAGGTCGAGCGGATCGCCGTTCGGGCCGGTGGTCGGAATGATCGGGACCGTGGGATCATCGACGTCCGAGATGATCCGCAGGATGTTGCGCGAATAGAGCCGACGCGCCTGTGCCGGGATGTCGGACGCGGGGAAATGCAGCCCGTGGAAGCTATCGACCGAGCCGTTCAGGCTTTCGGCAATGACTTCGCCGGCGCCCGAGCCTTCGAAGCGGTAGACCATAACTCGGTCGAAACCGGTCAAACCGCGCAAGTGCCGCGCTGCGCTGGCGCAGAGTTGCTCGATGGTGGCCGAATTGCGCATCCGATCGATCATCGGCCGCACGTAGCTCACATAGTCGCGGCGACGGCCACCTTCGCTTTCCTCGATCTCCAGCACGAACGACTGTCCGGAGGCGTGCAGCGCGACATCGAAGTTGCGGGTCCCGTCGATCAGTTCGAGGCCGAACATGCGCTCCACGGCGTCGGCGGTGCCCAGGATCTGGAGCCGGGTACGGATGTCGTGCAGCGCGCTCGGCGCGATGAACTCGGTCGCGGCGCGGCCGATCATGTCCTCCGGCGGAGTCCCGAAGATTTCGGCGCTGTTGGTCGAGACGTGATTGATGATCCAGTCGTGCGAGAACGAGATCAGCCAGCCGAAGCTCTGAATCCGGCCGATGATGTGGATCGGCTCAAGGTCGCAGGTCGAGAGATCGACCTGATGCGAAGCGTCGGCCATTGTGCCTAGCGTACGTCTGCCGTCGCGCTGGCGACAAACGCCGCGCGGAATGTGTCGAACGTGGCAACGGCGGCGTCTCGCTCAGCTTGCGCCTCAAGGTCGCCAAGGTCGCGCTGCTTCATCAGGCTTGCGGCTTCCTTCCAGATCGCCAGCCCGCGCTCGTCCTCCATGTAAGCAGACGGCAGCGCGTGTGCGGCGCCCCAGTAGCCCTGGCGGCGGATCATGGTGAGCCCCAGTCGCGAACCGGCGATGACGTAGCCGGTCGCCAAACGAGTGAGGCCACCCGAGGCGGCGACCTGAGGTAACCGCGCACTGTCCACGCCTAAGGCTGCCAAGTCCTGGCGCAGCATCTCGGGGTAATCAGGGCAAGCCATGCCGAGGTCTTGCTCCGCGAAGGCCTGGAACGAGCCGAACAGCGGCGCCAAACCGATAGCGTGGCCGCTGAGGAAGCGCACGTAGTCGGCACGGTCAGCCATATCGAGAGAACCGAACGCTGCGTCGAGCAACTCGTGCGAGGCAGACGTAGCCTCCCGCAGATGGGTAAGAAGCGATTGCATGTTAAGCGACTAAATCTCCGGCGACTTCATATGAGTTAAGAAGCAGCCTTGTCCAATGAATTGAGCCGCATCACACGGGACCGGATCATCCTGCAGCGCCGTCCCGGGGCAGCGCTGAAAGCGACCTAACACGAACAAGCAGCGCGATCTGTTCACAAGTGCGCACATGAAGGAACTTCGTGGTGAAGCCTCCGTTTCTTGTCACAGTCCCTTTGATCCCGGCCGACGTCGCGTGGGCCTTGCGGAGATGCCGATGTCGGAACGCAGTGAACTGCTGGACACGCTGCGGCCGCAAGATCGGGAGCTGCTGGCGCCGCGCCTCGCCGAAGTTCGGCTGGAAACGGGCAAGATCCTCTACGATCCGGGAGAAAGCGTCGACTACTGCTATTTTCCGCGCGGTGGCGCGATCGCGTCGTTCTTCGTCCTGCTCGACAGTGGCGTCGTCGTGGAAACATTGATGGTCGGGCGCGAGGGCGCGCTGGGTGGGATCATCAGCCAGGGCGCGGCGCCGGCCTATGCGCGGTCGAGCGTGATGCAGGGTGGGCAGTTCTATCGCATTCTGGCCAGCGACCTCGATCGCGCCAAGGAAGCCTCGCCCGCGTTGCGCTCCCTCTTCTCGCGATATGCCGATTGCCTGATGGCGCAGGTATTCCAGTCAATCGCGTGCAACGCCATCCACACGATCGAGCAGCGCGCCGCCAAGTGGTTGATCGCCGCAATCGATCGGATCGGCCGCAACGACATCACGATGACGCAGGAGCAGCTCGCCTCGATGATGGGCATCGGCCGCAGTTATGCCAGCCGGGTGGTCCAGCGCTTCAAGGCCGATGGCCTGGTCCGCACTCGTAGAGGCGGGATCGAGATCATGGACGCCGCAAAGCTCGAACAAAGAGCCTGCACTTGCAACCACATGGTTAAGCGGCACTTCGATCGGGTGCTATCCGGCATCTATCCATCGTCCTGAGCTCTCGCCCCGTCGCGCGTCGCGCTGACGCGGAACTGTCACGGCAACTGCGCAATCCTGTCATGGACCGGCCATAAGACTCCGCCCCCAGATCACCAGAAGGGGGACACCATGACCGAGCGTTACCTGATCACCGGCTACACAGACGGTGACGTCGACACCAACCAGAGCCTGGTTCCTTCGCTTGAAAGCCTCGCGGCCGAGCGGTACTCGCGCCGCAAGGCGCTGATGGGCGGCCTGGGCGCGACCGGCATGGCGCTGTTCGGCACCACCATGCTCTCGGCTTGCGGTGGCAGCGACGATGTGGACCAGGGCCCGACCGTGACGCCCGGCAGCGTCGCAGCCACCAGCGCCGGACGCGTCGTCACCCTGACGACCACGGTGGCGGCGGACGTGCTCCCGGGCACCTGGACGCAGACCAGCGGCCCGGCGGTGACGCTGACCACGGTTAACGCGACCACGGCCACCTTCATCGCGCCCGCAGTCGGCGCGGCGAGCGACTTGATCTTCACCTACTCGGCGCCAGCTCAGCGTGGCGGCACCGCCACCGGTACCAGCACCGTGCGCGTCAACCCCGCCGTGCTCGGCTTCGCGGCCGTGCCCAAGAACCTCAACGATGTCGTGACCGTTCCGGCCGGCTACACGGTTACCGTGATGACGCGCCTGGGCGATCCGCTTGCCAGCGGCGTCTCGGCCTATGCCAACAACGGCACCGACACCGACTTCGACAAGCGCATCGGCGACCATGGCGACGCGCTGCACTTCTTCGGCCTGAGCGCCGCCGGCGCGCGTGACGACAACAGCAGCACGCGCGGCTTGATGGTGCAGAACCATGAGAACCTGAACGTGCAGTACTTGCACCCGAACGGTCCGACCAACGTCACCAGCGGTCCGCGTCCGGAGGCCGAGGTGCTCAAGGAGATGATGGCGCACCGCGTCAGCGTTTCCGAGTACACCGACGCCGGCAGTCGCAAGTGGAGCTATGTCGCGACCAGCACGTTCAACCGCCGCGTCACGCCCGCAACGGCCATGCAGTTCAGCGGTCCGGCGGCCGGCAATGCACAGCTGGTGACCCTCTTCTCGGCTGACGGCACCAAGGGGCGCGGCACGATCAACAACTGCGCCAACGGCATCACGCCCTGGGCCACCAACCTGACCTGCGAAGAGAACTGGGCGGGCTACTTCCGCCGCGACGCCTCGGGCGCGGGCGCCGACACCACCCAGCGCAGTGCCAAGGAGCAGGTCGCGCTGTCGCGATATGGCGTGACCAGCACGACCGGCAACTACGCCTGGTCCTCGGTCGCGACCACCGATACGCTCTACACCCGCTGGGACGCGCGCGCGAAGGCCGATAGCGCGGCGCAGGACTTCCGCAACGAGCCCAACCAGTTCGGCTGGGTGGTCGAGATCGATCCCTACGACCCCGCCTCGACTCCGCGCAAGCGCACGGCGCTCGGCCGCTTAGGCCACGAGGGCGCGTTTGTGCAGGCGGTCGCCGGCAAGAAGCTCGCCGTCTACATGGGCGACGATTCGCGCCGTGAGTACCTGTACAAGTTCGTCTCGAATGCGACCTTTGCCGCGGCGGACGGCGCTTCCAACAACCGCGTGGCCATGGGCGACAAGTACCTCGATGCCGGTACGCTCTATGTGGCGAAGTTCAATGCCGACGGCTCGGGCCAATGGCTCCCGCTGATGTTCGGCCAGGTGCCGAACCTCCCCAACTACACCTTCGCCGACCAGGCCGACGTGCTGATCAATGCCCGCCTCGCCGCGGATGCGGTCGGTGCCACGCCAATGGATCGCCCCGAATGGACGGCCGGCAACCCGGTCACGGGCGAGGTCTATCTGACCCTCACCAACAACAACGCTGCCGGCCGTCCGCTCAACGGCACCGATGCCGCCAACCCGCGCCACTACAACGATCCCAAGGGCCCCTCGAACAGCGCACAGTACGGCAACCCGAACGGCCACATCATCCGCCTTCGTGAGACCGGCGACGATCAGGCGGCCACCACGTTCCGCTGGGACATCTACCTGTTCGGCGCGGACTCGGCGGACTCGAACGCGGACGTCAACATCTCCGGGCTGACGGCGGACAACGACTTCTCCAGCCCCGACGGCCTCTACTTCTCGCGTGCGACCAACCCGGCGGGCCAGGTGAAGCCGGTGCTCTGGATCGAGACCGACGACGGTGCACTGACCGATCGCACCAACTGCATGCTGCTGGCAGCATTGCCGGGCAACGTCGGCGATGGCGGCGCCAAGACGATCACCAACAGGGCCTCGACCGGCGCCACCGCCACGCAGGCGACCATTACCGGCGCAGCCGCGACCGCGGCGACGCTGCGTCGCTTCCTGGTCGGTCCCGTCCAATGCGAGATCACGGGCATCGACATGACGCCGGACGGCCGCACGCTGTTCGTCGGCATCCAGCATCCGGGCGAGGAGGGCACTCCGGCGGCACCGTCGAGCCACTGGCCCGACTCGCAGGGCAGCACATCCGTTGGTTCCACGGTTCGTCCGCGTTCGGCGATCGTCGCGATTACCAAGGATGACGGCGGCATCGTCGCCCTTTGATCAAAGGGTGGGCGAGCAAAAGGGGCGGGCAGCACGCGCTGTCCGCCCTTTCTGCTGCCTGCAGCCAGCACGATTTCGGCACTGGCAATCGCCTCCGATCGGCCTTAATGAACAGGAGTGTTGAATAGCGGCCCGCCCGCGTCCGGAAGCGCTCGGCACAAGAGCGTCGGCGCGGGAACGCATGGGAGATGCACCGATGAACAAGCCTGAGACGTTCGCGCCCGCGAACATCACTGCCCAGGACATGGACGAGGAACGCCTGGTCACGTACCCGACCGAGGCGTTCCTCTCCAAGGAGTACCTGGACGCAGAGAAGCAGCTGCTCTGGCCCAAGATCTGGCAAATGGTCGAGCGAGAGAGCGACCTGCCCAACCCGGGCGACTGGCTGACGTACAACGTCGCCGACGAGTCGGTCATCATCCTGCGCAAGGAGGACGGCTCGCTGAAGGCCTTCCACAACGTCTGTCCGCACCGCGGCCGCCAGCTGGTCAGCGTGCCCGACTTTCTCCCCGGGCCGACCAGCTTGCACGACCGCCCCGTGCACGACGTGCGTGGGTCCAACCGCAAGAACTTCATCTGCGGCTTTCACGGCTGGACCTTCAACCTGGAGGGTGAGAACACCTACATCCTCGACCCGCAGGACTGGGGCAACACGCTGACGCCCGAGATGACTTGCCTGTCCGAAGTGCAGGTCGATACCTGGCAGGGCTACATCTACATCAACATGGACCCGCAAGCGCCTTCGCTGAAGGACTGGATGGGCCGCGCGGGCGAGATCCTGTCGCACTTCGATCTGGCCGGCATGCAGTACAAGTGGCGCCAGTGGGCGATCTACAATTGCAACTGGAAGACCGCGATCGAAGCGTTTCTGGAGCCGTATCACGTCGCCGGCACCCACACGCAGTTGCTCGCCTATGGCGACTACTACGCGCTATCCAAGCAGTACGGCCTGCACTCGGTATCGAGCTACGACACCCGCGACGCCAAGTTCCAGATGAGCGAGAGCGCCGGAACGACCCGCGCCGGCAAGGGCGACGATCCGCGCGTCTCAACATACGAGCTGATCCGGGAGAACTACGAGACGGTGAACTTCTCCGCCTCGACCGAGACGCTGGTCAATGCGGCAAGCCGGCTCAAGGACGAACTGCCTGAAACGGCGACGCCGCAGGAGTGCATCGCGCACTGGATCGCATCGGCTAAGGCCGACGACGCTGCGCGCGGGGTTATCTGGCCCGAGGTGCCGCCCGAGATCAAGAAAGAGGGCGGGCTCGCCTGGGGCTTGTTCCCGAACCAGAACATCCTGCACGGCGAGACCTTCGCCCTGTGCTACCGCGTGCGCCCCTACGGCGACGATCCGAACAAGTGCGTGTTCGAAAGCTATGCGCTGGAGCGCTTTGCGGTGGGTGAAGCACCGGAGACCGAGTGGGTCTATGCCGAGCCGGTCGGCGAAAAGTGGGGCTCGGTCCTGGCGCAGGACTTCTCCAACATGGAGTTCGTGCAGAAGGGCATGAAGTCGTCCGGCTTCCGCGGCCCGCTGCCCAACCCGCACCAGGAGCAGAAGGTCATCAACCTCCATCGCAATCTCGCGGAGTTCATGGAAGGCCGCGGCGCGCCCAGCCTGATCGGGAATCGCGCGAGGATTGATTGAGCTGTAGTTCGGCTGCGGATTCTTCTTGCCTCTCCTCGACCGTGGAGAGGGGAGCGTAACTCGCATCCGAGTTCAGTGCAGCGCGTGACCCCGGCCGAGGCCCCTCTGCCGCGCAGCCATGCGCTCGCCTGAGGCGGTGCTAGCCAGCGCGTCCGCCATTGCACCGACCAGCGCGAGTGTAGGGGAGGCGCCCGCACCCGACGCTTCGTGCGCACTGCCGGGCAGGGCAACGGTCGCAAGGCTCTGCCCATCGCTGCCGCGGGACAGCAGGAATCCCGCACCCGCCTCAAGCATCGTCATGATCGCGGTTTCGCAGGCGCCGGCATTGATCAGCGCTTCGATCCGGGTCGCGCCGATCGGCCGCAGGCCATCGATCAGCGACCGGGCCGGCGCTACCAGCAGCAACGCGTTGATCTCGCGCACGCGATCCTGCGTCTCGTCGCACGCGCTGACGGCGCAGCACAGCGACAAGTCGCGCAAGGCGTCGAGCCACTCGCCGTGCGCGAGCATCCCGCTATTCCGCTCTGCCATGCATAAACGTCCTCAGCCTTCCTGACGGCAGGCTATAGCCCTGCAAGGCTGATGAAGCGCGAAACTCGGTCTGCGTAGTCTTACGGGTTCACACCTGCCCGCCACGTATCACCCGGCGCGCGGCTCACGCGCAACGTGGCCGCGCGCATGTTCCTCCACCCGCAAGCGCGTAAGACGCGATGCGCGCAGGCGCCAGCCTCGCTCGGTCCGCACGTAGGTCTCGTGATAGTGGCCGAAGCCATGCAGGTAGCCCACATTGCCGGGCAGCGGATGCGCCTCGCTGCGGTAGAGCCGGTCCTCCATGGCCCAGATAACCTTCGCCTCGTCGTCTGAGACGAAGTCGATGATCGGCATGTGGCCGTGGTGCACGGAGACCTGATCGGCGGTAGACTCAGCCACCCAGGCGATCACCGTCTCAAGCGGTTCCACCACCATGCCGGCCTCGGGCACTTCCAGGCGGCCGTCATGCGTCCACACGCGCTCGCGCCAGATGTCCCAGTCGCGGTGATCGAGACCGTAGAAGTACCAGGCCTTGGCTTGCTTGATCTCTTCGATCGCCAGCAGGCGCTCGCTGCTCTCCATGGTCGCTCTCCCTCGATACCCGGCTTTGTGTTTGCGACAGCGTCGATCACATGCGGGGCAGGGTCAAGCTTGCGAAGGCTGAGCGTTCCCAACGAAAAAACCCCGACCTTGCGGCCGGGGCTTGTTCGTTCGCATCGAAGGACGTTCAGGTCAGTCGACGATCTGCACCATGTGCGGCAGGCGGGCGATGGCGCCACGCACTTCCGCGGTGTCCTGGAGCTCGACGACACGGTTCATCTTGCCCAGGCCCAGGCCGATCAGAATCTTCTTCTGAGCTTCCGGGCGACGGATCGGCGAGCCGATCTGCTTGATCTTGATGGTTGCCATGATCGATTACTCCGCGATGGCTTCGGCAGCGGCCTCAGCCTCCACCTCAGATGCGCCACCGCGGCCAAGCAGGTCAGCGACCTTCTTGCCGCGACGCTGAGCGACCGACTTCGGCGAAGTCTGGTTGGTCAGCGCGTCGAACGTGGCGCGGATCATGTTGTAGGGGTTCGAAGTGCCGACCGACTTGGTCACCACGTCGTGAACGCCCAGGCTCTCGAACACGGCGCGCATCGGACCACCGGCGATGATGCCGGTACCCGCAGGAGCCGTGCGCACGTTCACGCGGCCGGCGCCAAAGTGGCCCTTGCCGTCGTGGTGCAGGGTGCGGCCTTCCTTGAGGGGGACGCGCACCATCTTCTTCTTCGCCGAGGCAGTCGCCTTGGTGATCGCCTCAGGCACTTCGCGTGCCTTGGAGTGACCGAAGCCGACGCGGCCCTTGCCGTCACCCACGACGACCAGCGCCGCAAAGCCGAAGCGCTTGCCGCCCTTCACGGTCTTGGAGACACGGTTGATGTGGACGAGCTTCTCGATCAGCTCTTCGCCACCCTCGTCGTCGCCACCACGCCCGCGACGGTCGTCACGACGGCCACCACGATCGTTGCCACCGCGACCACCACGGTCGTTGCCGCCCCGGCCACGATTGCCGCCACCGGGACCACGGCCACCGCGACCACCGCCCTGACCCTGGTAGCCACCGGCTGCCGGAGCGTTGTCGACACCCTGGGGCGCCTCAGCCGCGATCGGCTGCTCGTTGTTGTTTTCGTCTGCCATGATCAGAACTCCAGCCCGCCTTCACGGGCGGCTTCGGCCAGCGCCTTGACGCGACCGTGGAAGAGGAAACCGCCGCGGTCGAACACGACTGCGGTGACGCCAGCGGCCTTGGCCTTCTCGGCCAGCTGCTGACCCACTCGGGTCGCGGCTTCCATGTCGGTGCCCTTGGCGCCAAGCGTGTTGGCGGCTGCGAGCGTGCGGCCCTGCGCGTCGTCGATGATCTGCGCGTAGATGTGCCGACCGGTGCGGTGCACCGACAGGCGAGGGCGGCTGCCCGAACGCGCGCGCAGCGATGTGCGGACGCGACGCTTGCGGCGATCGAAGAGGTTGAGCTTGGCCATTACTTCTTCTTCCCTTCCTTGCGGAAGATGTACTCGCCACGGTACTTGATGCCCTTGCCCTTGTAAGGCTCGGGCTTGCGCCAGCGGCGGATCTCGGCCGCGATCTGGCCGACCTTCTGCTTGTCGTTGCCGGAGATCTCGATCGTGGTGTTGTCCGGCGTCTTAATCTCGATGCCTTCGGGCACCGCGATGTCGACGTCGTGCGAGTAGCCGAGCTGCAGCTTCAGGGTCTTGCCCTGAGCATTGGCGCGGTAGCCGACACCGGTGATCTCGAGCGTCTTGGTGAAGCCCGTGGTCACGCCTTCGACGAGGTTCGACACCAGCGTGCGCTGCATGCCCCAGAAAGCGCGAGCTTCCTTGGTGTCGTTCGCCGGCTTCACGAGGATGCCGCCGTCGTCGAGCGTGTAGCTGATCTCGTCACGCAGAGTGAGGGTGAGGGTGCCCTTGGGACCCTTTACCGAGAGGATGCCATCCTTGATGTCGGCGGTGACGCCGCTCGGGATCGCAACCGGACGCTTGCCGATGCGGCTCATCAGAAGACCTCCGCGAGCACTTCGCCGCCGACGTTCTGGCTGCGTGCTTCGGCATCCGAGAGCACGCCGCGCGGCGTCGAGACGATGGTGATGCCAAGGCCGTTGCGCACGATCGGCAGTTCCTTGGAACCCGAATAGACGCGGCGGCCAGGCTTGGAAACGCGAGCGATGTGCTTGATCGCAGGCTCGCCCTCGAAATACTTCAGCTCAATGCGCAGCTGCGGGTGGGCACCGGTGGCGTCATCGCTGAAACCACGGATGTAACCTTCACGCTGCAGCACCTCGAGCACGCGCGAGCGCAGCTTCGAGGCCGGCGAGAGGACGGAGTCCTTCTTCGCCTGCTGGCCGTTGCGGATGCGGGTGAGCATATCGCCCAGGGGATCGGTCAAAGCCATTTCAGATAATCCTTACCAGCTCGACTTGACCAGACCGGGGATCATGCCCTTGTTGCCAAGGTTCCTGATCTCGATACGGTTGATCCCGAACTTGCGGTAGTAGCCGCGCGGGCGGCCGGTCGTGGCGCAACGGTTGCGAACCCGGGTCGGGTTGGCGTTGCGCGGTATCTCGGCCAGCTTCAGGCGGGCGATCAGGCGCTCGGT
This sequence comes from Novosphingobium sp. 9U, assembly GCF_902506425.1. Taxonomy (NCBI): domain Bacteria; kingdom Pseudomonadati; phylum Pseudomonadota; class Alphaproteobacteria; order Sphingomonadales; family Sphingomonadaceae; genus Novosphingobium; species Novosphingobium sp. 9U. The sequence continues at coordinate 2,805,612 of NZ_LR732469.1, read as the reverse complement.
TTCGTCGAGCGATTCATCGTCGGCCACCGCCTTGAGGGCAGCGTACTTGCCGGCATACTTCTTGACGAGCTTCTTACGACGCTCGTTCTTGTTCACGGAACTCAGTTTCGCCATGGACTTAAGCTCTCTTACCTAAGACCGCTCACGCGGCCTGCTTCTCTTCAGCGGCGGCTTCCGGCGCCGGGAACGGGAAACCGAACAGACGCAGCAGCTCGCGCGCCTCGTCGTCGGTCTTCGCCGTGGTGGTGACGATGATGTCCATGCCACGCACCTTGTCGATCTTGTCGTAGCTGATCTCTGGGAAGATGATCTGCTCCTTGAGGCCCATGGCGTAGTTGCCACGGCCGTCGAACGACTTGGGGTTCAGGCCACGGAAGTCGCGGATGCGGGGCATCGCGATCGTGACCAGACGGTCCAGGAACTCGTACATGCGCTCACGACGCAAGGTGACCTTGCAACCGATCGGCATGCCCTCGCGCAGCTTGAACTGCGCGATGGACTTGCGAGCCTTGGTGATCACAGGCTTCTGGCCGGCGATCGCTTCCATCTCAGCAGCGGCGGTCTGGACCTTCTTCTTGTCCTGGCTCGCCTCGCCCACGCCCATGTTGAGCGTGATCTTCTCGATCTTGGGCACTTCCATGACGTTCTTGTAACCGAACTTCTCGGTCATCGCTTTCGCGATCTCGGCGTCATACTTCGTGCGAAGACGCGGGGTGTAGGTGTCAGCCATCGATCGTCTCTCCGGACTTCACGGCCACGCGGACCTTCTTGCCGTCCTTGGTCTCGAACCGCACGCGCGTAGGCTTGCCGTCCGTGTCGGCCAGGCCGACTTTGCTGATTGCCATCGGCGCCGGCAGGCGATCGATGCCACCTTGCGGGTTCGTCTGACTGGGCTTGCGGTGGCGGGTCATCACGTTGATGCCTTCGACCACGACCTTGCCCTCCTTGGGGAGGACCTGGGTGACAGTGCCGGTACGGCCCTTGTCCTTGCCCGAGCGAACGACGACGCTGTCGCCCTTCTTGATCTTAGCGGCGGCCATTACAGCACCTCCGGCGCGAGGCTGATGATCTTCATGAAGCCACGGCCGCGCAGCTCGCGGACCACGGGGCCGAAGATACGAGTGCCGATCGGCTCCTCGTTCTTGTTGATCAGCACGGCAGCATTGCTGTCGAAGCGGATCACGCTCCCGTCGGCGCGACGCACGTCCTTGCGGGTGCGCACGATCACCGCGCGGTGAACGTCGCCCTTCTTGACGCGAGCGCGGGGCTGCGCCTCCTTGATCGACACCACGATGATGTCGCCGACGCCTGCGGTACGACGCTTAGAGCCACCCAGCACCTTGATGCACTGGACGCGCTTAGCGCCGCTGTTGTCCGCGACGTCGAGATTGGATTGCATCTGGATCATCGATCCGGTTCCTTCTCAACGGCTTGCCGGAACCAGTCCGGCAGTTCCAAAAAATCTCTCGTGACCTGCAAAAGCGGAGCAGGGCGCCGAGGGATCGGCGCCCATACTCACTTTAGCGGGCGTTGTCCACGTCGAGGTTCGCCTCGATCGCGGTGCCCTTGCTCGCCTGCAGGCGATCGAGCACCTTCCAAGACTTGGTCTTGGAGATCGGCTTGGTCTCTTCGATGCGAACGCGCTCGCCGGTCTGGTAGGCGTTCTCTTCGTCGTGGGCGTGGTACTTCTTCGAACGGCGGATGATCTTCCCGTAGAGCGGGTGCTTCACCTTACGCTCGACGAGCACGGTCACGGTCTTGTCGGTCTTGTCGGAAACCACGGTCCCCGTCAGGATACGCTTGGGCATCGTTGGTCTCCTTACTTCGCCGCTTCGGCAGAGCGCTGCGTCTGCAGCGTCTTGATGCGGGCGATGTCGCGACGCACTTCCTTGATCCGGGCCGGACGCTCGAGCTGGCTCGTGGCGGCCTGGAAACGCAGGTTGAACTGCTCGCGCTTCAGATCGGACAGCTCATCCTTGAGCTGATCATCGGTCTTGGTCGACAGGTCTTCGAACTTGGCCATCATTCGCCTCCCAGGTGGGTCGTGTCGCCGAGGCGAGCGACAACCTTGGTCTTGATCGGCAGCTTCATCGCGGCGCGGCTGAAAGCCTCGGCGGCGAGGGGACCGGCAACGCCGTCCAGCTCGAACAGGATCCGGCCCGGCTTGACGCGAGCGGCCCAGTATTCGTTGGCGCCCTTGCCCTTACCCTGGCGGACTTCGGCGGGCTTCTTGGAAACCGGCACGTCGGGGAACACGCGGATCCACAGACGTCCCTGACGCTTGATGTGGCGGGTGATCGCGCGGCGAGCCGCTTCGATCTGGCGTGCGGTGATCCGCTCCGGCTCTAGGGCCTTCAGGCCGTACGAGCCGAAGTTCAGGTCGGTGCCACCCTTGGCGAGTCCGTGGATGCGGCCCTTGAAGGCCTTCCGGAACTTGGTCTTTTTCGGTTGCAGCATGGTGCTTACTCTATCCTAGACTCAGCGGGCCGGGCGGACGCCGGAGGTCTGAGCCTCCATCATCAGGCGGTCCTGCGCCGTCGGATCGTGACCCAGGATCTCACCCTTGAAGACCCAGACCTTGATGCCGATGATGCCGTACGCGGTCAGCGCTTCGGCATCGGCGTAGTCGATGTTCGCACGCAACGTGTGGAGCGGAACGCGACCTTCGCGATACTGCTCAACGCGGGCGATTTCGGCGCCGCCGAGACGGCCCGAGCACATCACCTTCACGCCCTCTGCGCCAAGGCGCATCGCGGACTGCATCGCGCGCTTCATCGCCCGGCGGAACGCCACGCGGCGGATCAGCTGGTCGGCAATGCCCTGGGCAACGAGCTTGGCGTCGACTTCCGGCTTGCGGATCTCGACGATGTTCAGCTTCACGTCGCTCTTGGTCATCGCGGCGAGCTGCTTGCGCAGCTTCTCGATGTCGGCGCCCTTCTTGCCGATGATGACACCCGGACGGGCGGCATAGATCGACACGCGGCACAGCTTGGCCGGACGCTCGATCACCACCTTCGAGATCGCTGCCTGGGGCAGGGTCTCGACGATGAACTTGCGCATCTTGAGGTCTTCCTCAAGCAGCTGACGGTAGTCGCTGCCCTCGGAGAACCAGCGGCTGTCCCAGGTACGGTTGATCTGCAGGCGCAGACCGATGGGATTGGACTTATGACCCATGGCTCAGGCCTCCTCGACTTCGCGAACGACGATCCGAAGGCGCGAGAACGGCTTCAGGATCCGGGTCGACTTGCCGCGGCCACGAGCGTGGAAACGCTTCATGACGATGGACTTGCCAACCGAAGCCTCGGCCACGACGAGCGCGTCGACGTCCAGGTTGTGGTTGTTCTCGGCATTGGCGATCGCCGAGGCGAGAACCTTGCGAGCCTCGTCGGCCATGCCCTTCTTCGAGAACGCGAGAATGTTCATCGCGTCCTCGGCGCGGCGGCCGCGGATCAGGCCGGCAACCAGGTTGAGCTTCTGGGCCGAACCACGGATCGTGGTGTTGACGGCCAGAGCTTCCTTGTCGCCGACGCGACGGGGTGCTGCTTGCTTGCTCATCAGCGCTTGCCCTTCTTGTCGGCAGCGTGGCCGGGGAAGCTGCGGGTGGGTGCGAACTCACCGAGCTTGTGACCGACCATGTCCTCGTTCACCGCGACGGGGATGAACTTGTGACCGTTGTAGACCTGGAACGTCAGGCCCACGAACTGCGGGAGAATGGTGGAGCGACGCGACCAGGTCTTGATCGGACCAGCGCGGGTGCCGGCATCCTGCGCGACCTCAGCCTTCTTGAGAAGGTACAGGTCGACGAAGGGGCCTTTCCAGACGGAACGTGCCATCGTGTCTTACCTCTTCTTCTTGGCGTGGCGCGAACGGATGATGAGCTTGTCCGTCTGCTTGTTGTTGCGGGTGCGGGCACCCTTGGTCGGCTTGCCCCAAGGCGTAACCGGGTGACGACCACCCGAGGTACGGCCTTCACCACCACCGTGCGGGTGGTCGACCGGGTTCTTGGCGACACCGCGGGTGAGCGGACGACGGCCCATCCAGCGCTTGCGGCCGGCCTTGGCGAGGGTCTGGTTGGCGTTGTCGGGGTTCGACACCGCGCCCACCGTGCCCATGCAATCGCCGCGCAGGTAGCGCTGCTCGCCTGAGTTCAGGCGGACAATGACCATGCCGCGGTCACGACCGACGACCTGCACGTAGGTGCCTGCCGAACGGGCGATCTGGCCGCCCTTGCCGGGCTTCATCTCGACGTTGTGGCAGATCGTGCCGACGGGCATCTGCGACAGGAGCATCGCGTTGCCGGGCTTCACATCGGTCTTCTCGCCGGCGACGACCTGGTCGCCAACCGCCAGGCGCTGCGGCGCCAGGATGTAGGCGAGCTCGCCGTCCTCGTACTTGACGAGGGCGATGAACGCCGTGCGGTTGGGATCGTACTCGAGCCGCTCGACAGTCGCCGGAGCATCCCACTTACGACGCTTGAAGTCGATGTAGCGGTACTTCTGCTTGTGACCGCCGGCGATGCCGCGCGAGGTCACATGGCCCTTGTTGTTGCGGCCGCCGGTCTTGTGCTTGCCTTCGGTCAGCGCCTTGACGGGCTTGCCCTTGTGCAGGCTCGACTTGTCGACGAGAACCAGGCCGCGGCGGGCGGGGCTCGTCGGGTTGTAATGCTTCAGTGCCATCGGATCAGCCCCGTACGCCTTCGGTGATGTCGATCGACTGGCCTTCGGCCAGCGTGACAATCGCCTTCTTCACGTCGCTGCGACGGTATTCCTTACCGCGCCAGCGCTTGGTCTTGCCCTTGACGACGATCGTGTTGACGCCGGTCACCTTGACGGAGAACAGCGCCTCGACGGCTGCCTTGATCTCGAGCTTGCTTGCCTTGTCCGCCACCTTGAAGACGACGGCGTTGTGCTCGGAGAGCATCGTCGACTTCTCGGTGATGTGGGGCGAGAGGATCACGTCGTAGTGACGGACATCCACTTGCTGGTTCTTAGCCATTATTCAGCCACTCCCGCGGGGGCAGCGAAACGCGCCTCCAGCTTCTCGACAGCGGCGCGGGTCAGCACCAGCGTGTCATGCTTCAGGATGTCGTAGACGTTGGCGCCGAGAGCCGGGAGCACGTTCACGCCGACGAGGTTGCCGGCAGCGCGCGCGAAGTTCTCGTTCACCGCTTCGCCATCGATTACCAGGACCTTCTTGCCCCAGCCCGCATTAGCGAACTGACCGGCGAGGGTCTTGGTCTTGGCATCCGCCACGTCGAGCGTGTCGACCACGATCAGGCCGCTCTGGGCCTTGGCCGAGAGCGCCATCTTGAGGCCGAGCGCACGAACCTTCTTATTCAGCGAGGGGTTGAACTCGCGGCGACGGGCGCCGTGAGCCTTACCACCGCCGATGAACACCGGAGCAGCGCGGTCGCCGTGACGAGCGGTACCGCCGCCCTTCTGGTTGCCGAACTTCTTGCCGGTGCGGGCGACTTCCGAACGCTCGCGAGTGGCGCGGGCGATGCCACGGCGCTTCTCGAGCTGCCAGGTGACGACGCGATGGAGGATGTCGGCGCGCGGCGCGAGGCCGAACACGTCTTCCGAGAGCTCGATGTCGCCGTTGCCGGTCGAACCGTCGAGATTGAGGACCTGTACCTTCACTTGATCAGCCCTCCTGACCTTCGGTCGTCTCGACCGCTGCGGTGTTGTCCGCAGGCGTGTCGGCTACGGCCGAGTCATTGCTGTTGGCGGCCTGCTTCAGGCCGGCGGGGTAGGGCGCTTCGGCGTGGCGAGCGACCTTGACGGCGTCCGAGACGGTCAGCCAGGCGTTCTTCGAGCCGGGCACCGAGCCCTTCACGAACAGCAGGCCGCGCTCGTCGTCGACGCGGACGATCTCGAGGTTCTGCTGGGTGCGCTGACGGTCGCCCATGTGGCCGGCCATCTTCTTGTTCTTGAAAACCTTGCCCGGATCCTGGCGGTTGCCCGTCGAACCGTGAGCACGGTGCGAGATGGAAACGCCGTGGGTGGCGCGCATACCGCCGAAGCCCCAGCGCTTCATGGCGCCCTGGAAGCCCTTGCCCTGCGTGTGGCCGGCAACGTCGACCAGCTGGCCGGGCACGAAGTGCGAGGCCGCGATCGTCGAGCCGATGTCGAGGAGGGCGTCGTCAGCGACGCGGAACTCTGCCACGCGCTGCTTGAGCGGCACTTGCGCCTTGGCGAAGTGCTCGCGCTGCGGCTTGGCGACGTTCTTCTGCTTGGCTTCGCCCGCGCCGAGCTGGACGGCCACGTAACCGTCGGTGTCGGTGGTGCGAACCGAAATCACTTGATTGTCTTCCAGCGCCAGAACGGTGACCGGCACGTGCCGTCCGTCCTCCTGGAAAAGTCGGGTCATCCCGACTTTCTTGGCGATCACGCCAGTGCGCATGACCATGCTCCTTAACAGAGGCCTGCCGAGACCATCCCGACAGGCGTGTCCAGCCCTGGTTCGATGCGTGCCCCCGTCCGGGCTGGGTGCTCCCTGACAAAGCCCGCGTGGGCTTTCGGAAGCGAGACGGGGGACGCATTCCCGGGAGACGAACTCCCGGAGGTATCCCTTGTGTCCGCGGCGGCTAGGTCGCCGTGGCTCTGTCTCGTAGCAACTGGGTTGCCAGAGCCGGACTCTTGCGAGTCCGGAAGGAATGTGGCCGTTAGACCAAAACTTGTGCGTCGACTAGTCGCGAATTACGCGAGTTTGATCTCGACGTTCACGCCTGCAGCCAGATCGAGCTTCATGAGCGCGTCAACGGTGGCAGCGTTCGGCTGCACGATGTCGAGCAAGCGCTTGTAGGTGCGGACCTCGAACTGCTCACGCGACTTCTTGTCGACGTGAGGACCACGGTTGACCGTGAACTTCTCGATCTTCGTCGGCAGGGGAATGGGGCCACGGATCAGAGCGCCGGTGCGGCGAGCGGTATCGGCGATTTCGCCGGTCGCCTGATCGAGCACGCGATGATCGAACGCCTTGAGGCGGATGCGGATGTTCTGAGCTTCCATGTCCCTACCGATGAGAAAGAGCAAAGGGGCCTCGCGGCCCCAGAAGAATTTCGAAGCGCGCCCTTACGTGTGTGAAGGGATTCGCGCAAGGGGTGATCGTGCTTATTCTCCTCTGCCTAGGTAGCAAAGGAGGGCTCACACCAAAAAGCCCGGCCTCCTTTCGGAAGCCGGGCCTCTTGTTTCGGTAGAACCCGAAGAAGCGCGAAGCTTACTTCGTGATCTTGGCAACCACGCCCGAGCCGACGGTGCGGCCGCCTTCGCGGATAGCGAAGCGCAAGCCGTCGTCCATGGCGATCGGCGCGATCAGCTTGACGGCGATCGTGACGTTGTCGCCAGGCATGACCATCTCAGTGCCCTCGGGGAGGATCACTTCGCCGGTCACGTCGGTGGTGCGGAAGTAGAACTGCGGACGGTAGTTCGCGAAGAACGGGGTGTGACGGCCGCCTTCTTCCTTCGACAGAACGTAGACTTCGGCGTCGAACTCGGTGTGCGGCGTGACCGAACCGGGCTTGGCCAGAACCTGGCCACGCTCGACGTCTTCACGTGCAACGCCGCGAACCAGCGCGCCGATGTTGTCGCCGGCTTCACCCTGGTCGAGCAGCTTGCGGAACATTTCGACGCCGGTGACGACGGTCTTGCGGGTGTCCTTGAGGCCGACGATCTCGACTTCCTCGCCAACCTTGACGATGCCGGTCTCTACGCGGCCGGTCACGACCGTACCACGACCCGAGATCGAGAACACGTCCTCGACGGGCATCAGGAAGGGCTTGTCGGTCGGGCGGGGCGGCTGCGGGATCGACTCGTCGACGGCCTTCATCAGCTCGAGGATCGAGTTCTTGCCGATATTGTCGTCACGACCTTCCAGAGCAGCCAGGGCCGAGCCCTTGACGATCGGAATGTCGTCGCCCGGGAAGTCGTACGAGCTGAGCAGCTCGCGAACTTCGAGCTCGACGAGCTCAAGCAGTTCCTCGTCGTCGACCTGGTCGACCTTGTTGAGGTACACGACCAGCGCCGGCACGCCGACCTGACGTGCGAGCAGGATGTGCTCGCGGGTCTGCGGCATCGGGCCGTCAGCAGCGTTCACGACCAGGATGCCGCCGTCCATCTGAGCCGCGCCGGTGATCATGTTCTTCACGTAGTCGGCGTGGCCCGGGCAGTCGACGTGCGCGTAGTGACGTGCTTCGGTTTCGTACTCGACGTGCGCGGTCGAGATGGTGATGCCGCGCTCGCGCTCTTCGGGAGCCTTGTCGATGTTGGCGAAGTCAACCGCTTCACCACCGAACGCCTCGGCCATCACCTTGGTGATCGCGGCGGTCAGCGTGGTCTTGCCATGGTCGACGTGACCGATGGTGCCGATGTTGCAGTGCGGCTTGTTCCGCTCGAATTTAGCCTTCGCCATTGTTCAAACCTTCTGTTCGCTTGATTTTGGTTCTGTGGGAAATGAGCGACGCCCACTGAAGCAGGCGCCGCCCCTAAAGTGATCTCGCCTGTTAGGCAAGCTTCTCCTTGACCTCGGCCGCGACGTTCGCCGGGACCTCGTCGTAGTGGGAGAAGAACATCGAGTAGTTCGCACGGCCCTGCGTGAACGAGCGCAGCTGGTTCACGTAGCCGAACATGTTCGCGAGCGGCACCATGGCTTCGACGACCTGTGCGTTACCACGGGTGTCGGTGCCCTGGATCTGGCCGCGACGGCTGTTCATGTCGCCGATGACGTCGCCGAGGTACTCCTCGGGGGTGACGACTTCGACCTTCATGATCGGCTCGAGCAGCTTGATGCCTGCCTTCGACGCCACTTCGCGCATCGCACCGCGGCCGGCGATTTCGAACGCCAGGGCGGACGAGTCGACGTCGTGGTACGAACCGTCATAGAGGTTGATGTCGAAGTCGATGATCGGGAAGCCGACCAGCTGACCCGAGGCGGCCGTCTCGCGCATGCCCTTCTCGATCGCGGGGATATATTCCTTCGGAATGTTACCGCCCTTGATCTCGTCGGTGAAGGTGATGCCCGAACCGCGCTCGCCCGGCGTGACCTTGACCTTCACGCGGCCGAACTGACCGGTACCGCCCGACTGCTTCTTGTGGGTGTAGTCGACGTCGACCGGCTTCGCGAGGTACTCGCGATAGGCCACCTGCGGCGCACCCACGTTGGCCTCGACCTTGAACTCGCGACGCATGCGGTCGACGATGATGTCGAGGTGAAGCTCGCCCATGCCCTTGATGATCGTCTGGCCCGATTCGTGATCGGTCGAGACGCGGAAGGAGGGATCCTCGGCCGAGAGACGGTTGAGCGCGACGCCCATCTTCTCCTGGTCGGCCTTGGTCTTGGGCTCCACCGAGAGCTCGATGACGGGCTCGGGGAACTCCATGCGCTCCAGCACGATCGGCGACCGCTCGGCACACAGGGTGTCGCCGGTGGTGGTCTCCTTCATGCCCGCGAGAGCAACGATGTCGCCCGCGAAGGCCTCATCGATGTCCTTACGGTCGTTGGCGTGCATCTCGAGGATGCGGCCGACCTTCTCCTTCTTGTCCTTCACCGAGTTCAGGTAGCCGCCCTTGGTGAGCGTGCCCGAATAGATGCGGATGAAGGTGAGCGAGCCGACGAACGGATCGTTCATGACCTTGAAGGCGAGGGCCGAGAACGGCGCGCCGTCTTCCGGCGGACGGCTGTCCTTCTCGTCGCTGTCCATCTTGACGCCCTGGACGTCAGGGATGTCGAGCGGCGAAGGCAGGTAGTCGACCACGGCGTCGAGCAGGGGCTGCACGCCCTTGTTCTTGAACGCCGAGCCGCAGACCACGGGCACGAACGCATGGGCGAGGGTACCCTTGCGGATCAGCGCCTTCAGCGTCGCTGCATTGGGCTCTTCGCCTTCGAGATACTTCTCCATGGCGTCGTCGTCCTGCTCGACGGCAAGTTCGACCAGCTTGGTGCGGTACTCGGCAGCCTCGTCGGCCATGTCGGCCGGGATCTCTTCGTAGAAGAACTCGGCGCCCAGCGACTCGTCCTTCCAGATGATCGCGCGGTTGTTCACCAGGTCGACCAGGCCCTTGAGGTCCGCTTCCATGCCGATGGGGAGATACAGCACGGCAGGCGTCGCACCGAGGCGGTCGATGATCGACTGCACGCAGTACTTGAAGTTGGCGCCGGTGCGGTCAAGCTTGTTGATGAAGCACATGCGCGGCACGCCGTACTTGTCGGCCTGGCGCCACACCGTCTCGGACTGCGGCTCAACGCCAGCCACGCCGTCGAAGCAGGCCACCGCGCCGTCGAGCACGCGCAGCGAACGCTCGACTTCGATGGTGAAGTCGACGTGGCCGGGGGTGTCGATGATGTTGATGCGGTATTCCTGGCCCTCGGAGGTCCAGAAGCAGGTGGTGGCAGCCGAGGTGATGGTGATCCCGCGCTCCTGCTCCTGCTCCATCCAGTCCATGGTCGCGGCGCCGTCGTGGACTTCGCCGATCTTGTAGGACTTGCCGGTGTAGTAGAGGATGCGCTCGGTGGTCGTCGTCTTGCCGGCGTCGATGTGCGCCATGATGCCGATGTTGCGGTACATCGAGAGCGGATGGCTGCGTGCCATGATCTTGATCCTTGGGTGTGCGGAGGAGGGGAACCGGTCGGAAGATAGGTTCCCAACCCCTTGATTAGAAGTGTGACGCCGCGATGACGAGCACCGGTGGGCCGCGGTTCAAACCGCGGCCCTGAGCATTACCAGCGGTAGTGCGAGAAGGCGCGGTTGGCGTCGGCCATGCGGTGGGTGTCTTCGCGCTTCTTCACCGCGTTGCCGCGGTTGTTGGCGGCGTCGAGCAGCTCGCCCGACAGGCGCGCCGACATGGTGGTCTCCGGGCGGTTGCGCGCCGCGGTGATCAGCCAACGAATGGCAAGGGCCTGGGCGCGCTCGGGGCGAACCTCGACCGGCACCTGGTAGGTCGCACCGCCGACGCGGCGGCTGCGGACCTCGATCTGCGGCGCGACGTTGGTCAGGGCCGAGTGGAACAGCTGCACCGGATCGGCCTTGGCGCGGGTCTCCATGGTCTCCATGGCGCCATAGACGATCGCTTCGGCGACCGACTTCTTGCCGTCGTACATGAGGTTGTTCATGAACTTGGACAGGATGAGATCCCCGAACTTGGGATCGGGCAGGATTTCCCGCTTCTCGGGACGACGACGACGTGACATTTGCTTGAACTCCTTCGGAGTGCGGCAGACCCATCCGGGTCTGCCTTGCGGCACCGGCCCGCTCCCCCACCCGGCCTCCCACAGGATACCCTCGGTAGGGTGTCCGGATGGGGAAGCGGGCCGGTGCCGGCCTTAGCGCGGTGAAACCTTACTTCGGACGCTTGGCGCCGTACTTCGAGCGGCTCTGCTTGCGGTCCTTGACGCCTTGCGTGTCGAGCACGCCGCGCAGGATGTGGTAGCGCACGCCGGGAAGGTCGCGTACGCGGCCGCCGCGGATCAGGACCACCGAGTGCTCCTGCAGGTTGTGGCCTTCACCCGGGATGTAGGTGATGACTTCGCGCTGGTTGGTGAGGCGCACCTTGGCGACCTTGCGGAGCGCCGAGTTCGGCTTCTTCGGGGTCGTCGTGTAGACGCGGGTGCAGACGCCGCGCTTCTGCGGGTTCTGCTCCATCGCAGGGACCTTCGACTTGGCCTTCTGCGGCTCGCGACCCTTGCGGATCAGCTGGTTGATAGTGGGCATTGATCTCTTCTTCCTGAAGGGAGTGCGATGGATCCGGTCCGCGCATCTCACGAGAGGTAGCGCGGAACGGACCCGTCGCACCCCGGTCCACTGGTGTGGCGAGGAGGGAGGGAAGAGAATGCCGGGTGTCACGAGCGGCGATGCGACATGAGGCCAATGCCCTGTCGCGTAAGTTCGCCAACACGTGAGCCGAAAACGCTCCACCCGACGCACCCGCCGGATTACTTTGCCCGAAGCGACCGGAGGAAAGCTCCTCCCGCACCCGGCAATGTTCAGCTCTATGTCTATGCATTCCATGCGAGCGGACCCGCAGGGATGGGCGCCCTTAAACGGAGTCTGCCATCAGGTCAAGTTGCGCGTCCTGGCATGGCGTGGGCGCCGTGCCCTGCTGCATATGCGTATCGGCAACTTGCGGTGCTCACACTCACCGTTCAAGCACGGCAGCGGGCAAGTGGGGAACACGGCGGTGATGGCAAGGTGGGGCAGGCGCGATGGTCAGGGCGTGAGGCATGCGGCGATCCTCAGCGCGGTCTCCTTCGCGATCGTCCTGCCCGCGCTGTGCGGCGTGTGGGGGTTTGTCGGCGACGCGGCGGTGCACTTGCGCTGGCAGGCCGTATTCGCGCCACTGGTTTGGAGCGGCGTTCTTTACCCGCGCTGGATTCCCACGCTGAACCAGAGCCTGGGATCTCCCGTCTTCTTTTTCTACCCACCTATGCTGCAGTGGCTGAGCAGCCTGTTCCTGCCGATCCTGCCGTCTGCGTTGCAGACGCCCCAGCGCCTCGCACTGGGTATCTGGCTGATATCCACTCTGGGTGCTTTCGGGTGCCTGCGCTGGCTGCGGGCCATGGACCTCTCACCGCGTGCAGCCCTGTTCGGCTCGCTCGTCTTCCTGGCAATGCCGTACCGCGCGTTCTTCGACTTCTACCAGCGTGCGGCGCTTGCGGAGCTTGCCGGCATCGCGGTCATGCCGTGGCTCCTGTTCGGAGCCAGGCAGCTGGCTCGCGGCAAGCGCGGCGGCTTCGCCTGCTATGCCGCCAGCGTCGCGGCGATCCTGTACTGCCACTTGCCGGCAGCGCTGATCGGACTGCTGTTTTCGACCGGATGGCTGCTCGTCGAGTTCGGGAGAGGTGACCGTGCGGTCCTCTGGCGCGGCGCGTTGGCCTCTGTGGCCGGCATACTCGTCGCTGCCCCGTGCATCGTGCCGGCCCTGGGCCTGCTGGACTACCTCACGGACAAGACGGCGATGTTCGGCTTGCGCAATCGGCCGACGAACTGGCTGCTGCTGTCTGGCGCACCGTGGATCGATCCTGCGATGCACCTGATGGCCTTGGTGCTGACGGTGGGCGGCATCGCCATGGCCGCAGCTTTCGCGTGGCTGGGATGGTGGGCACGCGGTCGAGGCATGCGCCCCTATATTGTGTATCTGGCTGGATCAGTCGCCCTCATCGCCCTGCTGAACACTGAGGCTTCGCGCTGGTTCTGGAGCCTGCCGACCCCACTCAGCCGCATCCAGTTCCCGTTCCGCCTGTTCGGTGTGCAGGTGGTTGCCCTCGCCGGCCTGAGCGGGTTGGCGCTGGCGCAGGCATATGCCCGCTCGCCCAGGCTCGCCCGGCTGCTGTGGGGCCTCGTTCCTGTGTTGCTGGTGTTCGATGCAGGCCTGATCGCCGTCCAGGCGCTGCGTCAACGCGACAAGCACCTGCCGGGCATTGCCGAGATCCTGGCGGAGAGCCGCGACAGCTCTGAGTACGTCCTGGGGGCGACGATCGGCCAGCCCAACCCCATCCGCGGCGCGGTCCTGTCGGGCGCTGGCGATGTGCGCAGTTACCAACTCGGCCACCGTGCAGTGAGCATGGTTGTCGAGGCACGTTCACCGGCTGTGGTCGCGCTGCATCAGTTCAACTTCACCGGCTGGTCGTGCCGCGTCGACGGGGCTGCCTGGAGCGAGCCGTCCCGAGCACTGGCTTCCTCCGCTATGGCGACGTGCAAGGTCCCGGCAGGACGGCACAGGGTCGATGCAAGGCTCGAGGTCACCGAGCTTGAGCGGGGGGCATGGCTGGCCGCGATCGTGGGACTGGCACTCGTCGCCGCCAGCCTGCTGGTCGGTCGCTCCCGCGCATCGCCTGCTGAGCCACGCAGCGGCGACTAAGCAGCATAACCTACGCAATGTTCCGAGGTTTGAGGGAACGCGGGCAGCGCCAGAGCGTAATGCCTTTGAAGCGTCCGCCATTTGGAGCGGATGCAAACAAGAACGAGAGGTACACGGGGGCGGCAAGAAAGCAGGCGCAAGACGATGCCTAGCGAAAAACTGGAGAGGTTGGCCGCACAGCTGGTCGCAATGGCCGAGCAGATGCGGCAGGAGTGTAGCGAAGGCGAGGAGGGCGGCAATGTCGCAATCCCCTCCCACGTCGCGCCGGAGGGCGAACGTGCGGAATTGCTGGATCGTGGGCGAGCCTTGGCCGAGCTCCTCTATGCGGCTCGGCGCCACCGCGACCGCCTGTTCGGCCCGATCTTCGGGGAGCCGGCGTGGGACATCCTGCTCGACCTATTCGTCATGGAAGCCAAAGGCATGCGCGTTCCGGTAAGCAGCGCCTGCATCGCCTCGGGCGCGTCACACTCGACGGCGTTGCGCCAGATCGACGAACTGGCACGCCATGGGCTTGTCGAGCGCAACCGCGACGAGCACGACAAGCGTCGCACTTACATCCGGCTTAGCGACCGGGGATTGCATAAGGTAGCATTGGTCTTCGAGCAGTTCGGCAGCGAGTGCGGCGCAAGCACGGGCTCGATCGTCGCTCGCGCTTAGCCCGTGATCTTGGCCTGCACGCTCATGCGAATGGCTGTCAGCGCGGACTTGGTGTCCATCTTGCGCAGCATGTTGGCGCGGTGGATCTCCACCGTCCGCGGGCTGATCTCGAGCGAGTCGGCGATCTCGCGATTGGTGAGGCCGGCCTGGAGCCGCTCCAGCACTTGCGCCTCGCGCTTGGTCAGGGTCTTGATCTTCTGCCGGGCATCGGCCGCACCGAAGCGCAAGTCGATCAGCTTGGTCAGTTGCTCACTGGCACCTTCCAGCAGCGCCTCGATGTCGTAGCGGTCGAACGGGTCGGGCAGATAGCCGACCAGGCCCTGCAGGATGATCTGCGAGCACCGCACCGGATCGAGGATCTTGCCGTAGCCCAATACGGGCGACCAGTAATCTCGCGTCCGCATATCCTCAAGGATGTCGGCCACCGCAGTCCCATCGTCGTGCACCAGGATCAGCGTGTCGGCCCGACCCTGGTGGCGAAACTCCTCGACGCTTTCGAACGGCTCGATGTGGAAGCTGCTTCCTGCAAGGGCCTTGGAGTGCTCTGCGCGGCGGCGGAAATCGGCATCTATCAGGGATATGGTTTTGTACCGCTTCATCCTCGCATAACTACGTGTTTGTGCGTGGTCGGTGAAGCGGAGACGTGTTCAAAATGACAAGCGAATTACAACCGTCCCGGTTCGATGCATGCTGGCTCCCCGCGCGATGTCGCCCGCACGATGTCGCTTTTGCGCGCTTGCCAGCTTGGGCGGCATTGCCGATGATTGGCGCCACAATCGAGAGGAAGCCGAACACATGGTCAAGATGAGGATGATCGCGCTCACCACGCCCAAGCCGGGCCGGGAGCAGGAATTCCACGACTGGTACAACAACTGCCACTTGCCTGAGCTTGTGAACCAGTTTGGCTTCACGCAGGCGAGCCGGTGGGAGCTGGTCGCCAAGCTGATGGGCTCCGACACCAACCCCTACTTGGCTATCTACGAGTGGGAAGCCGAAGATCCGATGGCGTTCCTGGGCCAGATGGGCGAGGCCGCGCAGAGCGGCAAGCTGACGCAGAGCGACGCGCAGGATTTCGGCACTTGCTACACCGCAGTGTTCCAAGCGCTCGGCGAACCGGTTCTGCCGAGTTAGATATCGTGCGAGAACCTTCGGCGAGTGGAGACGTTGTGCCCCGCATGAACCCGCTCGCCGAACGCCAGACCGCTCGCTCGCTCGTCCGCATCGGCAGGCGCGTAAAGCTCAAGGCGGAAGTGAATGTGACCCCTGCCGGCCTGCTGAGCATCGGCGGCCTGGTCGGTGGGATCCTGCTATCCACGACCGTGCTCGTGGTCGCCACGATCCGGGCGACGCGGGGCAGGTGAGCCTCGCCTAGAGTCTGTCCGCATGAAGCGGAAGCGGCACCGGCCCACGCCCCCACCCGACCTCCCATAGGGTACTATCGTTGGGAGGTCGGGTGGGGGCGTGGGCCGATGCCGTCTCACAGGACAGAGTCTAGAGGACCCGCCACTTGGCCTGCGGCGTCGGGTCTGCAAGGCCCTCGGCCGAGGCACGCATCATCGAAGCTGCCTCCACCGCACTCACCGCGGGCGAGTAGAAGTACCCTTGCGCCATCGTGCAGCCGAGCGCGAGCAGCTGACGCGCTTGCGCTGACGTCTCCACGCCTTCGGCGACCACGCGGATGCCTAGTTTGTGAGCGATGCCCACCATGCCTTCGACGATGGCGATGCTGGGCATGTGATCGACGATGCGATCGACGAAGCTCTTGTCGATCTTGATGTAGTCCACAGGCACCGTCATCAGGTGCGTGAGCGAGGCATAGCCGGTGCCGAAATCGTCCAGCGCGACCTCCAGGCCCGCCTTGCGCAACTTCGCCACGGCTTTCTGCACCACGCCGGCGTCGTCCGCCATGTAGACCAGCTCGGTCACTTCCAGGATCACGTGCTTGAGCGGGACGTCCTCGCGTCCGAACACCTCGAGCACGGTCGGCAGGATGGTTAAGCCGTGGAAGTCGGCCGAAGAGACGTTGATGCTGACGTGCTGCAGTGGAATGCCGGCGGTCAGCCAGGATCGCAGGTCGGCGGCCACCAGCCGCATCATCCGCTCGGTCAGGGCGCTGGCGATCTGCGCGTCGGTCGTGGCCTCGTGGAACGCGGCTGCGGTCAGGAGCTTCTGGCCAAGGCGCATCCGGCATAGCGCCTCCAGCCCGACGATCTCGCCAGTCTCGATGCGGACGATCGGCTGGTAGTGCGCCTCGATCCGATCCTCGCGCAGCGCCGCGTCCACTTCGCGCACCGCAGTCAGCCGCCGCGTCATGCGCGTGCCGATCCCGGGCCAGTAGCGCACGTAACCGCCGCGGCCGGTCTCCTTGGCATGGTAGAGCGCGAAGTCGGCATTTTGGCGGACCCGCTCGGCGGTCCGGTCGCCGGCTGCGAGCACGGCAAGTCCAATCGTCGCCCGCGGGCCGATCACGTTGCCGCCGCAATCGGCATTCGGGGACAAGGCCTCCAGATAGGCCGCCGCTGTCGCGTCGAGGTCGCGCAGCATGTCGTCATGCGTCAGGATGACCGCGAACTCGTCGCCGCCTAGCCGGTAGACCTTCTCCGGTCGTGCCACTTGCTGCAGTCGCTTGGCGACATGCTGCAGCAGGCAGTCGCCCGCGGCGTGGCCAAAGGTATCGTTGACCACCTTCAGGTTGTCGAGGTCGAGCACCGCCAGCGCCCAGGCACCGGGGACGGTGCAATCGAGCTGCGTCAGTGCTGCATCAAAGGCCGATCGGTTCAGCAGGCCGGTAAGATCGTCGATCGTGGCGCGGCGCTGATGCTCCAGCACGCGGCGGTGCCGGTCGAGTGCGATGGTGCACAGGCGTGCACATTGCTCGGCCAACTCGTGCTCGTGCGCAGTGGGTGTGCGGCACTGGCGGTAATAGAAGCCAAAGGTTGCGATCACGGTACCTTGGGCATCGAAGATCGGATGCGACCAGCACGCGAGCAGCCCATAGGGCAGGGCGAGGTGGCGGTATCCCTCCCACGACGGATCGGCGCGGATGTCCTCTGTTATCACGTCCCTGCCATGGAACGCGGCAGCACCGCAGGTACCGACTTGCGGGCCGATCGGAACGGCTTGCAGGGCATCGGAATAAGCACGCGGCAAACTGGGCGCAGCGAGCGAGTTGAGCCGCCCATCGGCATCGATCGTCGCGACCGAGCAGACTGCGTCGGGAATGAGGCGCTCGACTTCGAGGCAGAGCCTGTCGGCGGTGTCGCCCAGGGATTCGCCCTTGGCGATCATTTCCAGGATGACGTTCTGCAAGTCGATCATGCGCCCCTCAAGCTGCAGCTCGCCGTTCTGCCCTTGTGAGTCCGATTGGTTAAGGATTGATGATGCTCATGCTCATTGCCCCCAGAGGCAGTGCCGCCCTAGGCGATCCGAGCCGCCATTTTCGACGAGCGTCGTTCCAGAGCCAGCGCGAGGAGGAAAACCGCCAGCCCGCCGAGCGACAGCGCCACGCCGATCCAGCCAGTCGAAGCGAACCCGTAACCCGCCGAAACCGCCAGGCCGCCAAGCCACGGGCCAAGCGCATTGGCGACGTTGAAGGCGCTGTGATGTGCAGCTGCCGCGAGCGCCTGCGCGTCCCCCGCCACGTCCATCAGCCGGGTCTGCAGCACTGCGCCGAGACCCCCGCCCAGGCCGATCAGGAACACGGCGAGCGTCACCGTCCACAAGCTGTCGGTCGAGGTGGTGAAGAACGCCAGGGCCGCGGTGGTCCACAGCATGATCGCGATGGCCGTGCGGTTGATGCTGTAGCCGGCCGCCCACCCCGCGACGAGGTTGCCGATCGTCATGCCCACGCCGAACACGGCCAGAACCACGGGCACCCACCGCTCGGAGACATGAGTGACCGAGATCAAGGTCGACGCGATATAAGTGTAGACCGCGAAGAACCCGCCGAAGCCGATCGCGCCGGTGAGCAGCGTCAGCAGCACTTGGGGCCGACGCAATGCGCCCAGCTCACGCAAGGGGCTCGCGTCGCGGCTGGGTTCGCCGAGCGGCGCGTAGAGCGCCACAAGCACCATCGTCACCGCGGCGAGCCCTGCGACAAGCCCGAAGCCAGTGCGCCAGCCGAAGGCCTGGCCGAGCCAGTTGGCCATCGGCACGCCGATGATGGTGGCGACGGTCAGACCGGTCATCACGCGGGCAACCGACAGCGCGCGCTTGTTGTCGGGAACCAGGGCCGCGGCGACCAGCGCCGCCACGCCGAAGTAAGCGCCGTGCGGCAGTCCGGTGATGAAGCGGAACACGAGCAGGGCATGGTAACTGGGCGCGATCGCGCTCAGCGCATTGCCGACGGCGAACAGCGCCATCAGCCCGATCAGCAACGTGAGCCGGGCGATGCGCGCCGCGAGCACCGCGATGACCGGCGCGCCGACGACGACGCCCAGCGCGTAGGCGCTGATGGCGTGGCCAGCGGCGGGCTCGTCGATGTGCAGATCGGCGGCGAAGAAGGGCAACAGGCTCATTGCCGCGAACTCGGTGGTGCCGATCGCGAAGGCGCCCATGGCCAGCGCCAGGGTGACAAGCGCGGGGTGTGCCGAAGGCGTAGCCTTGGTCATCGGGGCGGCATCTCCAGGTTCGAGTGAGCGCAGGAGATGGTATGCTGCACTGCACAACGTCAATGGCGCGACAGATGCTTTTTGCGCGCCAAGGATCGCTGCCGCTGCAAGTGGACGCAATTCATAGCTGCCGCGTGGCTGTCGATAGTGAGCCTCGCCCGATGGACACGTGCGCTCCGCCGCGGCTACCGGACGGGCATGAGCATCGTAGCCACCATCATGAACACGGCGACTGGCCGTCCCCTGCAGAAAATGACCTTCGGGCGCATGCCCAAGCCTTGGATCAGCTTCAATCTCGAGAACGGCCAACTGGTCACCGCCGAGCGGATCGACGTGGGCAAGCCCGCACCCGGCAAGTTCGCAGCGCCCGTCGACATCTGGGTGACGGTGAAGCCGAAGGACTGAGCACCTAGCTGCTCAGCACCAACCATCCAACCAAGGCGCCCGCCAGGATGATGGCCGGCGTAACCCACGCACCCTTGAGCCGCCATGCAGCCAGAAGAGCGGCGCCGAACAGGACCAGCACCAGCCACGGCGTGGTGACGTGAGCCGCGGTCGCTTGTGACAGATGCACGAAGGTGGCCGCGATCACCCCGACGACTGCGGCGGCCACACCCTCCAGCACCCGGTGCAGCGCAGGGTGTTCGATGATCGCCTCGAGCCGTTCGAACAGGAGCAGCGAAAAGGCGAATGCGGGCAAGAACATGCCGGCGGTGACCATGAGCGCGCCCACGAAGCCGCCGGCGACGTAGCCCACGAACGTCGCAAAGATCACCAGCGGCGCGGGCAGCACGCCGGCCAGCGCGATCCCGTCCAGAAACGCGGCATCGCCAATCCACCCACGCCCGACCGTATCGGCACGCACGTAGGGGATCGCCGTGTAAGCGCCGCCAAAGGTCAGCAGTCCGCCCTTCAGTCCAGCGAGGAACAAGGCGCCCGCCGTCACCGAGGTATGGGCCACGCCGCCGGCTTGCTGCCCCTGCAAGGTCAGGACCATCGATGCCGCTGCAAGCCCGACAGCGGCGGCGATGACCAGCACGGCCCAGATGGGGCGCCTCGCCAAGGCATAGGCGAGCCCGCCGGCAAGCAAGGGAATCCAGAACGGCACGCCGACCAGCGTCGCGACAAAGCTCCCTGCCGCCACCAGTGCGAGCAGCCGGTTCTCGATGATATGCTGCCCGATGCGGACGACCGAGCGCAGGATGACGGCCAGCACGACGATCTGCACACCCAGCAGGACACCCGACCAGCCCGTCCGTCCAGCAACCCACGTCATGTAGCCCCAGCCGGCGATCAGCATCAGCACGAGCCCGGGCAGCATGAATCCAAGCCCCGCCAGCAAACCGCCGAGCCGACCCCGGGCAACCATCCCCAAGTGAACGCACAGCTCGTGCGCCTCCGGCCCGGGCAGCACCTGCAGCACGGCGAGCAGCCGATTGAACCGCCCCTTGTCGATCCAGCGCTCCTCCTCGACCAAAGCCTGGCGCAACATGGCGATCTGCGCGACCGGGCCGCCGAAGGCGAGCGCGCCGAAACGCAGGAACTTGAGAAACAATGCTGAAAGGGTGATCGGCGGCGGCATCGCGTCGCCACCGCGCAGACTGGCATCTTCATTCATCACGCACGCGCTCCTTCGCCGCGGAAGCGGCGTCTGGAGCGGACTTGGACGAGAGCCGTCTGAACGGGCGTCCGCCTGAAGCCCGGTGCAAGCCCTATCGCCTCACCCCACGCCTTAGGTCAAGACCTGCTCAGCGCCCGGTGAAGTTGGGGGCGCGCTTTTCCTTCAGTGCTTGGATGCCCTCCAGGTGATCGGCACTGCGGACGCTCACCGACTCATAGGCGATCCCCGCATCCATCAGCGCGGTGGCGAGGCGCTTAAGCTCCAGGTTCGTCAGCACCTTGGTAGCGCGGATCGCGACCATCGCGCCCTTGAGCAGCTTCTGGCAGAACGCGTCGACCCGCGCGTCCAGCTCGTCGAGCGGCACCGCATGGTTGATCAGCCCAATCTCGGCCGCCTTGCTCGCAGGCAGGAGATCGCCGGTGAGGAGGTATTCCTTGGCGCGCGTCAGCCCGATCCGCTGCGCCCAGATCACCGCGCCGCCGTCGCCCGCCACCAGGCCCAATCCGACATGCGGATCGCCGATCTTGGCGTTCTCGGCGGCGAAGATCACGTCGCATAGCAGGGCTAGCGTGGCCCCCAGCCCTACAGCGTGACCATTCAGCCGGCAGACCACCACCTTGTCGATGTCGAGAAGCGTCGAGACGATGCGCTTGGCCATGCGCGCCTCATGGTCGAACAAGTGCGGGTTTCTGGCATTATGCTCGATGTGGTCGAGGTCGCCACCGGCGGAAAAAGCACGACCGGCACCCGTGAGGACGAGAACGTCGGAGTCAGTGTCGCCTTGCGCGAACCACAGCGCTTCGGCCAACTCATCATGAAGCTGCAAGTTGACCGCGTTCATCGTTTCAGGCCGGTTCAGCGTGATCCGCAGCAGTCGCCCTTCGCGGGAGAGCGCGATCGTCTGCAGGCTCGGCAGGGCCGGAACGGTGTCGGTCATGCGCATCTCTCCCTCTCAATCGCGGCCGTCATAACCGGGCTTGCGCGTAGAGCCACAGCAATCTGCCCGCGCGCATCGCCGTGGCGCTATGCGCGCCATTGCGTGCCGGGTCCTATCGTGCTGAACAGTTGCGCAGCAACAGGGCCGGACAGGCCACGCGGAGAGGTGTTCATGGCGCAATTCGACGAGACGTTCGACTGGGTGGTGGTCGGCAGCGGCGCAGGCTCGATGAGCTCGGCGCTGCTGATGAAGCAGGCGGGCAAGTCGGTCGTGATCCTCGAAAAGGCGGAGTGGGTGGGCGGCACCACCTGCAAGTCCGGCGGCGTGATGTGGATCCCCGCCAACCGCTTCATGAACCCCGGCGAGGACAGCGTGGAGAAAGGCGTCGAGTACCTCGACAACCTCGTCGGCGATGCGCCCGACACGCCCGGCACCAGTCCGCAGCGTCGGCGCGCCTACGTGAACCAGGCGCCGCGCATGCTCGACTTCATCATCAGCCAGGGCGTGCAGCTGGAGCGCGGCTCGACGTTCTGGCCCGACTACTACGACGAAGTGCCCGGGGGCGTGAAGACCAGCCGCACGGTCACGGCGCTGCCGTTCGACAAGAAGGAACTCGGCGCCTGGGCACCCAAGCTGCGCAAGGGCTTCCTCGAAGTGCCCGCGCGCCTCGACGATGGCATGAAGCTGCCGTTCATGAAGCATTCGTGGGAGATCAAGAGGATCTTCTTCAAGATCGCGTTAAAGCTCGTGCTCGGCAAGCTGACCGGCAAGCACTGGGTCACCGCAGGCGCGGCGTTGCAGGGCCGCATGCTGAAGGCCGTGCTGGAGAAGAACGCCGCCGACATCCGCGTTAACTCGCCGGTGAACGAAGTCATCATCGAGGGTGGCAAGGCGCTCGGCGTAGTGACGGTGAAGGACGGCAAGCCCTGGCGCATCGGGGCGAAGCTGGGCGTACTGGTGAACGCCGGGGGGTTCTCGCAAAACCAGGCGATGCGCGACAAGTACATCCCCGGCAGCCGCAAGGAGTGGTCGAACGGGATCGAGACCGATCACGGCGACATGCACCAGGAGTTGGAGCGCAAGGGCGCGGCGCTGGGGCAGATGGACCAGATGGTCGGCTTCCAGATGAGCGAGGCGCCCGGCTGGGAAACCGACTACGTCAAGCCCGGCACCCAGAGCACCACCGGCAAGCCGCACGCGATCCAGGTCGACCAATCGGGCGTGCGCTACATGAACGAAGGCGGCTCCTACGAGGAGTTCTGCGAAAACATGCTGATCCGCGACCGCACGGTACCGGCGATCCCCAGCTGGGCGATCATGGACCAGCAGTACATGAACGAGTACACCGTCGCCGGTAAGGGCACGGCCAAGAAGAACATGGCCAAGTGGCTGGAGTCCGGCTGGATGCGCCGCGCCGACAGCGTCGAGGGCTTGGCCGAGGCGATCAAGGTTCCCCCCGCTGCATTGAAGGGCACCGTCGATCGCTGGAACGGCTTCGTCCGCAACGGCAAGGACGAGGACTTCCACCGCGGTGAGCGTGCCTACGACAATTGGCTGGGCGACCCGTTCTTCAAGGATGGCCCGAACCAGTGCATGGGCACGATCGAGAAGGGTCCGTTCTACGCGATCCCGATCGTGCCGGGCGACGTCGGCACCTATGGCGGTGTCGTATGCGACAGCGACTCGCGCGTGCTCACGCCGGAGGGCACACCGATTGAGGGCCTTTACGCCTGCGGCGTCGCCACCGCCTCGCCGATGGGCAAGGTCTACCCCGGCGCAGGCGCCAGCGTCGGGCCGTCGATGACCTTCGGCTGGATCGCGGCGAAGCATGCAGCGGGGTTGGGCAACCAGGTCTGATTTCCGCAGCGGAGATGCAGGAGGCGGAATTCGAAGCACAAGGCTGGTCGGCACTGCCGACCCGCGCGTTCTCGGCGACAGTCGGCACGATCTGGGCGCGGGGAGAGCCAGGCGCCCGCTAGTTTTGCCTCCCATGCGGAGACGTTGTCGCGAACGATCACATGGGCATGGTCCATGGCGGCGCCTTGATGACCTTTGCGGATATCGCGCTGGGCGTGGCCGTCGTGGATGCGATCGGCGCGCCGAACTGCTCGACGGCGCAATTGCAATACCACTTCGCCGCCGGAGTGAAGGTCGGCAGCCTCCTCGTCTGCGTGCCCGAAGTGGTGCGCCGGACGCGCCGCATGGTATTCACACGCGGCTTGTTCCGAGTAGGTGATGAGACGGTTGGATCGGCCGACGCGATCTACAACGTCTTCGAGCAGAGGCTCGGCTAAAGGCATCAATGCCCGCCGTTCCAAGCGCTCGCTGCGCTTGGCCTCTGCAGCCAGACCTAGCAAAAACTGGCTCCCCGAGTAGGATTCGAACCTACGGCCATTCGATTAACAGTCGAATGCTCTACCGCTGAGCTATCGGGGAGCAGCCCAGGTGTCTCCACCATCGGGCAGGGGTGCGCGTATAACAGCGTGGATTCGTTTGGCAAGCGTGTTTGCGCGGCGAAAGTCAGACCTGGAATTGCTCGGCGAAGATGCGTTCCTCCAGGCTGGCTCCGGGATCGAAGAGGAGTGTCAATTCCTTGCGCTGGCAGGCGACGATCTTCACGTCGCGCACCTCGCGCACTTCCTTCTGGTCGGCCACCGCGGCGACCGGGCGCTTGCGCGGTTCAAGGACGCGGAACTCGACTTCGGCGCTCTCCGGCAGGATTGCGCCTTTCCATCGGCGCGGGCGGAACGGGCTGAGCGGCGTCAGTGCCAGCATGCGTGAGCCGAGCGGCAGGATCGGGCCGCCGGCGGAGAGGTTGTACGCGGTCGAACCGGCCGGGGTAGAGACCAGGATGCCGTCCCCTGCCAGCTCCTCCATACGCACCTTGCCGTTGATCCGTACCTCAAGCTTGGCCGTCTGGCGCGTCTCGCGCAGCAGCGAGACTTCGTTGATGGCATAGTAGCAGAACGATTTGCCGTGCTGATCGACGACATGCATCTCCAGGGGACGGACCGAGACCGCATGCGCCTCGGCCACGCGCTTGCCGATCGGGCGGGCGTCGTCGTGCTGGCCGTTCATCAGAAAGCCGACGGTGCCCAGGTTCAAACCATAGCAGGGCAGCATGTGGTCCCAATCGAGCATCTCGTGCAGGACATGGAGCAGGAACCCATCGCCGCCGACGACCACCAGGACGTCGGCTTCGGTCGGTGGCACCCAGTTGTGCGAGCGGCGCAGCTCGGCGGCTCCCGCTTGCGCGCGGGGACTGTCGGACACGATCAGGGCTAGCCGGGGTTCCACGCTCATCGACGATCCTCATCGCGGACTGTCGTGTCCCGCATAGGGGCGCAAGGGCTGTCCAATTTACACGTGTTTGGCAAGGGCTTTCGCGTTATGAGAGCTGATGCGCGGGCACCATCAGGCAGAAGACAGTAGCGAGGACGCGTTTGGCGCCTCGGCCCCGCGAGAGCGCTTCCTGGGCAGCCCGGGCACGGAAAGTGCACGCAGCCGCATAGCCGAATGGCTCGCCAGCGAAGGCATCGACGAAGGCCGCGCGCACTTGCACGCCATGCTGGTCGGATTGCGCCGGTTCGACGCGGTGAACCTGGCGTATGGCGAGGCCGCCGGTGACGAGGCGCTGGAGGAAGTCGCCGCGCGCATGAGCAACTTCGCGGCTGGAGAGCTGGAAGGGCGCTGGCTGGTCTCGCGCGCCGGTGGCGGCTCGTTCCTGCTGCTCGCAGCCGAGCCGTGCAGCCGCGAGCGCTGGCAACTGGTCGCTGACGAGCTGGCCGAAGCGGTCGCCCGCCCGATCCCGACGCCGTCGGGCGTGCTGCGCCTCTCGCCGCGTCTGGCGCTGGTGCGCATGCTGGAGGGTGAGGCGATCGACCTCATGCTTGATCGGCTGGGCCAGTCGCTGAGCGAGGCGACGCAGCGTCAGGGTGCGCGCATCGTCTGGGCCAACGGTGAGGCAACGCCGCCGGGGCGCTCCTCGGCGCAGCTGGAGGCCGATCTGCTGGCCGCGATCGAGCGCGACGAGATCGAGGTACTCTTCCAGCCGCAGTTCAGCCTGCCCGACGATCGCCTGGTCGGGGCCGAGGCTTTGGCGCGGTGGAACCACCCGGAGCTTGGCCGCATCGGCGCCAGTGCGCTGTTCGCCATCGCGGAGCGGACCGACCACATCGTGCCGCTGTCCCGCCACATAGCGCGCAAGTCGCTGGACTTGGCGCAAGCCTGGCCGGCGCGGCTGCGACTGTCGCTGAACGTGACGGCGGCGGACCTGGCGTTCGGCAGCTACGCCCGCCAGCTGCTCGACAAGCTGCGCGAGACGGGCTTCCCGCCCAATCGCCTGACGCTGGAAGTCACAGAGCAATCGCTGATCAGCGACGTGGGCTTGGCGGCGCAGATCATGGCGGAGTTTGCCGCGAACGGTATCCGCATGGCGCTCGACGACTTCGGCGCGGGGTTCTGCAACTTCCGCTATCTGAAGCTGCTGCCGCTGCATTACCTGAAGCTCGATCGCTCCATGGTGGACGGCATTGGGCGCGACCGGCGCGACCGGGCCGTGCTGCGGGCGATCGTGGCCATGGCCAAGGCGCTCGATCTCGAGGTCATCGCCGAGGGCATCGAGAGCGAGGCGCAGCGCACGCGCGTCGCCGCGGAGGGCTGTGCCTACTACCAGGGCTTCGTGCGCGCGCAGCCGATGAGCGCAGAGATGTTTGCCAAGCTGGTGGCGGTTTCGGAGTAGGCGCGGCAGCTACCGCGGCGGTTTAGATCCTCTTAACGCCGGCGGTAGATCACAACATCGCCGAACTGCGCATCCACGCGGTAGTTCGTGTCCAGCCAGGCCTCGACCGGCTTGCCGTCCGCCCGCACCCACGCCACGCCTTTCCCGTCCGCATCGGTCACCACGAACTGCGGTTTAAGCGCTATCAGCCGGCCGACCTCGTCTGGGCCGACATAGCCGTGCGCCGCCAGAGTATCGATGATGGCTCGCCGCGCGAGGTTATCGGGATGCACTCCGGCTCGTGAAAGCTGCGGCGCGTCGAGGTACCAATGCACCAGGTGCTTGTGCAGCGCCCAGACTTGCGGATGCGGGCCGCCACTCGCGCGGATGTAGGCGGCGGCCTGAGCGATCGGACGTGGCGCTGCGTAAGCCTCGCGCGCAGCAGGGAGTGCGGCGCTGATCGACGTGGCGACCGGGAGCAACACCAGAGTCGCGCTGGCTAGGCGCAGTGGCTTGGCGGCGGAGCTCAGCGCGTGCGCTCCCAAGGCCGCGAACAGGCCCATGAAGGGCATCAGTTGCAACCAGTAGTGCGGATAGGCCGCACCGCCGATGAGGAGCGATCCCGCCACGGCGGCAGTGGTGGCGAGCAGCAGGGCAATGGGCCAGCTGTCCTGCTTCCAGACCGCCAATTTCCGGATTGCCTCCAGGCCACCGACTCCGGCGAGCAGGAGCGGTGGGCCGTACAGCAGCGGCGCTCTCTGCGCGGTGTAGTAGAGCTGGGTCACATGCTCGCGCGCGACTTGCAGCGCGGTGAGCTGGCCGGAGTAGGCGAGCGGCACATCGATCATGGCGAGCTTGAGCGTCGCAAGCTCGCCCGCGATGGCGTAGACGAGCACGAGCAGCAGCGGCGGGATCAGCCCGGCCGCGCCAAAGGCCAGCCATGCCCGGCGCGAGACTTGCGCTGGGATGAGGATCGCAGCGGCAACCAACCCCAGGCCGAGCACCAGCGCCACCAGCGCGAGGTTGGTGCGGGTGAGCACGGCAAGGGCTACCAACAAGCCCGCAATCGCCGCATCCCCGTTGCGCAGCGGTACGCGCGCGAGGCGCCACGTCGCGGCGGCCAGGAACGCGATGGCGGGAAGTTCGGAGCTGGTCGCCAAGCCGAACGGGGCCGAGGCGAGCAAGGCGCAGACCAGCGCTCCAGCGAGTGCGGCCCACGGCCCGACCAAGCGCTTGCCGGTCACGTAGACGAGATTGGCGGCTGCAAAGACGCACAGGCTTCCCAGCAGGCGGATCGCGAGCAGGCTCTTGCCGAACAGGGCGATGACGGCGCCAAACAGGAAGAAGATCAGCGGCGGCTTGAGGTCGAACTGGTGCACGAACGGCAAGTGGCCGTGCGCGACGTCGGCGCCCATTAGGATGAAGCTCCATTCGTCCCAGTCGATCTGTTCAGGGAACAGGCTGCCAAGGCGGAAGAGCAGCGTGGCAAGCGCAATCAGCGCGAGGGCGGCGGGAGTGGGCAGGGCCGCCACGCGGACCCACCTTTCCCGCGTCGTCTGCTGAAATTGGGGAGCGAGCGTGGCCATGGGGCCCGGTTAGGGGAGAATGCTTGCGATTGCCCTACCTTCCCCCCGGAACGGGGGGAACGATACGCAGGCTTGGGAGCGCAGCGACCTAGCCGAAGTTAGATGGGGTATCGGCGCTTGCCGGACAGCTCCGGGATCCCCATCCAAGCTGCGCTAGTCTCCTGCGGAGCCGAGCTTCGCTATCCTTCCCCCGACCCGGGGGAAGGCAAGGGAGATTCAAGCCGCCTTCTTGGCGATCCCGCTGAGCCCCTTGGTCAGCTGGTACAGCCCGTTCAGCCGCGACTTCGGATCGCCCCACACACGCGTGATCACCAGCTTGTTGTCAGGGCGCAGCTTGATCGTGCCCTCCAGCCGCTCGGCATAGGCGATGAGGCCGGCGGGGTTGGGGAAGGCGTCGTTGTGGAAGCTGACCAGCGAGCCCCGCGCGCCGACGTCGATCTTGGCGATATGCGCGTCGATCGCCTGGCGCTTGATCTCGATCAGACGCACGAGGTTAGCGGTCGGCTGCGGCAGCGGGCCGAAGCGGTCGATCATCTCGGCCGACATCGCCTCGATCTCGGCGGTGCTCTCGGCATCGTTCAAGCGGCGATAAAGCGCCATGCGGACGGCGAGATCGGGGACGTAGTCCTCGGGTATCAAGATCGGCGCCTCGACGGTGATCTGGGGGCTGAGGCCGGCGTTGCTCTTCTCCAGGGCGTTGCCGCCCGCGCGCGCCATCAGGATCGCGTCCTCTAGCATCGACTGGTAGAGTTCGAACCCGACTTCGCGGATGTGGCCGGACTGCTCGTCGCCCAGCAGGTTGCCGGCGCCGCGGATGTCAAGGTCGTGGCTGGCGAGCTGGAAGCCCGCGCCCAGGCTGTCGAGATCGCCCAGCACCTTGAGGCGCTTCTCGGCCACTTCGTTCAGCGCCATGTTCGCCGGCGTGGTCAGGTAGGCATAGGCGCGCAGCTTGGAACGGCCGACGCGCCCGCGCAGCTGGTAGAGCTGGGCGAGACCGAAGCGGTCGGCGCGGTGGATGATGATGGTGTTGGCGCGCGGGATGTCGATGCCGCTCTCGACGATGGTGGTGGAGAGCAGCACCTCGTACTTGCCCTCGTAGAAGGCGCTCATCCGCTCTTCCACTTCGCCCGCGCTCATCTGGCCGTGGGCGGAGATCGCCTTGATCTCGGGCACCGTCTTGGCGAGCCATTCCTCGATCTCGGCCATGTCGGATATGCGCGGCACGACGATGAAGCTCTGGCCGCCGCGATGGTGCTCGCGCAGCAAGGCCTCGCGCATCACCATCTCGTCCCATTCCATGACGTAGGTGCGCACGGCGAGGCGGTCGACCGGCGGCGTCTGGATGGTGGAGAGTTCGCGCAGGCCGCTCATCGCCATCTGCAGCGTGCGCGGGATCGGCGTGGCGGTGAGCGTCAGCATGTGCACGTCGGTGCGCAGCTGCTTCAGCTTCTCCTTATGAGTGACGCCGAAGCGCTGCTCCTCGTCGACGATGACGAGCCCCAGGCGCTTGAACATGACCGACCTGGACAGCAGCGCATGGGTGCCGACGACGATGTCGACTGTGCCGTTCGCCAGCCCCTCGCGCGTGGCCTTCATTTCCTTGTCGCCGACGAGGCGCGAGAGGCGCCCGACCTGCAGCGGGAAGCCGGCGAATCGCTCGGAAAAACCTGAGAAGTGCTGGCGCGCCAGCAGCGTGGTCGGCGCAACCACGGCCACCTGGTATCCGGACATCGCCGCGACGAAAGCGGCGCGCAGGGCGACCTCGGTCTTGCCGAAGCCGACGTCGCCGCAGACCAGGCGGTCCATCGGCTTGCCGGCGGAAAGATCGCCCAGCACGTCTTCGATCGCGCGTTCCTGGTCGTCGGTTTCCTGCCACGGGAAGCCGTCGGCGAACTGGTTGTAGGAGGAGCTGTCCGGTTCCATCACCGGCGACTGGCGAAGCGCGCGCTCGGCCGCCGTCTTCATCAGCGCGCCGGCGATCTCGCGGATGCGCTCCTTCAGGCGCGCCTTGCGCCGCTGCCAGCCTTCGCCGCCCAGCTTGTCGAGCACCACGCCTTCGCTCTCGCTGCCGTAGCGCGAGAGCACGTCGAGGTTCTCGACCGGAATGTAGAGCTTGTCGCCGCCGCCGTAGGTCAGCATCACGCAGTCGTGAGGGCTCTTGCCCACCGGGATCGATTGCAGGCCTTCGTAGCGGCCGATGCCGTGGTCCATGTGGACCACGAGGTCGCCCGGCGTCAGCGCCGCCAGTTCGGCCAGGAAGGCGTCGGCGTCCTTGCGCTTCTTCTTGCGGCGGACCAGCCGGTCGCCGAGGATGTCCTGCTCGGTAACGATCTCCAGGTCGTCGTTCGAGAATCCGGTCTCGAGCGGGAGCACCAGCGCCGCGGGGCGGCTCTTGCTCGCCTTGCCGAGCGCGTCTTGCCAGCTTTCGGCCAAGCCCGGCTCGGGCGCGACCGCTTCGCCCAGGATCGAGACGATCCGCGCCCGGCTGCCCTTCGAGTAGGCGGCGAACAGCGCCTTCTTGCCCGACTTCGCGACTGCCTGGAGGTGCCGGGCGGCCGCTTCGTACACGTTGTCGCCGCGAGCGCGTTCGGGCGCGAAGTCGCGCGCGTTGCCGAACCCAAAGTCGAGCACCTTGGCGCTCTCGGGCTGGGCAAAGGGATCGGCGCGGTGGACGGGCCAGTTGGCGGCGCACGTGTCGAGTTCGGCCTGGGTGAGGTACAGCGCCTCGGGTGCGAGCGGGCGGTAGCTGCCGGCTTTCTGCCCGGAGGTCTCGAGGCGGGACTTGTGGTAGTCCTCGATGTCCTTGAGACGTTCTTCGCCGGCGGCCTGCGCAGCGTTGTCGAAGACGATCAGGTCGCCCTTGCCCAAGTGATCGAACAGCGTGACCAGCCGCTCCTCGAACAAGGGCAGCCAGTGCTCCATGCCGGCCAGCCGCCGCCCGTCGGTAACGGCCTGGTAGAGCGGATCGGCGGTGGCATTGGCGCCGAACATCTCACGGTAGCGCGCGCGGAAGCGCTTCACCGTGTCCTCGTCCATCAGCGCTTCGCTGGCGGGGAGCAGCAGGTGGCCGTCGACCGGCCCGGTGGAGCGTTGGGTCGATGTGTCGAACAGGCGCAGGGTTTCGAGTTCGTCGCCGAAGAAATCGAGGCGCAAGCCTTGTTCGAGACCTGACGGCACGATGTCGAAGATCGAGCCGCGCACGGCGAACTCGCCCGCGTCGATCGCGGTGTCGCTGCGCTGGTAGCCCTGGCGGCGTAGCAGCGCGATCAGGCTCTCGTGGCCGATCTCCAGCCCGGGCATCAGCAGCCGCACGGACTCGCGAATGCGGAACGGCGTCAGCACGCGCTGGAGCAGGGCGTTGACGGTGGTGACGAGAAGTTGCGGACCCTCGCGCTTGGCTTGCAGACGGTGCAGGGCGGACAGGCGCCGCGCGCTGACCGACAGCGCCGGGCTGGCGCGATCGTAAGGCAGGCAGTCCCACGCCGGGAACTCGATCACCTCCAGCTCGGGCGCGAAGTAAGTGGCGGCGTCCGCAACCGACCGCATCTCCGCCTCGGCGGTGGCGACGAACACGGCGCGACCCTTGGTGCCGATCGCCCGCGCCAGGTCGGCCATGACGAGCGGCTGCGCCCCGCGCACGACGGAGGACAGGGTCAGCGGGGACTTGGCGGACAGGATCCGGTTGAGATCGGGCATGTGTGTTGGGGAAGTCGGCAGCAGGGTGGAGGGTTCCGGGTGTCCGTTAGGGAGAGCCGACGCGTTCGGCAAGTGTTCCGGCTGTGAGGCGGATAGGCGTCGACCCGGGCTTGACCCGGGTCCGGTTCCGCCATGTCTTAATCTTGGAGGCGTACCCCCGGGAGATCGCAACATGGCGAAACCGGACCCGGGTCGAGCCCGGGTCGACGATGTGATCACCTCGGGATGTCGACGTAGTCCAGCACTTGCATGCGTTCCATCAGCGCGCCGGCAAAGCGCTCCGGCACCGGCTCGGTCTTCAGCGCCCAGGCCATGATCTCGACGTCGTCTTCCTCGATCAGGTCCTCGAACCATTGCACGTCGTCGCCGCTCCACTCGCCGTGGAAGCGGTCGAAGTAGCAGCCGATCATGTAGTCGGCCTCACGCGTGCCGCGGTGCCAGGCGCGAAACCGCATGCGGGCGAGGCGGGGGGAGAGTTCGGTCATGCGGCGCGAGGTAGGGGAGCGAGCGAGTAGGGGCAAGGTGGTCTGAGGTGGCGAGCGGGAAAGCGGGCCAGCGTCGTCCCGGGTCAACCCGGGACGACGTCGACATCACCCCTTCAGCGCGTTGACGATCTCCGCCACCGGGCGGCCGGTCATCGTCTTGGCCAGCTCCTTGATCAGCAGGCCTTCGAGCTGCTTGTGGTAGCGCTTGCGCATCTCGCCCAGCGACTTGGGATCGGCGATGATGACGAGCTTCTCGATCTTGTGCTGGAGCACCTGATGGTTGAGCCAGTCGGCTACCGCGATCGCATGCGCGCTTTCGTCCAGTTGATCGTTGGCGCCGTTGCCCGTGCGTGCGGAGAAGCTTTCGCTGGTATCGGAACGATGTGCGCCAGCGCTGAAGTTGGTCAATTCCAGCTCTGGGGTGTCTTGCGCGGTCAGCTTAGGCTCCGCTTCGGTGCCGGTGTTGCGGAAGAACTCGAATTTGGTGCCGTCGGCGACGGCGATCGATGTTCCGTGTGGCAAGAGCATGGAGCCTCCTTTGTCTCTCTTGATGCATGTCAACAAGGAGCCGCGGCCCGGGTCGTTCCCTTGCGCTCTGGCGAAACGCTCTGTTCGCGCGCTAAGAGGCGCCATGCGGCCCGAAGCGCTCAATCCCCTGTTTGTCGAAGTCCAAGCGCTCGATGGTGTCGGCCCCAAGCTGATGCGCCCGTTGGAGAAGCTTAGCCTGACGCGTGTGCGCGACCTCGCCTACCACCTGCCCGAGCGCTTCGTGGAACGCCACGCCGTCGCCGATCTCGACGAGGCAACCGTTGGCGAGAACATCATCGTCGCGCTGACGGTGCGCGAGCATCGCTCCTCCTCCGGGCGCGGGCCGTTCCGGGTGCTGGCGGAGGACGCGCAAGGCAATGTCTGCGCCATCAGCTACTTCGGCCGCGCGTCCTACTCGGGCAAAAAGGCGCTGCCGGTGGGCGAGAAGCGCTGGGTCGCCGGGCGGCTCGATCAATACGGGCAGATGCTGCAGATCGTCCATCCCGACCATGTGTCGGAAAGCGCGTCCGGGCTCGCGGGGCAAGTGCGCGAGCCGGTCTATGGCCTGTCAGAAGGCATGACGCTGGGGCGCATCACGGGGTTGGTGCAGCAAGCGCTCAAGGCGGTTCCTGAGCTACCCGAATGGTGCGAGCCGGGCCTTGTCGAGCGGATGGGCTGGCCGCAATGGCGCGAGGCGCTGGAGACGGCGCACCGCCGCATGGACCCGCTCGCGCGCGATCGCCTCGCTTATGACGAACTGCTCGCGAACGCGCTGGCGCTGATGCTCGTGCGCGCGAGCAATCGCTCGCAAAAGGGCACGCCGCTGATCGGCGACGGCGCCTTGCGTGCCAAGCTCAAGCTGCCATTCGCGCTGACCGGCGCGCAAGTGCGCTCGATCGGCGAGATCGAGGGAGACCTGGCTCAAGCCGCGCCGATGCTGCGGCTGCTGCAGGGGGATGTCGGCTCGGGCAAGACGGTGGTTGCGCTTTCGGCGATGCTGATCGCGGTCGAATCGGGCGCGCAAGCGGCGATGCTGGCGCCCACCGAGATCCTGGCGCGCCAGCACCACGAAACGCTGATGCGCATGGCACAAGGCACCGGCGTGGAGATCGCGCTGCTGACCGGGCGCGACAAGGGCCGGGCGCGCGAGTCGATCCTGATGGGTCTGCTCGATGGCTCAATCGACATCCTGGTCGGCACCCACGCGATTTTCCAGGAGGCGGTCGCCTACAAGAACCTGGCGCTCGCCGTGATCGATGAGCAGCACCGCTTCGGCGTCTCCCAGCGGCTGCTGCTCGCCAAGAAGGGGCGCCGTACGCCGCACTTCTTGGCGATGACGGCGACGCCGATCCCGCGCACGCTGACGCTGGCGCAGTATGGCGAGATGGACGTCTCCCGCCTCGACGAACTGCCGCCCGGACGCCAGGCGATCGACACCCGCGTGGTCTCGGCCGAGCGCATGGACGATGTCGTCGGCGCCCTGGCGCGGCACTTGGAGGGCGGCGGCCAGGCGTACTGGGTCTGCCCGATGGTGCGCGAGAGCGAGGGTGACGACATCGCCGCCGCCGAGGCTCGCTATGCCGGGCTCAAGGCGCGGTTCGGCGACGAGGTCGTGCTGGTTCACGGCCAGCTGCGGCCCGAGCAGAAGGACGCCGCGATGGAGCGGTTCTCTAGAGGAGGCGCCAAGCTGCTGGTCGCGACCACCGTGATCGAAGTCGGGGTCGACGTGCCCAATGCGACACTGATGGTGATCGAGCAGGCCGAGCGCTTTGGGCTCGCCCAGTTGCACCAGTTGCGCGGACGTGTCGGGCGCGGGCAGGCAAAATCGGTGTGCCTGCTGCTGCGCGGGGCGGAGTTGTCCGAGACCGGCGCCAAGCGGCTCGCCTTGATGCGCGAGACGCAGGACGGATTTCGCCTGGCCGAGGAGGACCTGGAGCTGCGCGGCGGTGGCGAGCTGCTGGGAACGCGCCAGTCAGGGGATACGCCGTTCCGCGTCGCTTCGCTGGAGCAGATCCAGAAGCTGCTGCCCATCGCGCACGACGACGCCCGGCTGCTGATCGAGCGCGATGGTGGCCTTGCCGGCGAACGTGGGGAGGCGGCGCGGCTGCTGCTCTACTTGTTCGAGCGGGACTGGGGCGTGCAGCTGCTCCGAGGTGGCTAGCGGCGAATTCTACTCGCTCGACGATCGGATCAGGTGCTTTGCTCTACCTCAAGCCGCCGTCTTCACCTGGTCGCGGCCGCAGCGTTTGGCTTCGTACAGCGCCTTGTCCGCACGCTCGATCAAGCTGGCGGCATCGTCCTCGTCGGTCAGGCTGGCGATGCCCGTGCTGATCGTGACCATCAGGTGCAAGCCTTCGCCCGCTGCAAACGGATTGGCCCGCAGTCGGCCGAGCATGCGCTCACACACCACGTAGGCATTGTCCTCGGAGGACTTGGGCAGCACCACGCCGAACTCCTCGCCGCCCATGCGGCCGATCCGGTCGTTGATGCGGGTGGCGCCCTGAGCATGGCCGACGACATGGCGGATCGCCTCATCGCCCACCGCGTGGCCGTAGGTGTCGTTGACCCGCTTGAAGTTGTCGATGTCGAACATGGCGAAGGAGAGCGGAGTGCCCAACCGCCGAGCCTCGGCGATGCGCTTGTCGAGGTAGGCCAGGATCTCGCGCCGGTTGGCGACGCCGGTCAGATCGTCAGTCTCCGCGCGCTTGCGCAGTTCGTCCTGGTAGCTGCGCTCACGCGCGAACGATCGGCGTAGTGCGACGGCCGAGAGAACGGCCAGCACCAGCAGGCAGAGGCCGGCGAACGACATGAGATAGAAGAAACGCAGCAGCGTGCGGGTGACGCGCTCGACATGCGACCGTAAGTCGTAGAGGCGGCTGCGCTCGTTCTGTAGGATGTTCTCGGCGATCCGGTCGATAGCCTCGATGCCGCCGCGCACGCCGCTATGGCCCACGGCATCGCGTGCCTCCTCGATGCGACCGTCCTTGGCGATGCGGACGATCTCGTCCACGCTCATCAGGAACGCGCCGGCTTCGTGACGAAGCGTATTGATCGCGTCCTGCTCGTCCCGGCCGGTGGTGTAGCGATCAAGTTCGTCCAGGCTCTGCGCCAGCTGCCGGCGGCCCGCGACATAGGGCTCCAGTTCGCTTGGCTCGCCGGTAAGAAGAAAGCCCCGTTCACCGCGCACGGTGTCGAGCGTGGCGATCTTCACCTCGTTGGCGGCGCGCAGCACGCGCAAGGTCTGCGTGTAGGCGATCGCGAGGCGTTGCTGCTCTTCGCTCGACTGCCATGCGATCAGCGAGGATCCGACGAGCAGCGTACCCATCAGCGCAATGGAGGCGACGAAGTAGTGCGCCTTGCCCTGCAATTGATCGACTCTGCGTAACAGCGAATCCGACAAGCTCATCCGCGACATCCCTCCGCCCCGGACGGAGGGGTACAAGGAAATGCTTATGGGCGGGTTAACCACCGCAGATGCTGAGTGCACGCGAGGGAGCTGCTCGTGGTCGTACGACCGCAGCATGGCGAAGTCCGCTCTGGCCGCGGGCGAACGCTACGCCCGATAGACCGCGATAGCTATGACGTGAAATGGTCGGGGAGAGAGGATTCGAACCTCCGGCCCCTGCCTCCCGAAGACAGTGCTCTACCAGGCTGAGCTACTCCCCGACCGATCGTGCCGACTTGCATCGGCCCGAGGCAGGAGCGCGCCTATAGAGAGCGAATCCGGGCAGGGCAAGCGGCTTGGGTGGTATTATCTGCAGACCCGAACACTGGAGCGATCTGGCCGGGTTGGCAGTGCGATCATGCGAGCCTAACCATGGTGCATGACCTCGCCTGCCGACCGCTCGCGCCACTGGGAGTGGCAGTACCTCGACCTCATGCGTCGCATCTGGGAGGAGGGCGACGAGCGGGTCGACCGCACCGGCGTCGGCACACGCTCCCTGTTCGGCGAGACGATCCGCTTCGATCTGGCCGATGACGCGATGCCGCTGCTCACCACCAAGCGGGTCTATTGGAAAACCGCCAGCCGCGAGTTGCTGTGGTTCCTGACCGGCGCTACCAACATCCGCTCGCTCTGTGCGCAAGGGGTGGAGATCTGGACCGACTGGCCGCTCGATCGCTACCGGCGCGAGACCGGCGACGCAATCGGCCGCGCTGCCTTCTCGCGCCGGATCGTCGAGGATGCGGATTTCGCGGCGCAATGGGGCGACCTCGGGCCGGTCTATGGCAAGCAATGGGTCGACTGGCCGACGTACGAGCCGGCAGGCGAGGGGCTGTTCAGCCGCGGCCCCGGCATCAACCAGGTCGCGCAAGTGGTCGAGAGCCTGCAGCGCAATCCGGGCAGTCGCCGGCACATCATCGAGGGGTGGAACGTCGCGGAGCTCGACGCCATGGCGCTGCCGCCCTGCCACAAGACCTACCAGTTCCATGTCGCCAATGGGCGCCTCTCCGGCATGCTGTTTCAGCGCAGTTGCGACTTGGGCCTGGGCTTTGCGTTCAACATGTGGTCGCTGGCGCTGCTCACCCGCATGCTGGCGCAGCAATGCAACCTTGAGCCCGGCGAAGTCGTTTGGACAGGAGCCGATGTGCACTTGTACCTCAACCATGCCGCGCTCGTCGAAGAGCAGCTTGCCCGCACGCCCGAGGGCACCGCGACTCTGCGGTTCGCGCGCCAGCCCGCCTCGATATTCGGCTACCGGATCGAGGATCTGGAAGTGAGCGGCTACACGCCGCAGGCGCATATCGCGGCACCTGTCGCGGTCTGATTGACATTGCGCGGCTGTGAAATAAAATGACGCCCAATTGGAATAAAGCTTCACCGCCGATTGTGAGGCTCCGGGATTAGGGAGACGACGATGGCCGATAGCGGCTCTGCGCCTGGGCGACCCCGCGGCAATCTGCCGCCGCTGGAGCTGCACGTTCCCGAGCCTCGCTTTCGTCCCGGCGATCAGGTCGACTACTCGCACATTTCCGTGCCGCCGGCCGGCGCTCAACCGCGCCCCGACGAGACCTGCCCGGCCTCGCAGACCAAGCCGCTCTGCGAGGACCTCATCCGGGTGCTCGACGACGAGTACCGCGCAGCCGGGCCCTGGGATCCCAAGCTCGATGCAGAGACGCTGCGCCGCATGTTGCGCGCCATGGCACTGACCCGTGCGTTCGACGATCGGCTCTATCGCAGCCAGCGCCAGGGCAAGACCAGCTTCTACATGAAGTCCACCGGCGAGGAGGCGATCTCCATCGCCACGGCTTTTGCGCTCGACCGTGAGGACATGGTGTTTCCCAGCTATCGCCAGCAGGGCATCCTGATCGCGCGCGACTATCCGCTGGTGGAGATGGTCAACCAGATCTACTCGAACCGCGCGGACAAGCTGAAGGGCCGCCAGCTGCCGGTGATGTACTCGGCGCGCGACTACGGCTTCTTCACCATCTCGGGCAATCTGGCCACGCAATACCCGCAGGCGGTCGGTTGGGCGATGGCGAGTGCGATCAAGGGCGATACCCGCATCGCCACCGCCTTTGTCGGCGAGGGATCGAGCGCCGAAGGGGACTTCCACGCGGCGATGACCTTTGCCGCGGTCTACAATGCGCCGGTGGTGCTCAACATCGTCAATAATCAGTGGGCAATTTCCAGCTTCTCCGGGTTTGCCGGGGCCGAGCGCGCGACGTTCGCGGCGCGCGCCGAGGGCTATGGCATCGCTGGGCTGCGAGTGGACGGTAACGATATCCTGGCGGTCTACGCAGCGATGCAGTGGGCGGCCGATCGGGCGCGCGCCAATGGCGGGCCGACGCTCATCGAGCATTTCACCTACCGCGCCGAAGGGCACTCTACCTCCGACGATCCCAGCGCTTACCGCTCGGTGCAGGAGCGTGAAGAGTGGCCGCTAGGCGATCCGATCACTCGCCTGATGCGTCACCTGATCGGCATGGGCGAATGGTCCGAGGAGCAGCACGCGGCCATGGACCGCGAGGTCGCCGAAGAGGTCAAGGCCGCGACGAAGCAAGCCGAGAAGAACGGTATCCTCGGCCACGGCATGCATCACCCCTTCCACACCATGTTCGAGGACGTGTTCGAGGAACTGCCCTGGCATCTGGAGGAGCAGGCCGACCAGGCCATCCGCGAACGCCGGACCAAGTTTCCCGATTGGACGCCCGAAATGCCGGAGCCACGCTCATGAACGAGGAGGAACCCGTCGGCCTGCAGGACACCCCCCAGGCGGCTTCGGGCGCGCGCGCGCTGAACATGATCGAGGCGATCAACGAAGCGCTCGACATCACCATGGCGCGCGATCCCGACGTCGTGATTTTGGGCGAGGACGTGGGCTATTTCGGTGGCGTGTTCCGCGCCACCGCTGGCTTGCAGAAGAAGTACGGCAAGTCGCGCGTGTTCGATTCGCCGATCAACGAATGCGGCATCGTCGGCGCGGCGGTCGGCATGGCTGCCTATGGCTTGCGCCCGGTGCCCGAGATTCAGTTCGCCGACTACATCTACCCTGGACTTGACCAGCTGATCTCCGAGGCGGCGCGCATGCGCTATCGCTCGGCGGGCGAGTTCACGGCATCGCTAACCGTCCGATCGCCCTTCGGTGGTGGCATCTTCGGCGGGCAGACGCATAGCCAGAGCCCGGAGGCGCTGTTCACGCACGTCGCGGGCCTCAAGACGGTGATCCCGTCCACCCCGCACGATGCCAAGGGGCTGCTGATCGCTGCGATCGAGGATAACGATCCGGTGATCTTCTTCGAGCCCAAGCGCATCTACAACGGCCCGTTCGACGGCTATTACGACAACCCCTCCAAGACCTGGAAGAACCATCCCGGCGGAAAGGTGCGCGAGGGGTACTATTCCATTCCGCTCGGCAAGGCGCGGGTGGTACGCGAAGGCTCGGCGCTGACGGTCCTCAGCTACGGCACGATGATCCACGTGGCCGAGGCAGTCCTGGCCGAGAAGGGCGTGGATGCCGAGATCATTGACCTGCGCACGCTGGTCCCGCTCGACATCGAAACTGTGCAAGCCTCTGTGGAAAAGACCGGCAGATGCCTGGTGATACACGAGGCGACCCGCACTTCCGGCTTTGGTGCCGAACTCTCGGCGTTGGTCCAGGAACGCTGCTTCTATAACCTCGAAGCGCCCGTCGAGCGCGTCACCGGGTTTGACACACCTTATCCGCATAGCCTCGAGTGGGCGTATTTTCCCGGTCCCGTTCGCATCGGCGAAGCGGTCGATCGGCTGTTGAAGGACTGATCTGATGGGCAAGTACACGTTCCGTCTGCCCGACATCGGTGAGGGCATTGCCGAGGCCGAGATCGTCGCCTGGCACGTAAAGATCGGCGACATGGTCGAGGAAGACGACCGCATCGCCGACATGATGACCGACAAGGCCACCGTCGAGATGGAAAGCCCGGTTTCGGGCAAGGTGATCGACGTCGCCGGTGCTGCAGGCGACGTGATCGCGATCGGCTCTCCGCTGGTGGTGATCGAAACCGAGGGCGAGGGGGAGGAGGCGGCGCCTGCTTCGGCTCCGGCGCCGAAGGCTAAGGTGGTCACAGAGCGGATCGAGGCCGAGAACTCTGACGCGAGTGATGCCGATCGTGCCATCGCTGCAGATCCGGCGCCCTCGCAGCCCAGCTCACCACCTCCGTTCGTGTCGAGCGAAGTGGAGACACCACGCGCAGCGCCTGAGCCCCGTGTCTCGACAAGCTCGACCCGAACGGAAGCAAGTGCACCTGCACAAGCATCAGCCAAAGTCCTCGCTAGCCCGGCCGTGCGCAAGCGCGCGCAGGATCTCGGCATCGACCTTGGCGAAGTGCGCCCGGCCGAGGACGGCCGCGTGCGCCATGCCGATCTCGATCAGTTCCTCGCCTACAACGCGGCGGGCGGGTTCCAGCCGGCCGGGCGCAAGGGTCTGGACGAGCAAGTGCGCGTTATCGGCCTGAGGCGCCGGATCGCCGAGAACATGGCCGCGTCCAAGCGCAACATCCCGCATTTCTCCTACGTCGAGGAGTACGATGTCACAGCCTTGGAAGAGGCG
Source organism: Novosphingobium sp. 9U (assembly GCF_902506425.1). Taxonomy (NCBI): domain Bacteria; kingdom Pseudomonadati; phylum Pseudomonadota; class Alphaproteobacteria; order Sphingomonadales; family Sphingomonadaceae; genus Novosphingobium; species Novosphingobium sp. 9U. Next base: position 2,764,895 of record NZ_LR732469.1, on the reverse strand, counting down.
CGCACGCAGCTGAACGCCGCGCGCGGCGCCAATAATGACGGGCGTCCGAAGCTGACGATGCTACCTTTCCTGATCACCGCGATCTGCCGGCTGATCCCCGAGTTCCCGATGCTCAACGCGCACTACGACGACGAGGCGGGTGTCGTGAGCCGCTACGGCGCGGTGCACCTCGGCATGGCGGCGCAGACCCCAGGAGGGCTGATGGTGCCTGTGATCCGCGACGCGCAGGATCGCAACTTGTGGCAGCTTGCTCACGAGATCGGTCGACTCGCGCAAGCTGCGCGCGACGGCAGCGCGAAGTCCTCGGAGCTGTCAGGATCCACCATCACGCTGACCTCGCTGGGGCTACTGGGCGGAGTTGCGACCACGCCGGTGATCAATCGTCCGGAGGTAGCGATCATCGGGCCAAATCGGATCGTCGAGCGACCGATGTTCGTCACCGGCGCCGACGGCCAGGAGCGAGTCGAGAAGCGCAAGCTGATGAACATCTCGATGAGCTGCGATCACCGGGTGGTCGACGGCTGGGATGCGGCAAGTTTCGCCCAGGCGCTCAAGCGGTTGCTGGAAGCTCCGGCGGTGCTGCTGGCGGGGTAGGCTGCCGGCTGAGAGTCCTGGCTGCACGACATAGTCGCGCAGATCTCGCCATCGCCGGAGGGTTCGCCCGCATCATCTCGGTGATTGCTTGCGTCCGCTTGGCCTGTGCCATACGCTAGTCTTGTTCAGCTCAGCGCAAGGATTCGACCGCTCGCCTCACTTGCCTTTGCATGTTCTCTAAAAACGTGGAACAAACTCTACCTGAAGAGTTGAACAAGCCTGTAACGGGAGACGAACATGCGATTGCAGATGACTCGTGAGTTTCTCTTGAGGCGCATCGATCGTTGCTACCTGATCGCGGCTGGCCATCGCCGGCCGGAGAAGCGGACGCTCCATCTTGAGCTGGCGCGCCATTATCGCAAGATCCTCAATGCCTTGATCGAGTATCCTGTCATGGCGCGGGCGCTGCCTGCCTGATTGCAGCGGGCCTCGCGCCGACTACAACGCCGCGGTTTCGCCAGCTTTATTGTGCGCCGCCGCATGAGTGCAATTGACATGTCTTGGCGGCGCGTCATGTCTCTGCGGCGATGACACTGACGCTCACCGCCATCCTCCTCGGCATCGTCGAGGGCCTCACCGAATTCCTGCCGGTCTCCTCGACCGGGCACCTGATCCTGGCCTCGGCGCTGTTCGGGTACGATGCGGACACCTGGAAAGTGTTCAACATCGTCATCCAGTTGGGCGCGATCCTCGCGGTGGTCGTGCAGTTCTGGCGCACCTTCTGGGCCGTCGGCTCGGGGCTGCTGGTGCTCAACCCCACGAGCGTGAAGTTCGTGCGCAACGTGCTGCTGGCGTTCCTGCCGTCGGCAATGCTGGGCCTGCTGCTGAAGGATTACATCGACATGCTGCTCGGAGCGCCCATCGTGGTGGGATACGCGCTGATCGTCGGCGGCATCGCGATTCTGGCGGTGGAGAAAGTCGCCAAGCCCGGTCCGCTGACGGGTGTTGCCGAGCTGCCCGTCTCCAAGTGCTTGGGTGTCGGCATCGCGCAGTGCCTGGCCATGGTTCCGGGCGTCAGCCGATCGGGCGCAACGATTATGGGCGCGCTCGCCATGGGCGTCGAGCGGCGCACGGCGGCGGAGTTCAGCTTCTTCCTCGCCGTCCCGACGATGGTCGGCGCGACCACGCTGGAATTGCTCGACAATCGTCATGCCCTCGCCGCAGGCACCGGGCCGGTGGGCTGGAGCGAGATCGGCATCGGCTTCTTCGTGTCGTTCGTGGTCGCGCTCGTCGTGATCAAGGCGTTCATGGCCTTCGTCAGCAAGTCGGGCTTCGGGCCGTTCGCCTGGTACCGCATCGTCGCGGGCGCGCTCGCCGTGTTTCTGCTGTCGCGCTGATGGGCGGATTGAAGCGCAAGGCATACGAGGCCGCCCTCGAGCCGCTAGAGCTTGAGCTTGTCGGCATGGCGCGCTGGGCCGCGGTCACCGGCGCACGGATCGTGGTGCTGTTCGAAGGGCGCGACACGGCGGGGAAGGGTGGCGCGATCGGCGCCATCAGTCATGTGCTCAATCCGCGCCAATGCCGCATTGTCGCGCTCTCCGCGCCCAGCGAGCGTGAGCAGGGGCAGTGGTACTTCCAGCGCTACGTGCCGCACTTGCCCGCGCGCGGCGAGATCGTTCTGTTCGACCGCAGCTGGTACAATCGCGCCGGTGTGGAGCGCGTGATGGGGTACGCCGCGCCCGAGCAGGTCGGCGCATTCCTGGAGCACGCGCCCGCCTTCGAGAAGATGCTGGTCGATGACGGCATCCTGCTCTTCAAGTACTGGCTGACGTGCGATCAGGAGGAACAGGAGCAGCGCCTGGCCGAGCGGCTCGAAGATCCGCTCAAGCGCTGGAAGCTCTCACCGGTCGATCTTGCCGCACGCGACAAGTACACCGCCTATACCGAGGCCCGCGAGGCGATGCTGGCCGCAACGCACACGCCGCATGCGCCGTGGACCCTCGTCGACTTCAACGACCAGCGGCGCGGGCGGCTGACCCTGATCCGCAACCTGCTCGACCGTTTGCCGGACACGCAGTGCGAGGCGCCGGCGCTGGACTTCAAGCCGCTCGGCCATGAGCCGGCGCGTGAGGAGTTCGGGGTGTTGAAGCCGATCGCTTCGCATCAAGAAGCATAGGCCGCGAGGGCGGCTGTCGGGCTTCGACAAGCTCAGCTCCAACGCTTCTTGGGCGAACCTCGGGCATGCAGGAATATAGTCCAACACCGCCTGGGCTGAGCTTGTCGAAGCCCGACAGCGAACCTCCTGCAACAACCCCACCCCTTGACTCACCCACGCTCATCCGCCATGGGCCGCAGCCTTGCGGGGCGGTGCGTTGTTGCCGCCCTCATTTATTTCGAAACAGCGTACAGCGGCCGCCACGGCGCGGCTCTAAAGGAACAGGACAAGCGCCATGGCGAAGCCCGCAACCGTCAAGATCCGTCTGGTCTCGACCGCCGACACCGGCTTCTTCTACGTCACGAAGAAGAATCCGCGGAACACGACCGAGAAAATGAGCTTCAAGAAGTACGATCCCGTCGTGCGCAAGCACGTCGAGTTCAAGGAAGCCAAGATCAAGTAAGGGCTCAGCTTCCGGCGATTCAGGGCCGGTTCAAGGCTGAGACCCGCATAGGGAGCCTATGAACCAGTCTTTGAAAACCCTTCGTACATACGCGAGCGCGGCCGCTTTGGCCGCGCTTTGCGTTCCTGCCCTGACCGTCCCTGTGCCGGCCGCCGCGCAAGCTGCGAACCCGCTTGGCCAAGTCGTCGAAGCCTTGCGCGCAATCTCCACGCTGCGCGCCAACTTCATCCAGACCGATCGCTCCGGGCAGAGCGTCAGTGGCGTGCTGACGATCAAGCGTCCGGGGCGTATCCGCTTCCAGTACCAGCAGGGCGTGCCGCTGCTCATCGTCGGCGATGGCAAGGCGCTGACTTTGGTCGACTACGAAGTGAAGCAGGTCCAGCGCTGGCCGATCGGCAACAGCCCGCTGGGCGCACTGCTCGATCCCAGCCGCGACGTCGGCAAGTTCGGCACTCTCAAGCCGACCGGCAATCCCAATGTGATCAGCGTCGAGGTGCGGGACCGGAAGCACCCCGAGTACGGCATCATCACGCTGATCTTCACGCGCAAGGCCTCCGCCCCGGGCGGACTGGAACTGAGCTACTGGGTTTCGCTCGATTCCCAGAACAAGCGCACGACCGTTCAGCTCAGCAATCAGCAGTATGGCGTCGCCGTTCCTGACTCGGCATTCCGCTGGCGGGATCCGCGTCCGAACACTCGTCGTTAAGGAACAACGGTTCGTCGGCAGCAGCGCCTTAGGTGCGACAAACTGCGACAAAACAGCCGAAGTCGTTCACTTGGCAGCAAGGCGATACCTCCTACATAGGGGGTGTCAGCAAGGCTCGAGGCGGGTTTCCCCCCTGTTGCCTGTCCTCCCAATAGCTGGCTGACAAGCGTGACGAACGCTCAAAGGAACCCTCGAGCCTCTGCCCCCGGCTCGAGGGTTTTCTTTTGTCTTCTGCTCTTTGCTCCACCCCCTTCGTCATTCCCGCGAAAGCGGGAATCCATCTTCAGAGCTTGCGGTTAATCTGATGGCGCGCCGGGACGCTGCATCGCCGCATGCGCCCGGACAGTCGCGGCTCCCGACCACCGGAGATGGATTCACGCTTTCGCGGGAATGACGAGGAAGGGGAGAGGGGACATCGTGACTTCCGACACTCTGGCAATTCTAGACCCACATCCCTAAAGCGCCCGCATGGTCAGCATCGCCACCTGGAACATCAATTCGGTCCGCCTGCGCATCGATCAGGTCGAACGCTTCCTCACCGAACAGGCCCCCGACGTGTTGTGCCTGCAGGAGATCAAGGTTGCCGAGCACCTGTTTCCGCACGAGATGTTCGAGCGGCTTGGCTACACCCATCGCGCGATCCACGGGCAGAAGGGCTACCACGGCGTGGCGACCATCAGCCGCCTGCCATTCCGCGACTTCTCCAAGCACGATTGGCAGGACAACGGCGAAGCCCGCCACATCGGCGTCGAGCTGCTGGAATCGGGCCTGATCGTCGAGAACGTCTACATTCCCGCAGGCGGCGACGTGCCCGACCGTGAGGTCAACGCCAAGTTCGGGCAGAAGCTGGATTTTCTCGGTCGCATGACGCGCTGGGCCGATGCGATCGACCGGCCGACGCTAATCGTAGGGGACTTCAATGTCGCCCCACTCGACTGCGACGTCTACGACCACAAGGCACTGCTGAAAGTCGTCAGCCACACCCCGATCGAGGTCGAGACGCTAGGCACCTTCCGCGATGCGCACGGCTGGGTTGATCTGGGACGGCAGTTCATCCCTGCGCCTGAGCGCAACTACTCCTGGTGGTCGTACCGCAGCTACTGGCGCGAAAAGGACCAGGGGCGGCGGCTCGATCATATGTGGGCGAGCCCCGAGCTGGCGCCGCAAGCCCGCACGCACTGCTTCGTCGAGGAGACGCGCCGCTGGGAGCAGCCGAGCGACCACGTGCCCTTGATCACCGAGTTCGATCTCTGAGCCAGAGCTCGCCATCCCGCCGCGTGGCGCTGGCGATCGATGCGCTGCGCCACGGCTGGGCGATCCGGGTGGATGAGGCTTTCACCCTGCTGCCCGCCGAAACGGGCTTTGCGCCCGGTGCGCACGCCGGGCGCATGCTGATCTCGGCCGCGCGTGCAGTCACCTTGAAGCTCGCCAACCAGCGTGAGGCGGCGGTGCCCGAAGCACCGGTGCTGATCCGCGCCGCCGAGCCCTTCGACCTTGCCGCCGCGCGCGCTATCGCCGATCCCGCGCTCGATCTCGTGTTCCCGATGAAGGGGCCGTTTGCGGCCGACCACATCGTGGACCTCGATGCCGCGCGGGCGGCGATGGAGCTGGCACGGCTAGCGGGCATCCTTCCAGCCTTCCTAGTCGATTCCGCGGCGGCCGAGGAGGAGGCTCAGTCCGTTGCTGCGACCGACCTCGCCGCCTGGAAGGACACCGGGCGCCTGGCGATCGCCTCGCGCGCGCACCTGCCGATCGCCGCAACCGAGCAGGCGGAGATCGTCGCCTTCCGCTCGCGGGACGACATGCGCGAGCATGTGGCGCTGGTGATCGGCGAGCAGGACGGGGATCGCGCGCCGCTGGTGCGGCTTCATTCGGAATGCCTCACGGGCGACATCCTGGGCTCGCTCAAGTGCGACTGCGGCCCGCAACTCGATGCCGCGCTGCGGGCCATGGCGGACGAGGCGGCGCAAGGGGGTTGGGGCGTGTTGCTCTATCTGCGGCAGGAGGGCCGCGGCATTGGCCTCGTCAACAAGCTGCGTGCGTATCGGTTGCAGGACCAAGGGTTCGACACTGTCGATGCCAACAACCGCCTCGGTCTGCCGACGGAGGCGCGCGACTTCCCGGTGGCGGCGAGGATGCTGGAACTGCTGGGTGTCCATGCCATCCGGTTGATGACCAACAACCCAGCCAAGGTCGCGGCTCTGGAGGAGGTCGGCGTGACCGTGGTTGAGCGCGTGCCGCACCAGTTGCCGTCCAACCCGCACAATGCGCGGTATTTGGACACCAAGCGGGATCGTACCGGGCATTTGTTGTAGGTAGGGGCGAGAGGGCAGCTAGCGGGCTTCGACAAGCTCAGCCCTAGCGGTGCATGTGTAAGCCGTTAGGAAGTTAGCCGGATCCTCCCATAACACCGCTAGCGCTGAGCTTGTCGAAGCCCGCCAGCCAACCTCGGCCGCAGCACGGAACACGAAGCGCGACCCTGGCGTTTCTCGCGCATGATCAGCCCCGAGACCCCGCCGCCCGCACCCGAATTAAATCGCGCGCTGGCCCGCACCCAGGCCCTGCCGTGGCTGCTCTTCATCCTCATGCTCGCGCTCGCCGCCTGGCTCGGCTACCGCGCCTTCTGGCCCAAGGGCGGGGGCGATCCGATCGGCACAACCATCGTCGCGTTCGAAAAGCAGAACCGCCTGACCGTGTTCACCGCACAACTGGCGCCCGTGGTCGCGGCAGAGGACAGCCGCCTGATGGGCCTCGTCAAGTCGCGCCAGGTGGCCGTCATCCCGGCACGGGTCGACTATGCCCTGGACCTCTCGCGGATGGACCGCAACCGCCTCGCGTGGAACACCAGCACACACACGCTCGACGTGTTGCTGCCGCCGCTCACCGTCGGCACGCCCAACCTGGACGAGGCGCGTGCCCAGTACTTGCGCGAGGGCGTGTGGATCAGCCGCGAGGCGCAGGACTCGCTCAGCCGCAGCAACACCCGTCTCGCCGAGCAGCAGGCGACGCAGCAGGCCAGCAATCCGGTGCTGATGAACCTCGCGCGCTCCGCCGCAAAGGACGCGATCCGACAGAACCTGGCGATACCGCTGCAAGTGGCGGGCTTCGGCGATGTGACGGTGAACGCACACTTTGAAGGTGAAGCACCTCCCAAATAGCAGCGCCATCCAAAACCAGCCCTATCCAGCCTCCGCCGGCTGATGTATTGTTACCCTCCTCGACAATGGCTCAGATCGGGGAGGGCACTGAGTATGGCGACCGTGGCCTTGCAGCGTCCGGCACTTGCCGGCGACACACGCTTTTACGTCATTATCGCATTGATCATGGCGGTGCTGAACATCGCCGCGTTTTCATTCTTTGCAGCGATGGGCATCTCGAGCTTCCGCGCGCCTGTTTACGTCCACATCCACGCTGTCCTGTTCATGGGCTGGGTGCTGCTGTTTTCGCTGCAGGTTTCTCTTGCCGGCACCAACTCACTGGCGCTGCATCGCAAGCTCGGTTGGGTGGCGCTTGGCTGGGCGCTCGCGATGGTGGTGGTCGGCACGTTGACGACGATCTGGACGGTGCAGATGGGCGGCGTGCCGTTCTTCTTCCTGCCTGCGCAGTTCCTGATCATGAACCCGGTCAGCGTCGTCGTGTTCGCCGCCTTGCTGATCGGCGCGGTCGTCAAGCGGCGCGACCGTGAGTGGCACCCGCGGCTGATCGTGTGCGGCATGGCGGCGATCATGGGACCGGCGTTCGGCCGGCTGCTGCCGGCGCCGCTGCTGATGTACGGCATGGTCACCGCGGTGTTCATCGGCATGATCGCGTTCCCCGTCGCGGGCATCGTGCGTGACAAACGGCGCTATGGCCGCGTGCATCCGGCCTGGTGGTTTGGTCTGGTCGTACTGCTGCTGCTGCAGCTCACCACCGAGACCGTCGGGCGCAGCGCCTTTGCAGCCGCCATCTACGATCGCACAGTCGCCGGCACGCCAGGCGCAGAGCAGCCGGCGCTCACGTACCCCAAGCCGCCGTTCTAGCGTGAAAGCCCTTGGGGTCTGCGCCGTCACTCACTACATGAGCGGCCAAAGACCCCAGGGGATACCATGACCGCACAGACCCTCAACCTGACCGGAGTAGACCTGCGCGCCGAGATCGATCGGCTCCGCAAGGAGCGAAATGCGGTGATCCTCGCGCACTATTACCAGAAGCCCGAGCTGCAGGACTTGGCGGATTTCGTGGGCGATTCGCTCGAACTCAGCCGCAAGGCGGCCGAGACCGATGCCGACGTGATCGCGTTTTGCGGCGTCAAGTTCATGGCCGACACCGCCAAGATCCTCAGCCCCGACAAGATCGTCGTCCTGCCCGACATGGACGCGGGCTGCAGCCTTGAGGATTCATGCCCGCCCGAGAAGTTCAAGGCTTTCCGCGAGGCGCATCCCGATCACATCGCGCTGACCTACATCAACTGCTCGACGGAGGTGAAGGCGCTGTCCGACGTGATCGTCACCAGCTCCAGCGCCGAAACCATCCTGGCGCAGATCCCCAAGGATCAGAAGATCATCTTCGGGCCGGACCGGCACCTGGGCGGCTATCTCAACCGCAAGTTCGGCCGTGACATGCTGCTGTGGCCGGGCGTGTGCATCGTCCACGAGGCGTTCAGCGAGACCGAGCTCCTGAAGCTGCACGCGCAGCACCCCGGCGCCCCGATCGCCGCGCATCCGGAATGCCCGCCGCACATCGTCGACCATGCGGACTATGTCGGCTCGACCAGCGGTATCCTGCAGTACGCCAAGACGATGCCGGGCGACACGCTGATCGTGGCCACCGAGCCGCACATCATCCACCAGATGCAGCTGGCTCTGCCGGAAAAGACCTTTATCGGCGCGCCGGGCGCGGACGGCAACTGCAACTGCAACATCTGCCCCTACATGGCGCTCAACACCATGGAGAAGCTCTACGTCGCGCTGCGTGACCGGGAGCCGCGGATCGAGATCGAGGACGGCTTGCGCCTCTCGGCCAAGAAGAGCCTCGACCGCATGCTCGAATTGGCGAGCGGCACCATTGGTCATGGAGATCTGGGCGCGCGCTGACGCGCTCGCTGGCGCGTCGACCCGGGCTTGACCCGGGTCCGGGTTAACCCGGCTTGTCGCCGGCCTTGGCCATCGCTAGCGCGCCGGCGAGCAGGACCATGCCCAGCACGTCGCCGGCGCTCAGCACCTCGCCGAAAGCCAGCCAGCCTGCCAGCGCGGAGACCGCAGGCTGCGTCAGCAGCGCCAGGCCGATCACCAGTGGAGTGAAGTTCCTGAGCGAGTAGATCAGGAAACCTTGACCGATCACCTGGCTGCTCATCGCCAGCACCAGCAGCGGCGTCCAGTGGTGCGGCACGATCGCCTCGCCCATCAGTGCCGCCACGCCGAGCAGAATCGGTGCGCCGGTCAGCGTCGACCAGAACAGCACCGAGAACTGCCCCAGTCGGGCGCGGGCAGGCGCCAGCATCAGGATGTAGAAGGCGTAGAAGAAGCCCGCGAGCAAGCAGAACAAGTCGCCCACGAAGCTGGCGTGGCTGACCTCCAGCGAGCCGCCCATCAGCAGCGCGGCGCCGGCAAGAGCGGCCACGATCGCGGCGATCTCCAGCCCGCGCGGCGCCCGGCGGGCCGCGATCAGGCCCCAGGCCATCAGGATCACGCTTCCCGAGTTGCCGAACAGCGAGGCGTTGGCAAGCTTGGTGGTGGCTATGCCGACATGCCAGCTGGCGAGGTCGAGCGCGAAGAACACGCCGGCACCCGCGACCAGTGCCAGGGTGCCACCAGCGACCCGGCGGCGCTCCGCCGGCTCGCGCAAGGACAGCGCGAAGATCACGGGCAGCGCGATGGTGAGGCGCCAGAACCCGGCGGCGACCGGACCGGTATCGGCCAGGCGCACGAACCATGGGCCAAGTGCCAGCGCCACGTTGGCGGTGATCAGCGCGGCAAGGTGGGCGGGGCTCCAGGTGCGGGCATTCGGTGTCGCGGCAACGGCTTGCATCGCCGGGCCTTAGCGATGCTGGGCATGGCTTGCACGGGTAAAGAGCGGACGGACCCGATCCTCCCGCGGGGAGAGGATACTCGGGCTGGATAGCGCAGCGAACTAGCCGGAGTCGGAGAGGGTTGCGCGCGCACGCTGCCCTCTCCAAGCTGCGCTAGCTCCTGGCGGAGCAAGCTTCGCTATCCTCTCCCCGGCGGGGCGAGGATGGGGGCTTCAGGCTCCCGCCGCGTCTTCCACAAGGACCAGCCGACACCGCCCGCGATCAGCGCCAGGGTCACGCCCAGGCTCAGCAGCGGCGGGAACTTGGCGCCACCCAGCACGAAGTCGGCAACCAGGATTTTCGCGCCGATGAAGACCAGGACCAGCGCCAGTGCATACTTCAGGTAGTGGAAGCGGTGCACCATCGCTGCCAACGCAAAATAGAGCGCACGCAGGCCCAAGATCGCCATGATGTTGGAGGTGTAGACGATGAAGGTATCGGTGGTGATCGAGAAGATCGCCGGCACCGAATCCACCGCGAACACCAAGTCGGCCAGGTTGATCACCACCAGCGCCAGGAACAGCGGCGTCGCCGCCCACGCCAGCTTGCCAGCGGCGTTGGGCTGCTGGACGAAGAAGTGGTGGCCGTGGTGCTCCTTGGTGACATGCAGGTGCTTCGAGATCCAGCGGACGGCCGGGTTGTTGCCGATGTCCGGATCGTGATCCTTGCTCAGCAGCATCTTCAAGCCGGTGAAGACGAGGAAAGCAGCGAAGATCCACATCACCCAGTGCGCGCTCGCCACCAGCGCCGCACCGCCGGCGATCATCAGACCGCGCAGCACGATCACCGCCAGGATGCCCCACAGAAGCGCGCGGTATTGGTACTTGGGCGCGATCGCGAAGAAGCCGAAGATCATCGAGATCACGAAGACGTTGTCGATCGAGAGCGCCTTCTCGATGAAGTAGCCGGTGTAGTATTCGACGCTCGAAGTCGCGCCCTTAGCGAACCAGACCCAGCCGCCGAACGCCATGGCGATCGCGATGTAGAACACTGAAAGCTTGAGCGATTCAGCGATGCCCATCTCGCGGTCGTCCTTGTGCAGGACGCCGAGGTCGAAGGCAGTGAGGATCAGGACAATGGCGGCGAAAGCGAGCCAGAACCAGGCCGGCGTGCCGAGCCAGTCGGCGGTCAGCAGTTCCATGCGCGCCTCACGCCGGTTGCGGGGTGGAGGTCTTCATGGCGCGCGCCAGCCGCTCGCGCACGGTGCGCTTGCGGGCACGCAACCGCGCCGCCTCCAGGGGAGTGCGGGCAATGCGCAGGCGCGTGTCAAGCTTCTGGAGGAGCTCGAGCATCAGGAAAAAGCGGGTGTTCATATCGGATCCCTATCGAACGAGGATGTTGGTTCGATCGAATGAGCCGATGCTCGACCCCGGTGCCTAGGGAGTTTGGGGGAAGGTGCCCCGGGCTCCAGCATCGGTCTCACCCGATGCGGTCCGACATCACGTGACGCTCCGAAGAGCGCCGCGCCAGAGGGGCCCGGTCCGCATGAAACAAGTTAAGCGGTACAAAGCGATGTTCAAGGATTGGGTGCGTCGGGACACGATTTGTCACAAGTGCAGAATAGATCCTCCCCTTGCAGGGGAGGATCTAGGCAGATGTCGCTGGTTAGTTCTTAACCGATCAGCGCTTATGCCCTGACGCATGAAGACGATCCTCGCTCTCGCCGCAACCGCCACCACGCTCACATTCGCAGCCGCGCCGACCTTTGCGCGCGACGAGGCCGCGCCCTACACCGTGGTCGAGAGCGGCCGCGGCTACACGCGGCTGCAGGACGCGATCGATGCCATAGGGGACGGACGCGGCACCATCCGCCTGGCGCCCGCGCGCTATGCCGATTGCGCGGTGCAGACGCAGGGCGATGTCGCCTATGTCGCGGCGGTGCCCGGACAAGCGGTGTTCGATGGCGTGACGTGCGAGGGCAAGGCGGCCCTGGTACTGCGCGGCCGCGCCTCGCGCGTGGACGGCCTCGTCTTCGCCAACATGCGCGTCAGCGACAAGAACGGCGCCGGCATCCGGCTCGAGCACGGCAGCCTCTCGGTCTCGCAGAGCTGGTTTCGCGACAGCGAGCAGGGCATCCTCACCGGTGACGACCCGCAAGGCGTCGTCCAGATCGACAAGTCGACGTTTACCCGGCTCGGCACGTGCGAGGGCTCGGGCTGCGCGCACTCGATCTACATCGGCAATTACGGTGCGCTGTCCGTCACCCGCAGCCGTTTCGAGCAGGGCACGGGCGGCCATTACGCCAAGACCCGCGCCGCCAAGATCGCGATCCTCAACTGCAGCTTTGACGATTCGCACGGTCGACAGAGCAACTACATGATCGACCTCAGCGATGGCGCCACCGGCAAGATCGCGGGCAACTGGTTCGTGCAAGGACGCGACAAAGAGAACTACTCCGCCTTCATCGCGGTCGCGGCCGAGCATCAGAACCACACCTCGGGCGGGCTGCTGATCGACGGCAACGACGCTCGCTTCGCGCCCGGTGTCGAGCGCCGCAGCGCATTCGTGGCCGACTGGTCGGGCGACGCGGTGAAGCTGGGGCAGAACGCCATCGGCCCTGGCCTGACCCGCTACGAGAAGCGTTAAGCAGGCTCGGGCGGAGGTGCTGCCTTGCCGGAGCGGGCAAGGAGCACGCCGCCCAGCGCCAGCGCGAAGCCGAGCAGTTGGATCGTGATCAGGTGCTCGCCGAAGAGCAACCGGGACTCCACGGCCGTGAGCGGCGGCACCAGTAGCAGCAGCACGCTGACGCGCGTGGCGCCCTGGCGGCGGGTCATCCACACCAGGAGCGACAAGGCAGCGGCCGAGAGCATGAGCACCGACCACGCCAGGCCAAGCCACAGCTCAAGCGAATTGTCCCAGCGATAGTCGCCGAAACTCACCGTCGCCGCCAGCGCGACGGCAGCGCCACCCGCGTTCTGCACCGAGCTCGACACGCGAATGCCGTCCTGCGCCAGCGATCCTGATTGGATCATCGTGCCCGCTGCCATCGCCAGGATCGAGGCGACGGCGCCCGCCACCACATAGAGCGGCACGCTGATCGCCAGCCCGCTCTCGAGCAGCGGCGCCAGCACCATAACCCCGCCGGCTAGCGCAATGCCCAGGCCCGCCCACCCGCGCGCCGGCAGCCGCTCGCCCAGGAACAGGAAGGCGCCCACGGCCACCACGAGCGGCTGCAAGGCGCCGAGCAGTGCCATCACTCCGGCCGGCATGCCCTGCTGCACCGCCCACCAACTGGTGCACAAATAGACCCCGTTGAGCATGACGCCCGCAAGCAGGTGGCGCCGCAGCCGCGCGCCGGTGGGCCACTGTTCCCCTGCCGCCAGCGCCGCGCCACCCATCATCGCCGAAGTCAGCGCCATGCGCGCGAGCAGGATCAGTTCGGGAGCGGCATGCGGAACGGCCCAGCGCGCGACGACGAAGCCGCTCGACCAAATGAGCACGAAGAGGGCGGGAGCGAGGCGGGCGAACATCGCCGCGCATGTGGGCGTGCCGCGTCGGAGTGTCGACCCTGACTGGCGCTGGTTGCGGCGTGATATTTTGGTCGTGTGAGTTGTCGTGGGGGGCAGGGTCAAGGGCGCCTAGCTCGGACGCACCGGTGGCTGGCATGCTTCGACAAGCTCAGCATAGGCGGTGTTGGAGGAAGATCGCTGCGACTTTTCGTTTAAACGGAGGGGCACACCCCAACACCGCTTGGCCTGAGCTTGTCGAAGGCCGCCAGCCAACCTCGGTTCCAAAGCAACCCCTTAACGGAAGGCCCAGCGCAAGGTCTGCGCAACGCCGAACGTCCCGGCACGCACCAGCGGGCGCTCGAGCGGCGAGAGCGAGAAGCCGTGCATGCGCCGCGCCCAGTCCGGCAGAAGGTCGATCGCCGCCTGCATCGCCAGCTTGCGAGGAACCTCTCCCATCGCCGGCGCACCTCGCCCCGCAAGGATCAGCTCGGCAATCTCGCGGGTGCGGGCATCGACCTTAAGTTGCGGGCGCATCTGCGCGGTCAGCTGCTGCGCTTGGGCTCGCGAGCGCGGGAGCGGGTCGGCGCCCAGCATCTCGCCCACCTGGGCCATTTGCGCGAAGTAGCGGTCCTGCTCGGACGTGGGCATCAGCGGCTCGCCATAGCGGATCCAGGCGTCGAGGAAGCTGCTGGTTTCGGTCACGTGCACCCAGGCGAGCAGCGCCGGATCGTTCGCGCTGTATGGCGTGCCGTCGGGCAAGGTGCCGGCGACACGGTCATGCACGCGGCGCACGGTGGCGATGGCGGTTTCGGCGGATGTTCGCTCGCCATAAGTGGTCATGGCGATAAAGCGCGCAGTGCGGCGCAGGCGGCCGTGCATGTCCTTGCGGAAGTTCGAGTGATCCCACACGCCCGCGAGCACAGAGGGGTGGAGCATCTGCAGGAGCAGGCTGGCGACACCGCCGACCATCATCGAGCCGACGTCCCCGTGCACGCGCCACACCACCGAACCGGGCGCGAACAGTGCATCAGGGCTGCGCATGACAGGTGTCTGGCCGCGCTCGACATCGTTGAACAGCCCGACGACGCGGCGGCGGATAGAGGATTTCACGCGTTCGGGCAGGGAAGCTGGCGTCATGTCTTCATGAACGATCGGGATGTGCAATCGGTGCCGCCCGGCGCGGCTGCCCGGAGGGGAGGAGGCACGCGCTGGGTTCAAACGCGCGCGAAGACGCACTAAGTTGACGTGCGATGACGTCCCGCCGCGCCCTTGTCCTGTTCCGCCTGTGGGCCGCGCTTCTGCTCTTCACTATCAGCTTGCAGGCGGTGGAACCGGTCGTTGCACCGCTGCAGCGGGTCACCGGTTCTGCCTTCAGCGCGGCGACGGCGGACGTCGCGCTCGCGTCCAGCCGGCGCAGCGAAGCCGCCAAGCCGCCCGCGCTGCCGAACACCGCTCTGCCCGAGCCGCTATCACCGCAGCCACTTGCGCCCACGGTCGCGCGGCTTGCGACGCCAGCGCACGTGCTGCAACCCGCGCGCGGACCGCCGCCACGCAAGCGTCCTGAACGCCTGCCCGACCTGCGCGGCCCGCCGCTCGCCTGACTTTGCTTTCCGCCGGCGCCCACGCGCCGAGTGCAGCCAAGTTCAGGACGAGAACACCATGTCATCCATCGATGCCGGCGCCGATCGCGCCGAAGAGCGCGCGCGTGTCGCCGCGCTGCTAGCCAGCTATCCCGAAATGCCCTCCGGCGACCTCGAACAGGTTCATGCCTGGTTCCGCCGCGGCGCCAGCGCGCTCGATCTGGGGCTGCTGGCGAGCGACCCTGTGATCGCGCCGCAGTACCGCGCCTATCGTGCCGACCACTACGACCGCATTAGCGGCGGTGATTATGCCCGAGCCGCAGTCTTCATCGCCCTGGCTGTCGCCGCGCTGGCTGCGATCGCCGTACTCATGCCCTAAGGTCAGGCTGGAGGAGCCACCAGCGTCCACCGATCGCCCGCCTCAGCCACGAGGTCGCGGCGGGCCAGGTCGATCAGGTGTGCGTGCACCGAGCGGCCGGCCGCCGGCCAAAGCCGCTCGTCCACGCCCTTGTACATCATCGGCACCATTTCGCCGATGCGCGTGCGGCCTTCACCGATCTGCTTCAGGATCTGCTTCTCGCGGCTGCGGCGATGGCCGATCATGCCGCGCACCAGCTGGCGCGGCTTGTCGACCGCCGGGCCGTGCGCCGGAAAGTAGATACGATCCTCGCGCCCGTGCAGCTTCGCGAGGCTGGCCATGTAGGCGGTCATGTCGCCATCGGGCGGGGAGACGACGCTGGTCGACCAGCCCATCACGTGGTCGCCGGTGAACAGGACGCCGCTCTCCGGCAGCGCGAAGCAGACGTGGTTCGAGGTGTGCCCCGGCGTCTCCACGGCGACGAGCGTCCAACCCTGGCCGCTCACGCTCTCGCCGTCGGCGAGTACGCGGTCGGGGCGGTAATCGGCGTCGAAGGCCGCGTCGGAGCGCGGGCCATCATCGTCGAGCGTCAGCGCGGCACAGCCGATCACCGGCGCACCGGTCATAGCGGCGAGCGGGGCCGCTGCGGGCGAGTGATCGCGATGGGTGTGAGTGCAGCAGATCGCCACGACCCTGGCATCGCCGATCGCCGCCATAAGGGCGTCGAGGTGCTCCGGTTCGTCCGGACCAGGGTCGATCACCGCGACCTCATTGCCGGCCCCGACGATGTAGCTTTGCGTCCCCGTGTACGTGAATGGCGACGGATTGCGCGCTAGCACGCGGCGGACGAGCGGATCGACTCGCTCGGCATGGGCGTAAGGGCGAAGATCGGTGGCGGCGTCCATGGCCCCGATATGGGCGCTGCGGGTGAGGCTGTCGAGCGGCCGGCGCTTCGATCGCAAGAGCGCGGGGCTTGGGGGTGCCGCTAACCCGCCAGTCGGCGCTCCAGCCGTTCGCGCAAGCGCACGATCGCGCCGGGCGTTGGCTCATCGATCTGGCGCCAGCTGCGATCCAGCCGCAGCAGCCGATCGTAGAAGCGCAGCGTGGCGTTCACCAGGTCCTGCACCGGCGTCGTGAGCAAGGCGAACTGCTCGGGCTCCGACTCGCGCATGTCGGGCGAGAGCCGGCCGTGGCGCCGCAGCTGGAATTCGGAGAGCTCGCCCATGAAGTAGGCGCGATGGTTCAGCAGCCACGCCACCGCGTGCATCATCCGGGTGGTCGTGCGCAGGCCCTCGCTCGACATCGCGACGCGTGCGAGGTCTTCCATTCCCGCGCGCCCGTCCTCGATCCGACTGCTAAGGGCGAACATGTGGCGCACCTCGTCGGAGAGCACCAGCGCTTCGCAATACAAGCCTTCGACGATCCTCGGATTTATGGTGATTGGTTGCCCCATGCACCGCTGATATGAACGAATGCTCGTGCGCCGCAACCGGGTGCCCGCAACTTTTCCGCGTCGGCTGGGGGTATGTCCAGAAAGGGTACGAAGCTGCGATTTTCTGCGAGTCGGATCGGCCCCTCAGCATCCATCCGGATTGACAGGGCCGTATTGACAGCGCCGTGGCAGCCTTCAGGCGATGATATCGGGGATCAGGTAGTCCTCGATGATGGCGATCTGGTCCTTCAGCCGCAGCTTGCGTTTTTTAAGCCGGGCGATCTGCAACTGATCGTTCGATCCGGCAGCGCCGAGCGCATCAATCGCAGCATCAAGATCGCGGTGCTCGATACGCAGGATTTCCAGACGCTTGCGCATCTCCTCTTCGGTCACGCGGGTGCTTCCCCAAGGTCGAGACAACCAAAAAGGCGCCGGTCCGGCTCGACGCATCCGGACGGCGGCTCACCGATATGGGCCATCAACGCCCTTCGCAAGCCCGCCCTATTATGGTTCGATGACAATTGTGCCGCATCCGCATGATGCCGAGTCGGCAGACACGGATCCGGTGCTCTTGATAAAGGAGGATCATTCATGGAGACTTCGCACGTCAGCGCCCTGCAGACCAAGCATGCTGGGATCGACCGTCAGATCCAGCAGGAAATGAGCCGCCCGATGCCCGACGCCGTGGCAATCCAGGCGCTTAAGAAGCGCAAGCTGCGCATCAAGGAAGAGATCGCCCGGCACTGATCTGGGCTTCTTCCGCCTCACAGAATTACATCGCCGGCCGGTTCGCGCGCGGGATCTTTGATCTCGTGATCGGATAACCGCGCGCGACCGGCGCAAGGGTGCATGCCAGAGCGGTCCAACCGCGCGGCATGACTCCGACACAGCCTGAGCTTGTCGGGAGCCATTAGCCAACCTCCCGATCTATGCAAGCCGCAAGCGGCAAACGATTTAGTCGCGCGCAGCCAAGCACCCCTGCGTTTTCAAACCGAAAGCTTTCCGGTACGCGATGAATCATGAGCATCGGAGCCGTCGAAGCCGCCCGGAACATCCTTACGCGCCTGCACGAGGTGATGGCGTCGCGCAGCAATGCGCAGGCCAAGCTGAACAACGTGGTCGAGGTGATCGGCGAGTGCCTCGATAGCGAAGTCTGCTCGATCTACCTCCTCCGCGAAGGCATGCTGGAGTTGTTCGCCACCCGCGGTCTGGCGCAGGAAGCCGTCCACGTCACCCGCATGGCGGTGGGCGAGGGGCTGGTCGGCACCATCGCGGACGACATCGAACCGCTCAACCTTGCCGAGGCGACCGCGCATCCGGACTTCATGTACCGGCCCGAAACCGGGGAGGACAAGTTCCACTCCTTTGCCGGCGTGCCGATCGTGCGACGTGAGCGCGCAGTGGGCGTGCTCTCGGTCCAGCATGTCGAGCCGCGTCGCTACGAGGACGTCGAGGTGGAGGCGCTTCAGACCGTCGCCATGGTGCTGGCAGAACTCATCACCAACGCCGACCTGATTGACGAGGTCGATTATTCGGCCGGCGGCAGTGGTCAGACAGGTCCCGAGACATTGCGCGGGTTGACGTTGGTCAAGGGCCTGGCCAGCGGCGTCGCCGTCTACCACCAGCCGCGCATAACGATCGAGCACGTCGTTGCCGACGACACCGAAGCCGAGCGCCAGCGCGTGATCCTGGCCTTCGACAAGATGCGCGAACAGGTCGAGCGCATGGCCAGCCAGGCCGAGTTCGGCGTCGGCGGCGAGCATGAGGAGGTCCTCGCGACCTACAAAATGTTCGCCTACGACGAAGGCTGGACCCGCCGCATCAACGAAGCGATCGACTCAGGTCTAACCGCCGAGGCCGCGATCGAGCGCGTGCAGCAGCGCACCCGCATGCGTATGCGCCAAATCGACGATCCGCTGCTCGCCGATCGCATGCACGACCTGGAGGACCTGTCGAACCGCCTGCTCCGGATCGTCTCGGGCCAGCTCGGCACTGCCGCCACCATGGGCCTGCGCAGCGACGCCATCCTGATCGCGCGCAACCTGGGCCCGGCCGAACTGCTGGAGTATGACCGCCGCCGCCTGAAGGGCGTGATCCTGGAGGAAGGCTCGCTGACCAGCCATGTCGTCATCGTCGCGCGGGCGATGGGCGTTCCGGTGCTCGGCCGTGTCCGGGGCCTGCGTGGCAAAGTGCGCGAGGGCGATCCGCTGCTGCTCGATGCCGACCAGGCGACGGTGACCGTGCGCGCCTCGACCGGTATGGTCGATGCGTTCGACACGCGACTGGGACGCAGTCGCGAGCGCCAGGCCGCCTACGCCGCATTGCGCGACGTGGTGCCCGTCAGCGCCGATGGCCAGCGGATCACGGTGATGATCAACGCCGGCCTCCGCGACGATGTCGCCAACCTCGGTCTCACGGGCGCGGACGGCATCGGCCTGTTTCGCACCGAGTTCCAGTTCCTGGTTTCCGCCACGCTTCCCTCGCGCGAGCGGCAGACGCGCCTCTATCGCGAGGTCATGGAAGCCGCGGGGCCGCGGCCGGTCATGTTCCGCACCGTCGATATCGGCGGCGACAAGACGCTTCCCTACTTGCGCCATGACGACGGCGAGGCGGAGGAGAATCCGGCGATGGGCTGGCGCGCGCTGCGCGTGGCGCTGGAACGCGAGGGGCTGCTCAAGGTCCAGGCGCGCGCTCTGCTGGAAGCCGCCGCTGGGCGCACGCTCAACGTCATGTTCCCGATGGTCAGCGAGCCGTGGGAGTTCGATGCGGCGCGCGCCGTCTTCGACAGTCAGGTCGAGTTCCTGCGCAGCCGCAAGAAGCGCGTTCCCGAAGCGATCCGCTATGGCGTTATGCTGGAAGTGCCCGCGCTGGCCGAACAGCTCGACGTGCTCGCGCCCAAGATCCAGTTCCTTTCGATCGGCACCAACGATCTCACGCAGTTCCTCTTCGCAGCCGACCGCGCGAACCCGAAGCTGGCCGAGCGGTACGATTGGCTGAGCCCCGCCATCCTGCGCTTCATCCGCCGCATCGTGCGTGACCTCGACGGGCAATCGGTGGACATCACCGTGTGCGGCGAGATGGGCGGACGACAGCTGGAGGCGCTGGCGCTGATCGGCATTGGCATCGAGCGCCTGTCGATCACCCCGGCCTCGGTCGGCCCGCTCAAGGCCATGATCGGCCAATGCGACGTCTCGGCCATCCGCGCCGCAATGGACGGCTGGCTCGCCGCGCCGCCCGAAAACCTGCGCCAGGTCCTGATCGATTGGGCGACGGAGCGGGGGATTGCTTTGGATTAGAAGTTACGTTGCGCGATGCCTGATTTCGCCCACTAGCGGACCTAAACCGATGTGCTACCCTGACGGTGGAAGGTAACGCTTGTGGCCGTAGTAGTAGTAATCTTATCTGCCATGTTCGCGCTGATATTGGCGGGATTGTCTATCCGCGCGAATGCTCGATTTCGGCAGGAGCAGAGACTGCCCATGCAATGGATGATGATGCGGTCGGCGCCACTATCCAAAATAGTTACCCGGTCTGCCCCCCGCGTCTTCGCACTCGCTTTCATTCCGAGCATTGCCATCTGTGTGCTGGTGCTTGTCTCGGTTGGCGCGATGACACTAACGCCGAAAGCCGGCGAGGAAGGCATGCTGCTGCCGTCCGCCCTCATGCTCGGCGGTGTGTTTGTCGCGGCTCAGATTTTTTACCTCTGGCTGGTCGAGAGGACGCTCAGCGGCAACGGCAGCTAACCACCCATACCAGTCGTTACCCTGAACTTGTTTCAGGGTCCATTTCGCGGGCATTTCAGCGCTTAGATCGGCGAAGCGCATGATCGGCTTACGCCAGTCACGTCAGGGACCAGGCATAATGAATCCTGAAACGAGTCCAGGATGACCGTGTTGAGTGACAGAGCTTCCCACTCTCTGCCATCGTA
Source organism: Novosphingobium sp. 9U (assembly GCF_902506425.1). NCBI lineage: Bacteria > Pseudomonadati > Pseudomonadota > Alphaproteobacteria > Sphingomonadales > Sphingomonadaceae > Novosphingobium > Novosphingobium sp. 9U. Next base: position 2,744,244 of record NZ_LR732469.1, on the reverse strand, counting down.
CGGCCCGCCTGCACCGAGACAATCTGCACCAACCGGACCCTCGGCCGCTCCGATCATCTCCCGTTCACCTTCATCGATCAAAAAGCGCGGCATCATGCACTAGACCCGGTTGACTTCGCCGTCCGGACCGCGTTGTCTCGCCGTGGAGCGCCCCAATCACCCACTTCCCTTTGCGAGCGGAATGGCAGACCACATCGATACGCCGAGCACCCCGTCGCCGCCCACCAGCGTCGGTGACCAATTGCGTGCCGCCCGCGAGGCGCAGGGGCTCAGCCTCGGCGACATCGCGGCGCAGACGCGTGTGGCCGAACGCCAACTCATCCTGATCGAGGAGAGCCGCTTCGCTGAACTTGCCGCGCCGACGTATGCGGTGGGCTTTTCGCGCTCCTATGCCCGCGCGGTCGGGCTGGACGAGCGCGAGATCGCCTCGCGGGTGCGTCGGCAGATCGATGCGCAGCCTGTAACGCGGGGCCCCACGCTGCCCAGCTTCGAGCCGGGCGACCCGGCACGCGTGCCGCCATCTCGCATCGCCTGGCTGGCGGGTCTGCTGGCGGTCGTCGTAGTTGGCGCGCTGCTGGTGTTCTGGAACGATTTCCTCTCCCCCGAAGGCCAGCTGCCCGAACTGAGGGCCGATGCGACACAGGCAGCGCCGTCGCCGACGCGTGCCGCACAAGCGGCGCCTCCCCAAGGCGCGCCCGGTGGTCCGGTGGTCCTGACCGCCACTGCCCCGAGGGTGTGGATCAAGGTGACCGACCCGGCCGGCAACCAGCTGTTCCAGAAGGAAATGGCGCAGGGCGAAAGCTACACCGTGCCGGCCGAGGCACAGGCGCCCCAGCTGCGCACTGCGCGTCCGGACCAGTTGCAGATCACCGTAGGCGGGCGCCAGCTTGCGCGGTTGGGCGACAAGCCCGAAGTGATCAGCGGCATTGTCCTGACACCTGCTGCCCTGCTGCAGCGCGTCGGTTCGCCCTCCGGCAGGCCAGCTACGGGCGCTGCGCCCTCGACCCCGCCATCGTTGGCGCCGGGCGCACCGCAGGCGAACGGCAGGCGCAGCGACGTGCCGCCGGTGCCGAAGATGGATGACCTGCTGAACGGCATCGAGGCCCCGGCCGGCCGGGCTCAGGACAATCCGGTATCCACCACGCAGCTCTGAGGGCCGCTCGACAGGCGCAACCTCTTGAGGCAAATCATCTGATGGGGGTGGCCCAAGGCAGCACGCAGTGCAAAGCCGCGGCCGCCGTGTGCCGCCTTTGCGGGCGGGTTGTGCGATCGTTCGGGGCGATCGGGTAAGGGAGACTTTTCGGCCATGGTACCTTCGCCTTTGCGGTCCGCGCGCTTGCGGTACGTCACCGGAGCCGCACTCGCGCTCGTCATGGCCGGTGGCGTCGTTCCGGCGCTAGCGCAGAGCAACAACACCGAGCTGCGCCTGAACAAGGTGGAGAGCGAAGTGCGCGCGCTCCAGCGCAAGGTCTTCCCGGGCAGTGGCGACAAGTACTTCACGCCCGAGATCTCCGCGCCGACACCCACGCCCAGCGCCAACCCGCTTCCCTCGACCAGCGCGCTGTCCGACGTGCTGACGCGCATGGACTCGCTGGAGGCGCAAGTGGCGCGGCTGACCGGCCAGGTCGAGCAGAACAGCAACCGCATCACCCAGCTCGAAGCGCGCATGGCCGCGCTGCCGGCGGGCACGCAGCCGCTTGCCACCAACGATGCCGGCGTGCCGGTGCCCGCCGCGCAGGCCAACCTGGGTGCGATGACCGGCGGCGCCTCGAACCCGCGTCCGACGCCGACGCCCGCGCCCTCGCAACTCGCCGCTGCCAAGCCCGCAACGCCGCCGACCTCGGCACGGGTCCAGGCCGTCAGCGCGATCGCCAAGCCGAGCACCGGCGATGCCGCGGAGGACGAGTACAGCTACGGCTATCGTCTATGGGAAGCCAAGTTCTACCCCGAGGCGCAGCAGCAGCTGAAGCTCTACCTGGAGAAGTACCCCAAGAGCCCGCGCGCCAGCTGGGGCCGCAACCTGCTTGGCCGCTCGTTCCTGGACGATGGCAACCCGCTCGAAGCCGCCAAGTGGTTCGTGCAGAACTACCAGGCCGACAAGCGCGGCGAACGGGCACCTGACAGCCTGCTCTATCTGGCGGTATCGATGAAGCAGCTGCAGGACACCAAGCGCGCCTGCATCGCGCTGTCGGAATTCGGCACGACTTATGCTGCCGAAGCCGCCGGCCGGTTGAAGAGCGTCTACGATACCACGCGCAATGGTCTCAAGTGCAGCTGATCGCCTGAGCGTGCCGACGGACTTGTCGGCGCGCTTCGAGGCGGCTCTGCGCGCGGTCTGGCCTGAGCTCGATGACGTGTCGGCTCCGCGTCTGGGGCTGGCAGTCTCAGGCGGTCCGGACAGCACGGCGCTGCTCCTGCTAGCGGCCTCGGTGCTGCCGGGGCGGATCGAAGCGGCGACCGTCGACCATGGCCTGAGAGCCGAGAATGCGCAGGAGGCCGCTGACGTGGCCGCCTTGTGCGCTCGCCTCGAGGTGCCGCACGCGACGCTGCCGGTCACCGTCGAGGCGGGCAACGTGCAGGGCGCGGCCCGCCAAGCGCGTTATGCCGCGCTGGGTACCTGGGCGCAGGAGCTCGGCCTTATCGCCGTCGCCACCGCGCACCACGCCGACGACCAGGCCGAGACGCTGATCATGCGCCTCAACCGCGCGAGCGGCGTGGCAGGCTTAGCTGGGGTGAGACCACGCGGACGGCTGCTCGACATGCCGATCGGGCTGGTGCGCCCACTGCTCGGCTGGCGCCGCGTGGAACTTGCGAGCGTGGTCACTGAGGCCGGCGTCACCTCCGCCGACGACCCCAGCAACGCCGACGATCGCTTCGACCGCGCCCGACTGCGCAAGGCGATGGCCGGCGCCGACTGGCTCGACGTCGCGGCCGTAGCGCAAAGCGCCGCGCATCTCGCCGACGCCGATGCCGCGCTCAGCTGGTCCGCCGAGTTGGAGTACAATGCTCGCGTCAAGCGCGACCCGTTCGGCCTGACCTACCGCCCGATGGCCCCGCGCGCGATTGCCCTGCGCGTGGTGGCTCGCATCGTCGAGGAATTGGACACGCCGGCAAGAGGCAGCGCCGTGGCCCGCCTGTTCGACGCGCTGGTGGTGGGGGAGCCAGCCTCTATCGGCGCCTTGGTCGTCCGCCCAAACGCCGGCGGCTGGAGCTTCGCCAAGGCGCCGATGCGCAAAGCGGTGCCGAAGAGGGGTTAGGCGGAAGGCGTCAATCTTTGCAGGGTTCGGGCGGATACGTCGGTTCCACGCCAGAAATGTAGCGCGCGTAGCGGACTTGGTCTGCCTTCGGCAAACGCTTCAATCTAGCGATGCTGCTCTCTGAACTACGAAGGGCGGCATCAGCCTGATACTGCGCCTTGGCTCGAAGTGCCGCGACCATCCGACCGATATCGAAGTTCGTACTGTAGGCCGCATCAGCTACCTCCTGGCGAGTGGCCTGGTTTATAGCCATGGACGGGTCGACAGTTGTGCGGGTGTGACGCGCGTCGTCGACGAGCATGGAGACCGCCTTTTCCGACAAGCACTGCATGCGCAGACGCTTTGCAAGGCTTTCGAGTTCACGCTCGAGAGCCGCACCCCGGCTCGCAGGAGCCGGAGGTGTAGGCGGCATGCGGTATTGAGGCGCAGCGGCGGCAAGTGCCAGTATCAAAATTATCGCGTCACTTCGAGGGGCCAGGCGCAGGCAAGGCTCAAGACGAGACCAGCGAATCCCCCATGCCCACCGTCTTGCCCCGCGTGATGAACACCCGGTCTCCCACCTTGCTCGCCGCGAAGACCTTCGCCGCGAAGGCTTCGGGCATGCCGACGCAGCCGTGGCTGGCGTAGCCCCATTCGACCTTGGAGCCGTGCAGGGTGATGCCGTCGTTGGTGAGGCGCATCATGTAGGGCATCGGTGCGTCATAGAGGTTGGAAATGTGGCTGCGGTCCTTCTCGGTGATCGGGAAGACGCCGAGCGGAGTGGGCTTGTCCTCGGTCCCGAGCAGCACCGCGGCGGCGCCGATCTCGTAGCCGCTGCGGAAGATCGACAGCACGCGGGCGTCGAGGTCGACGGTGATGACGATGGGGCCGGCCGGCACACCGCTTTCGTCCCAATGCCACTCGCCGTACTTGATCGCGCCCCTGATCGGCAGGATGCGCTTGATCACGAAGGTCTGGTCGACGGCTTGCGAGGGAGCGGGTGAGGGCTTGGCAGCAGCCGCAGCGTCGGCGAGCCTGGCGGGCGGCCCGGCCGCGGGACTGGCCGAGGCACTCGCGGTTGCAAGCGGCCGGCCGATCGGCGCGGAGGAGCGCAGGCCGCTTGTCGCCAGCCACAGCACGCCGGTAATGGCAAACAGGCCCGTCACGGCGAGGGCGATGAGGATACGTCCGTTCACGAGCCTTCTATCCACTCGAATCGGTGAAGAAGTGCTGAAGTCTTATCACGTCAATTCGAGATGGCGGCGCGCGATCTCAAGCCAGGTTCGGCGTGACGCCAGGCTCGGCCTTCGCCATGGCCCGCTGGTACGCCGGCCGCTCGCCGATGCGCTGCAGGTAGGCTTGCAAGTTCGGCAGCCCGTCGATCGGGGTTTGCCGCATGGCGCGCCCGGTGGTCAGGGCATAGCCCATCATGATGTCGGCCGTCGTCAATTCCGACCCTCCGAAGAATGGCGCTTCGCCCAGTCGCGCCTCGATCATCTCCCAGCCGCGACGGTCGCGGTCATCGGCGAAGGCGACCTTGCCGCTGCCGCCGGTGATCGCGAGCACCAGCTGCATCATGCCCGTCGCCATGAAGGTGCCATTGGCCCAATGGAACCAGAACAAGTGGTCGGCGAAGTCGGGGTGATCGGGTGCGGGGGCCAGCTTGCCGTTGCCATGGCGCGCGACGATGTAGTCGCAGATCGCCCCGCTCTCGCCCAGCACCAGGTCGCCGTCGGTGATGACCGGCGCGATGCCCATCGGGTGCAGGGCCTTGTATTCGTCAGGCGCCAGGCGGTTGTCGGCGCGCCGCTGGTAGAGCTTCAGCGCATAGTCGAGCTCCAGCTCCTCGCAGAGCCAGACAATGCGTTCGGACTGCGATTGCTGCAGATGGTGGACGGTCAGCATGCGTTTCTCCGTTGCACAATTATCTTCGTCACCCCCGCCTTCGCGGGAATGACGAGTAAGGAGCTCAGCCGTGGGCGCCGAACTCATTGGCGATGGCAGTGCCGATCCTCAGCGACAGTGCGTAGGAGCGGGCAATCGGCTCGATGAAGTCACGGTGGATTTGGGCGTAGCCGGTGGCGCTTTCGTCCGGGTATTCGCTGGGCTCGTCGACCGTGAAGTTCTCGATCGAGGCGAGGCGCACGGGAAAGGCGCGGCGCAACTGAGCGAGGCCATCCTCGACGCGCAGGGTGAAGAACATCTCCAGCACGTCCTCGTGGCTGATGTCGTTCGCGCGGCTGAACTGCGGGACCATGACCGTGCGCAGGAACATGTGCTGGAACAGCGCCAGGCGCAGCGCCTGCAGCGCGCCGATGTTGCGCCGGGTGGTCTCGCGTTCCGGTCGGGGGGCATCGTCGGGGATCATCGCCACCAGGCGGTAGAGCTTCACCGCATCCACGCGCAGCCGCGAAGCGAGGCGGCGATAGACACCGGCGCGGTCATCCTTGGTGAGGTACTCGGCGATACGTAAGCAACCATCGGCGATATGCTGCTCGTCGCCGCGGTAAGGCCGCGTCGACCAATAGGCGGAGTTGAACAGCTCGCCGAACGCGGCCACCGTCTTGATTGAGGCAAGCGCATTGGCCGCGCGCACCAGCCGGATCAGCGCCCGGCCGCGCTCGCTGTCACGCAGCAAGGCGGCGATCTCTTCGCCGTTGCCCTCCGCCGCGCTGCCGACGCCGGCGATCACATTCACTGGGTAGCCGAGCTGCTGGAGGATCGCGTTGTGCGGGATCGCGCGGATCTGCCGCAAGCTCATGGTGCGGTCGGCGGCGAGGTCGGACTGGCGGCGCGCCTTGCGGCTGCCCGTATCGTTCAGCAGGCCGAGTCCGAAGGCGGTGATCGCGCGGCTGTAGGTGCGGCTCTCTAGGTGCGCGTGCTGGGTGTCGCGGATGGCGCGGTAGAAGTCGAGGCTGAGGTCGGTGCGGCGGTAGAACGGGTCGGCCGGCTGGCTCACGTCGGCTTGCCACAAGGGCTGCTCGGTCAGGCGGGTGAGGGTGGCAAAGGCCAGCTCCTCAGAGCCGAACCACAAGTAGCCGTCGCCGCCCTGGAAGCTGACTTCGGGTTCAAGCCGGATGTTCGCGCGCAGGAACCGCCGGCGCGCCCAGGGCGACATCTGCCAGTGGAGCCGGTCCTCCATGCTGCTGGGATGACAGCCGCGGCCCATCGATTCGCCGCCGGTGTTGAACACCAGCGCCGAGACGTCGGTCAGCCCATTGGCGACCATCGCCTCGGCCAGGCGGCCCTGCAGTCGCTCGATGGCGAGAGCGGCGGGAATCTGGCCCACGAAGCGGCCGGCGTCGGAGAAGCCGGTCTGCACCGCCACCCGCCCGCGCTTGCGCGCATAGGCACGGTAAGCGGGTTCGGCGAGCACCGCGTCGAGGAAGCGGCCGCCATGCTCCAGCGCGGTCTCGGTCTCGAACAGGGGCGAGACGTCGACTTTGTCGGCCACCCCGAACATCTCAGCATAGTAGAGCGCCGCCAGAACCGTGGTCGGCTGCTCGCACTCGGCAACGAGCATGCGGATTGGCGAGTCCGCATCGATGTGGCCCAGGATCTGCGCCATCGCCAGGAACTGGCGGACCGCAGTGCTGTTCTCGATCGCCAGCGCCGCGAAGTTGGACTTGAGCGGTTTCACCTCGGCTAGCAGCTCGCGCATCCGCACCAGCGCGGCCTGGCTGGCCAGGTTCAGGGTGCCTTCGGGGTCGATGCGCTGGCGGATCGCGTTCTGCAGCTGGCTGCTGTTCACGCGAAAGTGGATCCAGCCCATGCCGAGGCCGTCCGCGCGCATGGCCGCGGCAACGACCAGCAGCTCGCGTGCGACATCGGTTTCGGCGTGCCGCGCCTCTTCCTCCAGCTCGGCGATGATCGGCGCGAGCGAGATCAGCTTGTCAGCGTGATCGGCGGTGAGCGCGTTCGCGGCTTCGGATAGGTCGTCCGGCTCGGACAAGTCGGCGGCGAAGCGCTCCGACATGGCCTCGGTATGCGTCCGAGCCCGCTCCAGCCGCTCGGCGAGCGAGGGCAGGGCCTGCTTCAGCGATGCGGCGTAACTCGCCAGGCGCAGCGCCTTTTCCTGCAGGCGATAGCGGATCGAGGTCGACCACGAGATGTCGGTTCGCCCGTCCATGTCGTAGCCGACCCAGGTGGCGAAGCGGAACGGCAGCGGCTGCAGGCTGCGCCACTTCTTGGGCCAGCGTTGGGCCGCGGTGGCGAAGAGGCGCGCGTTGATCCGATCGCGCGCGGCCTGGCCGCGGGTGAGCGCGGCCATCGCCTCCTCGTGCTCGTAGTCGAGGGTGATCGTGTCGCGGGTGGGCGCAGCGACGCAGACGCTGGCTTCGCTGAAATCACCGTTGGAAGCGCTGGTGCGCACCGCCTCCGACTGATCCCGGCTCAGCAGAAAGGTCGGGTGTGCGGTGAATACCACATGCGCGGCCGGGCGGGACCAGTGAGCGGCGAACGCAGTAAAATCATCCTCGCCCGCGAGCCGGTCGATCGCCGCATCGTTGGCGTCGAGCGCGATGGGGCCGGCAATGCGGTCGAGCCGCGCAGCGCGCACGCGCAGGCCTTCGCATTCGAGTTCCGAGACGAGCGCGTCGACCTGATCGAGGTTCAGCGCGCCACTTTCCAGCTGGCGAGACAGTTCGAGTGAGAGCTGGAAGACCGGGTTGAACTGCGGGTTTTCCGCAGTCTGCTTGTGCAGGTCGGCAAGGCGGGCGTCCAGATCGGCGACGGTGAGCGCGACCATCAGCGAGCGAGCCCCGCCGCGGCGCGAGCGCGACGCTCGATCTCCGCCTGTTCGGGCGCTCCTTTGGGCACCATCCAGCTGCCGCCGACGCACAGGACGCTGGGCAGTGCGAGCCACTCGGGCGCGGTTTCCTGCGTGATCCCGCCGGTGGGGCAGAAGCGGACCTGGGCGAAGGGGCCCGCGATCGCCTTGAGCGCCGAAGTGCCGCCCGATGCAGCGGCGGGGAAGAACTTCAGTCGTGAGAGCCCAAACTCGAGCGCGAGCATGATGTCGCCGCTGTTGGCTGTGCCGGGCAGAAACGGCACGCCGCTTCTTACCGCAGCCTCGCCGAGCTTGGGCGTGAGCCCGGGCGAGACGATGAACTCCGCCCCGGCGTCCAGCGAGCGATGCAGGTCGTCGGGCGTCAGGACGGTGCCGGCGCCGACCACTGCGCCGGGCACTTGCTTCATCGCCTTGATCGCGTCGATCGCGCAGGGCGTGCGCAGGGTCACTTCCAGCGCCGGCAGTCCGCCCGCGACCAGCGCCTCGGCGATCGGCAGCGCGTGGTCGATGTCTTCGATCACCAGCACGGGGATGACGGGCGCGAGCGTCATGACGCGTTCGACTTGGCTGGCGACCGGGCTGGCAGTGGCGGTGTTGTCGGTCAAGACAGGTGCTCCCTGGCGAAGGCGGCAGCGGCGCCGAACAGGCCCGGCTGGGGGTGGGTGATGAGCTTGACGGGCAGGCTCGCCATCAGGTGCGCGAAGCGGCCCTTGGCGGCGAACCGCTCGGCAAAGGCGGAGGCGACCAGCGTGTCGCGGATGCGATAGCCAAGCCCACCGGCCACCACGACGCCGACCGCGCCATGGGCGAGCGCGTAATCGCCCGCGGCGCTCCCCAGCGCCATGCAGAAGCGGTCGACCGCGGCGGCGGCGAGGCTGTCCGATCCATCGGTGCCGGCAGTCCAAAGCTCGACATCGCTGTGTTCGGTGACGGCGCGACGCTCCATTGCGGCCAGCGCGCGGTAGATGTCGACGATGGCAGGGCCGGAGACGACGCGCTCGACGGACACGCGCGGGTGCTGTTGGCGCAAGTGCGCTAGGATCGCGTCCTCGATCGTGTCCTTGGGCGCAAAGTCGATGTGGCCGCCCTCGGTTGCCTGGACCATATAGCGGTCGCTCTCGCGCAGCAGGATGGCGACGCCCAGACCTGTCCCCGGCCCGACCACAGTGAGGGCGCCGGTCTGCGGCAGCGGCGCGACCGGCCCGGCGAGGTGCTCCAGATGAGCCTCGTCTGCGCGGGCGACGGCGTGGGCGACGGCGGCGAAGTCGTTGACGATGGTGAAGCGGTCGACGTGCAGCTTCTCGGGCACCAGCGCAGGGCGGATGATCCAGGGGTTGTTGGTGAAGCGGATCACCTCGCCGCCGACCGGCCCGGCGATCGACATCGCGATCGCGCGGGGCAGGGTGCCGCCGTGCTGGTCGCGGAACGCCTCCCACGCGGTTTGGAAGCTGGCATAGTCCTTGGTGTGCAGCGTGTCGGGCTCGCCCAGCGTGATCGCGCCGTTCGGAGCGACCGAGGCAATGGCGAAGCGGGCATGGGTGCCGCCGATGTCAACGGAGACGATGTCAGTCATTTGGCTCTCCGAAGCACGCTCCACACGGACGGATGTTTGATCGTCAAAGCCCCGCAAACTCCAGCATGGCCGAAGCCCCTTGCTCGGCGCCGCTGGCACCGGCGCGGAACATGGCGAAGAGTTCGCGGCCCATGCCGATCTCGGGCGGTGGCGGCGGCGCAGGTTCGCGGTCGGTGAAGTCGGCGGTTGTGCTCAGCGTGCCGCTATGGCCGCAGAGCCGCACCATGTCGCCGTCGCGCAAGTAGGCGAGGGCACCCCAGACGCCGTCCTTGGCCAGAGCCTCGGGGGTCACGTGGATGGCGGCAGGCACTTTGCCGCTCGCGCCCGACATGCGCCCGTCGGTGACCAGCGCCACCTTGTAGCCGCGGTCCTGCAGCACGCCAAGCGGCGGCGTCAGCTTGTGCAGCTCGGGCATGCCGTTAGCGCGCGGGCCTTGGTAGCGGACCACCACCACCACATCGCGGTCTAGCTCGCCGGCGGCGAAGGCATGCGCCACCGCCTCCTGTGTGTCGAACACGCGGCAGGGCGCTTCGATCGTCCAACGCGCGGCATCGACGGCGCTGGTCTTGAAGGTCGCGCGGCCCAGGTTGCCCTGGACGAGGCGCATGCCGCCGTCGGGCAGGAACGGGTTGGCGACCGGGCGCAGCATGGTCTCGTCACGGCTCTCGGCTGGTATATCGCGCCAGACCAGCGCCTCGTCCTCAAGCTGCGGCTCGCGGGCGTAATCGGCCATGCCACCCTCAGCGATGGTCAGCACGTCGGCATGGGCGAGGCCAGCGCCGAGCAGTTCGCGGATGACATAGGCCATGCCGCCGGCTGCCTGGAAGTGGTTCACGTCGCCCGAGCCGTTGGGATAGACCCGGGCGATCAGCGGCACCGCGGCCGAGAGCTCGTCTAGGTCCTCCCAGTCGAGCAGGATGCCCGCCGCGCGCGCCATTGCCGGCAAGTGGATCGCGTGGTTGGTCGAGCCGCCGGTCGCCAGCAGCCCGACGCAGGCGTTGACGATCGCCTTCTCGTCGACAACGCGCGCCAGGGGGCGGAAATTGTTGCTCTTGCGGTCGATCGCGGCGAGGCGGTGGACGGCCGCACGCGTCAGCGCCTGGCGCAGCGGTGTGCCGGGGTTGATGAAAGCGGCGCCCGGCACGTGCAGACCCATCATCTCCATCATCATTTGGTTGGAGTTCGCAGTGCCGAAGAAAGTGCAGGTGCCCGGCGAGTGGTAGCTGCCGCTTTCGCTTGCGAGCAGCTCGGGCCGGCCGACCTTGCCCTCGGCGTAGAGCTGGCGGGTCTTCTGCTTTTCCTTGTTGCTGATGCCGCTGGGCATCGGGCCGGCCGGCACGAACACCGCCGGCAAGTGCCCGAAGCGCAAGGCGCCGATGACCAGACCAGGCACGATCTTGTCGCATATGCCGAGCAAGGCCATGCCGTCGAACATCGCATGGCTGAGCGCCACCGCCGTGCCGAGCGCGATGGCGTCGCGGCTGAACAGCGACAGCTCCATGCCCGCGAACCCTTGCGTCACCCCGTCGCACATCGCCGGCACGCCGCCCGCGACTTGCGCGGTGGCGCCGACTTCGCGCGCGAACAGCTTCATCTGTTCGGGATAGCGGCCATAGGGCTGATGCGCCGAAAGCATGTCGTTGTAGGCCGTGACGATGCCGATGTTCGGCCCGCGCTGCGTCATGATGCTCGCCTTGTCCTCGCCCGCGGCGGCGAAGCCATGCGCCAGGTTCGAGCAGGACAGGAACCCGCGATCGGAAAACTGCTCGCCTTCGCGCGTGACGAGATCAAGGTAGCGGGCGCGGCTTGCCCGCGATCGAGCCACGATGCGCTCGGTCACACGGGCGACGGCGGGGGATAGATCAGTCATGGTTCTCGCTCGTGTTCCGAGTTCTCGAAAAATGTGCTCGGCCCAGCGGCATCCTCAACCCTGCGCCCCTTAGCGCGCATCACTCGTGCCACGTGACCCCGTTGCGCTCGGCGAGCGCGATCGCGGCCGAGGGGCCCCAGCTTCCGGCGGTATAAGTCCTGGGCTCCTGTCCCTGTTCCCCCCACAAGCTGCGGATCTTGTCGATCCAGTCCCACTGAGCCTCCACTTCGTCGCGCCGGACGAACAGCGTCTGGTCGCCTTCGATGAGGTCGAGCAGCAGGCGTTCGTAGGCGATCCGCCGCTGCGGGCCGGAGAAGGCGCCGGCCATGGCGATGTCGAGCGGCACAGGGCGCAGCCGCAGCCCGTCGCGGTCGAGGCCCGGGACCTTGGCCATCAAAGTGAGCTGGATATCCTCGCTGGGCTGGATGCCGATGACAAGGCGGTTGGCCACCGTCTTCGCGCCGCGGCCCGAGAAGATCGAGTGCGGGATCGGCTTGAACTGGACGATGATCTCGGTGGTGCGGCGCGGCAGGCGCTTGCCCGTCCGAAGGTAGAAGGGCACGCCCTTCCAGCGCCAGTTGTCGATGTGGGCCTTGGCCGCAACGAAGGTTTCGGTGGCGGAGTCCTTCCCCAGTTCCTCGTCGTAGCCGGGCACCGCCTTGCCGGCGATCGCGCCCGAGCGGTACTGGCCGGTGACCACGTCGTCTTGCGCCACTGGCCGCAGTGAGCGCAGGACCTTCACCTTCTCGTCGCGCACCTCGGTGGCTTCGTAGCGCACCGGCGGCTCCATCGCGACCAGCGCGAGGAGCTGCAGCATGTGGTTCTGCACCATGTCGCGCAGTGCGCCACTGTCGTCGTAGTAGGCGACGCGCGATTCCAGCCCGACCGTCTCGGCGACGGTGATCTGCACGTGGTCGATGTGCGCCGCATTCCACAGCGGTTCGAACAGCGCGTTGGCGAAGCGCAGCGCCAGCAAGTTCTGCACCGTCTCCTTGCCGAGGTAATGGTCGATGCGGAAAATTCGCTCCTCTGGAAAGGCGCTCGCCACCGCATCGTTGATCACGCGGCTGGAGGCGAGATCGGTGCCGAGCGGCTTCTCCAGGCCGATGCGCACATTCTCGCCGGCAAGGCCGCTGGCCTGAAGCCCGCGGATCGTGGGCTCGAACAGGCTGGGTGCGGTCGAAAGAAAGATCGCCAGGCCCTCAGCCGGTTCGCCGACCTTGGCCGCCAGTGCGTCGAAGCCGTCGGTCTTGGAGGCGTCGAGCGGCTGGTAGCTGAGGCGGTTGAGGAACGTCGCCATGCCGCCGCGCCGATCGGCGGGGAGGAACTGCTCCAGCGCCTCGCGCGCGAAATTGCGGAAGCCCTGGTCGTCGTACTCGTGGCGAGCGGTGCCGATGATGCGGATGCGCGGATCGAGCAGGCCCTCGGCATCCAACGCGCAGAGCGAGGGAAGCAGCATGCGCTTCGACAGATCGCCTGTGGCGCCGAACAGCAAAAGGCGGTCCGCGGTGAAACCGGTCATGCGGGGGAGATGCTCCTTGGTCGGTGCGGATGCAGCCACTCGCCGGGCCGCCCTAGAGTGTCCGGTTATAGGTGTGAGACAGCGTGAGACAAGCCCGGCGCGGATCGAGCCTGGGCCCAGCGGCACCAGCGAAACGCGGCCAGTCATTCCATTGTCTTGCACGCGTGCAACGCCGCGCTAATGGGTTCCCGCATGGCCGTCGAAGGCGTTCACCTGCTCGAGCATATCCAGACCCCGGCGATCGTCGTCGCACGGGGGCAGGTCTCGTTCGCCAACACTGCGGCGAAGACCTTGCTGGGCGCGCACATCGTCAACCAGGACGTGCGCATCGCCATCCGCGATCCGCGCGCGGTGGCAGTGATCCTGGGCGAGGGCGGCGGCAATGCCAAGATCGGCGGGCTCTCGGTCGGTGGCAGCGTCTGGGAGATCGACTGCAAGGTGGTCGGCCCGGCCGAACGGCTGGTGACGCTGTACGACCTGTCGGTCCAGGTCAGCACCGCGCGCGCGCACGCCGACTTCGTCGCCAACGCCAGCCACGAACTGCGCACGCCGCTGGCGACGGTGCTCGGATATGTCGAGACGCTGATGAACCCGAAGGCTGGCGGCGACGAGACGACGCGCGAGCGGTTCCTCAACACCATCCGGCATGAGGCGCTGCGCATGCAGGCGCTGGTGTCAGACCTCATGTCGCTGTCGCGGATCGAGGCGGTGAAGCATGAAGTGCCGGGCGAGCGGATCGACATGGTCGCGTTGGCCCGTGAGGTCGCGGGCGAGTTTCGCGCGGGTGGCAGCGTGGCGGTGAGCGCCAACTGCGAAGCGGCGGTGGTCTCGGGTGATCGCGGGCAACTGGCGCAAGTGGTGCGCAACCTGATCGACAATGCGCTGAAGTACGGGCGCAAGGAGAGCCCGGTCCGGGTCTCGCTGGAGGCGACGCCGACCGGTTGGCTGCTGGTCGCGGTGCACGACGATGGCGACGGCATCTCGCCCGAACACCTGCCGCGCCTGACCGAGCGCTTCTACCGCGCCGACACGAGCCGCAGCCGCGCGGCCGGCGGTACCGGGCTGGGACTGTCGATCGTCAAGCATATCGTCGAGCGGCATCGCGGACGCTTCGACATCGCCAGCCGGCCGGGGTCGGGCACGACGGCCTCGATGATGCTGCCGTTGCGGCAGGATTGACGTGGGTTCGCGGCCTGGGCTCCTAGCCACAGCGCCTCGTCACCCTGAACTCGTTTCAGGGTCCATCTTGCCGCAAGACCAGTGCACTGAGTCGCCGCAGCCCTTTTTGCGTAGTAGTGGGGCCGGCACTTGGCGCGAAAGTCATACGGCAACGTACGACTGCCAAATGGATGCTGAAACAAGTTCAGCATGACGGTGGAGGGCTGGCTTGGGTGACGCCTGAGAGGCCTGCACAAACCCCTGGTCACACCATCGTCACGAAAGTGTAATGTGCAAAGCATAGGAGCACGCCAGAGCGGTCGCTCAAGGGGTCAACGATGTTTCGCATGCTCAGAGTCGCCGCTTTCACCGCGGGCGCGCTGGCCCTCGCGGGTTGCGGCTCGGGCGGCGCTGCGGGCTCGCGCGATTACATCCGCGCCGTGGGTTCTTCGACCGTTTACCCCTTTGCGACCGCTGTCGCCGAGCAGTTCGCGCGCAGCGGCTTCAAGTCGCCCGTGATCGAATCGACCGGCACCGGCGCGGGCATGAAGCTGTTCTGCGCAGGGCTTGGCTACGCGCACCCCGACATCGAGAACGCCTCGCGCCGGATTAAGAAGTCTGAGTACGAGACTTGCGCCAAGAACGGCGTAAAGGACATCATCGAGGTCCAGGTCGGAATTGACGGCATCGCCTTTGGCGAGTCCGTCCGCGGGCCGGGCATGAAGCTGACCCCGCTGGATGTCTACAAGGCGATCGCCGCCAAGCCCTTCGGCAAGCCTAACGGGTACAGCTCGTGGCGGCAGGTCAATCCGGCGCTGCCCGACATGCCGATCCTGGTCTACGGCCCGCCCTCGACCTCGGGCACGCGCGATGCGCTGGCCGAGCTGATCCTTGAAGCTGGCTGCAAGACCGACCCGACGATGAAGGCGCTGAAGGACACCGACGAGAAGAAGTACAAGGCGATCTGCACCCAGGTGCGCGAGGACGGGGGCTATGTCGATGCGGGCGAGAACGACAACCTGATCGTCCAGAAGATCAGCCAGAACCCGCGCGCGATCGGCGTGTTCGGTTATTCCTTCATCGAGGAGAACCCCGACAGCCTGAAGGGCATCCCGATGTCCGGCATCGCGCCGACCTACCAGACGATCTCCGACTTTTCCTATCCCGGCGCCCGCCCGCTCTACATATACGCCAAGAAGGCGCACCTGCGTCCGATCAAGGGCATGGCGGCCTATATCGCCGAGTGGCCCAAGACCTGGGGACCCGACGGCATCCTCAAGAAGAAGGGCATGGTCATCGCGCCCGAAGACGTGCGCCGTAAGAGCGCCGAGATCGTCGCCAACATGACTCTTCTGAACCCGGCGGACCTCAAGTGACCGGCGCGGTGCTCCTTGCCGCGTTTGCGCTGGGCCTGATCGGCTGGTTCACGGCGCGGGCGCGGGCCCGGCTGCTGTACACGGGCCGCGAGTCCATGCACTCGATGCCGGTCTACCATGGCTGGCACGTAGCGTTGTGGATCGTGCTGCCGGCGCTGCTGGTCTGGGGCCTGTGGTCGGCGATCTCGCCACACTTCGTCGACGGCGTGGTGTTGGGCTCGCCCGCCGCTGCACATATCCCGAGCGACCCGGTGCAGCGCGCCGCCATTCTCTCCGAGGCACGCGGCATCGCCGCCGACCCCGCGTTCATCGGCTTCTACGACCAGTCGCCGACGATTGCCGCGCCGATGCGCGCGGCGCAGGCTCGCTTCGGGCTGATCGGCACGGTGCTGATGGTGCTCGCCGCACTGGCGGGCGGCGGCTACGCTTGGACCCGCGTGCGCGGCGGCTTCCCGGCAAGGACGCGCGTCGAGCGCGTGGTCATGCTGGCGCTGCTCGCCGCCTCGCTGTTGGCGATCCTGACGACGCTGGGCATCGTTGGCTCGCTGGTGTTCGAGGCTGGACTGTTCTTCCGCGACGTCTCGCCGATCGCCTTCCTGACCGGCCTGCACTGGGCGCCCGCCAACGCGGTGGGCGACGATCTTAACGCCAACTTCGGCGCGGTGCCGCTGTTCTGGGGCACGATCTTCATCGGCGCGATCATCGCCATGATCGTCGCCATTCCGCTCGGCCTGATGAGCGCGGTCTACCTGACGCAATACGCCGACGCGCGCGCCCGCAAGGTGCTCAAACCCGTGCTCGAGATCCTCGCGGGCATCCCCACGGTGGTCTACGGCTACTTCGCCGCCCTGACCGTGGCGCCGTTCATCCGCGACTTGGCAGCCTCGCTCGGCGCGCAGAACCCCTCGACCGAAAGCGCGCTCGCCGCAGGGCTCGTCATGGGCGTGATGATCATTCCCTTCGTCTCCTCCATGGCCGACGACGCGATCGCCGCCGTGCCGCGCGCCATGGCCGATGGCTCCTTGGCGATGGGCGCGACCAAGTCCGAGACGATCAAGAAAGTGCTGCTCCCCGCCGCGCTGCCCGGCATCGTCGCGGGCGTGATGCTGGCGGTCAGCCGCGCGATCGGCGAGACCATGATCGTGGTCATGGCCGCAGGTGCCGCGGCGCGGCTGTCGCTCAACCCGCTCGAGTCCATGACGACGGTGACCTACCAGATCGTCCAGCTCCTTACGGGCGACCAGGAATTCAACAGCCCCAAGACGCTTTCCGCGTTCGCACTCGGGCTGGTGCTATTCGTCGTCACGCTGATCCTCAACATCATCGCCCTGCGGGTGGTGAAGCGCTTCCGGGAGGCTTATGAGTAACACCTGGAAGAACCCCGACATGGCGCGCCGTATCGCGCGCCGCAACGCCGCCGAACGCCGGTTCAAGGCGCTGGGCCTGGGCGCCATCGTCCTCTCTCTGCTGTTCCTGGCGGTGCTGCTGTTCATTATGCTCAAGAATGGGCTGGGCGGCCTCGACTGGGCGTTCCTGTCCGGCTCGGACGCGACCGACGCTGCCTCGGCCGGCGTATGGGGCGCGGCCAAGGGCTCGTTCCTGACTATGGTGGTGACGCTCGTCCTCTCGTTCCCGATGGGCGTGCTGGCGGCGATCTACCTGGAGGAGTTCGCGCCGCGCAATCGCTGGGTCGACTGGGTCGAAGTCTCGATCAACAACCTGGCCGCGGTGCCCTCGATCATCTTCGGCCTGCTCGGCCTGGCGGTGTTCATCAACACGCTGGGCATGCCGCGCTCCTCGCCATTGGTGGGCGGGCTGACGCTGGCGCTGATGACGATGCCGGTGATCGTCATCTCCGGCCGCAATGCGATCAAGGCGGTGCCGCCGTCGATCCGCACCGCGGCGATGGGCGTGGGCGCGTCACCGGTGCAGGTGGTGTTCCACCATGTCCTGCCTCTGGCGCTGCCGGGCATCCTCACCGGCACGATTATCGGCATGGCGCGTGCGCTGGGCGAGACCGCGCCGCTGCTGATGATCGGCATGCGCGCCTTCGTCGCCACGCCGGCCAGCGGAATCAACGATCCCTCCAGCGTGCTGCCGATGCAGATCTTCCTGTGGTCCGACGAGATCGACAAGGGCTTCGTCCAGAACACCAGCGCGGCGATCATCGTGCTGCTGGTGTTCCTGCTCGCCATGAATGGCCTCGCCATTTACCTCCGCAACAAGTTCGAAGTCCGCTGGTAGGATATGACTGAACCCAAACTCACCGCTCGGAACGTCGACGTCTTCTACGGCGAGAAGAAGGCGATCGACGATGTCTCGATCGACATCGGCAACGGCGTCGTCACCGCCTTCATCGGCCCCTCGGGCTGCGGCAAATCGACCTTCCTGCGCACCCTGAACCGCATGAACGACACCATCGCCGGCGCGCGCGTCGAAGGCGAAATCCTGCTCGACGGCGAGAACATCTACGACCGTTACATGGACCCCGTCGCCCTGCGCGCGCGGGTCGGCATGGTCTTCCAGAAGCCCAATCCATTCCCCAAGTCGATCTACGAGAATGTCGCCTACGGTCCGCGCATCCACGGCCTGGCGCAAGCCAAGGCCGACATGGACGGCATTGTCGAGAAGGCGCTGACCCGCGCAGGCCTGTGGAACGAGGTCAAGGATCGGCTGACGGACGCCGGCACCGCGCTTTCGGGCGGCCAGCAGCAGCGCCTGTGCATCGCCCGCGCCATCGCCGTCAGCCCCGAAGTGATCCTGATGGACGAGCCGTGCTCCGCGCTCGACCCGATCGCCACTGCGCGGATCGAGGAACTGATCGAGGACCTGAAGGATCGGTACGCGATCGTCATCGTCACCCACTCGATGCAGCAGGCGGCGCGCGTCTCGCAGAAGACGGCCTTCTTCCATCTCGGCAAGATGGTCGAGTACGGGGACACCGACCAGATCTTCACCAATCCGCGCGAGGAGCGGACCAAAGACTACATCACCGGCCGGTACGGCTGAGGGGAACTGCCATGGTCGACCATACCGTCAAAAGCTTCGACAGCGAGATCAGCCAGCTGCGCGGCCTCATCGCCGAAATGGGCGGACTCGCCGAAGTGGCGATCCGTGACTCCATCGATGCCCTCGTCCGCCATGACGAGGATCTCGCCCGCCAAGTCGTCACCGCCGACGCGCGGTTGGACGCTCTGGAGGCCGAGGTCGATCGTCTGGCCGTGCGCACGATCGCCTTGCGCGCGCCGATGGCCGACGATTTGCGCGACGTCATCGCCGCGCTGAAGATCTCGGGCGTGCTCGAGCGCATCGGCGACTATGCCAAGAACATCGCCAAGCGCATCGACGACATGGAAGGGCGCAGCAAGGTCGAGCCGCTGACGTTGGTGCCCGCCATGGCCGACATCGCGCAGGGCATGGTGCGCGACGTGCTCAACGCCTACGGCTCGCGCGATGCGATCCTGGCGGTCGAGGTGATCCGCCGCGACGAGAAGCTGGACCAGTTCTACAACACGCTGTTCCGCTCGCTGCTGACGCACATGATGGAAAACCCGGCGACGATCACCAGCGCCGCGCAGCTGCTGTTCGTGGCGCGCAATCTGGAACGCATCGGCGATCATGCGACCAACGTCGCCGAGATGGTCTACTACGCGGCGACGGGCGAATACTGCTCCGAGCGCGACACCAAGGGTGAAAACGCATGAACCCGTCCGTCCTCGTCGTCGAAGACGACCGCGCGCTGTGCGAACTGCTCAGCTGGAATCTCTCGGCCGAGGGCTACGACGTGCGCTCCACCGGCGATGGCGAGGAAGCGCTGCTGATGGTGCGCGAGCAGATGCCCGACGCCATCATCCTCGACTGGATGATCGAGCAGGTGCCCGGCATCGAGGTCTGCCGCCAGCTGCGCAAGGATCGCGAGACGGCGAAGATCCCCATCGTCATGCTGACCGCGCGCGGTGAAGAAGAGGACCGCATCCGCGGCCTCAAGACCGGTGCGGACGACTACGTCACCAAGCCGTTCTCCCCGCGCGAGCTGATGGCGCGGGTGGAAGCGCTGCTGCGCCGCGCGCGGCCTTCGCTGGCCGGCGACAGCCTGGTGTTTGGCGATATCGAGCTCGACCCCACCTCGCACCGCGTGCGGCGTGACGGCGAGGCGCTGCATCTTGGCCCCACCGAGTTCAAGATGCTGCGTTACTTCATGGAGCGACCCAACCGCGTGCTCTCGCGCCAGCAGATCCTCGACGGGGTATGGGGCATGGACTCCGACATCGACGAGCGCACGGTGGACGTGCACATCCGCCGCCTGCGCAAGGCGATCAACCGCGCGCAGGACGTCGACCCGATCCGTACCGTCCGCGCGGCGGGCTATGCGATGGACATGAGCTGAGCTGGGCTTGACACCGCGCCGAGCACAACACCGCAAGGGCTGAGCCTGTCGAAGCTCGCCAGTTGCGCTCGCGCTTGACGCAATTCCAACAGACCTTCCGACAAGCGCCGTCCTCGCCTATGCGCGGTGCGTGACCGAAGACTTGGCCTCGCCCCCCGAAGATCGCCGCGCCGCCTCGCCGCAGTCGGTGACGCGGGTCATCCGCCTGCTCGAAGTGTTGTGCGCCAGTGCGGCGCCGCTGTCGCTCGCCGATCTCAGCCGACGGCTCGACACGCCCAAGAGCAGCCTGGCCGCCTTGCTGCGCGGGTTGGCGGAGGAGGAGTTCGTGGTGCCGGCGGATGGCGCCTGGCGGCTCGGCTCCGGCGCCTTCGGCCTCGCGAGCGCGATCAGCGAGGCGCGACGGCGGCTGCAATCATCGGACCTGATCCGCGACGGCATGCGCCGCCTGGCCGCGCGCGCGTCCGAGACGGTGCTGCTCGCCGTGGGTGACAGCGATGGCGACCAGCTGACGTACGTGGACCTGGTCGAAAGCCGCCACGCCGTGCGCTACGCCGTGGCTGCGGGCGATCGCCGGCCGCTCTACGCCACCGCTGGGGGCAGGGCGCTGCTGGCAACCTGCTCGCCCGAAGCGGTGGCAAACTACCTCAAGCGGGTGCGGCCCGAGCGTCTGACCGCGAACACGGCCACCGGCTTGCGCGAGCTGACCAGCGAAATCGAGGCCGCGCGCCAAGCCGGTTTCGCGCAGACCGTCGACCAGGCGGCCGAAGGCGTGACCGGCACTGCGGCAGTGATCCGCGATGCCGCAGGCGCTGTGGTGGGTGCGCTGGTCATCGCGGCGCCGAGTGCGCGGGCGCAGGGCCGGCTCGTCGAACTCGCCCGCTTGGTTCAGGATGAGGCCGCGGCGATCTCGCGCAGCCTGGGCTTTCGCTGACGCTCAGCCGGCGAGCGCCAGGTTGCGACCGAACCGGCGCTGCTCCCACAGGCTGAGGAAGTTGGTCGAGACCAGCAGGAAGCCTTGCACCACCTTGTCGGCGGCGATCAGGGGGTCGAGTGGCCCCCTGGCATTGCCGATCTGCGGCAGGCGTGCAGCCGCCATCTCGGGCAAGTCCATCATCAGCGACAGCCCAACCAGCGCCAGCGCCAGGTCGAAGTGCAGGCCGAGCTCCTCGACTGTCACCCGCGGGCCACCGTGGCTTGCCAATTCGTTGCAGTAGTGCGCGAGCAGGCCGTCCAGCTCGCGGGTCACGAACTGCGTCGTGCCTGCTGAGAGGCCACCCCACAGCCCGACGGCAACGTTCATCGGCCGCACCATGCCCCAGTCGAGCAGTCCGCAGGCGAGGCTACGATCCGCCTCGCGCCAGAACCAGGCGTTGTCGACATTCGCATTCCAGTGGCACAGCGCCACCAGACGTGGGTCGGCGTAGAGGAAGCGGCGGATCTGCGCTTGCGCGGCGTGGATCGCCATGGCCTCGCTCACGAAGCGTTCGCGCCATTCGGCCGCCTGCAGCGCTTCGGGAAAGAGCTGCGGGTGCACGGCGATGAAGTCGAGCCAGGCAGCGACTTTCGCTTGGAGGGCGGCGGCATCGTAGCTGACCGGCAGGTCCGCCTGCGCTTGGGCCAGATCGAAGGGGAACAGCGCCTCCACTTGCGGCGACAACTCGCCGGCGTGGTAGGACGCCGCCAGCCGGGCCTGCGCAGAAACCAGGGCGCGGTAGTGCGCCAGCGGATCGGGCATCAGGTGGTCCAAGCACTTGGGCCACAGCGGCTCGATCGCGCCTTCACCAAAGGCGATGCGCTCGGTGATGAGCAGGCCGGTGCCGCTAGCGCGCTCGAAGTCGCCGAACACCGGTCGCGGCACCGCGACCGGGAAAGCGGGCAGGCGCGACAGCGCGGCGAGCCGGATCTCGCCATCGAGCTCGTCGCGGCGGCGATCGCGAAAAGCATCGTCGAAGTCGCGCGAGAACTTGGCGAAGAGTCGTGTTGGCAGGCCTTCGGGTGCATCCCGATAGATGACGTCGAACTGCAGTTTCTGGCCCGAGTTGCCGCCCGTTACATCGTGGATGTGCTCCACTGCGAGCACCTCGCCCGTTGCCGGGAGCACGCCATAAGCTCGGAACGCCTGGGTCAGGAATGTCTGCGGGTCCTGCCGAAGCCCGCGTGGGCAGGCGGGCATGCGCACCCCGTTCGTGTCGCCGGTCGCGAAGTGCAAGCTCTCGTCCACCATCGACCCCGAGCTAGCACATCGCGGGTGTGGTAAAAGCCGAAACGATCAGGCGGCGAGGCGGTCCTGCTGGCGGGCGAGCGCGAAGGAGATCGCGTGCTCGAACTGATCGGTCGCACGATCCCACGAGTAGCGCATGCCCAGGCTCGCCGCCGCACCGCGATCGAGCGAGAGGGCGCCGTCCACCGCATAGGCCAGCCGCTCGTCGAGCACGCCCGCCGCTTGCGGGAGCGGTTCTTCGGCCCCGCGGCCGTCAGCGCCCAGGATGTCGATCGGGCCGGTCACCGGGTAGCCCGCCACCGGCACACCGCAGGCCAGTGCTTCGATCACCACCAGCCCGAACGTGTCGGTACGGCTGGGGAAGACGAAGCAGTCCGCCGCGCGATAGGCGCTAGCCAGCACTTCGCCCGAGAGCGGGCCCAGGAACAGGACCTGCGGGTACTTGCGGCGCAATGCGGCCAACGCAGGCCCATCGCCCACCACGACCTTGCTGCCGGGCACGTCGAGATCGAGGAAAGCCTCGAGGTTCTTCTCCGCCGCGACGCGTCCGACGTTCAGGAGCACTGGGCCGGGTAGGGCAGTCATCGCCGAGTGCCGGGGACCTTCGGGATGGAACAGGGTGTCGTCGATGCCGCGGCTCCACGGCATCGTCGGCCCGATGCCGCGGCCGGCGAGTTCGTCGGCCAGGCTGCGGGTGGAGACCAGCACCGCACTGCTCGGCGCATGGAAGCGGCGCATGATCGGCCAGAACCTCTCGGCGCTGATGCCCGTGCGCACCGCGGCGTATTCGGGGAAGCGGGTGTGGAAGGCGGAGGTGAACGGCACCGCGCGCGCCAGGCACCAGCCGCGCGCGGCCCAGCCGATCGGCCCCTCGGTGGCGATGTGCACCAGCTCCGGGCGCATTGTGTCGAGCATGCGGCGCACCCCGAAGCGCGGCGCCATCGCCAGCCGGATCGAGGAATATCCCGGCATCGGCATCGTCAGGAACCGGTCGGGCGCGATCACCTCGACGTTGTGGCCACGCGCGCGCAGCAGCCCGAGCGTGGTCGAGAGTGAGCGGACGACGCCGTTGACTTGCGGGAACCAGGCATCGGTCGCGATGGCAAGGTTCACGTAGCGGCCCCTGCCTCGGCGCCAGCCTGCGCTTCCAGGCGGTTCGCCGCTTCGGAAGCCTTTTCACTGGCCCAGTCGACGATCGACATCGCACCTTGCGCATCCTCGACCAGCGCGGTGCAGCTCTCCACCCAATCGCCGTCGTTGTAGTAGGTGATCCCGCCGAACTGGCGGATCTCGGCGCAGTGGATGTGGCCGCAGACCACGCCGTCCATCCCGCGCGCAATCGCCTCCTGCGCCACCGCCTCCTCATAGCTGGAGACGAAGGCCACCGCGTTCTTGACCTTCTTCTTCATGTAGGCCGACAGCGACCAGTAGGGCATCTTCAGCCGGCGGCGCACGGCGTTGAACACGATGTTGGCGCGCAGCAAAAGGCCGTAGGCCTGGTCGCCCAGGAAGGCGAGCCAGCGGGCGTAAAGCACCACGCCGTCGAAGGCGTCGCCGTGCGTTACCAGCAGCTTGCGCCCGTCTGCCGTCTCGTGAACCGCCTCCAGCGAAAGCTCGACGCCGCCGAAGCTCATGCCCGCATAGTCGCGCAGCATCTCGTCGTGGTTGCCGGCGATCAGCACAACGCGGGTGCCGCGGTGCGCCATCTTGAGCACGCGGCGAACCACTTCGTTGTGCGCGTCGGGCCAGTACCAACCCTTGCGCAGGCGCCAGCCGTCGACGATGTCGCCGACCAGGTAGAGCGTCTGGCATTCGAACGAGCGCAGGAAGTCGACCAGCATCTCGGCATTGCAGCCGCGCGTGCCGAGGTGGACGTCGGAGATCCAGACGGTGCGATACTTGCGCTTGGGCCGGAAGCCCTTGGCGTCGGGCAGGTCGAGCCAGCTGGGTATCTTGCCGCCGGCGATGGCTGCAGGGGCGAAGCGGGCGAGCAGGCTGTCTTGGCTGGTCTGCACGATCGTGCTCCTTTGCTGCTGCCTTTCGCTGTTACTTGTATCGGGTGGCGCGCGCGTGACGCTTCCCGGTCAGTTCGATGACACGCTGCACGCCGTCCAGCTTTCACCCAATCGTCGCCGATATGTCACCCGTCCGTCACATTGCCGCGTCAGAAGCGGCAACCGACCTGCGGGGGCTCGCGGGGAGATTACCGAGACGAGGGGACCATGCAGCGCATCGACATCCTGTTGACGGGCGACCTCGTGGGTGGCTTCGCGCCGTTCCGCCACGCCGACCTCGAATTGGTGCTGCATCGCTGGTCGAACCCCGCGCAACTGCCGCTGATCGAGGGCTCGTTGTGGGCCTTCGTCGACTGGGTGCTGCCCGACATGTCGGGCTTGGAGCTTTGCCGCCGCCTGCGCTGCGATCCCGTCACTACCACCGCGCACATCACTGTGGTGCTGGAGGAGGATGACGCTGAGGACCGCAAGCGCGCACTGCGCACCGGGGCGGACGACTACATGGTCGGCCCATTGACCCGCACAGCGCTGCTCGATCGCGTGCTGTCCGGCCATGTCGTCGAGCATGGCGAGTCGAATGGGCGCAAGGTCTCGTTGGGCGATCTCACCATCGACATCCCCGCCTTCCAGGCACGCTGGCAGGGCAAGGCGATCGCCTTGATGCCCAACGAGTTCCGCCTGCTGCGGTACTTTGTCGAGCATCCGGGACGCGTCTTCACCCGCGTCCAGCTGATCAGCGCGCTCGGAAAGCAGGAACCCTCGATCGACGAGCGCACGGTCGACGTGTGGATCGGGCGCTTGCGGCGGGCGCTGAAGGCGGTGGGCGCGGGCAACCCGCTGCGCACCGTGCGCTCGCTTGGGTATGTGTTCGACGATCAGTGATGTTGCGCGTTGCGGGGTGATGGCGGCTTGTCCTCCCCGGAGCGGGGAGGGGGACCGCCAGCGTAGCTGGTGGTGGTGGGGACTCGCCCCCTCACACTGATCCTGGAGGAGCCCGCCCTCGGTCTAGGGGGTGTGCCGCGACTCCCCACCACCACCTGCGGTGGTCCCCCTCCCCGAACCGGGGAGGACAGCCAGCGCTGCAGCGAATGTCCCGTGCTTCGAAAAAGAAAGACCCGCCCGCATCGCTGCGGACGGGTCCGAAGGTCCTGCCGCGGCGCAGGGTACGCGGCGGGAGGGTGGTTGGATCAGAACCGCACGGTCGCTTCCAGGCCGTACGTGCGCGGCGCGTTGAAGTTGCCGTAGTCACCCAGGACGTTCGCGATCGAACCGTTGCTGAGGCTGGTCGTCGGCGTGCCGGGCAGGCTGTTCGAGGGGTCGCGGCGGAAGATGTACTGCTCGTTGAACAGGTTGCGCGCCCAGGCCGAGACGGTGACGGTCTGGTCGCCGCTGCCCATGCGGATATCCGCGAGCGAGAGGCGGGCGTTGACCAGGAACGAGGCATCCGCCTTGTCGGGGAACTGGTCGAAGGCCTGGGTCGCTTGGCTGTAGTTCGCGTCGACGTGGAACTTGAGCGAGGCATCGTTGAAGCCCAGCGGCAGTTCGTAGTCGATCGAGCCGCTCGCCGCATTGCGCGGGGTGAAGGGGATGTAGAACTGCTGCAGCACCGGCGCCGAGGTGGTGTTGCCTACAGTGAACGAGATCGGCACCAGCGGCACCTTGGTGTAAGTGTAGGCGTACGAGGCGCCGATCGTCAGGCCCTCGACCGGACGCACGGTCAGGTCCGCTTCGATGCCGCGGATCTTGGTCGTGCCCTCGGCATTGATGGTGCGCAGCACGTTGACGTTGGTGCCGCCGGCCGGCTGGATGTAGCTGATGTCGATCTGGCTGTCCTTGCGGTCCATGATGTAGCCAGCCAGGTTCAGGCGTGCGCGGCGATCCCAGAAGTCCGCCTTGAAGCCCACTTCGTAGGACTTCACGTCCTCGGGGTTGAACGCCTGGTAGTTTGCGGTGCGCGAGCTGGCGCCGCCGGCGCGGTAGCCCGTGGCGTACTTGGCGTAGACGTGCACATCGCTGCTCACGTCGTAGGCGATCGTCGCCATCGGGTTGAAGCGGTGCCACTTCTTGTCGAGCGGGGTGTAGCCGTTGCCCGCCACGATCGCGGCGTTGCTGGCGAGGGTGTAGTCGACGTTGCGGAAGAACAGCAGCTCGCCGCGCTTCTTGTCCTCGGTGTAGCGCGCGCCGACGGTCAGGTGCAGCGCATCGGTGGCGTTCCAAGTGGCCTGGCCATAGGCGGCGTAGCTCTTGGACTTCACCTCCGAAGCGCGATCGATCGAGCGGAAGCCCGGGACCGAGCCGAAGCCACCCGAACCGCGATAAGGGTCGAGGATGGTGTAGACCGGCTGGCCGGCGGCGTTCAGGTAAATGCCGTTCGAGTTCGGCGTCGCGGCGTCATCGCTGACGTGCTCGTTGAAGTAGAACAGGCCGGCGACGTAATCGACCGAACCGACGGTGCCAACCGCCTGCAGCTCCTGGCTGAACTGGCGCTGGCGCAGACCGGCCAAGCTGTAGCGGCTGAAGGCGCAGGGCGCGGCCTGGGTGCAAGAAGCGGTCAGGTTGACCACCGGCACGCGATGAGCGCCGCCCGAGTTGTCCCACTGGTCGACGTCGACGCCGCGCCATGCGGTGATCGAGCGCAGCTCGATCTCCGGCGAGATCGTCCAGCGCAGGTTGTTGGTGAAACCATGAGTCTTGTCGACGCTGGGCTGCTGCGGCACGCCGATGTCGGCGACCTTCTGGCGGCTGTCGCCATTGACGACGACGCCGGGCAGCAGCGGCTTGACCGGACCGCCGGTCAGGTTGGTGTAGGGCGCGCCCGGCAGCACGCAGTTGGGCGAGTTGGCGATCGGGCCGTTGACGCAGTTGTTGGGATTGTAGTTCAGCAACTGGCTGTAGAACGGCGTGTTCTCGTCCTTGGCGACATCGTACGAGAAATCGTTGGTGATGTCGGGCGTGATTTTCCAGCGCGTGGAGATGCGCAGGCCCTGGCGATCGTACTGGTTGAAGCCGGCTTCGCCCTTCAGCGGGTTCTTCGTGGTCGGGCCCTGCTTCTGGCGCACGCCGTCGATCTTGATGCTCAGGCCGTGGAACTCGGGCAGGTTCAAGTGGGCGTCGATGGTGTTCGCATCGTAGTTGCCGATGCCGCCGCTGATGCGCCCGCCGAACTCGCCGGTGGGCGTTGCCGACACGATCGAAAGCGCGCCGCCTTCGGTGTTGCGGCCGAACAGGGTGCCTTGCGGGCCCTTGAGCACTTCAATGCGAGCCACGTCGAACAGCGCGGCGTTCAGACCGTGCTGACGGCCGAGGTACACGCCATCGACATAGATGCCGACGCCCTGTTCGCGCGCGGGCTGGTTGGCGTCGAGCGGCACAATGCCACGGATACCAATGGTGAGCGCGGACTGACGTGCCTCGAAGGTAGCGATGCGAAGCGAGGGGATCCCGCCGTCGGCTAGGTCGTAGAGGCTCTGGACGTGGCGCTTCTTGAAGTCTTCCTGGTTGATCACCGAGATCGCGATCGGCGTCGACTGCAGGTTGGTCTCGCGCTTGGTGGCGGTGACGACGATGTCGGTCAGGCCGGTCGAATCCTGGGTGCTGCCGGTCACTTCCGCAGCGGCTGCATCGGCGCTGTCAGCAGCGTTCTCGGCGGCGTTCTCGGCTGCCAGTGCGGGAGTGACGGCGAACGCCAGCGAGGCGCCTCCGGCCATGAGCCACGAACGCAATGTTGTGGAGCGGATCATTCGAGTACCCTTCGAGAAACGTGAGCCTGACGGACCGTTTCGTCCGTTGGTGCGCGGCCTCTAGGAGTGCTGCATGACAGTTTATGGGCGTTCCCATGACAGTTCCGTGTCAGTCGCAAAGATGTGTCAAACTGGTCACATCATCGACGCATCTGGGGTTCGCAGGATCGTCATACGCCTGACGCATAGCGGACCGAATAAGCACGGGCGCATGAGGCCCCTAGGTATGGGGGTGACGCATGTGACACCATGATTCGGCATATTGGCTTTACCGCATGATTCGGATGGGAAAGATGCACAGCTCCAAGTTACTCCAGACCCTCAAGCACGTTGCATCGGCTGCAGCGCTGTTCGTTCCGGCGACGGCGCACGCGCAGGGCGTGACGGTGGCTGATCCCGCTGGAAGCGGTCCGATCGTTGCGGCGCTGGGCTGGTTGCAAGGCACGCTTCTTGGTAACGTCGCGACGGCAGTGGCCGTGATGGCTGTGGCCGCGGTGGGGTTCATGATGCTGACCGGCCGGATGAACTGGCGATTCGGAGCGACCGTGATCGTGGGCTGCTTCGTGCTGTTCGGCGCTGGTGCGATCGTGTCGGGCATCCAGAGCGCGGCGGTAGGCTGAGATGGCACTCGCCCGCTACACCGTGCATCGCGCACTGACCCGGCCGCAGATGTTCGCGGGCGTGACCTACAGCTATTTCATCATCAACGCCGCCGTGACGACCGAGGTGTTCCTGATCACCAAGAGCTTCTGGGCGCTGCCCGCGGCGCTGGCGATGCACGGCGTCGGCTACATCGCCTGCCTGCGCGAGCCGCGGGTGTTCGATCTTTGGATCGCCAAAGTCAGCAAGTGCCCGCGCGTGCCGAACTGGTCGCGCTGGGGCTGCAACAGCTACGCGCCCTGAGCGCGGTGAGGACTTCGTAATGGCTAAGCCGAAACTTCCGCAGATCACCGGATGGGGCAAGAAGGAAGCCATGGTCGGCGACCGGCTGCCGTACCTGGCGCTGGTGGACGAGAATGTGGTGCTGCTGCGCGACGGCTCGGTCATGCTCTCGCTGATGGTGCCCGGCTTCGCCTTCGAGACCGCCGACACCGACGAGCTGAACGCCCACGCCGCCACGCGCGAAGTGCTGCTGCGCAGCTCGCTCGACGCCCGTTTCGTGCTCTATCACCACGTGATCCGCCGCCGCGTGGAGATCGAGCTGGAAAGCCAGTTCTCCGATCCGCTCACCGCGCACATCGACGCGCGCTGGCGCCAGCGCACCAGCTCGGGCGCTCTGTTCGTCAACGACCAGTTCGTCACTCTGGTACGCCGCCCCGCGCGCGGCAAAGCCGGCTGGGCCGACAAGATGTCGCGCATGATGAAGCGGAAAGGTGCGGGCCCGGTCGAGGCCGACATCGCCGACGTGCGCGCGCTGCGGGCCGCCGCCAGCGCGATGACCGCCTCGCTCGGCGCTTATGGCGCCCGCCTGCTGGGTGATTACGAGAGCAATGCCGGCCGCTGTTCCGAAGTGCTGGAGCTGCTAAGCGCGCTTTACAACGGCGAGATGCGCCCGGTACGCCGCCCCGCCGATGAGGCGGACGTCGGCCACATGCTGCCCTACCGCCGCGTCAACTTCGGGATGGATGCGCTGGAACTGCGCGGCGCCAATGGCGTGACCTTCGGCTCGCTCGTCAGCCTGAAGGACTATCCGGACTCGACCGCTCCCGGCCTCACCGATCCGCTGCTGCGCCTGCCGTGCGAGCTGGTGCTGACCGAGACTTACGCGCCGTCGGATCGCCAGATCGCCCGCGAGCGCATCGACCTTGCCATTCGCCGCCTCAAGTCCGCCGACGAGGAGGCCATGGCCGAGCGCCGCGAGATGTCGAGCGCGCGCGATGCGCTGGGCACCGGCGCGGTCGGCTTCGGCGATCACCACCTCGCGGTGCTGGTGCGCGCGCCCAACCTTGACGTGCTCGACGAAGCCACCGCGGTCTGCGCCGCCGCGCTCGCCGATGCCGGTGCGGTCGCCGTGCGCGAGGACGTCAACCTGGAGCCGGCGTTCTGGGGCCAGATGCCGGGCAACGAAGGCTTCCTGGTGCGCCGTGCGCTGATCTCCAGCGCCAACATGGCGTGCTTCGGCTCGCTGCACGGTTTCGCCATGGGCCAGGCCAGCGGCAACCACTGGGGCGAGGCGGTGACGCTGCTCGCCACCACCAGCCAGACGCCGTTCTTCTTCAATTTCCACCAGGGTGACTTGGGCAACTTCACCGTGATCGGGCCCTCGGGCTCGGGCAAGACGGTGGTAATGAACTTCCTCGCCGCGCAGGCGCAGAAGTACGATCCGCGCACGATCCTGTTTGACAAGGACCGCGGCGCCGAAGTGTTCATCCGCGGCATCGGGGGCACCTACAGCCGCATCGCCTCGGGCCACCCGACCGGCTTCAACCCGCTGTCGCTGCCCGACACCGCCACCAACCGCGCCTTCCTGCGCGACTGGCTGGGCGTGCTGCTCGAAGCGCGCGGGCCTGAGGAACTCAGCACCATCGCCGGCGCGGTCGACGCGGCGTACCACAACGATCCCTCGCTGCGCCGCCTCTCGCATTTCCGCGAACTGCTGGCAGGCTCGCGCCGTCCCGAGCCCGGCGATCTCGCCTCGCGCCTGGATGCCTGGCTGGTCGGCGGGGAGCATGGCTGGCTGTTCGACAACGCGGCTGACAAGCTCGACCTCTCCGCGCGCAAGCTCGGCTTCGACATGACCGCGCTGCTGGAAAGCCCGCGCCTGCGCACGCCGACGATGATGTACCTGTTCCACCGCATCGAGGAACGCCTCGACGGCGAGCCGACCATGATCCTGATCGACGAGGGCTGGAAAGCGCTCGACGACGAGGTCTTCGCCGCGCGCATCCGCGATTGGTTGAAGACGCTCCGCAAGCGCAATGCGCTGGTCGGCTTCGCCACCCAGTCGGCGCGCGACGCGCTCGACAGCCGCATCGCAACGGCGCTGGTCGAGCAGACCGCGACGATGCTGTTCATGCCCAACGCCCGCGCTCGACCCGAGGACTACTGCGAGGGCTTCGGCCTGTCCGAGCACGAACTCGACGTCATCCGTACGCTTCCTGCGCACTCGCGCTGCTTCCTGATCCGCCAGTCGGACGCCTCGGTGGTGGTGCGGCTCGACTTGTCGGGCATGCCGGAAGTGCTGACCGTCCTCTCCGGCCGCGAAAGCACCGTGCGCAAGCTCGACACGTTGCGTGAGCGCTACGGCGACGCGCCCGAGAACTGGTACCCACTGCTCACCGGCGTGGAATGGCCGGGCGAGGGCGACGAGCCGGCTCTCTGGACCGAGGCGGCCGAGTGATGGCTAACGCCTGCGATCAACTGACCGAAGTCGCCTCGGCGGGCGTCGGACCGGCGCTCCGCGCGGTCGACTGCCTGGCCGGTGAAGCGACCTCGATGGCCTTCGGTCGCCTGTTCGGCGCGGGCGGGGCGATGGGCCCGGTGCTCACCATCTTGCTGACGCTCTACATCGCCTTCTTCGCGATCTCGCTGCTGACCGGGCGCTCGACGCTGGGCATCTCGGCGCTGACGCCGCGGATGCTGACGCTCGGCCTCGTGCTGACCTTCGCGACCAGCTGGATCGCCTACCAGGGCGTGATGTGGAACCTCGCGGTCGGCGGGCCGGACTGGATCGCGTCGGTGCTGACTGGCACCAGCGGCTCCGCCACCCAGATCTTCGGCGACCGCATCGACCTCGTCTTCGGCGCCATTGCCGAGAGTGCCGGCCACGGGCAGGGCGAAGCCGCCGCTGCCGGTGGTCAGGCCGCAGCGCAAGGCGCGGTCGCCGCCGCTGCCAGCGGTTCGGCGCAAGGCATGTTCACGCCCGAAAGCGTCATGTGGATGGGCGGGCTGCTGTTGCTACTCGGCACCGTCGGCGTGCTGCTGACGGCGCGGATCGCGCTGGCGGTGCTGATGGCGCTCGGCCCGATCTTCGTCGTCATGGCGCTGTTCAACGGCACCAAGGGCCTGACCGCCGGGTGGATCCGGGGTGTGGCGCTGACCGCGATCACCCCGCTGTTCGTGGTCCTGGGCGGCAGCATCACGCTGGAACTGCTGGTGCCGATCGTCCGCTCGCTCTCCAGCAACCTCGTCGACATCGATGGGCGCGCGGCGATGGCGCTGTTCCTCGTCGCCGCGGTGCACTGCGCGCTGATGGCGATGGTGTTCAAGGTGGCCGGCACGATGGTCTCGGGCTGGCAAGTGTTCGGCCTCGGCAAGTCCGACCGCCAGGACCGTGCCGCCAGCTCTGCCGTGCAAGCTGCGGTGCTTGCCTCGCCGGCCATGCAGGGCGCGGCGTCGGCGGGAGCCATGGAAAGCGCGCCGCGCCGCACCTCGATGGCCGTGGCTGCCGCAGCGCCGGTCCAGATCACGCACAGCCAAGGCGAGGGCGGCCGCTCGGGCGAGCGCCGCACCGTCGTCACCCAGGTGAGCGGCGGCGGGCTCGAGCCTATGGGCGGCGTCAGCCAGTCGCGTGCCAAGGGCATCGGCAGCCGCTTCCGTGCTTCCAATGATATCGGCCGCGTCCACTCGGGACGTGTAGCCAAGGAGATGATACGATGATCCGCGGCCTGCTTCTTGCCGCCACCGGTCTGGTAGCTCTGGCTCAGCCGGCGCTTGCCGCCGATGACCGCCTGATCCAGCACATGTACGCCGAGAACGAAGTCGTTCGCATCGACGGGCGTCCCGGCGTCCAGGCGACGATCACCTTTGGCGAAGGCGAGGCGATCGAGAACGTCGCCGTGGGTGACTCCGCCGCTTGGCAGATCACCCCCAACAAGCGTGCCGACGTGCTGTTCGTGAAGCCCTTGGAAGGCGGCGCGCGCACCAACATGACGGTGGTGACCGACCGCCACACCTACTTCTTCGACCTTGTCGCCTCGCCCAAGGCCAAGCCGGTCTACCTGCTGCGCTTCACTTACAGGGACGCGCCGAAGAAGGGTGCGCCTGCGGGACCCGCGCTTGCCTCGCTGACGTCGGCCGAGCAGGCCGTGCTCACCGGCGAACCGGCCGAAGCGGGAGTCGACCCCGCCGCGCTCAACTTCGCGTTCCGCACGAAGGGCGATGCCAGGATCCTGCCCTCGCGCATGTACGACGACGGCAATGCCACCTACCTGCTGTGGGGCGAGAAGAGCGAAGTGCCCGCCATCCTCGTGCAGAACGAGAAGGGCGAGGTTGGGCCGGTCAACTATTCGGTCCGCGGCCGCACCATCGTCGTCGAAGACGTGCCGCGCATGATCCTGCTGCGGTCGGGCAAGTCGCAGGCCACGATCGAGAACCAGCGTCCGGCCGCGGTGGCGACACCCGCCGTCCAGAACGCCGGCACCGCGCCGCCCGCTGCACCCGCTCCCACCATGGCGCCCGCTTCGGTCGTCGCCGCTGCCTCCACCACCGCCTCGCCTGTCCGGGATAACTGATCATGGCTCCCAACTCCGCCCTTCGTGAGCGCTTCACCTCCGATCAAAGCAGCGACCCGCGCGAGAGCGGCGGCGCGCAGATCATCGATCTGGCCACGCGCAACGTCCTGCCGAGCGTCACGCAGCGCAAGAAGGCCGATGGCCTGGGCCTGGCTGCGGGCGTCGCAATCGTCGCGCTGCTCGGCGGGCTGACGCTGTGGTCGATGGATGCGGCGCGCAATCCCGAGACCAAGCAGGCGGTGAATCCCGTCGCCACCGCGCCGGTGGTTCCGCAGGCGGCGATCACGCCGGTCCAGGCGCCGACGATCGTCTCGCCCAACGCCCCTGTCGCGCCGCTGGCCGCTCCTGCTCCGCAGGCAGTGCTGTCCGCTCAGCCTGGCACGATCCTGGCGCCGCAAGGCAACCCAGCGGCAAGCCCGACGGTGGTGTTCGACGCCGCCGGCGCTCCCGCCACGACCGCCGACCTCGCCGGCAAGAGCGACATCAAGGCCGGCGGCAATCCGAACGACGATTTCGCCTCGCGTCTCGGCGCCATGGGCGGCGGCAGTGCGTCCGCCAAGCGCAGCTTCGATCCGGCGACGACGGTGACGCAGGGCACCCTGATCCCCGCTGTGCTGGAGACCGCCATCGACACCGACGTTCCCGGCTTCGTGCGCGCGATCGTCAGCAGCGACGTCAAGAGCTTCGACGGACGCACCGTACTCGTCCCGCGTTCCTCGCGCCTGATTGGCCAGTACAAGAGCGGGCTCTCGGCCGGGCAGAAGCGCGCCTACGTGATCTGGACCAGGCTGATCCGTCCGGACGGCGTGTCGGTCGACCTCGGCTCGCCCGCGATCGCCTTTGGCGGTGAGACGGGCCTCGCCGGCAAGGTCAACGGCCACTTCTTCGAGCGCTTTGGCTCGGCGATGCTGCTCTCGGTGCTGGGCGGCATTCCCAGCCTGATCGGCAACAATTCGTCGGTGGTGGTCGGCGGCGGCAGCTCCGCGGCCTCGACCGCGGTGCAGCAGGGCGGGCAGGTCGGCCCGACGATCCGCGTGCGCCAGGGCGAGCCGATCCGGGTGTTCACCGCCAAGGACCTCGACTTCTCGAAGACGGCGTGATCCCATGGTTGCCGATGTCCATAC
The DNA here is from genome assembly GCF_902506425.1 of Novosphingobium sp. 9U. Taxonomy (NCBI): domain Bacteria; kingdom Pseudomonadati; phylum Pseudomonadota; class Alphaproteobacteria; order Sphingomonadales; family Sphingomonadaceae; genus Novosphingobium; species Novosphingobium sp. 9U. The sequence goes on along the minus strand of NZ_LR732469.1, from coordinate 2,709,780 downwards.
TCTCCGCAGCCGCGCGAGCGTGGAGCCTGTGAGCGCTCCCGAGTCGCCGCGCAGCGTCTACCTCGACGCCTACCTCGCCCCCTTGCGCCCCTGGCTGGAGCGCGAAACGGTGACCGAGATCCTGGTCAATCGACCCGGCGAGATCTGGGTCGAGGATGCCGAGGCCGGCGGCATGGCGCGCGTCGAATTGCCGGCGATGGACAACCAGCTGCTCCAGCGTCTGGCCGAGCAGGTCGCGCGCATCAGCCACCAGGGCATCAACCGCGAGCATCCGCTGCTCTCGGCGACCTTGCCGGCGTTGGCAGGCCAGAGCGGCGCGCGCATCCAGCTGGTCGGACCGCCGGCGACACGGGCGAACTGGGCGATGGCGATCCGTCGCCACCGCCTGCTCGAACTGCCGCTCGACGCCTACGATCGCGGTCCGATCACGGTCGCACCCGAGGCGTCGACGCCCGATCCTTTGGCCGAGCCGATCGCCTTCCTTCGCGATGCGATCCGGCGCCGGCGCACGATCCTGATCTCGGGCGGCACGTCGACCGGCAAGACCACGTTCCTGAACGCCATGCTGAACGAGATACCCGAGCACGAGCGCGTGGTGCTGGTCGAGGACACCGCCGAACTGCGCCTGCCGGGCGCCAATGGTGTCGGCCTGATCGCAGTCAAGGGCGAGCTGGGTGAGGCCAAGGTCTCGGCCAACGACCTGCTGCAGGCCGCCTTGCGCTTGCGCCCCGATCGCATCGTCTTGGGCGAATTGCGCGGCACCGAGACGGTGAGCTTCCTGCGCGCGATCAACACCGGGCACCCCGGTTCGTTTTCGACCGTCCACGCCAACAGCCCTCGCGGTGCGCTTGAGCAGATCGCGCTGATGAGCATGCAGACGGGCATCGGCCTGACGCGCAGTGAGACGCTGGAATATGCCGCCAGCGTCATCGACATCGTCGTCCAGCTGGATCGCCATGGCGGCAAGCGCGGCATCGCTACGATCGCGGAGAGCCGCTCGCTCGTGGGTTGATCACCGGAAGCGTTGACGAAAGCGTCTTATGTGCGATCATCTTACCTGTGCCTTCCCCTTTCCGGGGAGGGGCCGGGGTCGAGAACGCCTGCCGCCAGGCAGCGCGTCCACGTTGGCGTGGGTACACCCGCCTCCCAACCTCCTCCCTCCAGGGAGGAGGAGCAGCGAGCGGCCCTCGCCGTCTGTCGAAATCTTCAGGCGTCGGCGCTGGTCTTCACGCGGCACTCCAGGCCGGTCCACTCGGCCAGGTGCTTGAGGTCCTTGGCGGCAGTGTTGGTGTAGAGCGCCGCCACCGGTTCCTCCAAAGCCAGCACCAGTTCCCCGCCCTCGCGGCGTAGCGCAGTAAGCGCGAGCGCCTTGTCGGCACAACCGGTCAGGCGGCGGCACAGGCGCACGCCGAGCCCCCAGCCGACTGCCGCGCGCAAGTCCTCGGGCGAGGCGAGGCGGGCGAAGGTGGCGGGCACTTCGGTCAGGCCGGAGTTGGCGAAAACGCACATCGCCATCATTGCGCGGCCTCGGGCGTTGATGCCGACCCACCGCTTACGCAGCGCCCAGGACATCGCCTCCTGCGCGCGCAAGTTGGGTTCGGTACGCATCGCGGCGAGCGCCAGCATGGTCGAGGCGAGGCGCAGGTTTGTATCCTGCGGGTCCTGGTCGCACATTGCCGCGGTCCAGCGCGCCACGGCGGCGGCATGCTGCGGATCGACCGAAGCGGAGCGGGCGAAACCCTCGACGCCGGCCAGCATGGGGTCCTGCGCGCGGGTGGCAGCGTCGAGCCGAGCGAACACCAGCCCTTCGCGCAGGCCCCACGAGGAGAACACAATGCGCGATGGCGAGAGCCGCTCGACCAATTGCCCCAGCAGGGCGGCAGCGTCCGGCAGGCTGGCGAGGCGGGAGCTGGAGATGCGCGGGTCGGCCTTCTCGGGCTTGCTCTTCTCCAGCTGGCGGCACATCCGCAGCGCCACGTCGGGCGCGAGTTCGAAGTCGTGCGGATCGTCGAGCGGCCAATCGATGTCGTGCATCGCCTGAAGCGCCAAGGCTCGCCACGAACCGCCCACGATGTAGAGCGGCTGGCCCGCGGCGGAGGAGAAATCAGCGCGCGCCAGACCGTCGCGCACCGCGCTTGCGAACCGGACGGGACCACCCGCACGCAAGTCGGGCAGACGCAAGGTGCCGAAGGGCAGGGTTATGCCGCCCTTGCAGGTCTCGCCATCGATGGCGACGAGTTCCAGGCTGCCGCCGCCCAGGTCCCCGACAATGCCCCTCGCGCCCGGGAAGGCGGCCATGACGCCCGAAGCGCTCGCCCGCGCCTCCTCCTCGCCCGTCAGCAGCCGTGGCGAGAGGCCGAGCCGGCGCACCGAAGCCAGGAACTCCGGCCCGTTCTGCGCATCACGGCTGGCAGCGGTGGCGACGCAATCGACGTCGTCGATGCCCAGCAGCTCGAGCATGGCAGCGAACCGCGCGAGTGCGGCAAGCGCGGTGTGCATCGACTTGGCCGACAACAGGCCATTCTTGCTCAGGTCCTTGCCGAGCTTGGCGCTGACCTTCTCGTTCAGGATCACCACCGGCGCACGCGGCGGCCCGTTGTAGACGACGAGCCGGACCGTGTTCGAGCCGATGTCGATGATGGCGCGCTTGCCGCCCACGTATTCGCCCAGGGGGCTGCCCTGTGGGCCATTGCCGATCATGGTTGTCTAGCGCTTCCCGTCAGGTCCGGTTCCCCCGGACTGCTCTCATGCCACGCCCGCTATCATATGTTGCCGCGGCGTAGCGACAGCTTGGGCACCTTTCGTCCACTGGTCAGTGAGGCGCCGCGCCCGGAAAGCGACGGGTTGGTCATGAAGTAGCGGTGCAGGTTGAACGGCTTCTCGCTCTTCTCCTCCGCCAGTTCAACCCGGTGATAGCTGCCGTCGCTCTCCAGCAGCCAGCTTTGTTCGGTATCCAGCAGGTTCGCCAGCATGACCTGGCCGAGAACCTGGTCGTGCACGGTCTTGTTGCGGATCGGCAGCAGCAGCTCGACCCGGCGGTCGAGGTTGCGGCTCATGCCATCGGCCGAGGTGATGAAAACCTTGGCCTTGCGGCTGGGCAACTCGGCACCGTTGCCGAAAGCCCAGATGCGGGCATGCTCCAGGAACCGGCCGATGATTGACTTGACGGTGATGTGCTCCGAGAGTCCGACGATCCCGGGGCGCAGGCAGCAGATGCCGCGGATCACCAGCACGATGTCGACGCCGGCCTGGCTCGCGGCGTAGAGCCGGTCGATCAGGCCGGGGTCGGTCAGCGAGTTGAGCTTGGCCCAAATCGCCGCCGGGCAGCCTTTCTGCGCATTGGCGATCTCGGCATCGATGCACTCGTAGAGCGTCGAGCGCAGGCTGATCGGCGAGATCGACAGCAGCTCGGTCTTTTTGGGCTCAATGTACCCAGTGATGAAATTGAACAGCTTGCCAACGTCGCGCCCGGCCGCCGGCTGCGCGGTGAAGTAGGACAAGTCGGTGTAGATGCGCGCGGTGATCGGGTGGTAGTTGCCGGTGCCGAAGTGGCAGTAGGTGCGATAGGCATCGCCCTCGCGGCGCACTACCATCGAGACCTTGGCGTGGGTCTTCCAGTCGACGAAGCCGTAGATCACCTGGACTCCGGCGCGCTCCAGCTGGCTCGCCCAGAGCAGGTTCTGCTCTTCGTCGAAGCGGGCCTTGAGCTCGACCACCGCGGTGACCGACTTGCCGGCTTCGGCCGCGGCGATCAGCGCATTGACCACGGCCGATTGCTTGCCGGCGCGATATAGCGTCTGCTTGATGGCGATCACGTCGGGATCGCGCGCCGCCTGCTTGAGGAAGTCGATCACCACCTCGAAGCTCTCGTAGGGGTGCTGGATGACGATCCCCTTCTCGCGGATGGCCGCGAAGCAATCGCCGTCGTGCTCCAGGATCCGCTCGGGATAGCGAGGCGAGTAGGGCTCGAATTTCAGCTCGGGCCGATCCTCGTCCACCAGCGCCGAAAGGCCGGCCATGCCGATAATACCCCCGGTCTTGATAATCAGTGCCTTGTCGAGCGCCAGCTGCGCGCGCAGCAGTTCCTCCGCCGCGGGATCGAACTTGCCCTGCAACTGCAGCACGATGACCGTGCCACGCCGGCGCCGCTGGATCGCGGTGCGGTAGTAGCGCACCAGATCCTCGGCATCCTCCTCAATCTCGATGTCGCTGTCGCGCAGGACGCGAAAGACACCGTGACCGTTGCGCTTGAAGCCGGGGAAGATCTCGTCGGCATGCCGGCAGATCAGGTCCTCGATCGACATGTAGATGGCGTCCGGCCCCGGCACCCGCACGAAGCGGGGCAGGGCTTGCGGGACCAGGATCATCTCCATGACCGGCGCATTGTCCGCCACCCGCGTGAGCGAGAACAGCACGCCGATGCCGGTGCTGGCGACGAACGGGAAGGGGTGTGCGGGATCGATCGCCTGCGGTGTGATCACCGGCATGATGTGTTCGAGAAAATAGTTCTTCAGCCAGCGATCGCTTTCGCTGCCCGAGTGCTGCTCGCCGACGACACGGATGCCGCAGTCCGCCAGTTGGGTCTTGAGGTCGGCCCAAATCCGCTGCTGGCTGGCCTCAATCGCCAGGATCTGCTCGTGCACGGCGCCTAGCTGCTGGGTCGGCGTAAGCCCATCGATCGAGATCTCGTCGATAGAGCGGCGGATCTGCCCGGCGATCCCCGCGACGCGAACGGTCATGAATTCGTCGAGGTTGCTGCCGGAAATCGACAGGAAGCGCAGACGCTCCAGCAGCGGGTAGTGCGGGTTCTCCGCCTCGGCCAGCACGCGCTCGTTGAAGGCCAGCCAGCTGAGCTCCCGATTGAAGAAACGCGCCGGAGAGGTGGCGACGGGGGTTTCCTCTTCATCCGACACTTGCGTGGTCGTCGTCTCGCGAGCTTCGAGCATGGTTTCCCTTGTATCGCCCGCCGGGACGGCTCTGGCTCGGGCGTACTTGCGTCAGATTGCGGTGCCGGGTCAAAGCTTAGCGGGCATTGTCAAAAAGCAAAGCCGGGCGTGAGAATGTCAGTCGCACAGTCCAACTCAGGCTAAACCTGCCCGGCACGCTACGGTTGCAGTGCAGCATCGATTGGCGCAAGCTGCCGCCAATGATCAAGGCCGCCCTCCATCACCTGACCCGCTACAGCTATAGCAAGCGCGTCCGTCTAGGCCCTCAGGTGATCCGCTTGCGGCCTGCGCCGCACAGCCGCACCAACGTGCCCAACTACTCCCTGAAGATCAGCCCGCCCGAGCACTTCCTGAACTGGCAGCAGGACCCGCACGGCAACTGGTTGGCGCGCGTGGTCTTCCCCGAGCCCGTCGACCACTTCTCTGTCGAGGTGGACTTGCTGGCCGAACTAGCGGTGATCAACCCGTTCGATTTCTTCGTCGAGCCCTACGCGCAGGAATACCCGTTCACCTATCCCGAGCCGCTGAAGACGGACTTGTCCGCCTACTTCGAAGTCGAGGACCAAGGCCCCTTGTTCGACGAGCTGGTAGCCAGCCATGCCTCGTACACCGGTGGCACCGTCGACTTCCTGGTCGAGATCAATCGGGCGCTGCAGAGCCGGGTCGGTTACGTGATCCGCATGGAAGCGGGCATCATGACCGCCGAGCAGACGCTGATGGAAGGCATCGGATCGTGTCGCGACTCCGGCTGGCTCCTGGTGCAGTTGCTGCGACGGTTGGGCTTCGCGGCGCGGTTCGTCTCTGGATATTCGATTCAGCTGGTCGCCGACGTGATCCCCAAGGAGGGGCCGCAAGGCGTGCAGCAGGACGTCACCGACCTGCACGCTTGGGCCGAGGCTTACGTGCCCGGCGCCGGCTGGATCGCGCTCGATGCCACCTCGGGCATGTTCGCGGGCGAGGGCCACATTCCGCTCTGCGCGACGCCACACTACCGCTCCGCCACCCCGATCGAGGGCCTGGCCGAGCCGGCCGAGGTGGACTTCCACTTCGAGATGGACGTCAGCCGCATCGCCGAAGCGGTGCGCATCACCAAGCCCTTCACCGAGGATCGCTGGTCCGCGCTGCTGGCGCTGGGCGACCAGGTCGATGCCGACCTGACCGCAGGCGAGGTCAACCTGACCATGGGCGGCGAGCCAACCTTCATCGCCGCCACCGACTTCGACGCGCCCGAGTGGAACGGCGAGGCCGTCGGCCCGACCAAAGGGGCCTATGCCGACAAGCTCATCCGCTTGTTGCGCGACAAGTTCGCGCCGGGATCGCTGCTCCATCACGGGCAGGGCAAGTGGTATCCCGGCGAGAGCCTGCCGCGCTGGGGCTACTCGATCTACTGGCGCAAGGACGGCGTGCCGATCTGGACCGATGCCTCGCTGCTCGCAGGTGAGAAGCCGATGGGCAAGGGCGATGAGGCCGAGCCGGTGCCGACGATCCCCATCGAGGTCGCCGGTGAGATCCTGCAGGCCGCCGCGCAGAACCTTGGCCTGGAGGCTGACTTTGTGCAGCCGGTGTTCGAAGACGTCGCGGAATGGGCGGAGAAGGAGGAGGACTTGCCCGTCAACGTCACTCCGCTCGATCCCAAGATCGCCGACGAGGAACTGGCGCGCCGCTTCCGCCGCACCTATCGTCGTGGGCTCGACAAGCCGGTGGGCTTCGTCCTGCCCGTGCAGCGCTGGAACGCCGAAGTGAGCCAAGTCCCGCGCTGGAAGAGCGAGCAGTGGAAGGTCCGCAAGGGCACGCTGACCGCGGTGCCGGGCGACAGCGCCATCGGCTACCGCCTGCCGCTCGGCTCGCTTCCGTACGTGCCGCCGAGCGACTACCCATACATCCACCCGCGTGACACCGCACAGCCGCTGGAGCCGCTGGCAGACTACCGCACCCAGGTGATGGAGCGCGGCGAGGAGGTGCGCGAGGCTGCCGTGCCCGAACAACGCGCCGAGCGCGTCGCGGGCCCTGAGGGCAACGCCCAGGAGATCGTCGAGCAGAAGCACATCGAAGGCGCTGTCCGCACCGCCGTGACGATCGAGCCGCGCGGGGACTTCCTCGCGGTGTTCATTCCGCCGACGGAGGCATTGGAGGACTACCTCGAATTGGTCGCCTCGATCGAAGTCGTCGCCAAGGAGCGCGGTGTGCCGGTGCGGATCGAGGGCTACCCGCCGCCGCCCGACCCGCGCATCCAGGTGCTGAAGATCACGCCAGATCCCGGCGTGGTCGAGGTCAACATCCATCCCAGCGCCACGTGGCGCGAGACGGTGGAGATCACCGAGACCCTTTACGACGCCGCGCGCGAGATCGGTCTGACTGCCGACAAGTTCATGGTCGATGGCCGCTCGATTGGCACCGGCGGTGGCAACCACATCGTGCTGGGTGGCCCGAGCCTGCTGGAAAGCCCGTTCATCCGCCGGCCGGACTTGCTGAAAAGCTTCGTTACATATTGGCAGCGGCACCCTTCGCTCAGCTACATGTTCTCCGGCCTGTTCATCGGCCCCACCAGCCAGAGCCCACGCATCGACGAGGCGCGCCACGACAGCCTCTACGAGCTGGAGATCGCGCTGGCACAGGTGCCCGGCCCAGACCAGGAGCAGCCCGCGCCCTGGATGGTCGACCGCCTGTTCCGCAATCTGTTGACCGACCTCACCGGCAACACCCACCGCACCGAGATCTGCATCGACAAGATGTTCTCGCCCGATGGCCCCACCGGTCGCCTCGGCTTGGTCGAGTTCCGCGCCTTCGAGATGCCGCCGGACGCCAAGATGTCGCTCGCCCAGCAACTGCTGCTGCGCGCACTGACCGCATGGTTCTGGAAGGAGCCGGTAGATGGCCCGCTGGTGCGCTGGGGCACGCAGCTGCACGATCGCTTCATGCTCGGCCATTTCGTGTGGGAGGACTTCCTGGATGTCCTCGCCGACCTTGACCGTGCCGGCTATCACTTCGACCCGGCCTGGTTCGAGGCGCAGCGCATGTTCCGCTTCCCGGTGCACGGAGAGGTCGTTGGCGGTGGCGTCACGCTGGAGATCAGCCACGCCCTCGAACCCTGGAACGTGCTGGGCGAAACCGGCGCGATCGGGGGAACGGTGCGCTACGTCGACAGTTCGACGGAGAGGCTGCAGGTCAAGGCGACCGGGCTGATCGAGGGACGCCACGTGATTACCTGCAACGGCCGCCGCGTGCCGCTGACTTCGACCGGAAAAGCGCAGGGCGTGGGCGGCGTACGCTACAAGGCCTGGGCCCCGGCCGAGTGCCTCCACCCGCTGATGCCCGCGCATGCGCCGCTGACCTTCGACATCTTCGACACCTGGAACGCACGTTCGCTGGGCGGCTGCGTCTACCACGTCGCGCACCCGGGCGGACGCAACTACGATGACGTGCCGATCAACGGCTACGAGGCGGAGGCTCGGCGCAAGGCGCGCTTCCAGGAGCATGGTCACTCGCCGGGGAAGCTGGACGCGCCGCCCGAGGAACTACCGGGCGAGTTCCCCTATACTCTGGACCTGCGCCGGCCTTTGCGTGGGCATTGATCCGCTAGCCCTCTCCCCGCACGAGGAGAGGATACGAAGGCTTGGCGGCTCGCTGCCGAGCCGGAGTTGGAGAGGGGTGCGCGGCCTCTCGACCGCCGGAAACCCCTCTCCAAGCTGCGCTAGGCCCTCGCGGGCCAAGCTACGCGATCCTCTCCCCTTCAGGGGAGAGGGCTAGGTGGCTTCACAGACGCTGACACAATCTAACTGGCTCGACACCTACCCCGTCGATGCCACCACGCGCGACCTCTACTCCGGCGCCGCGCCCGAAGTCGCGGCCAAGTGGCACGCCACCGTCGCCGGGCTCGCCGCGTCGGCACAGGGTGACCCGGCCAGCTTGGCCGAGACCACCGCCCGCCACATCGACGACCTCGGCCTCACCTTCCGCATCGCCGGCGACGAGGACGAGCGCGCCTGGCCGGTCACGCCGCTGCCGCTGATCATCGGCGCCGACGAATGGGCCGGTGTCGAGCGCGGGCTTATTCAACGGGCAACCCTGTTCGAGCGGCTGGCCGAGGACATCTACGGCTCGCAGTCGCTGGTGGCGCAAGGCCATCTTCCCGCCGCGGTGATTGCCGGCAGTCCGTACTTCGCGCGCAAGATGCTCGGCCGCGGCCCCGGCAGCGGCCACTTCATTCACGTCTACGCCGCCGATCTCGCCCGCGGGCCCAAGGGTCAGTGGCGCGTGCTCAACGATCGGGTGCGGCTGGCGACGGGCGTCGGGTATGCGCTCGAGAACCGGCTCGCGATGACGCGCACCACCGATGCCCTGCTGGCCGACAACCACGTGCGCCGCCTGGCCGACTTCTTCGCCCGCCTGCGCGAAGGCATCGCGGCCGACTGCCGGCGTGAACGCCCCCGCATCGCACTGCTGACGCCCGGCCGCTTCAACCAGACTTATGCCGAGCAGGCGCACCTGGCACGCTACCTCGGCCTGCCGCTGGTCGAAGGTCGCGACCTGTCGGTGCAGGACGACAAGCTGTTCGTGGGCACCATCGCCGGGCCCAAGCGCGTCGATGCGGTCTGGCGCTGGGTGAACACCAACGCGCTCGATCCGCTGACGTTCGATGCCAAATCGCAGATCGGTGTCGCCAACATGTTCGACGCCTGGGTCGCGGGCGGCCTGGAGATCGCCAACTGGCCGGGCGTCGAAGTGCTGGAATCGCCTGCGTTCAACGCCTTCATGCCACGCCTGTGCCGACTGCTGTTGGGCGAGGCGCCGATCCTGCCCACCGTTGCGACGTGGTGGTGCGGCCAGAAGCGTGAGGCGGCGATCGTCCAGCGCCGTTTCGACGAACTCGCGCTGGTGCCTGCGTTCGGTCAGCCGGTCGCTGGATTGGACGACAACAATCCGGTCCAAGGCGCGAGCCTCGATCCCGCGCGCCGCAGCGCGTTGCTGGAGGCGCTGCAACGCCGGCCGATGGACTATTGCGCGCAGGAAGTGGTGCAGCTTTCGACCACGCCGGCGGTGATCGACGGCGAGGTGGTGCCTCGCCCGTTCACGCTGCGAGCCTTCGTCGCCCGCACGGCAGATGGCGAGTGGACGGTCATGCCCGGCGGCTTCGCCCGGATCGCCGCGAATGAGACGTTGCCGACCTCGCTGATCGGCAACGGCGACTTGTCCGCCGACTGCTGGATCGTCGATGCGGCATCCAGCGCCGCCCAGGCGCCGGGCGTGCTGGCAACCGAGCCGCCGGTCTCGCGAGGCGGCGGCATCCTCGCCAGCCAGGCTGCGGACAACCTGTTCTGGTTCGGCCGCTACAACGAACGCGCCGAGCTGACGGTGCGTATCGCGCGCGCGATCCTGGGTGGATCGATCGAAGCCGATGGCGATCGCGGCGGTGAGGCCGTGCGTCGCACGCTCGCCAACCTGCTGTTCAAGTGGGCCGCGATCGATGGGCCGGTGGTGAGCCAGTCCTTCCCGACGATCTGCGCTGCCGTCCTTTCCGAGCGGCGCCTCGGCGGGGGTGTTGCGGCACTGATCGCGCGGCGCAACGAAGTGGGCGCGGGCCTGCGTGAGCGGTTTGCGCGCGACTTGTGGCGGATCGTCAGCCAGCCGCTTCCAGCTGTCGATGCGCAGCGGCCGCAGACGATGCTGGCAACGGCGAATGGCCTCATCGAACGGTTCAGCGCGCTGGCGGGCCTCGCCTCGGAGAACATGGTTCAGGGCCATGCCTGGCGGTTCCTGGACCTTGGCAAGCGGATCGAGCGGGCGCTCGGCATCTGCCGAGTGGCACGGCACTTCATCTACAACGGCGGCGGTGCCTGGAGCGCGGACGAACTGGGAACGCTGCTCGACTTGTGCGACAGCCAGATCGTCTACCGATCGCGCTATCTGACGGGCGCGATGCGCAACCCGGTGTTCGATCTCGTGCTGCTCGACCCGGAGAACCCGCGCTCGCTGATGTTCCAGGTCGCCGAGATCGTCGAGCACTTGCGCAAGCTGCCGACCATCCGCGCCGACAACTTGCCCGAGCAGCCCTTGCGCGAGAGTCAGGCGCTGCTAGGCACGCTCTCTGCGGCGACGGCGCCCGAGATGGAGGGCGTGAAACTGGGTGACGTCGAGAGCCGGCTGCTGGCGCTCTCGGATGCGATATCGGTCCGCTACTTCCTGCAGTTTGAGCCGACCGACGACGGCAGCAGCGCGAGCCTGCTCGAATGATTCGCTATGCGATCAGCCACAGCACGACGCTCCAGTATGCCGCACCGGTGCGCCTCGCCAGCTTCAACGTCCGGCTGCGACCGGCGCAATGGCCGGGGCAGTCGGTGACCGACTTCGCGCTGACGGTGAACCCCTGGCCCGGCGCCTTGATCGAGGGAGAGGGCGCCTACCACGTCAACGAAAGCAAGTTCACCTTGAGTGAGCCGATCACGCGCCTTCAGGTGGACAGCCGCTTCACCGTCACGCGCGAGCCGCTGGCACCGGCGCTCCTGCAGGCGGGCGGGCCCGGCCTGGCCGCCCTGCGCGAGCGTGCGATGACCTTGCCCGACTTGTCGGCGCTGGGCCCTGCATCGTACATCTTTGCCTCGCCCATCGCGCAGCCGGAGCGCGACATCGCCTTGTGGGCCAGCGGGTTCCTGCATGAGGGCATGCCGGTGATGGAGGCAGGTCGTGCGCTGATGCGCGCGATCCACAGCCAGTTCGCCTTCGATCCGCGCGCGACGTATCCCGACACGCCGCCGATCCAGGCGTTCAACCAGCGGCGCGGGGTGTGCCAGGATTTCACCCACGTGATGATCATCGCCGCGCGCGCGCATGGCATCCCGGCGGCCTACGTCAGCGGTTACTTGCGCACGCTGCCCCCGCCGGGGCAGCAGCGGCTGGTCGGTGCCGACGCGATGCATGCCTGGGTCAACCTGTGGTGCGGCGAAGAACTGGGCTGGATCGGCTTCGATCCGACCAACGACAAGTTGGCTGACACCGACCACGTGTTCATCGGCATGGGCCGGGACTACTCGGACGTGTCGCCGCTCGGCGGCACCTTCCGCGGCGGATCGCAGCAGACGATGTTCTTCTCGGTGGACGTGGCGCCGCTCGACTGAGTCAATCGGCGCCGCTGGATTCAGTTGACCTTGATGACCCAGCCGTGCGGATCGGGCGCCTCGCCGCGCTGGATGGCGACCAGCCGGTTCTTCAGCTTCTGAGTCAGCTGCCCCGGGCCGCCGCTGCCGATGGTGAACTCGCCCGAGCGCGAGGCGACCTTGCCCACCGGTGTGACGACCGCGGCGGTGCCGCAGGCGAAGCACTCGACCAGGCGGCCGGACTGCGCATCTTCGCGCCATTGATCGATGCTGTAGCGGCCTTCCTGCACGCTCAGCCCTTCATCGCGTGCGAGCGCCAGCAAGCTGTCTCGGGTGATCCCGGGCAGGATCGTGCCGGAGAGTGCCGGCGTCAGCAGCGTCCCGTCATCGAACACGAAGTACAGGTTCATGCCGCCGAGCTCTTCAACCCACTTGTTCTCGACCGCGTCGAGGAACACCACCTGGTCGTGGCCCTTGGCGATCGCTTCGGCCTGGGGGACCAGGCTGGCGGCATAGTTGCCGCCGCACTTGGCCGCGCCGGTGCCGCCGGGCGCCGCGCGCGTGTAGTCCTCGCTCACCCAGATCGAGACGGCCGGGGCGCCCGACTTGAAGTAGTTGCCCGCTGGGCTGGCGATGACGACGTACTTGTACTCCTTGGCCGGCCGCACGCCGAGGAACACCTCAGACGCGAACATGAAGGGTCGAAGGTATAGCGAGCCGCCTTCGACAGTCGGCAGCCAATCGCGATCCGCGTCCACCAGGCGGCGGACCGACTCCACGAAGACGTCTTCGGGCAGTGCGGGCATGGCCAACCGCTCGGCGGAACGATTGAAGCGCCGGGCGTTCTCGTAGGGCCGAAACAGCGCCACGCTGCCATCGGGGTGGCGATAGGCCTTGAGCCCCTCGAAGATCTCCTGCGCGTAATGGAGCACCGCGCAGGCCGGATCGAGCGCGATCGGCTGGCGAGGGCCGACAACCGCATCGTGCCAGCCGCGTTCTTCCGACCATTCGATTGTCACCATATGCTCGGAAAACTTCGTGCCGAAACCCGGATTGGCCAATACCGCCGCTCGATCCTGCGCACTAACGGGCGACGTGAGATCACGGGTGGTGAATTGCAGGGCGGGTTCGGCGAGGGTCGCCATTGCTTCAGGTCCTTGCTGTGATGTGCCGGCGCGCCTTGTACGAAAATTACAAGAAAGGCAAGCGTAGAGAAATTTTCTGCAGATGGCGTAATCCGAGGCGTGCGGCAATGGGAGCCAACTTGTGCCTGCGCCTGAACCACTTGCGCGTCGCGGCGACGAGTGCAACGTCGGTGCAAATGAGAAGGGCCGCACCGAAGCCTCGGTACGGCCCTTCACATGGTCAGCGGCCGGAAGTGCCGCCAGCGAAACCTCTATCGCCTACTGAATGAACTTCAGCGATAATGCCTCGCGACGGAAAAAGCCGACCTCTCTGCTGAACCATGAGACATCGGATCACCTCCTTTCGCGCTGTTGAGCCATAAGCGCCGCTGCTGAGCGGCTGGGGCCGAAAGATGCGGGTTTATTGCCGCCCGAACCATCCTGCCTTGCACCATTTGTGGGTCATTGCGCAGCGCACAACAAGTCTTGCAAAGATTTTTTTTGCCGCCAAAATCTGCGGCTCCGCGCAGGTTTTCCCCAGGCTGACGAGGAGCGTGGTCGCGGGCTCAGCGACAGTCTTCGATCACCCGGCTCACCTCGGTCCAGCTTGGCACATAGAGCGTCTGCAGGCCGGTGGTCTCGATCGCGAAACGTCCCTTGCTGAAGGCCATGGCATCGAGCAGAGGATCGCGCGCCGGCACGTCCACCGCGTATGCTCCGGCTTGCGGCACGGCGTTGAATGCGCGGGTCTGCGTCTGCGTGACGATGCGCAGGGTCGCAGGCGCGCGGCTGGCCACACCGGACTCGTTCCGTTCGATTCGCACTGTGCGCTGCACAGGGTCGCAGCGCAGCACGACGCGGCCGTTGGCGAAGCGGGCAGTCGATCGTCCGCCCTCGTTGCTCCAGTGCCAGTCGCCGGGCGTTGCCGGGAAGTCGGCCCAGCCCTTCGGCGTCGGACTGGCCGGCAGGGCCGAGGATCCTTGTGCCGGCTGAGGAGCAGGGGCAGGCGATCGTGATTCCGTTTCGGGGATCATGCGCGGGCCCGAGCAAGCGGCGAGCGCAAGCACGGCGAGGGTGGCGCTGGGCCTGAGCAGATTTGCCTTCATCGCGCCGGTATGGAATGAGACGGCCCGCACCACAACCCTGCGCACCTCATGTCCAACGCTCCTCCGCCTCGATCCAGCGACCCGGCTGGCAAGCGCAAGCCTGCGGCCAAGCCCAAGCTTGCGGCGAAGGTGCGCGTCGATCAGTTGCTGGTCGACCGCGGCTTGGCGGAAAGCCGCACGCGGGCGCAGGCGCTCGTACTGGCGGGTCTGGTGTTCTCGGGCGAGAGCAAGATCGCGAAGCCGGGACAGCAGATCGCCGGCGATGCTGTGCTCGACGTACGTGGGCGTGATCATCCTTGGGTCTCGCGCGGTGGCATCAAGCTCGCGCATGCCATCGAGCACTTCGGCCTCGATCCCGCTGGCGCGACCGCGATGGACATCGGCAGCTCGACCGGCGGCTTTACCGACGTGCTGCTGAGCAAGGGCGCGGCGCGCGTCTTCGCGGTCGACTCCGGCACCAACCAACTCGCCTGGAAGCTGCGCCAGGACCCGCGCGTGACCGTGCTGGAACAGACCAGCGCCCGCATCCTGACGCCCGAGATGATAGACGCAGCCTGCGACTGGGTCGTCTGCGACGCCAGCTTCATCGGCCTCGCCAAAGTGCTGGAGGTGCCGCTGCGCCTGGCCGCTGCGCGTTGCACCCTGGTCGCCCTGATCAAGCCGCAGTTCGAGGTCGGGCGCGGCGAGGTCGGCAAGGGCGGCGTTGTGCGCGATCCGGCGCTGCATGCGCGCGTCTGCGGCGAGGTGCGCGACTGGCTGGAGGCGAGTGGCTGGACCGTTCACGGCATCGTCGAAAGCCCGATCACCGGCCCTGAGGGCAATGTCGAGTTCCTGGTGTACTCATCGCGGGACACCTGACCGTCCACCGCATTCTTGCGCGATGGTCTTGTTCCCGCAACAACAGCGGCGAAACGGGCGATTCGAGAGTTTGCTGAACGGATGAACTTCCTGGCCTCCACATGGCAGTTGCGCGCCGGCGTGATCCGCTGGGCTTTGGTCTGCGCGCCGGTGGTGCTGATCCTGGGCATCCTGTCGGGCGTACTATCCGGCAGCGGCGCCGATGAGGCCTGGTTCGCCGCGCTGCGCAAGCCAATTGGCTACCCGCCACCTGCCGCGTTCGGGCTGGTCTGGAGCGTGCTCTATATCCTGATGGGCCTGGCGCTCGCCGTTGTGCTTTCGGCCGCGGGGGCGAGGGGGCGGGGGCTTGCCGCGCTGGTCTTTGCCGTGCAGCTCGCCATCAATCTGGCCTGGTCGCCGCTGTTCTTCGGCGCGCACCGCATCACCGGCGCGCTCGTCGACATCCTGCTGCTCGATGCCGCGGTTGTGCTCACGATCGTGCTGTTCGCGCGCATACGGCCGAGCGCGGCCTGGTTGCTGGCGCCTTATCTCGCCTGGATCTTGTTCGCGACCTACCTCAACTACGCGATTCTGCAGGACAACCGTGACCTTGATGGCGTGCATCCGTCCGGCGCGGTCGAGCGGATCGAGTTCTGAACTCTTGCAGCGGCGGGCCGATTTGCCCATCTAAGGCACATGCAAAGCGAAAACCCCTTCATCGCCGACTTCGTCAAACTGATGAACAGTGCTGCCGGCACTCTGGCCGGTGTCGGCCGCGAGGCTCGCGATTCCGCGCGTGAGCGGTTCAAGGAACTGCTGGGCGAAATGGACTTCGTCAGCCGCGAGGAGTTCGAGACCGTCAAGGACCTCGCCGTCAAGGCGCGTGATGAGACCGAGGCGCTCAAGAAGCGCGTCGACGAGCTCGAAATGAAGCTGATCGCCAAAAGCTGAACCCGGCCTCCCCTGTCCTTGGGGGCGAGCAACCGATCTGCGCTGCCGCAGTTATGAGCGGCAGAAGGCAGATTGATCTATGTTTACGCAATTGAACCCGACGATCCCGCTCCACGTGATGGAAAAGGGTGACGGCTATGCCATCGGCATGATCGACTACGGTCAGGAGCATAACCTGATCTGGGTCACCGTCCTGAACGACAGCGGCGAGATCTGGTGTGCGCCCAACCCTTCAGTCCGGCTCGGCCGCAACTGGACCATGGGCCGCAAACAGAGCGCGCTGATCGATGCGGATCGGGCGAAGGCAGCAGAGCCGTGCGCGGATTGCAGCGAGGCGGTCGCGGCGTAGGATTATCCCGGCTCGACCCGAGACCGATTTCGTCGCCGCGCGCGCTGATCGCGTTTCGACGAGAGCCTGTGAGATGCCGGAACCGGTCCAGCGCCTATGCTTGCCAGCGGACGTCTCAGCTTCCACAGCTTAGCTGATGCACTTCCGCGGTCCCGCCATCGTCTGTGCCAGCCGGCCACACGGCGAAACGGCGGTCATCGCCCGCCTGCTCACGGCCGAGCAGGGCCTAGTGGGCGCGTTTGTCGCAGGCGGGCGAGGCCGACAACTGCGACCGGTCCTGCTGCCCGGAAACCTCGTTGAAGCCGAAGTCCGCTCCCGGTCGGAGAGCCAGCTTCCCTTCGCCCGCGTCGAATTGCGTGAGAGCCGCGGGCCTTGGCTTGGCGAGCCGCTGCCGGCAGCCGGGATCGCCTGGGTTACGGCGCTCACCGCCGCCACGCTCCCCGAACGCCAGCCCTATCCCGCACTGTTCGATGCCCTGGCGGCACTGCTGACGGCGATCACGGTTGCCCCTTCCGCGCGCGGCTGGGCCATTCCGTTGCTCTCCTACGAGGTGCTGCTGCTGCGCGAGCTGGGCTATGGCGTTGCGGCAAAGCGCCCGGACAACGGCGACTGGCCGGCGATCTTTGACGCCTTCGATCGCATCGGGCGCGAACTGGCGCGCTACCCGCTTGCCGAACGGCGCGCAGACGTTATGGCGGCGCGCGCAATCTTGCGCGAGCGTTGGGCGCGCCTGGTTGGTGTCTGAGGCCAGGGGAATGTGCATGGGCGCGAATGCGATGCGGGTAGCGGTTTTCGCCGGCGACGGGATCGGTCCCGAGGTCACCGCCGAGGCGGTCCGCGTCCTCCAGGCGCTCGACCTGCCGGGTCTTGAGCTGGTCGAGGGCGATGTCGGCGGCGCGGCGTACCGCAAGCATGGCCACCCGCTGCCGGCCGAGACGCTGGATATTGCGCGCTCTTGCCAGGCTATCCTGTTCGGGGCGGTGGGAGACTTTTCGCTCGACCACCTGGAGCGTGCACTCCGGCCCGAGCAGGCGGTGCTCGGCCTGCGGAAGGAGTTGGGGCTGTTCGCCAACCTGCGGCCAGCGACGGTGTTCAAGGGCCTGGAAGACCTCACCACGCTGCGCCCCGAAGTCGCTCGGCTGATCGACTTGTTGATCGTGCGCGAGCTGAACGGCGACGTCTACTTCGGCGAGAAAGGCACCCGCACGCTGGAGGACGGCCGCCGCCAGGGGTGGGACATGATGTCTTACGCCGAAGACGAAGTGCGCCGCATCGCGCACACCGGCTTCACCGCCGCGATGGGCCGCAGCAAGAAGCTGTGTTCGGTCGACAAGGCCAACGTGCTCGAAACCTCGCAGCTGTGGCGCGACGTGGTGATCGAGGTCGCCAAGGAGTACCCTGAGGTCGAGCTCAGCCACATGTACGTCGACAACGCGGCGATGCAGCTGGTGAAGAACCCCGGCCAGTTCGACGTCATCGTCACCGGCAACCTGTTCGGCGACATCCTGTCCGACCAGGCGAGCATGTGCGTGGGCTCCATTGGCCTGCTCGCGTCGGCCAGCCTGGCAGAGGGCACCTATGGTCTGTACGAGCCGATCCACGGCTCGGCACCCGACATTGCCGGGAAGGGGCTGGCCAATCCGATGGCGACGATCCTCTCGGCCGCAATGCTGCTGCGTCACAGCTTCGGGCTGGAGGAGCACGCCGCGCGCATCGAGGCGGCGGTCAGCAAGGCCTTGGCCGATGGCGTGCGCGGCGGCGATCTTGGCGGCCGCGCCGGCACTCGCGAGATCGGTGATGCCGTCCTTGCCGCTCTGTAAGTGGGCGGGCTGTGAGCGGCTGGACTTTGCTTGCAGCCTTTGTGAGCGGCGGGACTGGCCTGCCGGCATTATGAACCGGTAAAGTAAATTGCGCTAAAGCTTCTTTCAGGTTTACCAACTAAGCCCCGTGCCCATGAACATGCCTCGATCAGAGCTGGCGCAAGCCGTTGCTGCTGCCGCAAAGCCGCTTGAGCTCGCCGTCGTGCTGCCGACATTCAACGAGCGCAACAACCTCGAGACGCTGGTGGAGCGGCTTGACGCCGCACTCACGGGCATCGCCTGGGAGGCCATCGTCGTCGACGACAATAGCCCCGATGGCACGGCCGACATGGCGCGCGCGATCTCCTTGCGCGATCCGCGGCTGCGCGTCATCCAGCGCATCGGCCGGCGCGGACTGTCCTCCGCCGCGATCGAGGGCATGTGCTCCACCGCCGCACCGGTCGTCGCCGTGATGGATGCCGACCACCAGCATGACCCCAAGCTGCTGCCGGGCATGCTGGAGGCGATCCAGTCGGGCGAGTACGACGTCGCCTATGCCTCGCGTTTCTGCGAAGGGGCCAGCACCGAGGCGTGGAACCGGCCGGACCGGGTCAAGGCCTCGGGTGTCGCCAACAAGCTGGCGCGCAAGGTCACCGGCCTCACACTCACCGACCCGATGAGCGGCTTCTTCATGCTGCGCGCCGAAACCCTGCGCGTCGATGCGCACCGGCTGTCCGGCGTCGGCTTCAAAATCCTTCTCGACATCCTCGCTACCGTGGAGACCCCGTTGCGCGTCAAGGAAGTTCCGCTTGCGTTCGCCGCCCGTGCCGAGGGCGAAAGCAAGCTCGATCGGACCGTGGTCTTCGAGTTCCTGGTCGGCCTCTACGACAAATGGCTGGGCCGGATCATCCCGACGCGCTTCGCCTTGTTCGGCACGATCGGCGCCGTCGGCGTGGTGGTGCACATGGCCGTGCTGACCGCTATCCTCGCGATGTTCGGCGGTCCTGGCATGAAGGGGCAGCTGGTCGGCGCGTTCGAAGTCGGCCAGACGATCGCGGCGGTCTGCGCGATGACGTTCAACTTCTTCCTCAACAACGCGCTGACGTATGCCGACAAGCGGCTGACCGGCTTCGTGCCGCTGATGCGCGGCTGGGCCAAGTTCGCGCTCACCTGCTCGGTTGGCCTGACCGCCAACGTCGGCGTCTCGGCAGTGCTCGTCCACTACGGCATCCACGAGTACCCGGCGGCGCTGGTCGGCGTGGTCATGGCTTCCGTGTGGAACTTCGCGCTGTCGTCCAAGTTCGTCTGGGGCAAGTACGGCGCCAACTGAGTTGCGTCCGGTCCTCGCCATTTGGGAATGGACCTGACAGGCTGACGTTCGTCGCGGACCATCCATCCTTGGACGGACGCGCGTTGTCTCACCCAGCCGAGAGGTCTTCTGACCCGCATCTTTAGAGATCGGGAGAAGACCCATGCTGTTCCACGTTTCCATCGATGCGCGCGATCCGCGCCATGTCGCTACTGTGTTTGCCGAGTTGTTCGGTGGCGAGGCCACGCCGTTCCCGCCCGTCGCCGACGGCAGCTGGATCGCCCATGCCGGTGACGATCGCGGGACCGCGATCGAGATCTACCCGCGCGGCACCGAGCTGATGGAGATGCCGGGCGACGCCGACGCGATCGGCGTTCCGGGCGAGGGCGGTCTGTGCGCCACCCACTTCGCCATGGCCACCAACCTCTCGCAAGACGAGGTCTTCGCGATCGCCCGCCGCGAGGACTGGCCGGCCAAGTACCGCAAGCGCGGCGGCGCGTTCGGCGTGATCGAGCTGTGGGTCGAGGGCGAACGCATGGTCGAAGTGCTCACCGCAGAGATGCAGGCCGAATACCAGGCCGTCTTCACGCTCGAAAACTGGAAAGCGATGCTCGCCGGCGCCGGCGACGAGAAGCACCGGGTCGTGGCCTGACCCTTGACGCGATCCGATGCGGCGCTGACGGTCTCTTATGCCCCCTGGAAGGCCGTCAGCGCCAGCTTCTCAGCCACATGTACTGCGCGTAGCTCTGCTTGCCATGGTGCAGGCGGGCGGCCGAGATGATCGGGTAGAAATAGACGAACATGCCCAGTGCCACCACCATCGAAGCAGGCGCGAGCCAGCGCCAGCGGTCCGCGCGCGACCAGATCGCGTCGAGCGCCAGCGCCAAGCAGGCCATCAGGAAGGCCGCGGGTAGGAGGTAGTGGTAGTAGAACTGGATGGGCTTGCCGTTCACCGCCCATAGCATCAGCGTCGCGACGTAGAGCACGACGAAGGCCAGTGCGTCCCAGCGCCGCTGCCGGATGCCCACCCACAGGCACCAGAGCAGCGCGGGCAGTCCGGCCAGCATGGTGAAGGGATTGCCGATCATCAGGATGCCGCGCTGCGCGCCGTCTACAAACTCATAGAGATACCAGATCGCGCGCCAGTTGATCACCCACTGGTACCAGACGCTGCGATAGGGGTGCAGCTTCTTCACGCTGTCCTGCAGCTTGAGCATGTACTGGTGATGGTGGACGAAGCCGAGCGGATCGATCGGCCGATCGGTCCAGAAAAAGCCCGGCAGGTAAGTCAGCCAATAAAGCGCGAGCGGCAGCACGCCGAGCCAGAGCGCCGCTTCGACCAGCGAGACACCAGGCACCGGACCTGACCCTCTGCTTCCGATCACGCGCCAGCCACTTTCCCGGATCCGCAGAGCCAGGAAGGTGAGGCCCGGCAGCGCCAAGGCGGGGGCTATACTCCACTTGGCGCCGAGCGACAGGCCCAGGGCGATCCCGCACGCCGCCAGCCTCAACCGGGGCATCCTCGCAGGCTCGCGGATCAATGCGGCGAACTGCCACAGCGCCACCATGCCCAAGCCCGCCGAGACCATGTCGAGCATGGCGATGCGGCTCTGCGCGAACCACAGGAAGTCGGTCGCGAGCAGCACCGCGGCCAGGATCGTCGCCCGGCGGCGCAAGGTGACGTACCATACCAGCCGGCCGTAAGCGTGCAGGCCCAGAACCCCGAACAGTACGGAAGGAATGCGCCACGCCCACGGCCGATCGCCCAGCAGCGCAATGGAGCCGGCGATCACCTCCTTGGCGAACATCGGATGCTCTCGATTGGCAGGCAGGCCCTGCAGCAGCTTGCGCGCCGCCTTCACGTAATGCACTTCGTCGAAGTAGATCTTGTTCGGAATGCCGAGCCGGTGGAGGCACACGAGCAGGAACGCGAAGCCGATCGCCAGGCACCAGGGCAGGGGATCGCGGTCGCGAGAGGCTTGCATCGGGGCGGCGGCATAAGCGGCAGCGCGGTCGGCGGCAAGGGCAGGGTTGTATCGAGAGGTCGCGGCCACACGCCCACCCTTGTCTCGACCCGCACTCGCCCGTAAACGCCGCAGCCATGAAGCGCACCACCGGACAAGATCGCACCAAGACCCTCCAATGGCGGCCGGCCACCCGCGCCATCCGCGGCGGCACGTGGCGGTCGGAGATGGGTGAGACCAGCGAGGCGCTGTTCCTCACCTCGGGCTACTCGTACGACGATGCCGCCACCGTTGCCGCGCGCTTCGCCGGCGAAGATGCGGGCATGACCTATTCGCGCCTCCAGAACCCGACGGTGCAGATGCTGGAAGAGCGCATCGCCCTGCTGGAAGGTGCCGAGGCATGCCGCACCCAGGCGTCCGGCATGGCGGCGATGACCGCGGCGCTGCTCTGCCAACTCTCGGCCGGCGACCACATGGTAACGGCGCGCGCCGCGTTCGGTTCATGCCGCTGGCTGGGCGACCACTTGCTGCCGCGCTTCGGCGTGGACGTCACCGTAGTCGACGCGCGCGATAACGCGGCGTGGGAAGCCGCGATCCGGCCCAACACCAAGGTGTTCTTCTTCGAAACGCCGGCGAATCCGACGATGGACGTCGCCGATCTCGAGTACATCTGCGGTCTCGCCCGGGCGCACGGGATCACCTCGGTGGTCGACAACGCGTTCTGCTCGCCGGCGCTCCAACGGCCGATCGAGTTCGGCGCGGATGTCGTCGCCTACTCGGCCACCAAGCTGATGGACGGGCAGGGCCGCGTGCTCGCCGGCGCGGTTTGCGGGACGGAAGCCTTCATCAACGACAAGCTGCTGCCGTTCCAGCGCAACACCGGGCCCAACCTCTCGCCGTTCAACGCTTGGGTGGTGCTCAAGGGACTAGAGACGCTGGACCTGCGCGCCAAGCGCCAGAGCGAGAACGCGATGAAGGTGGGCCGCTTTGTCGAGAGCCGCGTGCCGCAGATCCTTCATCCTTTTCTGGAGAGCCACCCGCAGCACGCGCTTGCAGTGAAGCAGATGGACGCCTGCGGCCCCATTTTCAGCTTCGTGCTCGATGGCGGCCGCACGCAGGCGCATGCGCTGCTCGACGCACTGGAACTGATCGATATTTCCAACAACATCGGCGACTCGCGCTCGCTGATGTGTCATCCGGCGTCATCCACCCACCACAACATGGGGCCCGAGGCGCGCGAGGCAATGGGCATCGGCGAGGGCATGCTGCGCCTGAACGTCGGCCTGGAAGATCCCGACGATCTGATCGAGGACCTCGACCAAGCCTTTGCCAAGGCGGGACTGTAGCCGCGCGGGAGAGTTCCCTCGCACTTGCAAAATTTCCCGCGCGAACGGTGTTGACCGCGCGATGCGAACCGTTACCTTTTGTCGTGAGATGAAGGAGCTGTTCCAACACGCCGCCGTCACAGACGGAATCACCGTGCGGGTCGCGGTGAACTTCCTGCCCGAGCAATCGCGCGTGGAAGCCGGCAAGTGGTTCTGGGTCTACCATATCCGTATCGAGAACGGCGGCGAGCAGGCCGTCCGCCTGGTGACCCGACACTGGCGCATCACCGATGGCCACGGCGCCGTGAACCTTGTCGAAGGCGAAGGCGTGGTGGGTGAGCAGCCGCTGCTGCAGCCCGGCCAGAGCCACGACTACGTCTCTGGATGCCCTCTGGCGACGCCACATGGCAGCATGGAAGGCTACTACACATTCGAGCGCGCCGATGGCTCGGATCTGCGCGCGGCGATTCCGTTCTTCCCCCTGGCCGCTCCCGCGACCGCGGGATGACTGGCCGGCCCTGGCGGTAGCGCCAGAGCGGCTGGCGGGCTTCGACAAGCTCAGCCTGGGCGGTCGTGGCGTAGATCGCAGCTAGTGGCATCGAAGCTTTTGCACGGGCGCAGCCTTACTCCCAACACCGTCGGCGCCGAGCGTGTCGAAACGGACCAGCTGCCCTCGCACGCGGTCGTAACTATGGTAGCGTCCGCTTCGATCCACTTCGGCTCATCGCGCTGCCGCCTCGCACCAACCGCGCATTTGGCTGTTCAAGCAGCAGTGTTCATCCACGCGAAATGTCGGGCTGAACACGCATGGCAGCACCAGGTGCGGCGCCATGCCGCGCGTCTCGTGAGCGGGACAGAGGGGGCGTGCCGGTCGGATGTGCCATCGCGAAAGCGGCGGTCGACCGGAATGCGGCTCCTCCCTGGGCAAGTTTGGAGGAGTAGAACGATGACGACCATTTCCAAGAGCCCCAAGGCGCTACTGATCATGGCGCTGCTGGCCGGCACCGCCGGCAGCCTGCATGCGCAAGAGTCCGCCGACGCCGGCGTGACCGGCAGCGTGACCGACACTTCGGTGCCCGATCCGGCCTCGATGACCAAGGGTCCCGAGATCGAAGGCATCATCTCCGCACGCAGCGGTGACCGTATGCAGGTCACAGGCCAGGATGGCACCAAGTCCGTGGTTACCATCAACGATGCGACCAAGATCAAGGCGGCCGGTGGATTCCTGAACCTCAACCGCAGCAAGCTGGCGGCGACTTCGCTGCTCAACGGCCTGCCGGTCAGCGTGAAGACTATGCAGGGCGGCGGCGTGCTGCTGGCGACGCAGGTCGACTTGAAGAACAAGGACCTCAAGACTGCGACGATGATCCACAACGGCACCGACCAGCGCTTCGCCGAGCAGAGCGCGGCAACCGAGGCGCTGCGCGGCCGCATGGGCGATATCGACCAGTACAACGTGAAGAGCACCACCAACGTCAACTTCGACACCGGCAAGGCGGTCCTGTCCGAGCAGGGCAAGGCCGACTTGTGCAACGCCGCCAAGACTGCCGAGAGCATGGACAACGCGCTGCTGCTGGTCGTCGGCTACACCGACTCCGTCGGCAGCGAGGAATACAACCAGCAGCTGAGCGACAAGCGCGCCGGCCGTGTGGTGAACTATCTCCAGCAAGCCTGCCACTGGAAGCCCTACCGCATGCTGACCCCCACCGGCATGGCCGAGGCCGACCCGATGGCTGACAACACCACCGAGGAAGGCAAGGCACAGAACCGCCGCGTTGCGGTGAACGTGCTGGTCAGCAAAGGCCTCGACGGGCTTTAATGAGTATGGGGCGGGCGAAGGTCCGCCCTTTTTTTCTCCGGGCGTGCGGTGCGGTGGCAAATGGCTTGCCTCCGCACACTCGTCATCCTGAACTTGTTTCAGGATCCATTGTGCCGCTTGGCCCGACATCGCTGGCGTAAGGC
This sequence comes from Novosphingobium sp. 9U, assembly GCF_902506425.1. Lineage (NCBI taxonomy): Bacteria > Pseudomonadati > Pseudomonadota > Alphaproteobacteria > Sphingomonadales > Sphingomonadaceae > Novosphingobium > Novosphingobium sp. 9U. The sequence continues at coordinate 2,685,017 of NZ_LR732469.1, read as the reverse complement.
GAACGGTCGGTTTGCTGCTTACAGTAGGGATCGATGAGGTGGGATGGACCCCGAAACAGGTTCGGGTGACGAGCGGAGCGGAAGGTAACGGGCGGTGCCGGAAGCTGCCGCTGATTATACAAGTATGACCCGTGGCTGCACACGCACTGCCATCTTTGTTAGCAACTCGCGGTCAACGCTACCCAAGGTAAGATAGCTAAGAGCGTGTTCGTAGTAGACCCGCAGCGGCCCTCCGTCGAACTTCAAAGTTCCCTCCATGAAGTCCTCGTCAGTAGTATTGTCGGAAAGCGAAAGCGAGTGGATCGGCTGTTGTCCTAGCGCTTCTGCAATCTCCGCTAAGATGGCACGAAATGGCGTCGTATAGTTGAAACTGTCTAGCACCCAGAAGACGAGTTCCCACCCGGCTTCACCATCAGCCCTGATTTCCAACGGGGCCCTGACTTCGATCATCGAGCGGATCATGGCTGCTGCCGCGGCTAACGTCCAGACGTCAGACATCCGGACGGCAACAAACAAGGGGAAGCAGACAATGGTGTATCCTGCAGCTCTAATGCGTACTGATTGCACCGGCAGCTGGCGTACTCTGACAAGCTCAGCTCATGGGGTGTTGATGTAAGGTGCTGATGTTGATGGGGCGTTTAGCCCGCCTCGGCCTCGCATGTCTCGGTCTGCATCGGTGGCACGAGGTGCGGCGGCTCTACTCGCAAACCTCGGCAATTGACCAACAACCCGCCATCGACAGCTACGTCCCACCAACAAAAAGCCCCCGCTTCCGCATGGAAGCGAGGGCTTTTCGTTAGCTGTGAAGCGCTAGGCTCAGGCCTGCTGCTCTTCGCCTTCGTCCTCGTCGACGACGATCTCGCCCGGCTCGAGGCTGGGATCGCGGCGTTCGGTGAAGCCGCTGGTGTCGGCTTCGAACATCGAGGCCATCACGTCGACGCCCTGCGACTGCAGTTCGGCTTCGTCGGGCGAGCGCGCGACGTTGACCTTGACGCCCACCGAGACTTCGGGGTGCAGGGAAACGCGAACGTCGAAGATGCCGAGCGTCTTGATCGGGCGTTCCAGCACGATCATCTGCTTGGTCACCTTGGCGCCATCGGCGTTCAGTGCGTCGACGATGTCGCGCACCGAGACCGAACCGTAGAGCTGGCCCGAGTTCGACGAGGCGCGGATCAGGACGACCTGCTTGCCCTCGACGTCGGCGGAGTGCTTCTCGGCTTCGCCACGACGCTCGGCGTTGTCCGCCTCGATCTTGGCGCGGCTGGCTTCGAAGACCTGCTTGTTGCGCTCGTTGGCGCGCAGGGCCTTCTTGTTGGGGAGCAGGTAGTTGCGTGCGTAACCGTCCTTGACGGAAACGACGTCACCAATGGCGCCGAGCTTCTCGACGCGCTCCAGGAGGATGATGTCCATGCCTGTTGCTCCTTACTTCACGATGTACGGAAGCAGGCCGATGTGCCGGGCGCGCTTGATAGCCTGGCCCAGCTCACGCTGCTTCTTGGCGGACACCGCGGTGATGCGGCTGGGGACGATCTTGCCCCGCTCGGACATGAAGCCCTGCAGCAGGCGCACGTCCTTGTAATCGATCTTCGGCGCGTTCTTGCCCGAGAACGGGCAGGACTTGCGGCGGCGGAAAAAGGCGCGTGCCATGGGTCAGGCTCCTTCGCGTTCGCGACGGCGAGTACGCTCGCGGTCGGACTTGCGCATCATCACCGAGGGGCCTTCCTCGTGCTCGTCAACGCGGATCGTCACCCAGCGGATGATGTCCTCGTTAATGGCGGTCTGACGCTCCAACTCGGCAACGGCGGCGCCGTCGGCATCGAGGTTGAGCATCACGAAGTGAGCCTTGCGGTTGCGCTTGATCTTGTAGGCGAGATTCTTGAGGCCCCACGACTCAGTCTTGACGACCTTGCCCTGGTTGGCTTCGACGATCTCGGTGGCGGTGGTGGCGAGCGCGTCGACTTGCGACTGGCTCAGATCCTGGCGCGCCAGGAACACGTGCTCATAATGAGCCACGGCAGCTTCCTTCACATCTGTAACCGATCGCTGGCTGATCCGCACGATTGCGGGGCCCCTCCGGCTTTCTTGGAAAGCGGGCCCATACAGGGTTTTGTGCAGATAGCAAGGATGCTCACGCGCCGCGATGGGGCGGCAGGGTGATCTTCCACACGATGGCGGCCGCGCGGGTTGCAAAGCCGGCCAGGAAGCCGAGCAGTGCGGGGAGCGGCGCCGAGAGGCCAAGCGAAGTCAGGACCACGAACAAGGTCGCCGCCGCAAGCGCTGCGGTGACGTAAAGCTCGTGACGCAGCAGGATCGAGGGTACGCCCGCGGTAATGTCGCGGATCACGCCTCCCAGGCACGCGGTGATCACGCCCGCCGCAACCGCCGGGATCGGCCCGATCCCGAACTGCAGCGCCTTGCCAGCGCCGTAAACCGCGTAGGCGGCGAGGCCCATGGCATCGAACCAATCGAGCGCCCGCTCGGGCCACCACTTGAGCGGGATCGCCCAGGCCGCCAATGCCACGCCGAGGCACAGCAGCACCGGCGCGGCATCCTGCATCCAGAACACCGGGGCGCGGATGAGAAGGTCGCGCAGGGTGCCGCCCCCGGTCGCGGTGATCAGCGCGAAGAAACACCCGCCCACGAAGTCCAGTCGCTTGCGCACCGCCGCCAGCGCGCCCGAGGCAGCGAAGACCGCGAGTCCGGCAAGATTCAGCCACGGAAGCAGGACCTGGATCTGCGCAGTCTGGAAAGGAAGGGCGGGCAACACGGCAGTCATGTCCTGCGCTTAGACCGGGGGCTCGCGGGCGTCACCGGTGTATCGCGCCGCGAGGTTGACACCGGCGGCGGAGAGGCGGAAACTTTGGATCGGTTGTGGGCTGCCAGTCAGCCGCACGAACGTGCCTTGGGGAGGGGCTCGCGTCCATGCCGTACCGCACCGCACCGATCGCCATGGCCTTCCTGCTCGCGCTGACTGGCATCGCGTTCTGGCCTGCCTACTACAGCGTACTGCAAAGCGCGCCGCTGGCGTTTCACGTCCATGGCGCAACGGCAACGATCTGGATCGTGCTGCTCGGATTGCAGAGCTGGTCTGCCCACCGCCAGCTGCTTCCCGTCCATGCTTTTGCCGGGAAGGCGAGCGTCGCCTACTTCCCGTTGCTGCTTGCCGGCATGGGCGGTGTTCTGCACAGCATGGCAGCGGCGACGCCCGCGGATCCGTTCTACGCGGTTCACGGTGCGCATCTGGGCATGATCGACGTGATCGCCGGCGGCATGGTGGCCTGGTTGTTCTCGCGCGCGCTGGCGTTTCGACGTCGTCCTCACCTGCACCCGCGATACATGATGGCGACCGTGCTGTTTCTCCTCGCGCCGATCATCGGGCGCATCATAGGCGGCTTCGTGCCGATGCTGCAGATCCATGGGCCGGCGGAGTTCTGGAAGTTCAGTTATGCCGTGGAGGCCGCCAACCTCGTTGCCATCGCGGTGGCAGCGGCGCTTTATTTCGAGGCGCCGCGCCATGGTCGACCGTTCGCCGTCAGTGCCGCCGCCTTGGCAGTCCAGAGCGTGCTGTTCCCGATCGTTGGTGAGAGCGCCGCATGGAACGCTGTGTTCCTGGGCATCGGCGCCCTGCCGCTTTCGCTCGTGCTGGCTGTGGCTGCGGCGGTTGGTCTCGCCGCCGCCTGGTCGGGCTGGGTGGCAGGTGCGCGAAGTCTTGCCCCGACGCGCATGAGCGCTGCCTGAGCCATTCAACTCACACGAAAATGGGCGGGCACGAGCCGGATCGGCAGTGGCTGAGCGAGTGGTCGCCAGCCGAGTGCGGCGATCACTGCATTGCTTTCCACGGCGCGCCGTCCGGCAGCTTTGTCGAGCGACCAAGTGATGTGGAAGGTACCTCCATCCTCCCTGATGGTGGTGCCGCCGATCTGCACGACGAGTGCCTGCACACCGACCCCATCGTCGATCTCGCCGACGACTCCGCCGTGCGTTTGACTGGGCAGCGCGGTGGTCTCGTCGGTGCCGGTGCGCAAGGTGACATGATCGGCGACCACATCTGGGAATACCGGCGCGAAGCGGGTGAGAAGGCGGGCCCGGTCGTCCTCGTTCAGCTTCCAGCCGGTCACGTACCGAACGCTCATCGGGTCTACTCTGTGTCCTCCGGAGGATAGTCCGGCGGAGCCGGTGCTTCGTCCCCGTAGGGTGCGGACGGAGGTCCGGGTGCTATGAGCGGTGGAGCGACATTGCCGTTGTCAGGCGCAGGAGCGCCGAACGGCGCAACGGGCAGCTGAATCGTCGGCGCGCCCTGGTCGGCGCCGTCGGCCTCATCCTCGTAGCCGTCCTGAACGTCGAGGCCGGGCGTGTCCTCCGCGCCCCAAAGGCGACGTTCGCGCGCGGCGCGAGGTGGGGCCGGGATCGGAATGGACTTCAGCCGCAACCCGCTCATGAACGATCGCCAGACTTGTGCGGGCATGTGGCCGCCGCTGGCGCCGGGGATCGGCTTGTTGTCGTCGCGACCGATCCAGATCGCGGTGACGAGGTCGCCCGAGAAGCCGACGAACAGGGTGTCACGCCCGTCCTGGGAGGTGCCGGTCTTGCCGAACACAGGCAGTCGCAACGAGGCGGCGCGGCGGCCGGTGCCGGCATTGGCCGCTTCCCAAAGGAGGTCGAGCATCGGCGCCCACTCACGCTGTTCGTCGAGCCGCTTGGCGGGCAGCTTGGTGCCGTCGATCAGCCCGTGGACCTGAACCGGATAGCGGCCTAGCGCGAAGGCAGCGTAGGCACCGGCGAGCTCCTCGAGGGTGAGCGTTGCCGTGCCGAGCGGCAGGCTGGGCGCGCCTTCGGGAAGGGCAGAGGTGATGCCAAGGTCGTGAGCGGCGCGTACCACTTCGCGGTAGCCCGCCGCCCGGGCGATGCGCACCGCGGCCGTGTTGCTGGACACGGCGAAGGCCTCGCGCAGGGTCATCGGCCCGCGATAGCCGCGGTAGCCATTGGTCGGGCGCCACTCGCCCACCACGATCGGGGCGTCGAACACCACGTCGTCCGGACGGGCGCCGGCGCGCAGGGCGGCGAAGTAGTCGAACAGCTTGAAGGTGGAGCCGGGTTGGCGCCGCGCCTGGCTGACGCGGTTGAAGGCGCCCGGCTGCCAGTCGCTGCCGCCCACAAGCGCGGCAACACGCCCGTCCGGCCGTAGCGCGATCAGAGCGATCTCGGCGCCCCCGAGCCGCGCCTGATCTACCGCTCGCTCGGCGCGGCGCTGGATGTCGGGCTCGAGCGTGGTGGCGATGCGGCCGGCGCTGTCTTCGGGCAGGCGGGTGTAGAGCCAGTCGGCGAACCAGCCGGCGCTCTCGCGCGTGCGACCAGAGGATACGACGCGTGGATTACGCACTCGTTTGGCTTCGCGATCGGTGATGAACCCGGCGTCGGCCATTGCACCCAGCACCACGCGCATGCGGGCGCGGGCTGCCGCGCGGTCCACCGTGGGAGCGAGGCGAGAGGGCGCCTTGACCAACCCCGCCAGCATCGCGGCCTGGCCGAGCGTCAGCTTCTCGGGCGCCTTGTCGAAGTAGAAGCGCGCGGCGGCGGCAAGGCCCGTCTGCTGCGCGCCGAAGTACGCGTGCTCCAGGTAGCGCGAGAGGATCTCGTCCTTGCTCATCCAGTTCTCGACCCAGTCGGCGAGCAGCAGTTCCTTGAACTTGCGGGTCCAGGTGCGGTCGTGAGTGAGGAAGGCGTTCTTGACGTACTGCTGCGTAATCGTCGAGCCGCCCTGCGACACGCCACCCGCGCGCAAGTTGGTCAGCACCGCGCGGGCGAGGCCGCGATAGTCGAGCGCGCCGTGGCTGTAGAAGCGGCGGTCCTCGATCGCGAGAAACGCGTCGCGCACGTCGTCCGGCAGCGTGGCGGCGTCGATCCGTTCGGAGGGGCGTGGGCCGCGGTGCGCGAAGACTTTGCCGTTCGCGTCGAGCAGGTCGACGCCCGCCAGCCGCGGCGTAGCGTTGAGGCGCCATGGCGGGGCCATCCAGGTCTGCCACAGCACAAGGCCTAAGAGCAGCAGCAGGAACAGCGCCAGGAAGGGATGCGCGCGGACATGGCGGCGAAGGACCGCGCTGCGCTGCGCCCTTGGCTTCGCTTCCGTGGCAACGCCCGTCGAGGCGCCCGTCGCAGCGTCCGTCATCGTCCCGCCTCGATCGCGCGCATTGTTTTGTAACGCGCCGCCCGGTCCAAGGATGCAACCGCGTCGGCCTGCACGCATTTCCGCCTTCGTTCTCGCATTGCGCCCTGGAATCGGCCAGAGCGGGCGCGGTTGCAACAGGGGAGCTTACCGCCATGCCATCTGGTCTCGTCGCCTTGCTCGACGATGTCGCCGTCATCGCCCGCGCCGCGGCCGCCTCGGTAGACGATGTCGCGGCCGGGATCGCCAAGGCGGGCAGCAAGGCCGCCGGCGTGGTGATCGACGATGCGGCGGTGACGCCGTCCTACGTGACGGACTTCACGCCCGATCGCGAACTGCCGGTGATCTGGGCGATCGCCAAGGGCTCGCTGTTCAACAAGCTGGTCATCCTGCTGCCCGTGGCGCTGCTGCTCAGCCAGTTCCTGCCCTGGGCGATCACACCGCTGCTGATGCTGGGCGGCGCGTACCTTTCGTTCGAGGGCGCCGAGAAGGTGGTGGAGAAGCTGGGCGGCGCCAAGCACGGCGAGACGTTGGAGGATCAGCCGACCGACGTCGCCGCGTTCGAAAAGGCGCGTGTTTCGGGCGCGGTGCGCACCGACCTGATCCTCTCGGCCGAGATCATGGCCATCGCGCTCGCAGAAGTGGCGGACCAGACCTTCATCGGGCGCGCGGTGATCCTGGCGTTGGTCGGCGTGGTGATCACGATCATGGTCTATGGCGCCGTCGCGCTGATCGTGAAGATGGACGACATCGGCCTGCATCTGGCCAAGAAGGACAGCGCGTCTGCGCAGAGCACCGGCAAGGCGCTCCTTCGTGCGATGCCGATCCTGCTGACCGTGCTGGCGAGCGTTGGCACGGTGGCGATGCTGTGGGTCGGCGGCGGGATCATCCTGCATGGCACGGAGGAACTCGGCTTCGGAGCGCTGGCGCACTTCGCGCACGGTGCGCAGCACGGCGTGGCGCAAGCGACCGGCGCGTTGGGTGGCGTGCTGGGTTGGCTGACGTATGCGGTGCTTTCCGCGATTGTCGGGCTGGTGCTGGGCGGAGTGATCGCATTCGCGGTGCATCTGGTGGCGAAGACCAGGGGCAAGGCGCCGCATTGAGCCGCCCTTAGCGTAACCTCGACAGCAGATCCTGCGCGAAGGTGGTCAAGGTATCGTCCCGCGCACCCATGATCACCACGCGGTCGCCTGGCTGAGCGAGTTCGACGATCCGCTCGCCACATTCTTCACGGGTCGGCACATACTCTGCTTGGGCGCCGGCGGCACGGATCAGCTCGACGATCCGCTCGCTGCCTTCGCTGCGGTCGACGGTGCCGCCGAAGTAGACCGGATCGCACAGCAGCACCACGTCATCGCCGCCCAGCAACCTCGCGAAGACCTCGGCAAGCTCGGCACCCATTTGCCGCAAGGGGCCGTACCCATGTGGCTGGAAGAACGCGACGACGCGGCCCGGGTGCGCCTTGAGCGTCGCCAGCGTGGCCGACACCTTGTCGGGGTTGTGCCCGAAGTCGTCGATGACCGTCACGCCCGATGGGCTGGTGCCGATCACGTCGAACCGCCGCGCCAGGCCCTCGAAGCTGCCGAGCGCGGCGACCGCTTCGGCCAGCGGCACGCCGAGTGCGACACAGCCCGCCAGCGCGGCGAGGGCATTGTAGAGATTGTGGCGGCCGGGCTGCTGCAGCACCAGCGCATGTGCCTCGCCGCTGCGACGGTCGACAATGCGCGCTTCGATGACGTCCGCCCATTGCACCACGCTGCCGGGCTCCACGCCGATGGCAGCGTCCTGGCTCTCCAGGCCGAAGCTGAGCAGCTGGTTCGCCCGCGACGCCAGCTCGGCGCTTTCCGCATCGTCGAGGTTCACCACACCTACTTGTGAGGCCGCCAGGAAGGCGCCGAAGAGGGCGCGCAGTTCCTCCAGGCTCTTGTGGTCGAGGCTGACGTTGCCGAGCACCGCCACCTCGGGCCGATAGAGCGCGATCGATCCATCGCTCTCGTCCACCTCAGAGACGAACACGCCGCCTTGGCCGACACGCGCGCTGGCGAAGGGCGCGTCGGGTGCGCGGAAGTTCTTCATCACGGCGCCGTTCATGATGGTCGGATCGCGACGGCACGCGGTGAGGATCCAGCCGATCATGCCGGTGACCGTCGACTTGCCGCTGGTGCCCCCCACTGCGATCCCGCGCGGGGAGGCGTTGAACAGGGCGGCGAGCAGCTGCGCGCGGCTCATCCGCTCGCAACCGAGTTCTCGCGCCCGCACGACTTCTGGCACCGTGTCCTCGACCGCGGCCGAGGCGACCAGCACCTGGTCGGCCGAGATGACGCCGCTGCCGTCCTGCGGGAACAGCTGGAAGCCTTCGCTCTCCAGCCAGGCGAACTTGGCCGTGCTGCGTCCCTGGTCGCGGCTACGGTCCGAGCCCGCGACTGATGCGCCCAGACCCTTGAGGATCAGCGCGAGCGGCAGCATGCCCGAGCCGCCGATGCCGCAGAAGAACCAGGGATGGGCGGTGAGGTCAGTGGTGGGAGCGGTCATGTGGCAGCGGATAACGCAGCAGGCGCCGGCAGGCCAGTCCGGCGGACTGTCACTTGTGTTACGACAACCGCAATTGCGATCGGGGGCTACGAGAAGGGATAGCACTCACCTGACATGTTGAGGACCGTGTTGCCTGGACTGGCATTCACGCCCGTCCGGTGCTTTGGTCCCGCACATGATCCGCATCGCCGTTTGCGCCCCATCCGCACCGATCCTGCCTGAGGACGCAGATCGCGTGCATGCTCTCGCCGCCGCCGAGTTCCCGAATGTCGAACTCCACATCCACCCACAAAGCTTTGCCGTCGACGGTCACTTCGCCGGGAGCGACGCGCAGCGGCTGGATGCCCTGGTCGAGTGCGCGAACGACCCCACGTTCGACGCGGTATGGTTCGCCCGCGGCGGCTATGGCGCGTGTCGCATCGCTGAGGACGCAGTGCGCCGCTTCGATCGCAATGCCCGCAACAAGACCTGGCTCGGCTACTCCGACGCCGGCTACTTGCTCGGTGCGCTCTATCGCGAGCGGATCGGTCATCCGGTTCACGCGCCGATGCTCGCCTGCATGCGCCGCGAGGGCGGGGACGAGGCCGCTCGGCGCGCCCTTCGGTTCCTCAACGGCGATCGCTCCGGCATCGAACCGTCGGTGGGCGATCGGCCGACAGTGGCGTTCAACTTGATGACGCTGGCGATGCTCTGCGGCACGCCGCTGATGCCGGGCCTGGCCGGTCACGTCGTCATGGTCGAGGAAGTGTCAGAGCACCTTTACGCCATCGACCGCCTGTTCTTCCACCTCACCGCGCACCTAGGCGGCGTTGCCGGCCTGCGCCTCGGCCGGGTCAGCGACGTGCCGCAGAACGACCGCGAATTCGGCGCCACAGCCGAGCAGATCGCCCGTCACTGGTGCGAGCGGCACGCCATCGCCTACCTCGGCAGTGCAGACATCGGCCACGATGCCGCCAACAAGATCGTGCCATTCGGGCTTGCCGCAGCCCCGCAACCACAATAGTCCGCCGCGCCACGTCATCGAATCGTCACAGGTTGGCCAGAAGAGCCGCCGCACACCGAAAGTGGTAGCCATGCGTGCATTTGTGTTCCCCGGACAAGGCAGTCAGAAGATCGGCATGGGCGCGGATCTCGCCGCAGCCAGCGCGGTAGCGCGCGAGGTGTTCGAAGAGGTCGACGACGTGCTCGGCCAGAAGCTCTCGACCATCATGCGCGAGGGCCCGGAGGACCAGCTGACTCTCACCGAGAACGCCCAGCCTGCGATCATGGCCAATGCCATCGCCGTGCTGCGCGTGCTGGAGAAGGAAGGCGGCATCTCGATCGCGAGCAAGTGCGATTTCGTGGCCGGCCACTCGCTCGGCGAGTACACTGCGCTGTGTGCCGTCGGTGCCTTCAGCCTGGCCGACACCGCGCGCCTGCTGAAGCTACGCGGCCGGTCGATGCAGGCCGCGGTTCCGGTGGGGCAGGGCGCAATGGCGGCCTTGCTGGGCGCCGACATCGAGAAGGCGACGGCGCTGGCCGAAGCCGCGGCGCAAGGCCAGGTCTGCTCCGTCGCCAACGACAACGATCCGGGCCAGGTCGTGCTCTCGGGCCACCGCGAGGCGGTCGAGCGCGCAATCGCTTTGGTTAAGGAGCACGGCATCAAGCGGGGCATCGCGCTGCCCGTCTCCGCGCCCTTCCATTGCGCGCTGATGGCACCCGCGGCCGATGCCATGGCCGAGGCACTCGACGCAACAGCCCCGGGCACGCTGCGCCTGCCGCTCTTCGCGAACGTCACTGCAGCGATGACGGCTGATCCCGAGGAAGTGAAGCGATTGCTGGTGGAGCAAGTCACCGGCCGCGTCCGCTGGCGCGAAAGCGCCATCGCCATGCACGAGGCAGGCGTGGAACACTTCGTCGAGATCGGCGGCAAGGTCGTCGGCCCGATGATCAAGCGTTCGGCCGGGGACGTAGAGGTGACCTCCGTCTCGACCATGGACGAGATCGAGGCGCTGGCGAAGGCGCTTTGATCCGCTAAGCTCAAAGCGAGCAGCTCCACGCTGATAATGGATGACGGAGAGTAGAATGTTCGACCTTCACGGAATGACCGCCCTCGTCACCGGCGCTTCGGGCGGCATCGGTTCGGCGATTGCGCGCGGGCTGGCGGCGCAGGGCGCTCGGCTGGCGATCTCGGGCTCGAACCAGACCAAGCTGCGCGCGTTCCGAGACGAGTTGGACGAGCATTCGCCCCAGCACCTGCAGGACGTCGACCATGTCGCCATCGCTTGCGACTTGTCGAGCGCCGAGCAAGTCGAGAAGCTCGTGCCGGCCGCCATGGACTCGCTCGGCAAGATCGACATCCTGATCAACAACGCCGGCATCACCCGCGACAACCTCGCCATGCGGATGAAGGATGACGAGTGGGATGCCGTCATCCGGGTCAACCTGGAGTCCGCGTTCCGCCTGATGCGCGCTGTGACCAAGCCGATGATGAAGGCCAGGTTCGGCCGCATCATCACGGTCACCTCGATCGTGGGCACAACCGGCAACCCCGGTCAGATGAACTACTGCGCCAGCAAGGGCGGGCTCACCGCGATGTCCAAGAGCCTGGCGCAGGAACTCGCCAGCCGCAACGTGACGGTGAACTGCGTCGCCCCCGGCTTCATCAGAACCGCCATGACCGAGGTGCTGCCCGACGCCCAGAAGGACGCACTCAACGCCAAGATCCCGATGGGCCGCATGGGCGAGGGCGCAGACATCGCCGCCGCCTGCGTGTTCCTCGCCAGCAAGGACGCGGGCTACGTCACCGGGCAGACGATCCACGTCAACGGCGGCATGGCGATGATCTGAGGCGGGCGATGATCTGAAGCGGGACAATCCCCGCCCTTATCCCCAGATACCCGCGGTTCCGGGCTGTTCCCGCTTGCTGCCCCAAGACTCGTCGCTAGAGAGGGTGGTCCTTATTCACTTGCACGAACTGCCGGCCGTGACCCGGGGGACATGAGGCGATCATGAAGGCCACCATCGAACGTTCCACGCTGCTGCGTTGCTTGTCCCACGTCCAGTCCGTGGTGGAGCGGCGCAACACGATTCCCATCCTTTCGAACGTGCTTATCGAGGCCGCCTCGGGTGGGGCGCTCAAGATCATGGCGACCGACCTCGACTTGCAGGTGGTGGAGACGATCGGTGCCATCGCCGTGGAGCAGCCCGGCGCTATCACCGTCTCGGCGCACTTGCTGTTCGACATCGCGCGCAAACTGCCGGACGGCAGCCAGGTCAGCCTGGATGCCGCGGACAACCGCATGGTCGTGAAGGCGGGGCGCAGCCGCTTCCAGCTGCCGACGCTGCCGCGCGACGATTTCCCGATGATCGCCGAAGGCGAGCTGCCGACCAGCTTCGAGATCCCGGCGGCGACGCTCGGCCAACTGATCGATCGCACCCGCTTCGCCATTTCGACCGAAGAGACGCGGTACTACCTGAACGGCATCTTCTTCCATGTCGCCGACGACCAGCTCAAGGCTGCGGCAACAGACGGCCATCGGCTCGCCCGCTTCACCCTGGCCTGCCCGGATGGCGCACAAGGCATGCCGGACGTGATCGTGCCGCGTAAGTGCGTGGCCGAACTGCGCAAGCTGCTCGAGGAGTCGCTCGACACCAACGTGCTGGTCGAACTGTCGGCCAGCAAAGTGCGCTTCACGCTCGGCGGCGAGCATGGCGTGGTCCTGACCAGCAAGCTGATCGACGGCACCTTCCCCGACTACAGCCGCGTGATCCCGACGGGCAACGACAAGCTGCTAAAGGTCGATCCCCGCTCGTTCTTCGAAGGCGTCGACCGCGTTGCGACGATCGCCACCGAGAAGACGCGCGCAGTGAAGATGGCGCTCGACAACGACAAGGTGACACTCTCCGTCACCTCGCCCGACAACGGTACCGCGGCCGAGGAAGTGCCGGCGCAGTATGGTGCGGAAGGCTTCGAGATCGGCTTCAATGCGAACTACCTCAAGGACATCCTTGGGCAGATTGAGGGCGACACAGTCGAGCTGCACTTGGCCGACGCCGGCGCGCCGACGCTGATCCGGCAGGACGACAAGAGCCCGGCGCTCTACGTGCTGATGCCGATGCGAGTCTGACGAGACCTCCTGGGCCTCTTCTGTCATCCCGGGCGTGACCCGGGATCCTGCTTCTGCTTGCGATGGCGACGGCGGAGAAGAACAGCGGGGCCCCGGATCAAGTCCGGGGCGATGAGTTAGCGGGTCTGTCGGATTGGAGCGATACGGGTGGTTGTCTCCATTCCTCACCTTTGACTGTGCCCCGCACCTGCGGTACAATGCCAATCAACGTCACCCCCACCCCCGTCGGCTCCAGCGACGAGGGGTTCGCGGACCGTGCTGCGTCGGCGTTGACACTTCTCCCGAATCGTTCTAAGCGCCCCGCTCGCTCGACAGAAACGGCCGTGTCCGCAAAGGCGTTTGGCATGCATGCCTCGCCAGCCGGATCTCTTGCCGTTGGGATCATCCCGCTGTCACAAGAGCGTCAACGCGATGAGATAGGGGGGCCACGCTCCCCTGTGGAGCAGGAGAATTAAGTGGCTCGTATTGCCGGGGTAAACCTCCCCACGAACAAGCGCGTGATCATCGCGCTGACCTACATCCATGGTATCGGTCGCACCAAGGCCGTCGAGATCGCCGACAAGCTCGGCATCGACCACACCCGCCGCGTGCAGGATCTCTCGGACGCCGAAGTGCTTCAGATCCGCGAGACGATCGATGCCGATCACACCGTCGAGGGTGACCTTCGTCGCGAGACCGCGATGAACATCAAGCGCCTGATGGACCTCGCCTGCTACCGTGGCCTGCGTCACCGCAAGGGCCTGCCGGTCCGTGGCCAGCGCACGCACACCAATGCGCGCACCCGCAAGGGCAAGGCCAAGCCGATCGCCGGCAAGAAGAAGTAAGCCGCGCCGCCCTGGTTCAATCCGGGGCAAGCAGCTTCCCCTCAGCGTTTATCGACAGGATCAACCCACATGGCACGCGAACCTCAGCGCATTAAGCGCCGCGAGCGCAAGAACATCTCCAGCGGCATTGCGCACGTCAACGCCAGCTTCAACAACACCATGGTGACCATCACTGACGCCCAGGGCAACGCGATCTCGTGGTCCTCGGCCGGCATGATGGGCTTCAAGGGCAGCCGCAAGTCGACGCCGTACGCCGCCCAGGTGGCCGCGGACGATGCCGGCAAGAAGGCCGCCGAGCACGGCGTCCGCACGCTTGAAGTCGAAGTCAAGGGCCCGGGTTCGGGCCGTGAGAGCGCACTGCGCGCCCTCCAGGCGGTCGGCTTCACCATCACCTCGATCCGCGACGTGACCCCGATCCCGCACAACGGCGTTCGCCCCTCCAAGCGTCGCCGCGTCTGACCGGACTTGGGTGGAGCGTGGATCGGGTTCCTAGGCCGGTCGACCTCCACCTCGCATCGGCCGCGGCCCATCAGGGCTTCGCGGCCGAAGTCGCACTGAATTACCCCAGGGGAAGCACATGACAGTCAACATCAAGAACTGGCAGGAACTCAAGAAGCCCAACAGCCTTGAGATCAAGCCGGGGGCTGACCCCAAGCTGCGCGCCACTTTCGTGGCCGAGCCCCTCGAGCGCGGCTTCGGCCTGACGCTCGGCAACGCGCTGCGCCGCGTGCTGCTCTCTTCGCTGCAGGGCGCCGCCATCACGTCGATCAAGATCGAGAACGTCCTGCACGAGTTCAGCTCGCTCGCCGGCGTGCGTGAGGACGTCACCGACATCGTCCTCAACGTCAAGCAGATCGCGCTCAAGATGCAGGGCGAAGGCCCCAAGCGCCTGCAGCTCTCCGCCACCGGCCCCGCCGAGGTGAAGGCTGGCGACATCGCCGTGACCGGCGACATAGAGGTGATGAACAAGAACCTCGTGATCTGCCACCTCGACGAAGGCGCGACGCTGAACATGGAGCTGACCGCGGACAGCGGTAAGGGCTACGTGCCGGCCGTGTCGAACCGTCCGGTCGATGCGCCGATCGGCCTCATCCCGGTCGACTCGCTCTACTCCCCGGTGCGCCAGGTTTCGTACAAGGTCGACAACGCCCGCATCGGTCAGGAGCTCGACTACGACAAGCTGAACCTCACTGTCGAGACTGACGGCACCGTCAGCCCCGAGGACGCGGTCGCTTACGCCGCGCGCATCCTGCAGGACCAGCTGGCGCTGTTCGTCCACTTCGAGGACGTGGCTCCGACCGGCCAGTCGCCGATGATCGGCATGGCCGCTGGCGGCGGCGCTGCAGCGGAAGAGAGCGACACCAACCAGCTCAACCGTTACCTTCTCAAGAAGGTCGACGAGCTGGAACTGTCGGTGCGTTCGGCCAACTGCCTCAAGAACGACAACATCATCTACATCGGCGACCTGGTCCAGAAGACCGAAGCCGAGATGCTGCGTACGCCGAACTTCGGCCGCAAGTCGCTCAACGAGATCAAGGAAGTGCTGTCCTCGATGGGTCTGCGCCTCGGCATGGACATCCCGGGCTGGCCGCCGGAGAACATCGAAGAGATGGCCAAGAAGCTCGAGCAGGAACTGCTGGGCTGAGTTACCGTCCTCTCCCCGCCGGGGAGAGGATTAGAAAGGGAAGGGCCGTCCCCCTCAAGTGACGGCCAGGACCGGGCTACCTCACACGGGCCCCTTACGAACGGAGTACATGAAATGCGTCACAAGATGGGCGGCCGCAAGCTGCAGCGCGCTACGGGTCACCGCACGGCTCTGCTGCGCAACATGGCCGCGGCGCTGATCAAGCACGAGCAGATCCAGACCACGCTGCCCAAGGCACGCGAACTGCGCCCCTATGTCGAGAAGCTGATCACGCTGGCCAAGCGCGGTGGCCTGTCGAACCGTCGCCTGGCGCACTCGCGCTTGATGGACGAGACGCAGGAGCAGAAGCTGTTCGAAATCCTCGCCGAGCGTTACGCTGGCCGCGAGGGTGGCTACAGCCGCATCATCAAGGCAGGTTTTCGTGGTTCGGACGCCGCGCCGATGGCGATCATCGAACTCGTCGACCGTGACGTTGATGCCAAGGGCCAGGACTCGGGCCCGGTGAACACCGACGCCGAAGAGTACGAAGAGGCCTGATCCTCTCCTCCGTGCCCGCGGTTGCCACGTAGGTCCGGGGCACTGAACATCCGGCAATTGCCACGGCGGCTCCGAGCGTTAAAGCTCGGGGCCGCTTTGCTTTTTGCTGGAGAATTTCGTTTTGGCTCCTCGCTCCGGGCGCTTGCGTCCGACCCTCGCGGCTCTCATGACCGTGACCGCTCTTGCCACTTCGCCGACCCGGGCCGACACCATGAAAATGAACTATCCCGCAACCCGCCGCGAACCGCTGGTGGAGCAGCACTTCGGCGAGGCGATCGCCGATCCCTATCGCTGGCTCGAAAACGACGTGCGCAGCGACAAGGAAGTCGCCGGCTGGGTCGAGCGAGAGAATGCGGTCACCCGCCAGTACCTCGACACGCTGCCGCAGCGAGGCTGGTTCGCCGCCAAGATCCGCGAGTTGATTGACTATGAGCGCTTCGGTCTGCCGACCAAGGCGGGTGGTCGCTATTTCTACACCCGCAACTCGGGGCTGCAGAACCAGGCGCAGCTGTTCGTGCGTGAGGGTCTGCACGGTGAGCCGCGGCTGCTGCTCGATCCGAACAGCTGGGCTAAGGATGGCGCCACCGCGCTCGATGGCTGGAAGCCCTCCGACGATGGCAAGCACCTGCTGTTCAGCGTACAGGACGGCGGCAGCGATTGGCGCGTGCTGCACGTGCTCGATGTCGCCACCGGCAAGCAGCTGCCGGACGAAGTGAAGTGGGCCAAGTTCACTGACCTCGCCTGGGCGGGGGCAGACGGCTTCGTTTACTCGCGCTTCCCGGCGCCCGCGGAGGGCACGGCATTCCAGGGCCGCAATTACGACCATGCGGTCTACTACCATCGCCTGGGCACGCCGCAGGAGGCCGACCAGCTGGTGTTCGCGACGCCCGAGCAGCGCGACATGAACCACGACGCGGATGTCACGCAGGATGGCCGCTACCTCGTCATCCGCAGCAGCACGGGTACCGACAGCCGCCAGCAGGTGCGTTACGTCGATCTCCAACGCCGCACGCGCGATGGCTGGAACCCGCGCACGCTGGTGGCAGAGCCGACTAACGACTGGAAGCTCGTCGCCAGCACCGGCACGCGGCTTTGGTTCGTCACCAACAAGGACGCGCCCCGCTACAAGCTGGTGGTGATCGATCTTGCCGAACGCGCGCCGCAGTTCCGGCAAGTCGTGGCCGAGCGTGACGAACTGCTCGAGCGCGCGACGATCATCGGCAATCACCTGATCCTCAACTATCTGAAGGACGCGGCGAGCCATGCCGAGATCGTCGGGCTGGACGGCAAGTCGGTGCGCGACCTGACTTTGGCCGGACTGGGCACGGCTTCGGGTTTCGACGGCAAGCCCGGCGATCCCGAGACGTTCTACAGCTATTCCAGCTTCAACCAGCCTGCGGCGGTGTTCCGCATGGACATCGCCACCGGCAAGTCCGAGCCGTTCGCGCAGCCGGCGATCAAGTTCGATCCGGCCAAGTACCTGATCGAGCAGCGGTTCTACACGTCCAAGGACGGCACCAAGGTGCCGATGTTCGTTGTGCGCAGCAAGGCCGCGGCTGCAGCCGGCAAGGCGCAGCCGACTTTGCTCTATGGCTACGGCGGCTTCGATATTTCGCTGACCCCCGGCTACTCGGCAGTGCGCATGGCGTGGCTGGAGGCGGGCGGCGCCTTTGCCATGGCCAACCTGCGCGGCGGCGGCGAGTACGGCAAGGCGTGGCACGATGCCGGACGCCTTGCCAACAAGCAGAACGTGTTCGACGACTTTATCGCCGCAGGTGAGTACCTCATAGCGCAGGGGATCACGCCTAAGGACGGGCTCTCGATCCAGGGCGGGTCGAACGGCGGCCTGCTGGTGGGCGCTGTGGTGAACCAGCGTCCGGACTTGTTCGCGGCGGCCAATGCGGCGGTCGGCGTCATGGACATGTTGCGTTTCGACCGCTTCACTGCGGGCCGCTACTGGGTGGACGACTACGGGTATCCCGAAAAGGAGGCCGACTTCCGCGTGCTGCGCAAGTACTCGCCCTATCACAACATCCGCTCGGGCGTGGACTATCCCGCCGTGCTGGTGACGACGGCGGACACCGACGACCGCGTAGTGCCTGGGCATAGCTTCAAGTACACTGCGGCACTCCAGCAGGCGCAGGCTGGACCCAAGCCGCACCTGATCCGCATCGAGACGCGGGCGGGGCATGGCTCGGGCAAGCCGACCGACAAGGTGATCGACGAGGGTGCGGACGTGCTTTCGTTCCTGGCGAAGTGGTCGGGGCTAGAAACGCCGGCGCAGTAGCTCCCCTCCCCGGCGGGGAGGGGTTGGGGGTGGGGGAGCGATGCCGCCAGGCAGCGCGTCCACGCTGGCGTGAGTACACCCACCTCCCGACCTCCTCCCTCAAGGGAGGAGGAGCAGCAGCAGGTACGAGAACGTTGATCTCCATGGTCTGTGTGATACACAAAGGATCATACATCGGAGATCCCGCACGTGTCTTACGAAGCCGCAGATTGGTACACCGACGTCTCGCTCGTCGACGATCCGCACGCCTATTTTGATTGGCTGCGTGCCCAAGGCCCAGTCGTGCGCCTGCCGCATCGAAACGCCGTGGCAGTCACCGGCTACGATGAGACGGTCGAGGTCATGCTCGACACCGAGCATTTCTCGGAAATCAACGCGGTGACGGGCGGCCTTGTCGAGCTGCCGTTCACGCCGGCGAGCGACGACATCACCAACCTGCTCTCCACCCACCGCAAGCAGATCGACTTTGCCGACCAGATCGTCGCCGAGAGCGGTGACCGGCACGCCGACTTGCGCTCGATCCTCGCGCGGCTGTTCACGCCTAGCCGGCTCAAGCAGTTGCAACCCAAGCTGCTCGCCACGGCCGAAGGCCTGATCGACGAGTTCCACAAGGACGGCCAGGTCGACATCGTGCGCCAGTATGGCGGGCCTTACGGGGCGCTGGTGATCTCCGACCTGCTGGGGCTTTCGGAGAAGACGCGCGCGAAATTTCGTGACCTGCTCGAAGGCGCGATCCCGGTGCCGATGGATGCGACCAAAGAGGAGATGATGAAGAATCCTCTTGTCGGCGTCGGCAAGGACCTGTTCTCGATGATAGCGCGCCGGCGCGCCTCACAGCACGCGCTTCTGCGCCCGCTGCGCTCGCTGCTGGCGCAGGAGGACATCCTCAACGACCTCGCGCAGGCGACATACCCTGACGGCTCCAAGCCGACGCTGGTCGACCTGACTGGCCTGGCCGCGTTCCTGTTCGGGGCTGGGCAGGACACCACCAATCGGCTGCTGGCAAATGGCTTCAAGGTCATCGCGACCCGTCCCGACATCCAGGCGGAACTGCGCGCCAATCCGAAGCGCATCGAGGCGTTCGTCGAGGAGCTGCTGCGCTATGATGGCTCGGTGAAAAGCGGTGGACGACTGTGCAAGAAGACCACCACGCTGGGCGGCGTCGAGATTAAGGCTGGCACGCCGATCCTGATGAGCCACATGGCCGCCAATCGCGATCCCAAGCGCTTCCCCAACCCCGACGTGTTCGACATGGACCGCCCGCGGATTAAGGAGCACCTGGCGTTCGGCCGCGGCGCGCACACCTGCATCGGCGCTCCGCTGGCGCGCCGCGAGGTGGTGGTGAGCATCGAGCGCCTGCTTGCGCGCATGGGCAACGTGCGACTGGCCGAGGCGAAGCATGGGCGCGAGCACGATCGGCATTTCGTGTACGAGCCGACTTATGTGCTGCGAGCGCTCAAGGAGCTACACCTGGAGTTCGACCCGATTTGATCATCGTAGAGGTCCTCCCTCGCAGGAGGAACTAGCGAGGCTCCAGCTTGATGCTTGCCGTGCCGGTCCCGCGCACCGGTAAGTACAGCCCTTGCCCCGCCGCCTTGAGCGAGCCGGTCTGCACGTCCTCGATCTTCGCACGGATCACGAAGTCGCCCTCGCGCTTTCCCTGGATGGCGCGGTCGATCTTGACCATCAGCTTGTCGTAATCCCGCTCGAAGTTCTGCGACAGAGCTCGGGCGATCGTCCGGTCGAGCCCGGGCGCATTGGCGAGCTGGATCACCAGATCGCCGCCGGTGCGGTCCGTGCTGCCGCTCACCGCGAACTCGGTGAAATCGACCCGGCGCGAGTTGGGCTGGTTGAGCGGCAGCGCTGTCATCCACACAGTCGCGCGCGCCCTGCCGATGGTATCCGCCTCGTCGCTGGCGTTAAAGTTCAGGCCCACCGCGATCTTGCCGCCTTTGGTGCCGTAGATCGTCGCCTTGTTGAACCGTGCCCAGACCGGTCCGACCCCTGGTACCTGGAACGGACGCGACTGCCGCTTGCGCAGCGCCTTCATCAGCACCGGCTCGAGCTGGCCGTAGTCGGCGATCACCGGGATGAAGAAGGTCAGCTTGCCCGGGTTTGCCGCCAGCTGCCGCAGCGGCGGCAGCGGCGTGCGCGCGGGGTCGGGCGGGCGATCGCCGACGAAGGTCTCGGTCACGGCGCGCAAGCCCAGACGCAGCGTGACGCGATTGCCGGCGATGCGGTAGCCGCCATATTGCAGCTCGTGTGGCGAGACGCGCATCCACACCGGCGGGTTCGAGCGGTTGAGCTGCAGCGAGGTGAACGCCGCATTCCAGGCCAGCTGCACCTGCTCGCGCATGTGGAGCTGGCTGAGTTCGCCGGGCAGAGTGCGCTCCAGCTTGGCAATCACGCCTTTCAGCTTATCGTCCGCCTGCTCGGACAAGTCGATTGTTTGGCCTAGGAAATCGATGCGCGGCGGCGCGGTCCAGCGATAGCCGAGGTCGACCTTACCGCGCGGGCTCCAGTCCGGCGCGATGTCGAGCGCAATCCGGGCCTGGACTTGCGCGTCGGCGGTGGCGGTCTCCTGCTTCAGCACGCCGCCGATATCGCGCGCATGGACGACGGCGTGCACCGGCATCGTCACCACGAGCGTGCGGCCCGAACCCGAGAGCGCCAGCCGCCCGCCCGTCACTTGGCCGACGATACGGCAGCGGATGGTGGGCGTCTTCACCTCGACGAACAGCACCTTGACCTTGTCGCTGGGCACACAGACCTGGCCGGGCTTGTCGATCGACCACAACTGGCGCGGGATCTCGCGTTCGAGCGCTGCGGCAAGACGCGTCAGGTCGGCCTCGAGAGGAACGGCGATGATTGAAGCTTGCGGCTTGATGGCGATCCGGTCGGTCGCGCGCGGCGGCGCCTCGTTCGGGGTGTGCGAACCGCAGCCAGCGAGCGCCAGTGCGATCAGGGCGGCTGCCGTGAAGCGTGTGTGATATGCGATAGGTCGTAGCCGCATGGTGGGCGGGAAACCCGTGATGTCGGGTACGGTTCCTTACGGGAAGCAAGGATGGGCAGGGGGAACGGCGCG
Source organism: Novosphingobium sp. 9U (assembly GCF_902506425.1). Taxonomy (NCBI): domain Bacteria; kingdom Pseudomonadati; phylum Pseudomonadota; class Alphaproteobacteria; order Sphingomonadales; family Sphingomonadaceae; genus Novosphingobium; species Novosphingobium sp. 9U. The sequence goes on along the minus strand of NZ_LR732469.1, from coordinate 2,663,835 downwards.
CACGTCCTGCGCGTTCGCACTTGCCTGCAGGAGGACCAGGATATGCCGAGCATGGATGGCGGCTGCCAGTGCGGCCGGGTGCGCTACACCGCCGAAGTCGAGCCGGAGAAGGCGTACTTGTGCCATTGCAACATGTGCAAGAAGGCGACCGGCGGCGTGTCGATCGCGTTTATCAACCCGCCCAAGGACAAGGTCGTCTGGCAGTCGGAGCCGGACTGGTATCAATCCTCGCCGATCGCCCGGCGGCCGTTCTGCTCGCAGTGCGGGACACCGCTCGGGTTCGATTTCATCGAAGGCGGCACCAATATCGACCTCACTGTGGGTAGCTTCGATGATCCGACACCGTTCAAGCCCGAGCACAACTACGCCACCGAAAGCATGCTTGAGGCTTGGACGCAGGTGCGGCATCTGCCCGGCATCACGAGCGCGCAGAACACCAAGGTGGTGGAGATGTGGCGCGCGGCCGGCATGGAGCCTCCTGAATGAGCGAAGCGCGTACGGACTTTCTGGAAGGCTATGGCGGCGCGAAGCTCGCGGTGCACCGCATGGGCGCCGGCGTCGGTAGGCCGGTGCTGCTGCTGCACGGCCTGTTCTCCAGCGCGCAAGTCAACTGGATCAAGTTCGGCCATGCCGGCAAGCTCGCCGATGCCGGGTTCGACGTGATCATGCCCGATCTGCGCGCCCACGGGCAGAGCGAAGCGCCGCACGATCCTGCGGCCTACCCGGCGGACGTGCTGGTGCGCGATTGCCTGGCGCTGGTCCAGGCGCTCGGGCTCACCGACTTCGACCTGGGCGGGTTCTCGCTCGGATCGCGCACGGCGGTGCGCTCGGTGCTCGCCGGACTGGCGCCGCGGCGGCTGATCCTGGGCGGCATGGGGATCGAAGGGCTGGGCAATTGGGCGCGGCGCAGTGCGTTCTTCGTCGATGCCATCGATCGCTACGACACGATCAAGCATGGCGATCCCGCCTTTGTCGCACGCTCGTTCATGCGCACGCAGAAGGTGGACCTCGTCGCCTCGCGGCTGCTGCTGCAATCGGTTGACGATACTCCGCCGGAGGACCTGGCCGGGGTGACCATGTCCACCCTCGTGCTATGCGGCGCGGACGACAGCGACAACGGCTCCGCGCCCGCCCTGGCCGCGGCGCTGCCGGATGCGTGCTACGTTGCAATCCCCGGCACGCACATGTCGTCTGTGACGGAGAAGGCGATGGGCGATGCCATGGTGACGTTCCTGAAGGCGTGACCTCCACCGGGGTTCAGGCCCGGATCGACGTTTGAGCCTTGACCCCCGACCCCGCCGCTTGACCCTCCCGGCCGAGCGGGCCAGCATGGCGCATCCGCAAATCCGAACAACGGGGCAAACCATGAAATCTCACGCAATTTCGCTTCTGGCGCTGGCCGGAGCGATCGCCGTCGCCGCGCCGGCCTCGGCCCAGAGCGCCAGTGCTCCGGCCAGCGTTCCCACCGCCGCACAGTTCGTCGAGCAGGCGGAGGCGCAGTACAACCAGAAGACGGTCGAGTCCGCGCAGGCCGAGTGGGTCTACAACACCTACATCACCGTCGACAGCGAGGCGGTGACCGCGCGCAGCTCCGCCGCGCTGAACTCGTTCAATGTCGCGACCGCGACCAAGGCGGCGACTTATGCCTCGCAGCCAGGCCTGACGTACGACGTGAACCGCAAGCTCAGCCGCATGCGTACGCTGATCACCCAGCCCGCGCCCAGCCGTCCCGGCGCGGCGGAAGAAGCTGCGACGCTCATCGCGCGCCTCCAGGGCATGTACGGCAAGGGCAAGGGCACGCTGAAGGGGCAGCCGATCAACGGCTCCGACATCGAGGCCGCGATGGGCGAAAACCGGAACCCGGTCGAGTTGGCCGAGATGTGGACCAGCTGGAACGACAACGTCGGCAAGCCGATGAAGGCGGACTTCGTCAAGCTCGTCGCGCTGCAGAACGAGGGCGCCAAGGAACTAGGCTACGCCGACACCGGCGCGCTGTGGCGCTCCAACTACGACATGACCCCCGAGCAGTTCGCCGCGCTGACCGACAAGCTGTGGGCGGAGGTCAAGCCGCTCTACGACCAGCTGCACTGCTACACCCGCACCAAGCTAAACGAGAAGTACGGCGACGCGGTTCAGAAGACCACCGGTCCGATCCGCGCGGATCTGCTCGGCAACATGTGGGCGCAGGAATGGGGCAACATCTACGACATCGTCGCGCCCGCCGGCGCCGGCGATCTGGGCTATGACATCGGCGATCTGCTGAAAGCCAAGGGCTACGATCCAGTCAAGATGGTCAAGGCGGGTGAGGGCTTCTACTCCTCGCTGGGCTTCGCACCGCTGCCCGGCACGTTCTGGGAACGCTCGCAGATCACCAAGCCGGCCGACCGCGAAGTGGTCTGCCACGCCTCGGCCTGGGATATCGACAACAAGGAAGACCTGCGCATCAAGATGTGCACCAAGGTCAACTCGGATGACTTCGTGACGATCCATCACGAGTTGGGCCACAACTACTACCAGCGCGCCTACAACAAGCAGCCCGCCTACTACCTCGATGGCGCGAACGACGGCTTCCACGAGGCGATCGGCGACACCATGGCGCTGTCGATTACGCCGCAGTACCTTGTGCAGATCGGCCTGCTCGACAAGGCCAAGGTGCCCAGCGCCGACAAGGACACCGGCCTGCTGCTGCGCCAGGCGATGGACAAGGTGGCGTTCCTGCCCTTCGGCTTGTTGATCGATCGCTATCGCTGGAAGATCTTCTCGGGCGAGATCGCGCCTGGCCAGTACCAGGCGGCGTGGGACCAGATGCGCCAGGAATATCAGGGCATCGTTCCGCCCACGGCTCGCCCGGCGGACGGCTTCGATGCCGGCGCCAAGTACCACGTGCCGGCCACCGTGCCCTACACTCGCTACTTCCTGGCACGGCTGCTGCAGTTCCAGTTCTACGAGGCCGCATGCAAGCAGGCGGGCTGGAAGGGGCCGCTCCACCGCTGCAGCTTCTACGGCAACAAGAAGGTCGGCGAGAAGATGAACGCCATGCTCTCCATGGGCGCGTCCAAGCCCTGGCCCGATGCGCTGCAGGCCTTCACCGGCAGCCGCGAGATGAGCGGCAAGCCGATGCTGCGCTACTTCGCGCCGCTGAGCGCCTGGCTTGAGAAGCAGAACGCCGGCAAGACCTGCGGCTGGTAAGGCCGGATCCGCTCAGCCGTCGGCTCTGGTGAGGACCAGGCCGACGGCGGCGATCCGCTCCACATCGCTATAGGCGGGACTGTCGAGCTCCTCGCTGAAGATGTCGGGATCGAGCTCGCGATAGTCGATCGCGAAGCCATCAGAGGGGAGTTGCGCGCGCAAGGCATTGAGCAGGACATCGTGGCCTTCCACGATCGACACCCCTGTGTGCAGGATCAGCTGTCCGCCAGGAGCCAACAGCTGCGCGCCCTGCAGTGTCCAGTCGAGCGAGAGCTGCCCGCCATAAAGGTCCCCGCCGTCACGATAGGCGCGGCGGTCCGCGTCGATCATGAAGGGCGGGTGCGTGACCATCAAGTCGAATGCGCCGCTAAGGTCCTCGGGTGTCTGGACCTGCACCGTCGTGTGATCGACACCTGCGTGCTCGGCGTTGATCGAGGCGAGGAACAGAGCCTTGGGGTTCACGTCGGCGAGCGTCAGGTGCGCGCGATTGGCCGCCCGGGCCGCGACGATGCCGCCGACACCGGCACCGGCACCATAGTCGAGCAGGCGATGGGCGCTCGATCTCATCCGGACGGTGATCAGCTGAGCGAAGCGATGGCTATCGGGGCCAAGGAACACCGCATCGTGCGCCGAGGTCGGGTAGGCCGAATGCAGGAACAGCGTGCCTTCGACGCGCGAGACCCGCAATCGTGAGCGCAGCATGTCGCCTTCATCGGCAGCCAAGGCGCTTGCTGCCTCCAAGAGGTCGCGCAAGTCCTTCTCGATCAAGTCAGGAGCGAACGGCAAGCTCCAGCCCAGGACATCGCGCAAGGCGTGCGCCACCTTGCGATCAGCGCGACTGAGGACGCGCGCGTGGGTCGCCGGAGTGGCGGTGACGAAGTCGTAGCCACGCGCTTCCAGTGCCTTCAGCAGCGCCAGCAGCGGCGCACGCGCAGCGGGCGTGAACCACGCGTCGGCGCTTTCCGTTGAGTGTTCGCCGCCGTCTTTGATCTGTGTTAACATGCTGACATTCCTTGCCAATCACCAGGTCCCAACCAGCCGCGGCCGGTCGGGTTCCGTGCAGGCGTGCGAGCAGCTCAGAACGTGGCGGTCACCCCGGTCGCCAGGTACTTCGTGTCTTCGCTGCGGGCGTTCGGCGCATCCTTCAGGAAGCGCCCGCGTGCCAGCCACACCGCGTTGATCTCGCCCCGCAGAAAGCCGGGCACGAGCCAGTAACGCATCCGTGCTTCGACTTGGTGACCCGCGAAGCTGCCGCTGCGTCCGGATGGATCGCGAACGCCGGTGGTCGAGAACGCGTCGGTCTTGTCGGCAAGCCACATCGCGCGATAGACTGCGAAGGCGTCGAACCGCTTGCCTGGTGCGGCCTCGACCCGCAGACCCGGCGTGTTGATGTTGGCGCGTGCAACGGCATTGTAGAGCCCAGCCGGCGCCAGATCTGCGCGGCGCATGCCGAACAGTGTATCGAACCGGCCATAGCGGCCGCCTGGACCGTCGCCGCTCGCATAGTCGTACTCCACCGATACGCGCAACTTGGCAGGGCCGGGGACGCTGTAGCCGGCGTCGACATGAACGAACCAGGCGTCGACATCGAGCAGCGATGCGTTCGCCGCCAGGCTCGAGCGGATGGCGCCCGTCTGGTAGATGCCTTCGGCCTCAAAGTCCCACCGGCCGGGCTTGGGATCGCGGATCACGCGCGCGCTGACGGTGTGCAGATCCCGGTTGCGGGTCGGGCGTCCGGGTGCGTCGCGCTCCTGCAAGCGGAAGTAGCCGACCTCGGCAGTCGCGCCGGCGATCGTCTGGGGGCGGGCGACGAGGCCACCCCACAGGCGCAAGTCGAAGCTTTCGCGGTCCCACTTCACACGCGCGCGGCGGATCGAGTCCAGGTCGTCGGGCAGGCGCACTTGCGGGAGCGTATAGATCAGCGTCGCGGTGGTGCCGTCGCGTGTCTTCAGGTCGGCGCGCAGGCCGGTGTAGCCGTTGGTGGTGTTGCGATAATCGTCCGCCGCGACCAGTCGCCGGGAGCCCAGGTTCAGCGTCATGCGCCCGGCTTGCAGCTGAGTTGTGCTGCCCGCGCCCAGAACATCGCCCAGATCGGCGCCGACATAAGCCTGCACTAGCTCGAGCGCGTTGACCTCATTGGTTCCGATCGCACTGTCTCGATGGTCGAGATAGACCCGGCTGTCGAACAGCTCGCCGCCGATACGAAAGCCGGCATGGCGGTACTCGGCGAAGATCGAGGAGCGGATCGCCAGTTCCTCGTCGTCCTGCCGGAAGCCGGGGCGCGGCTGTCCGTCGATCGTCTCGTAGCGGACGCGGACGCTGGCGGAGAGCTTGAAGTCGTCCGGATTGCCGATCAGCGATTGCAGCGTGGGCGCGTCGGCCTTCGCGAAAGCGGGCGTGGATAGAAGGGCGGTGGCAAGTACCAGGAAAGACGAACGAACCCCAAGCATGAACACGCTCCTGCGGCCGGCAACAGCCGGCGTAAGAAGCAACGCTTGAGCGCACGCTGCGCTTGATCGGGAGGTTGCACGGCCCCGATGTCGCGTCCGCTAGCATCGTTGCAAAGCATTGCCAACTGCCGTGCAGCGTCTCGAAATGCGTCGCGCCGGAACAACGCGGCTCGCGAGGCGTCTGCCAGTGACCAGATGGCCGTCTCGGCCTCATCGCAGGACGAGCACGCGCAATGGAAGCAGCTGAGGTCTTTACCAAGCTCGACGTCGAGCTGCACCCCGATCCCGCCCGCACCGTCATCCGCCCTTTCCACTTCGCCTACCCCTCAGCGTTCGCCGAAGGGCACCCCAGCCGCATGGAGGCGGTCGTCGAGCGCCTCTTGCAGGCGGACGAGGATACGCGCGAGCGGATGATGGCCTATGTGACCGGACCGATGCGCGAGCGGCACCGTGATGCCGACGGCATGTTCCTGCGGCAGGTGGATTGCCTGGCCGACGAGGTGCCGGCGATCCGCAAGCTGAGCGACCGTGATCGGCTGCTCGCCGGAGCCTACTTCAGCCAGGAATACGCCTTCGAGTCCGCAGCGCTGTTCAATCCCAGTGTCGTGCGCGTGCCGGGTGAACGCGGCACCAGCGACGATGGGCAATTACGCTTCCTTCTGTCGCTGCGCGGTATCGGCGAGGGGCACATCTCTTCGGTCACCTTCCGCACCGGTACCTGGGATGGCGGGACGGGCCTCACCATCGACCCGCCCAGCCTACAGGGCGTGCCGCCGCGTATCGAGAGCGACACCGAGGGCTGGGTACGCCTTCTCTGTGACGACAGCCGCGACATTTCCGAGACGGTGGTGTTCCCGGTCCTGCCCAGCCAGCGCCAGGGCGTCGAGGACCTGCGCATGGTCGCCTTCGAGGACGAAGGCTGCGAGCCGACGGTGATCGGCACCTACACCGCGTTCGATGGGCAGACGGTGCGGCAGGAGCTGATCCGCGGCATCGACTTGCGCACGTTCGAGATGCGCCCGCTCTCCGGCAAGATGGCGGGCTACAAGGGCATGGCACTATTCCCGCGCCGCATCGATGGGCGCTATGCCATGCTGGGCCGGCAGGACAGCGAGAACATCTGGCTGCTCACCTCGGACGATCTCTACACCTGGGAAGAGGGCGAGCCGATCATGCGCCCGCGCTACCCTTGGGAATTCGTGCAGATCGGCAATTGCGGCTCCCCGATCGAGATCGACGAGGGTTGGCTGGTATTCACGCATGGCGTGGGCCTGGTGCGCGGCTATGCGATCGGCGCGTGCCTGCTCGACAAGGACGATCCCTCACGCGTCCTGGCTCGTACCCACGCCCCCTTGATCTATCCCAGTGCTGAGCAACGCGGCGGCTATGTGCCGAATGTGACCTACAGCTGCGGCGCGCTGGTGGAAGGCAGGCGCGTGCTGTTGCCCTATGCCGTCGCGGACGAGTTCACCGCCTTCTCCGTGGCGAGCGTGGACGACCTGCTGAGCGTGATGGAGTGAGTGCCAGACAGCGCGGAACTTCGATCCTGATTGGAGGCTGCAGCCGCCGCTGGGACGTGTGCTCCTATGATGCCCAAGCCGGTCGCCAAAGAAGCATCTCGCCACAGCACTGAGATCGGTCGCCTTTTTCCGACCGTGCTTCGTAGCGCGCGCCTCTCGCCCTCGCCATGAGGGTGCGGGCGAACGCCCCATTGTCGTCGCAACACCGGCTATGCATCGCTCCGCCCGCGCTTAAACTCGCCCAACATAACAAGGGTCGCTCTTCACGCGCGAGCTCGCAGGGGTCGAGCCGTTCGCCAGGCAACATTTGGGGGCGACATGACCAGGACATTCACATCAATACTCGCGCTGGCCGCATTAGCGCTGCCGCAGGCCGCACCGGCCGCCACTTTGCTGACGAACAGCGACGGCGGCTACGGCCAGATCGCCTTACCCAAGAACGACGATAGTTCGTCGGGCGCGTACATCATGCCCTTCTCGATCGACTTCTTCGGCTCGGTCTATGACGAGCTGTTCGTCAACAACAACGGCAATGTCACCTTCAGCACGGGGTTGGGTAGCTTCACGCCGTTCGACTTCGGCAGCCTCGGCCAGGCGATGATCGCGCCGTTCTGGGCGGACGTGGATACGCGGTGCGTAAGCTGCGGTAATGTCTACATCGGCTCGTTCGCGCCCGGACAGATCAACGTCACATGGGACAACGTCGGCTATTATAGCCAGCACAGCGACAAGCTGAACAGCTTCCAGCTGAACCTGTACCAGAGCGGCAATGCCGGAGACTTCGATATCGAGTTCCGCTACGCCGACCTCAACTGGACCACGGGCGACGCCAGCCAGGGCGTGAACGGCCTGGGCGGCGTTCCGGCGGCGGCGGGCTACACCAACGGCGCCGGCGCCACGCAATTGCAGCCCGGATCGTTCCTGTCGCCGGGCGCGCTGTCGTTCACGGATAGCAGCAATGTCGGCGAGGACGGCCGCTGGGTCTACAACATCCGCAACGATGCGCCGCCGACGGACTACGGCGCGTCGCCTGAGAACCCGGTGCTGCCGACCGAGCAGACGCCCGGCGGCGGGTATGAGTTCACCTTCGAGATTGACCCAACCCGCCCGACCTTCATCGATCCGCCGGTGGCGACGGGTTACGACTTCGGCGCCGAGGGCGGTGCGCTGTTCACTTCCGCCGTGTTCACCTCGTTGCTGAACGACAGCGACGGATACCAACTCTACGACGGCGCTAACTTGCTGGGACAAGTCGCAATCGGACAGACCTTCACCTTCGCATCGCCGCTCGCCGCATTCCAGCTGCGTGGGATCGACTCGATCAACATGCTGCAGCCAGGCGATCCGCTCGCCTTCGTCAGCGGCTTCACGTTCGATCGGACCGGCACGGTCACGGTGACGCAGAACCCCTACGTGCAGGACGTTGCCGCCGCCGTGCCGGAGACTGCGACCTGGGCGATGATGATTTTGGGCATCGGCATGGTCGGAGGCGGGCTGCGGCGGCGCCCTCCGCGCGCGCGTTTCGCCTGATCGCCCCCCGACTCACACGAGACCACAGCGCAGTTCGGTGTCAGGACACCTGCGATTGAGACGTCGCGCGGGTGTCCTGCACCTCGGCCGAGAGCCAATCGGCTGTGCCGCTTAGCGATCGACGCGGGCAAATACTTGATCGCCCGTTAACCTTTGTGTCGACATTCGAGCATTGTAACCGGCGCATATCGCTCGCCTTGTGGCCTGTTCAGCTCTGTGCATCCGTTAACCTTCGGGCTCGCACGCGCGCTTGCAAGCAGCGTGTTGCTCACCAGAATGGGATGAACTCACCGCCCCTGCAGGTCCGCTCGTGGTAAGCGCGCGGCTTGTTCCTGGAGGGTTCCATGCACCGCTTCATCCTGGCCGCACTGGCTGCCTTTCTGTTCAGCGCCGCTCCCGCGCAAGCTGCGTTCGAGACCACGACGCGGCTGACCTTCAACTCGCAGGCGACGATCCAGGACAGCTTCTCGACGCTGTTCGGAGGCGCGACCGGCAATCCTTCCGCGCCGTTCCTGAACATCTATGGAGGTGCCGACATCACGCCCGGTGCCACAATCTACGGCGGCACCACCACGGCGGACTTCTACAACGACGCCTACTTCTTCCTGGGTGTCAGCGACAGCGCAGCCGCGGGTGGGGCCAAGCGCCTGGTGTTCGGCGGCAACCAGGACCTGTCGGAGCAGAGCTTCGCGACGTTGTTCCCCAGCTATAGCGAAGGTGCGCTAATCAACGCGATTGTCGGGCTGAATGCCGGCACCGCGCCTGCCTTTGGTGAGGCATTCCAGCTCGTGAGCGGCTTCCAGGCGCAGTACGGCGCGCAGTATGCCTTCCAGCTCAATGGAACCGGGTTCCTGACCGCCTTTTCGGATGGCACGAACTTCGGCACGATCACGACCACGCAGACGACCGAGACGTTCCCCGACGCGGTGCCCGAAGTCGCGACCTGGCTGATGATGATCGTCGGCTGCGCCGTGGTCGGTGGAGCGCTGCGGCGCCGTCAGTTCCGGGCCGTCAGCCTCCGAACGGCACCGTGATCAGGTAGAACAGCGCGCCCACCGCGGCTGAGGCGGGGATGGTGATGATCCAGGCCATGACCACGCTCTGCGCCACGCCCCACCGCACGGCCGAGGCGCGCCGCGCGACACCCGAGCCGATCACGCAGCCGGTGATGGTGTGTGTGGTCGAGACCGGAATGCCCAGCAGAGATGCGGTGAACACTACGATGGAGCCCGACATCGAGGCGCAGAAACCCTGGTGCTGGCTGAGCTTGGTGATGCGGCTGCCCATCGTCTCGATGATCTTCCAGCCGCCGGTCATCGTGCCCAGCGCGATGGCAATGTAGCAGCAGATCGCCACCCAATGCGGCACCTCGAACGTGCCGCTGTAGTAGCCGGTTGAGTAGAGCAGCACGGTTATGATGCCCATCGTCTTTTGCGCATCGTTCAAACCGTGGCTGAGCGAGTAGGCCGCCGAGGACACCAGGTGCAGCGCGCGGAAGCTGCTCTCCGCCGTGCGCGAACTGGCGCGCACAAACAGCCAGCTCGTCAGCAGCATCAGCAGCATGGCGATGATCATGCCCAGCAGCGGCGACAGGACAATGGCGATCAGCGTCTTGTTGAGGCCGTTCCACTGCACGCCGGTGATCCCGGCATGCGCCACGCCAGCGCCGATCAGCCCGCCGACAAGGGCGTGGCTACTGGAAGATGGGATGCCCTTCAGCCAGGTGACGACGTTCCAGAACATTGCACCGATCAGTGCCCCGAAGATCACCGAAGGCGTGATCAGATCCTTGGCGATCAGCCCGCCGCCGATTGTCTCGGCCACCTTGTGCAGGCTGGGAAAGGCCAGAGTCAGGAAGTACGCAGCGAAGTTGAAGAATGCCGCGAACAGCACGGCCAAGCCAGGGCTGAGCAGGCGCGTCGCCACAACCGTCGCGATCGAGTTGGCGGCATCGTGCAGCCCGTTCAGGTAATCGAACGCCAGCGCGACGAGGATGAGGCCGACCAGCAGCGGCAGGGCGAGTTCGTGCGTCATGGTCTGTCGCTGCCTGGATCAGGCGTGATCGATGACGATGCCGTCGATCTCGTTGGCGACATCCTCCAGCGCGTCGGTGATCCGCTCCAGGTGGTTGAAGATCTCGCGCCGCACTATGAAGCCCATCGGATCGGTCGCACCATGAGCCTGGAAGGCGTGCTTGAGGCCGCTGCGGTGGATCTCGTCGGCGTGTCCCTCCATGCGGACCAGCCGCTCGGTCAGTTCGTGCAGGCGCTTGCCGTTGCCGCTGACATTGCGCAGCAGCGGCATCGCCTCGCTCAGCACGCGGCTGCTCTCGACGATCAGGGCGACGATGTCGCGCATCTCCTGGTCGAAATCGGAGAACTCGTAGAGGTCGATCGCAGAGGCGGCGGACTGCATCAGATCGATCGAGTCGTCGATCGAGCCGACCAGGCTGGTGATCGCGCTGCGGTCGAACGGGGTGAGGAAGGTGCGGCGCACGAGGTGCAGTACTTCGCGGATGATGTCGTCCGCATCATGCTCGCGCTCGTTGATCTCGCGGATGTGATCGGCGCGGCCGCGGCTTTCGGAGAACAGGCGGGCCAGCGCGTCGGCGCCCGCGACGACGGTGGCGACATGCGCCTCGAACAAGTCGAAGAAGTTCACCTTGGCTGGCAGAAGCTTCTGGAACCATCCGAACATCTGACTCATTCCTGTTTTCTGCGCCATGGCGCCGAGCATTGTGGTGCGCGCGGCGGCGGCGCGGAACTGGGTTGCCGCGAACGATCGGATCAGATCGCGCAGGTCAGGCTCGTTAACGTTGTCGGCAGCTTCGGCAAGGGTGAACCAGCGACGGTCACGTTCGGCCGCTTCTTTCCAGTCAGGCAATTCGTCCTGCACCGCGAGGGGGAACACCTCCACGTCGACCATCAGGGACGAGCCGTTGTTGCGCCGCTTGCGATAGCGGTAGGAGCCGATCGGCGTTGGGCATGCCCATCCGGTGACGCCGGCTTCCTCCTCGGCCTCCAGGGCGGCGGCGGCATGCGCGCTGACGCCGTTCATGGCATTGCCCTTCGGAATCACCCAGCGGCGAGTCCCGCGCGAGGTGACCAGCAGCACACGAATACCCTCGGCGCTGTCATCGGTGCGATAGGGAAGGGCGGCAATCTGGCGGATGCGGGCTTACTCCGATGGGTTCTCGCGCCCATGTGACGGCTGTGTGACAAGCGTCAAGTGGGCGGGGCTTCGTTAAGTGAACAACGAATAGGGCGGGTTCTTTCCCGGCATGGGGAAAGAGGACTGCGCTTGGCTGCATGCGCCAGCGCACGTCCCGGCCGATCACCGGAACGGCGGTTCGATGAAGGCCCGCAGCTTGCGCGAGTGGAGCCGTGCACCCTGGTCGCGCAGCAGCTCGCAGGTGCGCACCCCGATGGCGAGGTGCGCACCGATCGCCTCTTCGTAGAAGCGGTTCGCCTGGCCGGGCAGCTTGAGCTCGCCGTGCAGCGGCTTGTCCGATACGCACAGCAGCGTTCCGTAGGGCACGCGAAAGCGGAAGCCTTGGGCGCTGATGGTGGCGCTTTCCATGTCGATGCCGATGGCGCGGCTCTGGCTGAAGCGGCGGGCGGAGTGGGTGTAGCGCAGCTCCCAGTTGCGATCGTCGGTGGTGACGATGGTGCCGGTGCGCATGCGCTTCTTCAGGTCCGCGCCGCCGGTGCCGCTGACGATCTCAGCTGCCTCGGCGATCGCCTGCTGGACCTCGGCAATGGCTGGCAGCGGGATCTCGGGCGGGAGCACGTGGTCGAGTACGTGATCGTCGCGCAAATAGGCGTGGGCGAGCACGTAGTCGCCGATCCGCTGCGATTCGCGAAGGCCGCCGCAGTGGCCGATCATCAGCCAGGCCTCCGGCCGCAGCACGGCGAGGTGGTCGGTGATGGTCTTGGCATTGGAGGGGCCGACGCCGATGTTGACCAGGGTGATCCCCAGCCGATCCTCACGAATCAAGTGATAGGCCGGCATTTGGTGGCGGCGCCAAGCGGTATCTGACAGGCGTGCACGGGCGTTGTCGACCGGCGCGTCCAGGTAGAGCCCGCCGGCTCCGGACAATGCCACATAGCCATCCTGGCCGATCTTCTTGCCAGCCCAATCGACGAACTCGTCGACATAGCGATGATAGTTGGTGAACAGGATGAACTGCTGGCAATGCTCGACGCTGGTGCCGGTGTAGTGCGCTAAGCGCGCCAGGCTGAAGTCGGTGCGCAGACCGTCGAACAGTGCGAGCGGCAGCGGATCGCCGGGCGCGTTGCGGTCGATGGCGTCGGCGATCTCGTCCCCGATCATCGCCAGTTCGGTGCTCGGGAAGTGCGCAGCCAATTGCTGTGGCGTGATTGCGCCGATCGCCACACCGTCGAGCACGTAAGGGAAGGGGATCTCCTGCGCCGAGTGGGTGACGCTGACCTGGATGTCGTACTCGCGCTCGAGCAGGCTGAGCTGCGAAGCCAGATAGTCGCCGAACAGGTGCGGGCGGGTGACCGTGGTCACATAGGTGCCGCGCTCGGGCAAGCGGCCGAAGGCGCGTGACGAGACGGTGCCATGCTCCTGGCCGGCATACTCGATCCGCAGCTCGGGATAGCACCAGAGGCGGTCGGCGCGGCGATCAGCGGGGGGGAGGGTGCCGTCCTTGATGAAGGCGGCAATGTCGCTCTTCAGCGTGGCGACAGCGGTGTCATAGACGCGGACCAGTTCCGCGAGGGTTTCTTGTACGATTTGCATCTTGAATGCTTACGGAAACGGTGTGGCAAAGCAAGGGCAGATGGCGAGAACCTATCCTCTTCCCGCCGGGGGTGAGGATCAGGCCCCGGCTAGACCCTCGCCGACCATGTCGAGCGGGCGCACGGCGGCCTCGAAATCAGCCTCGTCGATCAGCCCCGACGCGAGCGCCGCGTCCTTCAACGACAGACCCTTTTCGATCGCCTCGTGCGCGATGTGGGCGGCGTTCTGGTAGCCGATGACGGGCGCCAGCGCGGTCACCAGCATGACGCTCTCGCCGACGTAGCGCTCGATCGTCTCGCGCACGATCTCGGTCCCTTCGACCGAGAACTCGCGGAAGCGGTTGCAGCCGTCGGCCAGGATGCGGATCGCGTGCAGCACGTTGTTGACGATCACGGGACGCATGACGTTGAGCTCGAAATTGCCCTGGCTGCCGGCGATGGCGACGGCGGTGTCGTGGCCGATGACCTGGATGGCGATCATCATGATCGCCTCGCACTGGGTCGGGTTGACCTTGCCCGGCATGATCGAGGAGCCGGGTTCGTTGTCCGGCAGCTTCAGCTCGCCCAGGCCACAGCGCGGGCCCGAGCCGAGCCAGCGCATGTCGTTCGCGACCTTGGTCAGCGCTACGGCGAGCCCACGCAACGCCGCACTCGCGCGCACCATCGCGTCGAGCGAGCCTTGCGCGGCAAACTTGTTGGGAGCGGTGACGAACGGCTTGCCGGTCAGCTGCGCGATCTTCGCAGCTACCTCGACCGAGAACCCAGGAGGAGCGTTGAGGCCGGTGCCGACCGCCGTGCCGCCGACCGCCAACTCGTAGAGGCCTTCGCGGCTTCGCTCGATCTCGGCAGTGGCGGCGCGCAATTGGCCAGCCCAGCCCATCCACTCCTGTCCGACGGTGAGCGGCACCGCGTCCTCCAGGTGGGTGCGGCCGATCTTGACCACATCCATCCACTCGCTCGCCTTGCGCTCGATCACCTCGGTCAGGCGCGTGAGCGCGGGCAGCAGGCGCTCGTCGATCTCCAGCACGGTGGCGATGTGCATGGCAGTGGGGAACGTATCGTTCGAGGACTGCCCCATGTTGACGTCGTCGTTCGGACCGACCGGCTGTTGCGAACCCAGCTCGCCGCCCAGCAGCTGGATCGCGCGATTGGACAGCACCTCGTTGACGTTCATGTTCGACTGCGTGCCCGAGCCGGTCTGCCATACGTAGAGCGGGTAATGATCGTCGAGCGCACCGGAGATCGTCTCGTCTGCCGCCCGCACAATCGCGTCCGCTTTCCACTGTGGCAGGCGCCCTCCCGCGGCGTTGACCAGCGCGCAGGCCTTCTTGACCGTGCCGTAAGCACGACAGACCTCGATCGGCATGCGGTCCTGGCCGATGTTGAAGTGGTGCAGCGAGCGCTCGGTCTGCGCGCCCCAATAGCGATCCGCCGGCACGTCGATCTCGCCCATGGAGTCGAACTCGCGCCGCGTGCCGCTAGCTTGGATGCCGATGGGAATGTCGCGCAAGGTCGGTTCGGTCATGGGGGATACCTTGAGGCAGGGGAGATGCTGCTTGAAAGATGGCGTTTGCGCCGCTGCTGTTCCACTCCGAAAGCATGATCGGACAGGCTTTCTGCGCACCCCCTCGTGCGTCCTGAGCAAGCCTTAACATGGATCATCGCGAATATTGCGGCTGGAGGTTAGCATCTGCGGAACAGCCGCAAGCGCCCGCGGTTCGAGACAGTTCACCCGAAGGATGACGCCTTGACGCACCGCGCCCACACTACGCCTGCACTGCTGCCGTGGATCTCGGTCGCGCCCGATGCGCCGTACTTCGTGGACGAGCATGGCGCGCCCTGGCACCCCATCGGGCAGAACGATGCAATCTCCTGGCCCGAGCTGGCGCCGCTGTTCCGCCGTCGCGACCTGGCAGCCGTGGAGCGGCACCTGGTCTGGCTGCGCGACAACGGCGTCACCTGCCTGCGGCTGATGCTGGAGTATGCCCAAGTCCGCCACCGCTACATCGAGAAGCCGGCAGGCCGCTTCGTGCCCGCCATGGTGCAGCTGTGGGACGACCTGTTCGCGTTGTGCGAGCGGGTGGGGCTGCGCATCCTGCTGACGCCGCTCGACACCTTCTGGATGTGGCTGCACTGGCGGCATCACCCCTGGAACCGCGCCAATGGCGGTCCGCTGGAGCACATGTCTCAGGCACTGCTCTGCGGCGAGACCCGTCAGGCGATCAAGGCTCGGCTGGAGTTCGCGGTACGGCGCTGGGGCCATTCGGGCGCGCTGTTCGCGTGGGATTTGTGGAACGAGATCCACCCCGCGCATGCAGGCGACAGCGCCGACTGCTTCGGCGAGGTCATCGCCGACCTCTCGAATCACGTGCGCCAGCTGGAGCTTTCGCTCTACGGCCGCTCGCATCCGCAGACCGTCTCGTTGTTCGGGCCGGAGCTGGAGTGGAAGCCGCACATGCCGCTACGCGAGCCGATCTTCCGCCACCCCGATCTCGATTTCGCGACCATCCACATCTACAAGTCGCACTCGATCGACGACCCGCGCGATACCGTCGCGCCGGCGCTGGCGATGGGTGAGGTCGTGCGCGAGTGCCTGGCTGAGACGCCGCCGCTGCGCCCGTTCCTCGACACCGAGCACGGGCCGATCCACAGCTTCAAGGATCGCAAGCGCACGCTGCCCGAGCCCTTCGACGACGAGTACTTCCGGCACACGGCCTGGGCGCACTTGGCATCGGGCGGCGCTGGCGGCGGGATGCGCTGGCCCAATCGCCACCCGCACGTGCTGACTCATGGCATGCGCGCGGCACAGCGGGCGATGGCGGCGTTCATGCCGCTGCTCAATTGGACCCGCTTCGCACGCAGCAACTGGAACTCGCAGGTCGAGGCACCGGGGCACCATGTCTTCGCCTGCGGAGACGAGCGGCAGGCGCTGGTCTGGCTCTTGCGGAAGAAAGCGAAGGGACCCGATGGTCTCATGCGCGCCGACTTGACGCCGCAGCCCGTCACGCTGCGGTTGCCGCGGATGCAGGGCGCTTCGCGGATCGTCGAGTTTGACACTGTCAGCGGTCAAGTGCTGGGCGAGCAGGAGGTCGCCGCGACCGATGCAGCGGTCGAATACACGACCACTCCCATGGCAGCAGACCGGGCGTTCGCCGTGCGGGCACTGGCCTGATCGGGAACGCGGCGGCGCTCCGGGGGTTGAGCACGGCACCTGTAAACCGGAGGAGCTCCACCATGAACTTGCGGACAGCATGGCCTTGCCGCCTCCGGACGGCTACGTGCATCGCTGGCAGCGAGTGAACGGCACGGAATGTTTCGCGAATTGGATGATGAGAGTTCCCCAGGCGGATCGGGCAAGCCACTGAAGATCGGCGTCCTGACTTTCCACCGCTGCATCAACTACGGATCGTACTGGCAGGCGCGCAGCCTGGTCGAAGGTCTCGCCGCGCGCGGGCATGACGTGGTGCTGCTCGACTATGCCGACCCGCAGACCGACCGCATCGAATGGCGCTGCGCCATGCAGCCGCTGCTGCCGCGCCGCTCCTCGCGCGAGGACGTCCGCAGCTATGGCCGCAAGACGCGGGCCTTCCAGCAGGCGATCGCCGAGTTGCCCGTTTCGAACCCGTTTCCGCTGCGTGAACCCGCCGCGATGGAGCCGCGCGACCTCGTCGTGATCGGCAGCGACGAGGTGTGGAACCTTACTCACCCGTGGTACGGCGGCTACGAACTGTTCTGGGGCGGCGGTATCCCGGCGCGCCGTGTGGTATCCTATGCCGCCAGCTTCGGCAACTACGACGCCGATGCGGGGATCGACGGCCGTTGGACCAATCGACTGCGTCGCCTCGATGCGATTTCGGTGCGCGATGACAACTCGCGTCGGCTGGTCTCGACCGCGCTCGACCGCGAGCCGGCGCTGGTGCTCGATCCGGTGCTGCAGTTCCCGATTGCACGGCCGAGCCGGGTCGAGCCGGCGGGCGAGCCCTTCGTCGCCGTCTACGGGCACAGCTTCAGCGCGGGCTTTGGAGACGCGGTGCGCCGCTGGGCCGAGCCGCGCGGGCTCAAGCTGGTGAGCATCGGCTACCGCAACGACTGGGCCGACGAGCAGCGCCTCGACGTCGATCCTCTCGAGTTCGCCCGGATGATCGCGCAGTCCAGCGCGGTGGTGACCAACTTCTTCCACGGCTGCGTCTTTGCTCTGCTGAACGAGAAGCCGTTTGCCTGCGCCATCACGCCTTATCGTATGAATAAGGTGCGCGACCTGACCCGCGCGCTCGGCGCCGAGGCGCACCTGCTGCGCGAGGACGACCCGCCGGAGCGTTTTGCTGCCGTGCTCGATGCGCCGCTCGATCCGGCGATCACCGCCGCGATCGTGCGCATGCGCGCGGCATCGGAGGAATACTTGCAGTCGGTCCTCGCGTGAACCTTTCCCCGCGCGAGATCGTCGCTTCGGGCCTGTGCATCGGCTGCGGCGGCTGCACGACGCTGGAGCCGGCCGCCCAGATGCACTGGGATAGCGACGGGCACTTGAAGCCGTGGGCGCCCGGTCGCTGGCCCCAACAGGGAGAGTTCGCGCAAGTCTGCCCGTTCTCGCCCGACGCCGCGAACGAGACGGTGATCGCCGACGATCTGTTCCCGCAAGCGCCGCACGGCGACGCGCTGATCGGGCGCTATGCCGGCGCCTACGTCGGCCATGTGGCAGAGGCCGAGTACCGCATGAGCGGCAGCTCGGGCGGCATGGTCACCTGGGTGGCGGCGGAGCTGCTGCGCCGCGGGCTGGTCGACGGTGTGGCGCACGTGACCCCTCGCTCGCGGGCAGAGGGCGACGGGCGCCTGTTCGGCTACCGCATCTCGCGCGATCTCGATCAGCTGCAGCAGGGCGCCAAGTCGCGCTACTACCCCGTCGAGATGTCCGAAGTGCTGCGCGAGATCGCGGCGGTGCCGGGGCGCTATGCGGTGGTCGGCATCCCCTGCTTCATCAAGGCGGTGAACTTGCTGCGGCGCGAGAACCCGCTTTATGCCGAGCGGATCACCCACACCATCGGTCTGTTCTGCGGCCACATGAAGAGCGCGCGCATGGTCGACAGCTTCGCGCTCCAGCTCGGTACCGAGCCGGACGAGGTCGCTGCGATCGACTACCGTCTTAAAGACGCGAGCCGTCCGGCGAACTGGTACACCGCGCAGCTGACGCTGGAGGATGGCAGCACACGACGCCAGGACTGGTGGCACCTCGTCGATGGCGACTGGGGATCCGGGTTCTTCATGAACTCGGCGTGCAACTTCTGCGACGACGTCGTGGCCGAGACCGCCGACATTGCCATGGGCGATGCTTGGGTGGAGCCTTACTCGTCCGACGGGAAGGGCACTAACGTCGTGATCGCGCGCTCTCCGCTGATGCTGGAACTGGTGAGTGACGGGATTGCGCAAGGCCGGCTGCAGCTGTCCGAGGTGGATCACGCTTTCGTCAGCCAGACCCAGGCCGCGGGTTTCCGACAACGGCGCGAGGGGCTGGCCTATCGCCTGGCACGCGGCAATGCGCCGGTGCAGCCGGTCAAGCGCGTCGCGCCCTCGCGCGCGATACCGGCGCGGCGCAAGCTGATTTACCGCATGCGCCAGGCGATCAGCCGCGAGAGCCATCGCATGTTCCGGCTGGCCAAGGCGCTGCGCTGGCCGGGGCTGTACATCCGGTGGGGCCGGGCGGCTCTGGCGACCTACCATGGCTTGGCCTACTCACGCGGTCGCGTGGGTCAGTGGGTCGACCGCTTCATCGATCCAAAGGGCGGGGCACGGGATTGAGGCTGGCCTTGCGCCCCGCGGATACGTCCCGCATCATGCCGGCAAAACAATCGGGAGTGCGGCCGTGCAAGTCAGCGGCATCGACCACGTCAACATCCTCACCCAAGACCTGGACGCCACGGCCGCGTTCTACGAGCGCCTGCTGGGTCTCACCCGCAGCGACAACCTCGGCATCAGCACGGGCTTCCGCGGCGCCTGGATGCGTGACACGACCGGCAGCGCGATTGTCCATCTGGTGTGGAAGGACCCTGCGTCCGACCGCTACGAGGGCTACGAGCCGGGCCAGCCGACCAATGCCGTCCACCACGTCGCCTTCCGGTGCGAGGGGTTCACCGCCATGCGCGAGAAGCTGGACGCGCTGGGCCTGGAGTACCGCGTCAACGATCGCCAGTACGGCCCCGTGCGTCAGATCTTCCTGGTCGATCCCAACGCGGTGAACCTGGAACTCAACTTCGCGGGCGACTGAGGAGGCTCATCCCTCGATCATCAACGTACCGAGCAGACCGCCGTCTACGGCGAGCCGCTGCGCGGTGACGTGGCTCGCGCCATCGGAGAGCAGGAAGGCAGCGACCTCGGCGGCTTCCTCGGGCGTGCCGACGCGCTTTTGCGGCACGCGGCTCGCCATCTGCGCCTTGAACGCTTCGGGCACGGCGGAGAGCAGCGGCGTGTCGATGAAGCCGGGATTGAGCACGTTGCAGCGCACGCCATGCGGCGCCGCCTCCATCGCGATGCCCATGGCGATGCCGAGCGCGGCGTGCTTGGCAGCGATGTAGCCGATATTCCCGACCATCCCGGTTTCGGCCGCCAGGCTGCCGGTCACCAGGATCGCCCCGCGCCGCCGCTCCTGCATTGCAGGCAGCACGTGCCGGACCGTCCAGAACAGCGAGGTGACGTTGATGCGCATCACCTCCTCAAAAGCCTTGTCGGTATAGGCCGGCGTCAGCGCGAACATGCCCTCGACCCCAGCGTTGAGGAACAGCCCGTCGATCGGCCCTGAGCGCGCCATCGCCTCGTCCATTGCGGCGGTGACTTGGGCCTGGTCGCCCACGTCGGCGGCGATCCAGGTGGCACATGCGCCGATCTCGCCGCAGACTTGCTCGAGCACGGCGGCCCGGCGCGCCACCAGCGTCACCTTGCCGCCGAGGCTTGCGATGCGGCGCGCCGTCGCCAGTCCGATCCCGCTTGATGCCCCGGTAATGACGACGTGCTGTCCGATGAAGTCCATCAGTCTGCCCGTCCTTCGATGAAGCGCGCCCACCCCGGCGCATCCCGGTTCTCGCTGGTCTGCGGCGACCATTGCCGCTCCATCAAAGCCCGAGCATCGGCCTCTGCCATGCCCTGCGTCTCGCGGTGCCAGCGATAGAGAAAGGCCGCGACGCGCCAGTTCATCACGCAGTGCACGTGCACCGTCTGACCTTGCGCCTCTGCCATGGCTTGGCAGAAGGTGGCGAAGTGCTCGTCCGTCGGCGCGTCGAACGGCACCGGAATGTGCGTGTAGCCGATATCGAGCGCTGCCAGCTGCTCATCCTCGTCGGCAAGGATGCCGGGCGAGTCCGCCAGCGCCAGGTTGATCACGCGGGTGACCTGCAAGTGAGCCAGACGTTCCAGGTCCGCCTGGCTCAGCCGTCCGGATGTGGTGAGATGCGGCCCGATCCGCTGCCAGCATGCGATCTCCTCCGGATCGTTCGCCATCATCCCCGCCTCTCTTCTTGCCTTATGCTAACCAATTGCTGGCCCGGCCGCTTGCAACTGGCTAGGCTATCGCGCGAACAAGGCAAGAGAGGAGCGCTGCGGGCATGTGCGACGATTATAGCGGTCAAGGTCAGGCTCCGCGGAGCAGTGAGGCCGCAGGAGCGCACCTCAGCCGCCGTGAGTTTGCTGCGCTCGGCACCGCCGCGGCCCTTGCCGGCTGCACAGGAAGCGTCGCCGCTGCGACGGGCAACGCCGATCTGCGCGAACAGATCGTGGAGATCACCACCAAGGACGGGGTCGCCGATGCGTTCTACGTCCATCCGGTGAAAGGCGCGCATCCTGGCGTGGTCATGTGGCCCGACATCGCCGGCCTGCGCGAGGCGAAGAAGGTCATGGCCCGCCGCCTGGCCGCCGCGGGTTATGCGGTGCTGTGCGTCAACCAGTACTACCGCGGCGGACCCGCGCCGGTGATGGAAAGCTTCTCCGAATACCGCACGCCCGAGGGCCAGGCCAAGATCAAGCCGCTGCGCGAGGCGCTGACCGCCGAGGCGATCACGCGCGATGCGGCGGCCTACGTCCGCTTCCTCGACGGCGACGCTGCGGTCGACAAGAAGCGCGGCATCGGCAGCAACGGCTACTGCATGGGCGGACCGTTCACCGTGCGCACGGCGGCCGCGGTGCCGGGCAGGGTCGGCGCCGCCGCATCGCTCCACGGCGGTGGCCTGGTCACCGATGCGCCCGACAGTCCGCACCGGCTGCTCGCGTCCACCAGGGCGAGCTACCTCTTCGCGATCGGCCGCAACGACGACGCGCATGATCCCGCAGCCAAGGACAAGCTGCGCGCCGCGGCGGACGCCGCCAAGCGCCCCGCCGAGATCGAGGTCTACGCCGCGGACCACGGCTGGTGCGTGCCCGATTCGCCGGCCTACGATCCGGACGAGGCCGACCGGGCCTGGCAGCGCATGCTCGCGCTTTTCGGAAAACTCTGAGCCGTGGCGGCCGACGCTCAGGCACTGCATGTCCTGATCGTCGGCCGGCTTCTGGACGTGGTGGACCACACCTGCGCCCGCGTGCAGCGCGAGGGCGTGGTGATCTATCCGGCGACGGGTCTGGACGAGGCGCGCGCGATGCTGGCGCTCAAGCCCATCGACGTGATGATCGTAGGCGCGGGCATAGAATTGTCCGAGCGCCTGGCGATCGCCCGGGCCGCTTTCGAGCAGAGCGATAGTGTGACGGTGCACCTGAAGGACAAGGCCTCCGGCCCGGCCGGCTTCGCGCCGTTTGTCGAGCGATTGCTGACCTCGCGCCTGGGCGCGTGAGGGCCGGTTCCACTTGGGTTGCACGATCCGCTGGAGTACGATGAAGCCCTAATTGGGGGGAGAGTAACATGGGCGGGTTTCTCGTCGCGCTGATCGTCGTGGTCGTGGTGTTCCTGATGATGGGCGTGCGCGTGGTGCGCCAAGGCTACGTCTACACCATAGAGCGGCTGGGCAAGTTCACGCTCGCCGCTGAGCCGGGCCTCCACCTCATCATTCCCTTCGTCGACCGTGTCGGCCAGAAGGTGAACATGATGGAGCAAGTGCTCGACATTCCGGGGCAGGAGATCATCACCAAGGACAACGCCATGGTCGGCGTGGACGCGGTCGTGTTCTTCCAGGTACTGGACGCGGGCAAGGCGGCCTACGAAGTGCACAACCTGCAGCTGGCGATCATGGCCCTGACCACCACCAACCTGCGCACCGTCATGGGCTCGATGGATCTGGACGAGACGCTGTCCAAACGCGACGAGATCAACGCGCGGTTGCTGGTGGTAGTCGACCATGCGACCGCGCCCTGGGGCCTCAAGATCACGCGGGTCGAGATCAAGGACATCCGCCCCCCGCTCGACATCTCCAACGCCATGGCGCGGCAGATGAAGGCCGAGCGCGAGAAGCGGGCCGAGATCCTGGAAGCAGAGGGCCGCCGCGCATCCGAGATCCTCAAGGCAGAGGGCTCCAAGCAGTCCCAGATCCTCGCAGCGGAAGGGCGCCGTGAAGCTGCCTTCCGCGACTCCGAGGCGCGCGAACGCGAGGCCGAGGCGGAGGCCAAAGCGACGCAGATGGTCAGCGAGGCGATTGCGAAGTCGGGCGTCCAGGCGATCAACTACTTCATCGCGCAGAAGTACACCGAGGCTGTCGGCAAGTTCGCGACGTCACCCAACGCCAAGACCATCCTGTTCCCGGTCGAGGCGACGCAGCTGATCGGTACGCTCGGCGGCATCGGTGAGCTCGCCAAGGAAGCGCTGGGCAGCAGCACGCCTCCGCCCGCTCCCGCCGCACCGCCGCCGCCACGCCGGCCCACCGTGCCGCCGGTCGCGCCTGGAAGTCAGCCGTGATCGACACGCTGAACGGGCTGGAGCCGCACTACGCCTGGCTGGCGATCGGGCTGGTGCTGGCGGTCGCGGAGATGGCGATTCCGGGCGTGTTCCTGATCTGGATGGCAGGCGCCGCGCTGATCACCGGGCTCGTCACGTGGGGAGCGGTTTTCGGGGGAGCGCCGATCGGCCTGCCCTTGCAAGTCGTGCTCTTCGCCGTGCTGTCGATCCTGGCAGTGTTCACCGGGCGCAAGTACCTGGCGCGCCACCCGGTGGTCTCGGCCGACCCGAAGATGAACAACCGCGGCGCGCGCGCGATCGGCGAGCCGGTGGTGGTGACCCAAGCCATCCTCGGCGGCTCAGGCCGCGTGCGCCTGGGCGACAGCGAATGGCTCGCGCGTGGAGAGGACGCGGCACCCGGCACGCGGCTGACGGTGCTAGGCGTCGAGGGCTCGGTGTTGCTGGTGGGGTAGGCGCGCGCCGCGCCTACTGGCCGCCGGCAGCCGCGCGCTTGGCGCGATCGCTGCGGATACGTGCCAGCAGGTTGATGAAGTTCGGTCTTCGCGCCGCGTCCATCTCCTTGAGCAGCTGCGCCCCCTCCTTGGGTTCAAGCTCCGCTCCGGCAGCGGCACGAAACCTGGCATCGAGGGGGGCGCAGGAGCGGGTGGCCTCGTCATAGATCGCATCGTCAGAAGCCGGGGTCTTCGTCAGCCGCACGGCGAAGGTCACCATGCACCGGTCGAGAGCCTGCCCCAGGATCGCCGCTGACGGCTGCACTTGCTGGGCGGAGGCGGGCTGGGCCAAGGCCAGGCCAGCCGCCACGATCGCCGATCTCAACCACATGCTCGATGCCTTCTGCCTCTGTTGCGCTCACCATGCAGGCAAAGCATTGAGAGAACCTTGAGGTCAGCGCGTGGACGGCACGGTTGCGCCGGCTCGCGGGCTCAATGGCGTGCCTCACGAGGCGTCAGCGCATCGCCCGGGAACAAGCCGGCTACGATCAGAGCGGCGCTGATCGTCGAGAGCGTGCCGAGCAGGTCGCCCACGGCATCCTCCTGCACCATCAGCTCCAGCGTCTCACGCGCAGCCTTCGGGCCCTGGTCGCGCATGGCGACCAGCAGGCCGAGGATCAGCGCTTCGTGTTCGGATACGCGGTTGCAGGCGAGCGGCGCAAAGCCGAACGTCTCCAGCGCATCGCGGTTGAACAGCAGCATCGATTTATGGAACGCCTGCAGCCCGCCGATCATCCGCCACTTGGCGAATGCCGGCGCGAGCGCGTGGGCTGGGCAGGTGCGCTGAGCCATGGAAGTCACCCAGGCGCGCATCGACCAGACCATGAAGCGGCATCCCGCATCGAGTCGTTCGAGGTCTCGATCGATGAACTGGTACATGTCCGGCTTCTCCGTGGCAGCATATCGCAGGTTCTCGAAAGGGGCTTCCATTTGAGAACGATTATCATTAGCGATTGATACGCGGCTTGTCCCTGCGGTCAAGCCCCTGCGGATCGGCGTCAGTCATGGGGCGACGAACCCGCATCTCCCTAGCCTTGCGGCCGGAGCAGCGTGGTTGCGCTGCTCCGGCCTTTTTTTTGGAATGGTGGTGCGAAGGTCGGGGGAGGGTCTCGCCAGGTCGGCGCGCCTGCCGGCCGCCGCCGGGGCTTAGCCTTCGATGCGGTAATCGATCGGCTTGAAACTGCCGCCGTTGCTTGCGTAGGCCGAGCAGGCGGTGATCCCGACGATCAGGTCCCGCTCGGCTCGCAGTGATAGCGAATCGCCGGCGTTGCTCACCGGCGGCAACACGCTGACCTTGCCCGCCTGATCGACCGGCACGTTCATGAAGCAGTTGAATGCGACGGGGATCGAGTCAGGCTCGATGCCCCAGGGCGCCAGCGCTTCAGCGAGATTGCCGAAGCATCCGCGGTGCACCGGCTGCTCGGGGTAGAAGTGCCGGAAGGTCGCCTCGCTGCAGGGTGTCAGCAGGAAGTCGTGGCAGCCCACCGTGTCTGCCTCGATCGTCAGCAGCACGTTGGAGCGGTTTGACCACAGTCGATTGCCCGTCGTGAGCCGGATCGTCTCCTCGTAGTCGAACGTCCGCCCGTTGCTGATCACCTCGCGCGGATCGTCGAGGCTGTAGGCCAGGAGGTCGGCCACCTGGACGCCTTCCGGATCGATCACCGTCAGGAGCTGGCCGGCCTTGAGCTCGAACCCGACCGCGGAGCGCGGCGGGATGCGTGCGTCGCTCATTCGGCGGCTTCGGTTTCGGGCGAGAAGCCGCGCGAATCGGAGAACGGGCAGCGCCAGCTGCTCGGGACCAGACGGCCGCTGTATTGCGCGGCCTCGCTCGCATCGCCGTGGCGTGCCAGCATCGGGTTGATCGACCCGGCCAGCTTCTCGTCGCGCTGGAGGATGGTGTCGCGGATCGTCTCGTACTTGCCCTGGTCGCGCAACTGCTCGAACTGGTCATGCAGGTTGAACACCATCACCGGCCGCGCGAAGCGGCGCGCAGGACGGCTGGCCTTGGGATGCATGCCCACCACGAAGAAGCCTTCGCCGCCGAAGCTGAGCGAGAAGTGCGGGCTCTCCGGATCGCTGCTGACCCGCGGGTCATAGGGCTGGTCCAGCCAGGCATCCTTGTCGCTGAGCGACTGGATGCGCTGCCACATCGCGCTCTCGAACTGGGCCTCGGTGATCGGCGCAGGATCGGCGAAGATGAAGGCGATGCTGCGGAACAGGCCCGGGTCCTTGCGGTACTCGAACGCCCACTCCAGCAGTTCGCGATGGATACGAACGTCATCCCAGCCGCTCTGGACCGACCAGCAAACCACGGTCTTCAGCGTGCCGTGCGCCAGCGCCGACTTCGCGCCGACACAAGGGAACGCCTTGTCCTTCACGAACGCTTCGAAAGCCTGGCGCAGCTCCGCCGCGGCTGCGTCTTCGATCCTCGGTCCCATGGTCTTCAAGTTAATCAAGATAATGCCCGCTCAGGTTGCACGATGTGCAGCAGGGGAATGGCGCAGGGGCCGGAAAGTTCCGCGCCTGCCCTCCCGAACAGGTCATTGGGAGCAAGGCAGCAACCTTGCTCCCCGTGGTGTCAGGTTGTTGGACCGCGATAGTCGAAGCCGCCCTTCGGCTGGATCTTCAACGAGTTGAGCTGCAAAGCTGCCAACAGGTAGCAACCGACCAGCAGCGGCAGCTCCATCATCTGCTCTTCGGTATAAGTCTGGGCCAGCTTCTCCCAAGTCGCGTCCGAAATCGCGTAGTCGGCCAGTTGCTCCTCGACCGAGCGCAGCAGCGCCGCCTCGTGCTCGGTCCAGCCGGGCGCATCCGAGCCGGCGATCACGCGTTCGATCTCCTCCAGCGTGACGCCGAAGTGCTGGCCGATGTCGATGTGCTCGCACCATTCGAACGGAGCACGGGCGAGCCAGGCGATGCGCAGGACAGCCAGTTCGCGTTCACGCGCGGGAATGGCGCCTTTGGCGATTTCGATACCTAGCGCCATGTGGCCCTTGAACATGCCCGGATGGCGCAACTGGATCAGGCTAACGTCGGGGAAGGGGCGTTCCTCGGGGATATTGAATGCGGAGCGAAGATGGTCGACCTGCTCCTGGCCGGCGGGCGACACCTCGTCGAGACGCAGAGGCGTGTAGCGCGGGCCCCCCGTGATGACCTGAGCCTCGCGCGCGGCGGTGTCGAATTCGTACTTACCGGTAACGGGCTGGCCCATCATCTTCTCCTTCGATGTATACGTTTGCGACTGCCTTAGCTGCTGGGTGGCAGCGAGCAAGTGCGGCTCATGCAGCGTCGCGCAACGGAGCCCATTGCTCCATGTGCCCCAGGTAGTCGGCAAAGGCGGCGCGAACCTCGCTAATGTCGAGTCCGAACAGCGTCGGGGCGGCTTTCACGCTAGGTTGGCGCTCGTCGTTCTGCGTCCACCACTGGGCCATGGCCTGCGCGAATGCGGGCGAGACGTCCTTGCCAAGCCAAGCGTAGAGGCCGCGTACCTCGCCGATCGGGTCGCGCTGCATGGCCTTGAAGTGGATGTCGTAGAAGCGCGCGTCGTTGCCACCCTGCTCGCGAAAGGTGATCGCGCGGCGCATGCCTTCGGCCCAGCTGCGCAGATTCAGTTCGCCGATCCAGGCGTGATCGAGGCTGTCGGTGAACTTGCCCATGATGTCGGCGTAGACGGTGCAGACCGAAAGCAGGACGTCGCTGGGATCGCGATGGGTCATCACGAAGCGCGCATCGGGGTAGGCCCGGTCCAGCGCGTCGAGGTACAGCAGGTGGGAAGGCGCCTTCAGCCGCCACGGACGCCGGGGCTCGCGCCATTGCAGCAGCTTCAGCGCTCGCTTGTGATAAGCATAAGTCGCCCTCATGTCGGCATTCAGCAGCCACTCGGCGTACCTTGGCACTTTGGCGAAGGCGAGGAAGATCTGGCTCGCCATGTTGAGCGCCATCATGTCCTGGCACTCCATCGCGCCGTCGATCCCCGTAGGCGTGCGCTTGCCACCCTTTAGCTGTGCATCGAGCGCTCCTGCATCGCCGCCGCGGCGTGGATCGGAACCTTCGACGGTGCCCGGCGGAGGGCAGGGTTGGGCGCTCTCCCACACGCGCAAGTAGCGGATGGCCGGATCGCTGGAGAGCAGGAACGACAACGCCGACGACCCGGTTCGCGGCAGGCTGACGCCGAACAGGGGCGCTGCGATCACCTCCTCGTCGATCTCCGGATGGCGGCGGTACCAGTCTTCGATCTGCAGACGCTGCTGCAGGTGCAGGAGGATGCGGCCATAGATCGCCTGCTCCCCGGTGGCATTCAGCCGTGCCTCGTTCTCCAGCGAGGCGATGAGGACTTCCAGGCCGATGCGAAAGTCGCCCTTGCCGAAATCGTCCAGCCCGGTGGTGCTGCGCGCCTGTTCCATGAGATCGCGGTCGCGAGCCATGTGTCTCTCCCGTCCAGTTGTCTGGCTTCGGCAAGGTTATGACCGGCGCTGCGATGAGCGCCAACCGCCGTGACGATCAGTGTGCGATCTGGAGACTCAGTCGCGCGCTGCACGCACGGCCGCACCGCCCGCGAAGGGCGCGACGGCGAGGAGGACCAGGCTGACAGCGCCGGTCAGCGCGATGCCGCTGTCGCCGCCGGAGGAGAGGCTGCCGGCGCCGAAGATCAGCAGCGGCACGCCCAGCGGGATCACCAGCAGACCGGCCAGTGCCGCACCGCCTCGCAACCCCGCGGTGATTGCCGCGACGGCGACGCCCAGCGCGGCAAGGCCGGGGGTGCCGGCAAGCAGGCCCAGCTCCACGGTGCGCAACTGTGCTCCCGACAGGCCGAGCAGCGCACCGGCGGGGAGAGCGGCGAGCAGCAGCGGCGGGCCGAAGCTGAGCCAATGCGAGAGCACGCGAACGGCGATCACCCATTCCTCGCTGATCCCGCGCAAGGCCCATTGATCGAACATGCCGCGCTCGAGATCGGGCTCGATCAAGCGGTCGAGCGGGAGAATGGCGGCGAGCAAGGCCGCGACCCAGATGACGCCGCCGCCGGTGCGCGCCAGCTGGGGCGCGTCGGGTCCGACTGCGAAGGGGTAGATCATCGCCACGGCCAGGAAGAACAGGATCGGCAGCATGGCCCCGCCACCCTGTCCCGCACCAAGCAGGCGCGCGAGGTCACGGCGGAGCAGGGCGGCGAACAGGCGGATCATGTCGCGTGTCCAGCGCTTGGGGCGTGGCCAGCCAGGTCGAGTGTGCGCATGCCGGTCAGCGTGAAGGGCTGGTGCGAGGCGATGAGGAGCACGCCTCCATTGGCGCAATGGTCCGCGGCCAGCTGCTCCACCAACAGGGCGGCGTGGACGTCAAGGCCGTTCAGCGGCTCGTCGAGAAGCCAGATCGCGGCATGCTGGCCCAGCAGGCGAGCCATGGCGGCGCGCTTGCGCTGGCCGGTCGAGAGATAACGCACCGGCACGTCGAGCAAGTCGGCAAGGCCCAAGGCTGCTGGGTCGGCGGGCGCATGGCCGTCAATGCCCTGCCAGAACGCGAGGGCACGCCCGAGCGGCAGTTCGGGATCGAGTGCGGGCCGCTCGTCCACCAAGCCGACCTCCCCCATGCGCGTGACGGAACCGGCGAAGGGACGGGCGAGCCCGGCGACCAGGCGCAGCAGGCTCGACTTGCCGGTGCCGTTCGCGCCCATGACCTGCAGCGCTTCACCGGCTCCAAGGGCAAAGGAGAGGCCACGGAACAGCACCCGGTCGCCGCGGCGGCAGGCGAGTTCGTGCGCAGCGATGTGAGCCCCTTGCATGGGGCGCGGCGATAGGGGATGTGCGCCAGGCTGCCAAGGAGACGCGTGGATGGCCATTGCCGCACTGACCGATGCCGAGCGCGACGAGGCGCTTGGGGGCCTGCCGGCCTGGAGCTTGCGCAGCGATGGTCTCGCGATCGAACGTACGATGCGCTTCGGCGATTTCGGAGAGGCGTTCGCATTCATGACGCGCGTGGCGATCCAGGCGGAAAAGGCGGATCACCATCCCGAATGGTTTAACGTCTACAATCGGGTCGAGATCACGCTGACCACGCACGACGCGGGCGGGTTGAGCAAGCGCGATGTGGCGCTGGCACGCTTCATCGATGAGGTGGCGGGCACCAATTAATCGAGAGGGTGCTCACCTGGCTCCCCTCGGAGCGTGGGCAAGTCGCAGCGGCGTGTCGCTGCGTCCGGGACGATCGATCGCCCCTATTCCCACCCCTCCTTTGCAGAGGAGGGGCTGAACTGGCGCTTACTCTTCTAGGGCAGGCGCAGCTTCGCGGGCAGCAGTGGCTGCCGCTTCACGGCGCGCACGCGATTCTTCCGTCTTGCGGGCGCGGTCGGCCATGTCGCGCCAGGCGGCTTCGGAGCGCAAGGCGCGGTCACGCACGTTGTCGAGCTCGGCCGTTTCGGCGCTGCGCGCCGCTTCTTCGGCCCGTTCGGTCGCGAATTCGTAGCTGAAACTCATGTGCGCTCCTGAAATGTCATGGCCTGCTGGGTGAAAGAACGACAGGGGCCCGCAATGGCTGCGAACCCCTGCAGCACAATCAGGCAGACGCGAGGTTGGTCGCCGATTCCTTGCCATTACGGCCACGCTCGACTTCGTACGAGACGCGCTGATCACGCTCGAGCGTCATCATGCCGGCAGCCTGGACGGCCGAGATGTGCACGAAGCTGTCGGCGCCGCCGTTGTCGGGCTGGATGAAGCCATAGCCCTTGTCGGCATTGAAGAACTTTACGGTTCCGATGGGCATGCGTGTTTCCTTTCAAGAAACGAGGTTGCGCGGCCGCGACATGCGGCCAGGCCGTGCGTCAAAGTCGTCAATCGAAAGGAAGTCGTCGTGCAGTGCGCGCCTGTGGGGCGCGCTCTATTCGGCTCAGTCCGTCACAAGGTTCGACGTTCAGCCCACGCAGTGTAGCACGCGGCGCCGGGATTACCTAATCGGCCCGGCTTACCCTGATCCGAGGCTTGCCTTGCGCGGCCCCATGACGCTCCGCATAAGTGATGCCATGAACCATGCGGACCAGCGGCACCGACTGCGCAACATCCTGGGCGGATCGGCCGGCAACCTTGTCGAGTGGTACGACTGGTACACCTATTCCGCCTTCACGCTGTACTTCGCGCCGATCTTCTTTCCCGCCGGCGATCGCACGCTGCAGTTGCTGAACACTGCGGCGGTCTTTGCCGTCGGCTTCGTGATGCGGCCGATCGGCGCCTGGGTGATGGGCGTCTACGCGGACCGGCATGGTCGCAAGGCGGGCCTGACGTTGTCGGTCACGCTGATGTGCACCGGCTCGCTGATGATCGCGCTGACGCCGGGACATGCCACCATCGGCGTCGCCGCACCGGCGGTGCTGGTGATCGCGCGCATGCTGCAGGGCCTCAGCGTCGGCGGCGAGTACGGCGCGAGCGCCACGTACCTCATTGAAATGGCAGGGCGCGATCGGCGCGGTTTCTTCTCGAGCTTTCAATATGTCACGCTGATCGCGGGGCAGCTGGTGGCGCTCGCGGTGCTGCTGGTGCTGCAGGTGACGCTGTCGGAGGCGGCGCTGCACGCCTGGGGCTGGCGCATACCTTTCCTGGTTGGAGCCGCGCTGGCGGTGCTGGTCTTCTACTTGCGCCGGCGACTGGCCGAGACCGAGAGCTTCACCAACGCTCGCAAGGAAGGCGAAGCCCCGCGCTCCAGCGGCCTTGCCCTGTTCCGCGATCATCCGCGTGAGGCGCTTCTGGTGATGGCGCTGACCGCCGGCGGCACCTTGGCGTTCTATGCCTACACCACGTACATGCAGAAGTTCCTTGTCAACACGAGCGGCTTTTCGGCTCCGGCGGCGACGCAGATCACGGCGGCGGCGCTGTTCGTGTTCATGCTGCTCCAGCCGGTATTCGGCGCGCTGTCGGATCGGGTCGGACGCAAGCCGCTGATGATCGGCTTCGGCATCGCGGGCGTCTTGCTGACTTATCCGATCTTCCGCCTGCTGGAGGGCGTGCACAGTCCGCTCGCCGCCTTCGGGCTGATCCTGGCGGCGCTGGTGATCGTCAGCGGCTACACCTCGATCAACGCCGTCGTGAAAGCCGAGCTGTTCCCCGCCCATATCCGCGCACTAGGCGTCGCGCTCCCCTATGCGATCGCCAACACGCTATTCGGCGGTACGGCCGAATACGTCGCATTGTGGCTGAAGCAGCACGAGGCGGAGCAGGCGTTCTACTGGTACGTCACGGCGATGATCGCGGTGTCGCTGGTGGTCTATGTGCGTATGCGCGATACCCGGCGTGCGAGCTTGATTGTCGAGGATTGAGGCCGTCCACTGACGCGGCGGTTGATCCACCCCCGACAACATTCCCCAAGCCATGCGGGCTTGTGCTTGCCATTCGCGATCGCACGCCCTACAGGCACCCCCGCCCGCAGGAGTGTAGCTCAGTTGGTAGAGCATCGGTCTCCAAAACCGAGGGCCGTGGGTTCGAGTCCCTCCACTCCTGCCAGGCATCTTAGCGAAACAGCCAGGCGCACATGCACGGTTCGACCCGACCCGACTTCGGCGACATGACGGGGGCCGGCGACATGCAGCCGCCGGGTTGGCGGCGCGACCTGGGCCTGTGGCTGGGTGTCGTGCTTGCGTTTGCCGCGACCTTGCCGGTGCTGGCGGCCTGGGCGCCGCAGATGACGGACTACCCCTCGCATCTGGCCGGCTACAAGGTCATGCTGGATCACGGTGAAGATCCGTTCCTGACACGATACTATACGTTCCATTGGGAGTGGACCGGCAATCTCGGTTCCGAACTGCTGATGGTTCCGCTCGCCTCGCTGATGGGGCTGGAAGCGGCCGGCAAGTTCATCGCCTTCATCATCCCGCTGCTGACCGGGCTGTCGGTGCTGGCGGCCGCCTGGGCGTTGCGGGGGCGCATCGGGCTGGGCGCGATCCTGGCGTTCATCACCATCTGGTCGCCCGCGCTGCTGATGGGCTTTCTCAACTACACGCTCAGCCTTGCTCTTGCGCTGTTCGCCTTTGCGGCCTGGGTCCGTTGGGAGAACTGGCGCTGGCGTCCTGCCGCCATGGTGCCGATCGCCTTCGTCGTCTGGCTTTGCCACATGTCGGGGTGGGGCGTGTTGGGCGTGTTGGTGTTTGGCTACGAATGGAGCCGCAGGAACTGGCGCGAAGGCTGGAAAGCGATCGTCGCGCCCTGGCCGCTGATCTTTCCGCTGTTCCCGATGCTACTGGGAAGCGGCGGCAACTCTAAGATGAGCTACGGCCGCCAGGTGCTCGAATACAAGTGGGGCATCCTCTACCGAGCGCTGCGCAGCCATGTGGAATGGTTCGATCTGGCCACCATCACGGTCGTCGTCGCGCTGCTGGCGATAGCGGCAGCGACCCGCCGCATCGATGGCCGGTTCGGCTGGGCGGCGGTGATCCTCTTCGTCCTGACGCTCGCCGTGCCGCGCCACATCTACGGCGGTGACTATGCGGACTATCGCCTCAGCACCGCGGCGTTGCTGGTCGCGTGCTTGGCCATCAACTGGCCGGCGCCACGTTGGGCGCTGGTCCTGGTCGCTGCCTTGTTCACGGTGCGGCTCGGCATCACCACGATGCACTGGTACGACGATGGCCGTGCCTCGCAACGCATGCTGCAGGCGATGGACTATGTGCCGGAGGGCGCCAAGGTCGCGACCGCCGTGGCCATACCGCGCCGCCAGTGGGACTTCGGCAGCTTCGAACACCTCGGCAGCTATGCCGTCGTCCGCAGAAGCGCGATGGAGAACTCCAACTTCGCTCTGCCCGGCGTGCACCTGATGAGCATGGCGGAGCCGGGCTACAAGCGCTTCGCCGATCCCAGCCAGCGCATCCTCTATGCGCCATGGCAGAAGATCGATTTGCGCAAGTTCAAGCCAGCGAAGCAGGCGGATTACCTGTGGTACATTGGCAATGTGCACCCGGTCGCGCTGCCTGATGGCGCGCGCATCCTGTTCCGCACGCCCAACTCGTTCCTGGCGCGGCTTGCAAAGCCGGCCGAGTCTAGCTAGATCGCGTTCCTCTTCCGACAGAAGAAAGTTCCTCAGCTCTCCCGGCCTCGGCCGGGGCGGCGATGAACCCTAGGCGGAAGAAAAGCATTTTTCCGCTCATTCGGCGGCAGGAAGAGACGACGAGAATGGCCAAGACCAGCCCCAACGAGTTCATTCGCCAGGTGCGCTCCGAAGCTTCCAAGATCTACTGGCCTTCGCGCCAGGAGACGGTGACGACGGGGATCTTCGTCGGGCTGATGACGGTGTTCCTCGCCGTGTTCTTCCTGGGCATCGACACGCTGTTCGGCACCTTCGTGCGCTGGCTGCTGTCGCTGATCTGATCCGTCACGTTTCGCGCAAGAGAGATTACATGGCCCGCTGGTACATCATTCACGCTTATTCCGGCTTCGAGAGCAAGGTGAAGGAGGCGATCCTCACCGAGGCCGAGCGGATGGGCCTGACCCACTACGTCGAGGACGTGCAGGTGCCCTCCGAGGTCGTCACCGAGGTCAAGCGCGGCAAGAAGGTCCAGACCGAGCGCAAGACCATGCCGGGCTACGTCCTCGCCAAGCTGCAGCTGAGCGACGATGTCTACCACCTGGTAAAGAACACGCCCAAGGTCACCGGCTTCCTGGGCGCCGGCGGCAAGCCGCAGCCGATCAGCGAGACGGAGGCATCGCGCTACTTCGGTGCTGCCGAAGCCGCTGCTGCCGCTCCGCGCAAGACCATCAACATCGATTACGAGATCGGCGACTCGGTGAAGGTGCTTGACGGCCCGTTCGCCACCTTCAACGGCGTGGTCGAGGAGCTGGACTTCGACAAGAACCGCGTGAAGGTCTCGGTTTCCATCTTCGGCCGCGCGACGCCGGTGGAGCTGGACTTCGAGCAGGTCGAACTGTCGAAGTAAATTCTAGTTGCGATTGGTTGGAAGGGGCTGGTGGCTTGAGCTGCTGGCCCCTTTTTCGGTTGGGCTGAACCTGTCGAAGCAAGACCACAACGGTGCCTGTTACACCCCGCAACACCTCACCGCACGATCCCGCTATAGGCGATCTGCCCACGTGCGCGGTTTCGCGCCGGTATGCGCCAGCGCACATGCGTCACGTCCTCCGGCACCGCCGAGCGGCCGCCGACGTGCAGCTTGCTCAAACGCCCCCAGCTGCGTCCGCCGTCCACCGAGACGTCCTGATCGTCCCAGGCGCTCCCTTGATACGCCAGGGCGGCGGGAAGGGGGTTGGTGATCACGAAGCTGCCGTTCCCGGTCTGCCGCTGCCAGTTCACCACGGTGATGACGCGGTCACCGCGGTTCAGTCGATCGGCGGGTTCCAGTCTGCGTGATTGATCGGGATTGATGCGCTCCACGAAGACCACGCTCTGCATCGCCACGTCTGAATGGGCCAGGGCCGTGCCGGCGGTGGCCAGCACAGCCACCGGAGCGAGGACCCATCGCGCACGCGCGCACTTCGTTCTGTACGCCACCCTTGTACCCCTGTGCCGGCCGACCCCTCGGCCCCCAACAGTGATGCCCGATCACCCCGAAGATATGGTTAACGGAATGCTCGAATTCGGCTCCGTTCAGAACCCATGCGGTAAATGTCACGCGAGTGCAGAAAGCAGTGTTGACACCCTCGGCGCCCTGCCATAGAGGCGCGGCTCCCCAAGGGGTGCACGCCTTAAAGCGTCTAGTACGCGGGTGTAGCTCAGTTGGTTAGAGCGCCGGCCTGTCACGCCGGAGGTCGCGGGTTCAAGTCCCGTCACTCGCGCCACTTGGGGAATTTTTCCTTCAGCAACGACGGCGCCTGCGGTGGCCGCAGACCACCGGTTCCTAGGTGAGCACGTGCACCTTGGTCTCGTTGTTGGATCCTCGCAGCGTCGCGAACATGTCGGGCAGTGACGCCAACGGGATCTCGTTCGTGACGATCGTCCGGGGGTCGATGTGCCCGGCATCGAACCGGTCGGCGATGAACAGGAAGTCCTTCATCGTGTAGCCCACCAGGAACTGCACCGTGGCGCATTTGTATGAGGCCAGCGAGGGCATGATCGGGTCCGGCTGCGTGCAGAAGCCGAGCGAGACCACCTTGCCGTACTTGCGGGCATGCATCAGCGCCTTGCCGACCATTCCGGGTACGCCGACACACTCGTAGACGACGTCTGGCGGTCCGCCGAGCGCTTCGGCAACTTCGCCGATCTCGTTGTCGCCGAACGGCACGAAGGCATCCGCGCCCATCGCCAGGCACAAGTCGCGCCGGCGATCGGAGCGGGAGGCGGCGACGATCCGACCAGCGGCGAGCCGCCGCGCCCAGTAGATCGCGTAAAGCGCCACCGTGCCGCCGCCCAGCACCAGCACGCGATCGCCAGGCGTCATCTGCGACTGGCGCACGCCATAGAGGCTGACGGCGAGCGGTTCGATCAGGGCACCGTCAGTCATCGACAGCGTATCGGGCAGCGAGACCGCCACCGCCTCGGGTACCCGCGCGAACTCGGAGAAGCCTTGCGTCACGCCCGGGGCTTCGTTGCACAGCACCGGATTACCGCCGGCGCAGTCTGCACAATGGCCGCAGGAGCCGGAGGGGAGCACCGCGATCTTGCCGCCCAATTTCAGCCGCTCGACACCGCTGCCGAGCGCGACGATCTCGCCTGCGTACTCGTGCCCGAATTGCCCCGGGCCATAGTCCCACATCTCGCCCTTGGTCATCGACAGGTCGGTGCCGCAGATCCCGCAGCGATGGACCTTGATCAGGACCTCACCTGGCCCGGGGCTGGGCTCGGCAATGTCCTCGATGGTGATCGCGCCGCCGCGGCCGGCGTAGATCGCTGCCTTCACGCCGCGTGCTCCCGCGCCTTTTCGATCAGATCGTAGCGCGCCACGTAGTCGCCGAAAGGCTCGCGTGCCTCATCGGCAGTCATGCCGAAGTCCTCGATGCGATAGCGGTGCACCCCGTGTTGCAGCTCCGGCTTCTCCTCGATCCGCTGCACGAAGCCGGCGCGGGTCTCAGCCGGAATGTCGTAGCCGATAAAATCGTAGATGCGCTCGAGCACCGCCATCGGATCGTGGTGGAACTCGGCGTGGATGACATCCAGCACCTTGTCGGGATGTGCTTGGCGAACGGCGTCTGAGCGATGCACCGCATTCGACCACTTGGCGACTTCCCGGCGCAGCATCACGCGGCCGCGCTGCGCCACATCGCCGTCCTCCAGCAGCGGGTACATCTGCATCAGCAGCGAGACGAGGCTCGGCACCGCCTTTGCCGGATCGCGATGGGTCTGGATGACCTTGGCATCCGGATAGACGGCGAAGAGCAGGTCGAGATGTTCGATATGGCCGGGGTTCTTCAGCAGCCATCGCTTGTTCGGCTCATTGGCACCGATCAGCTGCACGCACCTCTTATAGTGCGCATAAGCCGCCGCTTCACTGGTCGATTGGCGCCAGGCATCGTAGGTCGGCGCGGCCCAGCCGCAGTTCCACAGGTTCGAGACGAACGACTGGCGCAGCAGCATGCAGCACTCGTGCACTTCCTCCGCAGCGCGAAAGTGCGCGGCGCGGCGTGTGGGTGCGGCGGCGTACATGGCTTCCAGTTCGGCCACGGTGCGGCGGTAGTCGGGATCGCTGTCCCACTCGCCGACGGGAGGGCGGGGCCGTGGCGAATCGAGCAGCCAGGTCTGCAGGCCCTGGAACCGCGGATCGACCGCCATAAGCCGGTGCAGTGCGGTGGTGCCCGTGCGCGGTACCCCGACGATGACGACCGGGCTTACCACCGGGCGTGCGTCGAAGCCGGGGTGCGTGCGCATCGCCGCGTAGGCCTGGGCGCGTCCGCGCAGCACACCGATGACCCTGTCCCACGCCTGCTGCCGGCCGCGTGCATGAAAGCGCGGGTCGCAGTCCATCGACTGCAGCAGCGCCTTCAGTCCAGGCAGGTAGTCCGCAGGTCCGAAGTCCGTGCTGCCGACTTCCCGGGAGACGATGTCGTGAACCTGGTCGAGCGCATGCTCGAAGCGTTCGGGTGGGAGGTGAGGTGTCGTCATCAGGTTGTCCTGTCAGAAGACGGGGGAAGCGGTTCTTGCGGCTATCACCACCGGCGCCGGCGCTGGCAGGCGCGCACGCGCAGAGCCAGTTCCGCGGCACGTTCTGCCGGAGTGACGACAGGCGTGTCAGCCGGGAGATGGTCACGCAATTCGCTCAGCTTCACGCGCGTGATCGTAGGCGTGGGCTCCGTATCGCACTCGTACCAGCGGCCATAGATGCCGCCTTCGGTGTAGCCCGCAGGGTCCAGCCAGTTGGGTACGCCCGGATCGTCGAGCGCGATCACGGCGCGGAACTTCCCGTCCGAGCTGACCTGCGCGGCGTGGCCGTTGATGCTGCTCAGGCGGTAGACGTATTCCAGCGCGTTGAAATACGGGTCGTTGAGCTGGATGTTCCAGTACGGCCGATGCGCGGGCAAGTCGGTCTCGATGATCAGCGCTTCGTCGGCATCGAACTGGAAGCAGGCGGGCCAATAGGTCTGCTTCACCAGCGCTCCCGGATAGCGGACCGGCTCGAACACGTTGAAGCCGACGCGCTCTTTCACGCCGTTCTGCATCGGGTAGTAGAGGTCGGTCTTGCGGCGAGGGAACTTCGCCATCTCGCGAATGCGTGCCTCGATCTCCTCTGGCGTCAGGCGCGGCTTGGGTGGCACCGGATCAAGGCACTCGATCGAGAGCACCGGATCGACCTCGTTCAGCCAGTCATAGCTGCGATAGCGCAGGTACATATACGTCGCCGCGGGATCGATGCGGCCCCAGTGCCCGGCGTATCCCTCCGGCCGTTCGGCGCTGAACAGGATCTCGAAATCCTCGCCGAGGCCGATGCCCAGGTCGTTGGTGTCGAGCTCATTGTGCCCATTGGGACGCGGCATCTCGTCGCGCGTGCCCGAGGCCGCGATCTGGCTGGTGAACGACAGGATGCGGCAAGTGCCGCGATTGCCGGACACCTTGTAGCTGTACTGTCCACTGATCGGCGACTGAACGTAGATGTCGTCCGGGTTGGGCTGCAGCGTGAAGACCGGGTTCCACAGAGGAGCCCAGTCAGGATGCTCGGCATCGGCGTGGAAGTAGTGGAAGTACGAGTACGAAAGGCTCGTCATCGTCTGCCGATGGACGTCGGCAATGTAAGCAGGATCTTCCGGGTGCCAGGTCTTCTGGAGATTGGCGGCGGCGCCATCCAGATCGGATAAGAGATCGAGGAGCCTGCTGGGAGACGTGGTCACGGATATGCATCCTCTCTCTCGCTATCGCAGGAATGGCTTGGAGCCAGGCAGCAGGTTGTTAACCCGGCCACCCTGCAATTGAGACATGACAGTGCATACTATCTAAGTAGGCGTCAACCGATATGGGTGCCTGCAAGGTGAGCGCCAGTTAGCACCCTTGCCTCGTTGTGGGGTTCAGCCCCAGCGCCCCGTCTCCATCCAGATCAGGAACCGGCGCAAGGGCAGAATCCACACGATCCCGAGCACCAGGTAGATCGGAGCCTGCGCGAGCGCCGGCCAGTTCGCCATCCACGGCGCCAGGAACCGCGCGATCGCAAGGGCATACAGACCCAGCGCCAGGACCAGCCCCAGCACGCCAATCGGGATCCGCCATGTCGGCTCTTCGCGCATGTCAGCGGGTTCCTTCGTAGAGGCGAGTAGGAGTGACCACCATGGCCAGGGTCCTGTCATGCGGCTCGTGCGGCAGCGCCTCGGCCAGTTGCACGTCCCAGGCGAGGCCGATCGGCAGCGTCGCAGGGTTGGCGGCCAGCCAGCGGTCGTAGTGTCCACCGCCTTGGCCCAACCGCGCCCCATCCGCCGTGAAAGCGATCAGCGGCATGAACAGTACTTCGGGCGAGACCTTCACGCTGTCCGCATCCGGCTGCGGCACCCCGAACGGTCCGCTTTCCAGCGTGCTCTCATCGAGCGGATCGTCCCAGCGGTGAAACACCATGGGCGTGTTGCGATCGGCGAAGCGGGGGAGGGCGACCTGACGCCCGTTCTCGTGCAGCCACCGCGCGTAGGAGAGCGTTGGCGCTTCGTTTGCGTGCGGATAGTAGAGGCCGACCACTGCTTGCTCGGGTATGGCCCGTACGACCGGCACCGGCGGGCGCAGGAACAGCAGCGCACGCATGCTCTGCGGCAGCGAGGCTACGTGCTCTCGGCGGAGCGCGCGAAACTGCTTGCGCAACTGGGCCTTGTCTGGCGAGCTCTGGGTCGGGGGTGACGGGTCCACCGTGGGTCGTTTCCTAGAAATCCTCTGACGCCTCGACGTCAGGTGGGAACCGTGTGTGCCGGACCAGGATCCGACCAGGGACAGCCCCCATTGGATTGCTTATAGCCTCAGGGATGTTCGAACGGCACGTGCCGGGCAGATCCCGTCACGCACCTATCTAGGCGTTCGGCGCCCGATCCTCAAGATGCCGCGCGAGTGCTTCGAGACGAACCGCGATGCGCTCCACCCGCTGCTCGGTTTCTGGATCGGGTTCGGCCGGGATCGGCTCAGGTGCGGCGGGGATCGTCGCCAGGGCTTGTTGCGCCTCGTGGAGAGCGTCGGCGAGCATCATCGCGGCGTACAGCAGCATGCGGGGCTCGGTCTGCGTGCGCAGGTTGCCCTCTGCCACCATCGTGTCGATCATCCGGCCCAGCATGGCGACATGGCCTTGCTCGCCTTCGGGACAGGACACGGTGAAGCCACGCCCGCCGATCGTCAGCTGGACGTTGCTCATCCTTGTGCATCCTCGATCAGGGCATCGAGCCGGGCCAACGCCGTGCGCACGCTGGCTTGCAAGGCAGCGTGTCGATCCCGGAGGCCGCCATCCTGCTGCGGTGCGATGTCCGCGAACTCGGGCGCAGGTTGGTAATCCAGGCGCTCGGACGCGACCCGGGCAGTTTCTGCCTCGATCCTGTCCAGCGCGGCTTCGATCCGGTCCAGCCGGCCGATGAGTGTTCCCCCATCCATGTCCTGGTGGCTAGCGTGCAATCACGCCGGCACAAGCGCTTGGCCGAAAAAGCTGTGAATGAATGTGTCCGTTGCCGATGTCGCAGTGCAGCATATTCGAGGGACCTGAACTTGACGGATTCGCCCCGAGCCGCGAAGGGGGTCGCGAAATCGAATCGTCCGAACAGGGGCGTTTTGCGCGCGGAGTACCAGCATGAGCACCGACCCCACCCGCTTCGCGCCGATGGCGAATGCCATCCGTGCGCTGTCGATGGATGCGGTGCAGGCGGCGAACTCGGGCCATCCCGGCATGCCGATGGGCATGGCCGACGTGGCGACGGTGCTGTTCAGCGAGTTCCTGCGCTTCGATCCTTCCCGACCTGATTGGGCCGACCGCGACCGCTTCGTGCTGTCGGCCGGCCACGGGTCGATGCTGATCTACTCGCTGCTGTACCTCACCGGCTACGATAGCCCGACGATCGAGGACATCCGCAACTTCCGGCAGATGGGCTCGGTCTGCGCCGGTCACCCTGAGAACTTCCTGATCCCGGGTATCGAGTGCACCACGGGTCCCTTGGGGCAGGGCCTCGCCATGGCGGTCGGCATGGCGGCGGCAGAGCGGCACCTCAACGCGACCTTCGGCGACGACCTCGTCGATCACAACACCTGGGTGATCGCGGGCGACGGCTGCCTGATGGAAGGCATCAACCACGAGGCCATCGGCCTCGCCGGGACGCTCAAGCTCGGCCGCCTCAAGGTCCTGTGGGACGACAACCGCATCACCATCGACGGCGACACTTCGCTGTCGACGACCGAGGACATCCCGGCGCGCTACAAGGCGTCTGGCTGGGACGTGTTCTCGTGCGACGGCCATGACTTCGCCGACATCGAGCGTGCGCTGGCCGAGGCGGAGCTGTCCGACAAGCCGTCGCTGGTCGCGTGCCGCACGGTGATCGGCAAGGGCGCGCCCAACAAGCAGGGCGGGCATGACGTCCACGGCGCTCCGCTCGGCGCCGACGAGATCGCTGCGACGCGCCTAGGGCTGGGCTGGACGGCCGAGCCTTTCGTGATACCCGAAGACATTCTGGCGGACTGGCGCAAAGTCGGTGCGAAGGGCGCCGCGGCACGCGAAGAGTGGGAATCGCGCGTTGCTGCCGACCCGCAAGCGGCCGAGTTCCAGCGCCGCATGGCGGGCGAACTGCCCGACGTCGCCGAAGTGCGCGCCACGCTGCAGTCGTGGCTGGAGGGCGACGCGAACGTAGCCACCCGCAAGGCCAGCGAGAACGTGCTCAACGTGCTGGTGCCCGCGATCCCCGAGCTGATCGGCGGCTCCGCCGATCTCACCGGCTCGAACAACACCAAGGCCAAGAACCAGGCGCCGCTCACTGGCGACGACTACGCCGGCCGCTATGTCTATTACGGCATCCGCGAGTTCGGCATGGCCGCGGCGATGAACGGCATGGCGCTGCACGGGGGCGTGATCCCCTACGGCGGCACTTTCCTGATCTTCTCCGACTATTGCCGCAACGCGATCCGCTTGTCGGCGCTGCAGCAGACGCGCGTTGTCTACGTGCTGACGCATGACTCGATCGGCCTTGGCGAAGATGGCCCGACCCACCAGCCGGTCGAGCACATCATGTCGATGCGCCTGATCCCCAACCTTTACGTCTTCCGTCCCGCGGACGCGATCGAGACCGCCGAAGCCTGGCAGATCGCGCTTGATGCGCCGAACACGCCTTCGGTGCTGGCGCTCAGCCGCCAGAACCTGCCGCAGCTGCGCCATGCCGGTCATCCCGCGGGCGAACTGCCGACTGCGCGCGGCGCCTATCGCCTCGTCAGCGCGAAGGGTGAGCGCCGCGTGATCCTGATCGCGACCGGCTCGGAAGTTCAGGTCGCGGTTCAAGTCGCCGAACGTCTGGAGAGCCAGGGCATCGGCGCCGACGTGATCTCCGCACCGTGCCTCGAGCTCTTCGAACAGCAGGACGAGAGCTACAAGCGCGAGTTGCTGCCCGACGTCGACCCTTCGCAGGTTCTGCGCGTCTCGATCGAGGCGGGCGTGACTTGGGGGTGGGAGCGCTACACGATGGTCAACGGCCTCAACATCGGCATCGACCGCTTCGGCGCGTCGGCCCCGGCCAAGGATCTGTTCGCGCGCTTTGGCTTCACCGCAGACAGTATCGTTCCCAAGATTCTGGATAAACTCAGCACGTAAGGAGGGCTTTCTCTATGGCGACCAAGGTTGCGATCAATGGTTTCGGACGTATCGGGCGCAATGTCGCTCGCGCCATTCTCGAGCGTACCGACCACGACCTCGAGCTGGTCTCGATCAACGACCTCGCGAGCGCCAAGGCGAACGCCCTCCTGTTCAAGCGTGACTCGGTCCACGGCGCCTTCGAGGGCACCGTCGAAGTCGACGGCGAAGACCTGATCATCAACGGCAAGCGCATCAAGGTGACGGCCGAGCGCGACCCGGCGAACCTGCCGCACGCCGCCAACGGCATCGACATCGCTCTCGAGTGCACCGGCTTCTTCACCGACAAGGCCTCGGCTTCGAAGCACATCGAAGCGGGCGCCAAGCGCGTGCTGATCTCGGCTCCGGCCAAGGGCGTCGATCTGACCGTCGTCTACGGCGTCAACCATGACAAGCTGACCGCCGAGCACTTGGTCGTGTCGAACGCATCGTGCACCACGAACTGCCTGGCCCCGCTCGCCAAGGTCCTGCACGAGAAGATCGGTATCGAGCGCGGCCTGATGACCACGATCCACTCATATACCAACGACCAGAAGATCCTGGACCAGATCCACTCCGACCCGCGCCGCGCCCGCGCCGCGGCGATGAACATGATCCCGACCAGCACCGGCGCTGCCGTTGCCGTCGGCCTTGTGCTGCCGGACCTCGCCGGCAAGCTCGACGGTTCGTCGATCCGCGTGCCCACCCCGAACGTCTCGGTCGTCGACCTGACCTTCCAGCCCAAGCGCGACACCACCGTTGAGGAAGTCAACGCGCTGCTCAAGGAAGCTGCCGAGGGCGAGCTCAAGGGCGTCCTGGCGTTCACCGACGAGCCGCTGGTTTCGATCGACTTCAACCACGATCCGGCCTCTTCGACCGTCGACAGCCTGGAAACGGCTGTGCTCGAAGGCAAGCTGGTGCGCGTGCTGTCGTGGTACGACAATGAGTGGGGCTTCTCGAACCGAATGGTCGACACCGCCGGCGTGATCGGCAAGCTGCTCTAAGCACGCATGGAGACGGCAACGGGACGGTTGGGTGGTATCGCGCGGCATGGACGGCCGCGTGGTCCTATCGAAACCGTCGATGCCGTCTCCGTTACCGTCGCGGGAGGCCTGCACGGCGACTTTCGCGGGGCGGTGAAGCCGGGTGGCAAAGGTCGCCGGCAAGTATCTCTGATCGAAGCGGAAAGCTGGGCGACGGCGCTGGACGAACTCCAGGTCCACCCAGACGAAGCGCTGCCTTGGCATGCCCGGCGCGCCAATCTTCTTGTCGAAGGCCTGCGCTTGCCGCGCGAGGAGGGCTATGTCGTCGCGATCGGGGCTACCTTGCGCATTCT
This sequence comes from Novosphingobium sp. 9U, assembly GCF_902506425.1. Lineage (NCBI taxonomy): Bacteria > Pseudomonadati > Pseudomonadota > Alphaproteobacteria > Sphingomonadales > Sphingomonadaceae > Novosphingobium > Novosphingobium sp. 9U. The sequence goes on along the minus strand of NZ_LR732469.1, from coordinate 2,619,535 downwards.
GATCACGCAGGAGTGCGATCCGTGCAGCCGCATGGAAGAAATCCTGCCTGGCCTCAAGGCTGCGCTATTGGCTGACTGGCGCGGCGGCTTTCTCGGCAAAGTGATAGCGGACGGCGACATCGCCGTGGGCGATGAAGTAAGGATCGAAAGATGAGCAGTTTCAAGACCCTCGACGATCTTCCTGACGTGAATGGCAAGGTCGCGCTTGTGCGTGTCGACCTCAATCTGCCGATGCAAGACGGCGCCGTCACTGATGACACCCGCATCCGTGCGGCAGCGCCCACCGTGCTGGAGCTCTCGGAGAAGGGGGCCAAGGTCCTGCTGCTCGCACACTTCGGACGTCCCAAGGGTGAGCGTAGTTCCACCCAATCGCTCTCGATGGTGGTCGGCGCAGTCGAGAAGGTGTTCGGCAAGGAAGTGATGTTCGTGCCCGAGATCGCCGGGCCGGTCGTCGCGCAATCGGTTGGTATACTGCGCCCGGGCGACATCGCCATCCTGGAGAACACGCGCTTTTGGAAAGGCGAGGAGAAGAACGATCCCGAGTTGGCTCAGGCGATTGCCGCCAATGCCGACTTCTATGTCAACGATGCCTTCTCCGCCGCGCACCGTGCGCATGCGACTACCGAAGGTCTTGCCAAGGTGCTGCCGGCCTATGCCGGCCGGTCGATGGAAGCCGAACTCAAGGCTCTCGACGCCGCGCTCGGCACGCCGGTGAAGCCCGTGGCTGCTGTCGTCGGCGGCGCCAAGGTCTCGTCCAAGCTCGACGTGCTCACGCACCTTGTCACCCAGGTCGACCACCTGATCATCGGCGGCGGCATGGCCAACACCTTCCTCGCCGCCAAGGGTGTCGACGTCGGCAAGTCGCTGTGTGAGCATGACCTCGCCGATACCGCCAACCATATCCTCGAGACCGCCGACAAGGCCGGCTGCACCGTGCACCTGCCATATGAAGTGGTAGTCTCCAAGGAATTCGCCGCCAATCCGCCCTCGTTGCGCACCTGCAACGTCCATGAGGTCGCGGCCGACGAGATGATCCTCGACGCCGGTCCCTCCGCTGCCGAGGCCCTCGGCGACGTGCTCAAGACCTGCCGCACGCTGGTCTGGAACGGACCGCTCGGCGCGTTCGAGATGGCGCCGTTCGATGCCGCCACGGTCGCTCTCGCGAAGACCGCAGCGGCGCTGACACGCGAAGGCTCGCTGACCTCGGTCGCGGGTGGCGGTGACACCGTCGCGGCGCTCAACCACGCGAGCGTAGCGCAGGATTTCTCGTACATTTCAACGGCAGGCGGTGCTTTCCTCGAATGGATGGAAGGCAAGGAGCTGCCAGGCGTCGCGGCGCTGGAGGCTTGATCCTGGCGAGCCACGGTGGTCGTGCCTTGGCGCGTGCTTGCCTGCGACCCCATTCTTCGTCGCCCCGGGCTTGACCCGGGGCCCCGCTGTTCTTGACCGAGGTTGGAAAAGGGGAGCGGGATCCCGGATCAAGTCCGGGATGACGGAGCGGAGATAGTGCGCATCCGGCTGGCTCGCCATCCACAAAGAGGCTAGAGACGCCCCGAGGATGATCAAGGCCCTACCCGAAGCTCGCGCCGGAGCGAATGGTCGCCCTGCGGCGCGCTATGTGACGCTTGACGGCATGCGCGGGCTGGCGGCGATTGCGGTCGCGCTGTTCCACTTCGATATCTACCTCATGCCGCACGGCTACGTCGCGGTGGACTTCTTCTTCGTGCTGTCGGGCTTCGTGCTTTACCGCAGCTACCTGCCGCGCTTTCGCCAGGGACTGGGCATCGGCACCTTCATGGTGCAGCGGCTGGCGCGGCTCTATCCCTTGTTCCTGCTCGGCCTCATGCTCGGGCTTGCCGTCGCGTTGCAGCAGATCTGGGTGGCCGATCCGCATGCCACGGCTCCATCAAGGCTCGCGACGACGATGCTGTTCAACGGCTTGATGCTGCCGTCACCCGCAGGTCTGCCGTACTACCCGCTCAACGTGCCATCCTGGTCCTTGTTCTTCGAGATCGTCGCGAACCTCGGACTTATCGTGCTGATCTTCCGTCTGCCGCGCGTCGCGCTGGTGGCGATCTGCATCGTTTCCGCCGTCGGCATGGCACCAATCATCCTCAGAAACGGTTCGGGCAACATCGGCGCGCTCTGGGGCGAGCACGGCATTGCCTTCATGCGCACGGCATTCTCGTTCACGCTGGGTGTGATCATTGCGATGCTGCCCGAATGGCGCGGCGCGCCCGATGTCGAGACGCCGCGCGCTTCGGGATGGTTGGGAGTGATGTGCATCGCAGGCATCGGTGTGCTGCTGGCTCTGCCGGTGCCGAAGGAATGGATTGCCGCTTACGACCTAGCCATCATTCTCTTCTTCTCGCCCATCCTGGTCTACCTCGGTAGCAGGACCGAACCGGTCCGTTTCGCAGCGCCCGCCGCGGCGTTCGTGGGCGAGGTATCGTACGCGCTTTATGCCGTGCACTGGTCCTTCATCGAGCCGATGCGGGCGGCCGTCCGCTATCTGGGGATCGCGCCGATCCCGGCTGCAGCGCTGTTCCTGACGATCATGGTGACGGCCGCCTGGGCCGCGGTGCGCTGGTACGACCTGCCGCTGCGGCGGCGCCTGTCCGCTATGCTGCGACGGGAGGCCCGCGGCCCGCGTCCGCTCGGCGCCTGAACAACGAACTACAAGGATGCCGCAGTTGCGAAATACTGAGGCGACATATAGACCAAGACATCCGTTCGCGAACCAACAGGGGAACACCATGCAGACCTCCGACATGACGGCCAAGATGGCCGCAGGCAAAGGCTTCATCGCTGCACTTGATCAGAGCGGCGGTTCCACGCCCAAGGCCTTGAAGGGCTACGGCATCGAAGAGGGTGCATGGAGCGACGAGGCGGGCATGTACGGCCTGATCCACGACATGCGCAGCCGCATCATTTCCTCGCCCGCCTTCACCGGCGAGAAGGTCATCGGCGCGATCCTATTCGAGCGCACCATGGACGGGCAGGTCGGCGGCGTGCCGACCCCGCAGGCGCTGATCGCCAAGGGCGTCGTGCCCTTCATCAAGATCGACAAGGGCCTGGAGGACGAGGCGGACGGCGTGCAGCTGATGAAGCCGATGCCCGAGCTCGACGCCCTGCTGGAGCGGTCCAAGGCGCTGGGCGTCTATGGCACCAAGGAGCGCTCCGTGATCAACTCGGCGAGCCAGGAAGGCATCGCCGAGATCGTCAAGCAGCAGTTCGAGATCGGCAACCAGGTACTCAGCCACGGCATGATGCCGATGCTGGAGCCCGAGATCAACATCAAGTCTGACACCCGCGCCGAGTGCGACGCAATCCTGTTGGCCGAGATCCTGAAGAACCTCGACACCCTGCCGGACGGCGTTCAGGTCATGCTCAAGCTCTCCCTGCCGGTGAAGCCCGGCACGTTCGACCCGCTGGTCGACCATCCCAAGGTGCTGCGCGTCGTAGCGCTCTCCGGCGGTTACGAGCGTCCCGAGGCTTGCGTCGAGCTGTCGAAGAACAAGGGCATCATCGCCAGCTTCAGCCGCGCGCTGCTACAGGACCTGCGCTTCCAGATGACTGACGCCGAGTTCGACAAGTCGCTCGGCGACGCGATCGACGAGATCTACAAGGGCTCGACGCAGAAGATCGAAGCGACCGCCGCGGCCTGATGCCGCGCTGATGCCCGAGCATCCGGTCACGACATTCGCGAACTATCGCGGGGTCGTGCCGATGCTCTGGGCGATCGTGGCGCTGGCGGCTTGCGAGCTGGTCGGCGCCCACTTGCTGCTCTCGCTCTGGTCGCACCGCGCGGCCCGGGTGATGAGCGGCCTGACACTGCTATCCATGCTGTGGCTGGTGCGCTGGGTGACCAGCTGGAGACGCCTGCCGCACGAGCTGAGTGCCGATCGGTTGCGGCTGCACATGGGCACGCTGCTGCATGTGGATGTGCCGCTCGCCATGATTGGCGGTGTTCGCGGCGAGGTTAGTGCTGAAGCGCTCAAGGCGCCGGGCACGCGCAATCTGGTGCCGATCGCGCATCCCAATCGCATGATCGAGCTTCGCGAGCCCTTGTCGGACAGGCGCGCCACGCGGCGTATCGCCGTTCGCTTCGACGATCCCGATGCTTTCGACGCCGCGTTGAAGCACGCTCTTGCGCAGTTGTAGGCCGAAAGGGCTTGGTCAGGCTTCGAGAAGCTCAGCCTGGGCGGTGTTGGGGTAAACCGCTGCGCCCTTGCTCCCACACAGCCCATGCTGAGTTGGTCGGAGCATGGCGGCTGCCTGCGCAACTGAAACCGCCAGGTTTGCCACACTCCGACCACATCTGCCCGCGTCCCACGCACCACCATGTGCGCACTCGGCAACACGGCTCACCTTGTCCCACACCTCGGCGCCACCCAGATGACGGAGCCGGGCCGTCGCGCCGCAATCTCCCAAGTCGCACAAGGAGCACCCAGTGTCCTCACCCAAGTTGTTTGAGCCGATCACCGTGGGCGGCCTTGCGCTCGCCAACCGCATCGTCATCGCGCCGATGTGCCAGTACTCGGCGGTCGACGGTTGCATGACCGACTGGCACACGATCCATCTGGGCCAGCTGGCGCTCTCGGGAGCGGCGCTGCTGACGATCGAGGCGACAGCGGTCGTGCCCGAAGGTCGCATCTCCTACGCCGACGTCGGTTTGTGGGACGATGCCAGCGAGGCGGCCATGGCCAAGGTGCTGGAGAGCGTCCGTCGCTATTCGGACATGCCAATCGCCATCCAGCTCGGACATGCCGGGCGCAAGGCCTCGACCGACCTGCCGTGGCTGGGTGGCAAGCAGATCGCGCCCGATCATGCGAACGGCTGGCAGACGCGCGCGCCGTCGGCTTTACCATTCGAGGCGCAGGAGAATGCGCCGACAGAACTCAGCACGGACGAGATCGCCGGACTGGTCGAGGCGTTCGCCCAAGCGGCCCGCCGCGCCGCGCGGCTGGGCATCGCGGCCGTGCAGCTGCATGCGGCGCATGGCTACCTCATGCATCAGTTCCTCTCGCCGCTGTCGAACCAGCGCACCGACCAGTACGGCGGAAGCCTGGAGAACCGGATGCGCTTCACGCTGGAGGTGTTCGATGCGGTACGCGCGGCATTCCCGGCGGATCGTCCGGTCACCGTGCGCGTATCCGGCACCGACTGGGTCGAGGGCGGCTGGACGATCGAGGACACGATCGCGCTGATGCAGGAATTGGAGAAGCGGGGCTGCGCTGCTGCGCACGTGTCGAGCGGCGGGCTCGATCCGCGCCAGAAGATCCCCGTCGGCCCGAACTATCAGGTGCCGCTGGCTCGTGCGGTCAAGGCGGCTACGGGCTTGCCGGTGGTCGCCGTCGGTCTGATCACCGACTTCGAGCAGGCGGAGGCAATCGTGGGTACTGGTGATGCGGACCTGATCGGTCTTGCGCGCGGCGTGCTCTACGATCCACGTTGGCCCTGGCACGCCGCGGCGCATCTGGGCGCGAGCGTGAAGGCGCCGCCGCAATACTTGCGCTCTCAGCCGCGGCAATATCGGGACTTGTTCGAAGCTTAGAACGGGAAGGGGGCGCGAGCCCCTTTTCCTGCAGCCGGGCCGCTAGTGCCGCCCTCAGGCCGCCAGGCGGCGTACCGGCGGGCGCGAGCGACCGATCATGTCGACCACCGCGCTGATCTGCGTCTCATCGAAGCCGGCCAGCTTGGCCTCGCGCAGGGCAGAGGCAGGCAGTGTGTAGCCATGGTGCCAGGCTTGCACCGCCAGGCGGCGCAGGGCCTCCAGCCGCTCGTTGGCCAGCACCGGCGAGGGCGCTGCGGGGCCTAATACCAGCTTGGCCAGCCATGAGCGCTTGCGGTGCGGGCGCAGCGTCTCGATCCCGTCTGTGCGCGCAAGCACCACGACGCGGCGCTCTAGCGTGGACAAGGGTTCCGCCAAGACCGCCGGAGCCGCCTCGACCGCGCGAGCTGCGCCACGCGGGACAGCAAACAAGGCCGAGTGGGCGATGGGAAGGGCTGCCGGCGCGGCGTCTGCGAACTCGATGAAGGCCATGTCTCATGCTCCCTGTAAAAGGCCTCGGTGCGTGCCCCGGCGAATGGGGGGACACAGGCACGCACCGAGGCGTCCGCCGGCGCTGGGGGGAAGCGCCGGAAGTCGGTGACACCGAGGCGGAAGGTCATGAGACCGTCAGCAGCGGCGCTACGTTCTTTCTATACTGAGTGGTATAGAAGCAATGCGAGTCGCTGTCAACGCGGTTTCTATACCGCATGGTAGATTATCTGGAAAGTGGCGGAAACTCAGGGCCGGAGGGTGTCGCCTCGGCAGCGCTGGCGTGCTGATATAGGGCGGCGAAGGATCGGCAACGAGTAGTGGGGCAACGAAAAGTCGCGTTGCCCGAGCGCCGGGGATGAACGTACCCATGCACCCGGGCGCACGTTGACTCAGAGGCGCGGTTCTCTCAACGTCCTCCGGATCGCTGACAGCGCGGGAGAGTTCGGCGCGATTCGCTTGCGGATCGCACCGGCGCCGAAGGAGCAACCGCCCCGGAATCTCTCAGGCAAAAGGACCGCGCAGCGTCGATAGCGAGACTCTGGAAAGTGCCCCGTCGCGTCGGTGGGGCCGCCGAAGGTGTAACCCTGCACTTGGCCGCGTTGGCCGGGAACCGGGGGAAAGCTCTCAGGCTTCCGTGACAGAGGGGGCACCTGTTTGGTGTGCCGAAGCTGTGCGGAGAGTCGTGTCTTGAGCGAACCGGATTCCTACGACGACGAAGATGCCGTCATCGAGACGCAGCTGCTGCCGCTCGATCTATGGCATCGCGAGCGCGGGGGGCGCATGGTCGCCTTCGCCGGCTATTGGATGCCGGTGCAGTACGAAGGCATCATCGCCGAACATCTTTGGACGCGCGAGAACGCGGGCCTGTTCGATGTCAGCCACATGGGGCAGCTCGGAGTGTCCGGCGACGGTGCGGCCGAAGCGCTGGAGGCACTGCTGCCGGGCGACATTTCGGCACTGAAACCTGGCCGCATGCGCTACTCGCTGCTGCTGGACGAGAACGGCGGCATTCTCGACGACCTGATCGTGCTCAACACCGGGCATGACTACTCGATCGTGGTCAACGGCGCGACCAAGTGGGACGACATGGCGCATTTGCGCGAGCACCTGCCCGATGCGATCACCCTCACGCACCTCGATGAACAGGGCCTGCTGGCGCTGCAAGGGCCGAAGGCGATCGACGCGTTGGGGCGGCTGGGCCTCGTGCCGCTGCACGACGATGTGGTGCCAGTGTCGGCTCTCAAGTTCATGCAGGCGGGCATCTACGATTGGCAGGGACGACGCCTGGCCGTCAGCCGCTCGGGCTATACCGGCGAAGACGGGTTCGAGATTTCCGTTCACGGCGAGCATATCGAGGCTCTGGCCAACGCGTTGTGCGAACAGCCGGAGGTGAAGCCGATCGGCCTCGGCGCGCGGGACTCGCTGCGACTGGAGGCGGGCTTGCCGCTTTACGGCCACGACCTGACGACCGAAACCGACCCGGTCAGCGCCGGCCTGCAGTTCGCATTGTCCAAGCGCCGCCGCGAGGAGGGCGGCTTCGCTGGTGCCGGCCGCGTGCTGGAGCTGCTTGCCAGTGGAACGCAGAGCGTGCGCGTCGGACTTGCGCTTGAAGGCCGGCAAGCCGCGCGCGAAGGCGCCAGTGTCTGGTCGGCTGGCCAGCAGGTTGGCGTCGTGACTTCGGGTGGTTTCTCACCCACGCTGCAGCGCCCCATCGCCATGGCCTACGTCGAGCGACCGTGCGCCGCCGAAGGCGCTCTGCTGGAGGTCGAAGTGCGCGGAAAGCGCCTCGCCGCCAGCGTCGTGCCGATGCCGTTCGTCCCCCACCGTTATCATCGCTGAGGAATTCATCATGACCCGTTACTTCACCCAGGAACACGAGTGGATCGACGTCGATGGCGAAGTCGGTACGGTCGGCATCACGGACTATGCGCAAGGCCAGTTGGGCGACATCACCTTTGTCGAGCTTCCGGCAGAGGGCGCGAACGTCGGCAAAGGGGATTCCGTCTCTGTAGTCGACTCGGTCAAGGCGGCCTCGGACGTCTACAGCCCCGTGTCGGGTACGATAACCGAGGCCAACCCGGCCCTGGCCGACGAGCCCGAGCTGGTCAATTCCGACGCCGAGAAGGGTGGATGGCTGTTCCGCCTGACGCTCAGCGATCCGGCCGAGCTCGATGCGCTGATGGATGAAGCGGCTTACAAGGACTTCGTCGAGGGATTGTGAGCCTGCCCTCCCCGGAACGGGGAGGGGGACCGCCCGAAGGGTGGTGGAGGGGACTCGCCACCACCCGCAGCGACAGCCGCCCGTCAAGCCAACCGCCGTAGAGCCAACCGAGAGTCCCCACCACCATGCTCCGCATGGTCCCCCTCCCCGTGCCGGGGAGGACAAGCCAGGAACTTCACATGCGCTACCTACCTCTCACCGCCGAAGACCGCAGCGCCATGCTGGCGACGATCGGCGCTGCCTCGGTGGACGACTTGTTCACCGATGTACCGCCCGAGGCTCGGCTCTCCGGACCGGTCGAGGGCCTGCCTGCCCATGCCAGCGAACTGGCAGTCGAGCGGCACTTGAGCCGGCTAGCGGCGCAGAATCTCACCGCCGGCAACGCACCATTCTTCCTGGGTGCGGGCGCTTATCGCCATCACATCCCCGCCTCGGTCGACCACCTGATCCAGCGCGGCGAGTTCCTGACCGCCTACACGCCCTATCAGCCCGAGATTGCGCAGGGCACGCTGCAGGTGCTGTTCGAGTTCCAGACTCAGGTCGCGCGGCTGTTCGGTACGGACATCGCCAATGCCTCGATGTACGACGGCTCGACCGCGTGCTGGGAGGCGATCCTGATGGCGGGGCGGATCACCCGGAGGAGCAAGGCGGTGCTCTCTGGCGGGCTCCACCCGCACTACGCGCAAGTGGTGCGCACCATGGCCAAGTTCACCCGCGACGAGATCGATGCGCGTCTGCCCCGACTCGACGCCGAGCCGGACAATGCCGACCTGATTGCCGGCATCGATGCGCAGACCTCGTGCGTGGTCGTGCAGTACCCCGACATCCTAGGTCGCATCCCTGATCTCGCCAGGATCGCCGAGGCCGCGCGTGCGCAAGGCGCACTGCTGATCGCGGTGGTGACGGAGCCGGTCGCCCTCGGTCTGATCGAGGCGCCGGGCAATCTCGGCGCGGACATCGTCGTGGGCGAGGGGCAGTCGCTGGGCGTCGGCCTGCAGTTCGGCGGACCTTACCTGGGCCTGTTCGGATGCCGTGAGAAGTTCGTGCGGCAGATGCCAGGGCGCTTGTGCGGGCAGACGGTCGATGCCGAGGGCAAGCGCGGCTTCGTGCTGACGCTCTCGACGCGCGAGCAGCACATCCGGCGAGAGAAGGCGACGAGCAATATCTGCACAAACTCAGGACTTTGTGCGCTGGCATTCAGCATCCACATGACTTTGCTGGGCGGCGAGGGCTTGGCCAAGCTCGCGCGGATCAATCATGCGCGCACCCAGGCGCTGGTCGAACGGCTGACGCAAGTGCCCGGCGTGTCGGTGCTCAACACGGCATACTTCAACGAGGTGACCTTGCTGCTGCCGAGCGACGCGAGAGACGCCGTGCGCGTGCTGGCCGAACGTGGCGTGCTGGGCGGCGTGTCGCTGGGCCGGCTCTACCCTGGCGCGGCGGAGCTGGCGAAGGGCCTGCTCGTCACCGCGACCGAGACCGTGACCGACGAGGATATCGAGACCTTCGCCACCGAGCTTGCAGGAGTGCTGGCATGACCGCGACGAACACCGCCGGATGGCGCCCGACCATGGGCGGAGCCGACACCAGCGATAAACCTGCAACGATCAGCGGCGATTACGCGCTGTTGCTAGAGGAAAGTCTCAGCTTCGAACTGGGCGGCCATGGCAAGTGCGGCGTCGACATGGACGAGCCTGACCGCCAGCCGCTCGCGGGTTTGCCGCTGCGCCAGGCGGCTCCCGATCTCCCCGGGCTGACCGAGCCTGAAACGGTGCGTCATTATACGCGCCTGTCGCGCCAGAATTATGCGATCGACCTCGGGCCGTTCCCGCTCGGGTCGTGCACGATGAAGCACAACCCGCGCCTGAACGAGAAGGTCGCGCGGCTGCCAGGCTTTGCGGACGTGCATCCGCTCCAGCCGCAGGCGAGCGTGCCCGGCGCGCTGGAGGTGATCGCGCAGCTAGCAGACTGGCTGGTGACACTGACCGGCATGTCGGCCGTCGCGATGTCGCCCAAGGCGGGCGCGCATGGCGAGCTTTGCGGTCTGCTCTGCATCCGCGCCGCCATCGATGCGCGCGGCGAAACGCGGGACGTCGTGCTGGTGCCCGAATCCGCGCACGGTACCAATCCTGCCACGGCCGCGTTCGCCGGCTTCAAGGTCGAGAGCATCCCCGCGACGGCGGCCGGCCGCGTGGACCTCGATGCGCTGAAAGCCAAGCTGGGGCCGAACGTCGCGGGGGTGATGATCACCAACCCCAACACCTGCGGCCTGTTCGAGCCGGACATGAAGGCGATCGCCGATGCGGTCCACGCCGCCGGCGGTTACGTCTACTGCGACGGCGCGAACTTCAACGCCGTGGTCGGCAAAGTGCGCCCGGGCGACCTGGGCGTGGATGCCATGCACATCAACCTGCACAAGACGTTTTCCACCCCTCACGGTGGTGGCGGGCCGGGCGCAGGTCCGGTGGTGCTGTCCGAAGCGCTGGCGCCTTACGCGCCGCTGCCGTTCGTCACGCGTGACGGAGAGGGGCAGATCCACCTCGTCGAGGAGGAAACCGCGGGCGAGGACCGTCCCCATAGCTTCGGGCGCATGGTGGCGTTCCATGGCCAGATGGGCATGTTCACCCGCGCGCTGACCTACATCCTCAGCCATGGCGCCGATGGCCTGCGCCAGGTGGCGGAGGATGCGGTGCTGAACGCCAACTACGTCCTGCGCAGCCTGGAGGACGTGCTGCACGCGCCCTACGGCGACAGTGGCCCGTGCATGCACGAAGCGCTGTTCAGCGATCATGGCTTCGCGGAAGGGTTCTCAACGCTGGACGTCGCCAAGGGGCTGATCGACGAGGGATTCCACCCGATGACGGTCTACTTCCCGCTGGTGGTGCACGGCGCCATGCTGGTCGAGCCGACCGAAACCGAGAGCAAGGCGGGGCTCGACCGCTTCATCGCCTCGCTTCGCAGCCTGGCCAAGCGAGCCAAGGCTGGCGACGAGAGCCTGCACTCGGCGCCGCACTATGCACCGCGGCGGCGGCTCGACGAGACTCTGGCTGCGCGCAAGCCGGTGCTGGTCTGGAAAGGTGAGCCTGCGCCATCCGGTCAGCCTTCGGCCAACGAGATTGGTGGACGCTAACTACAGCGGTTAGAGCGCATCCCGACGTACCATCCGCGGGGATGTGACAACATAGAGGATCGTCTGCGGTCGCCCTAACGAGAGCCTTGGCTCCGTTCAGGCGACCGCTTCCGTCCGGCTCAGTTGCCCTTGATGACGTCCTCGCCGGCCTGGCCAGCCGATTGAACGTCCCTGCCGGCACCCTTGACGGTGTTGCAGGCGGTCGCGCCCAGCGCGATGCTTCCGGCGACGAGCGCGAAAACGACTTTCTTGATCATGCTATATCTCCCTTACATCGCCTTGTCGGCGGCGTTCCCAACCGATTCCACGTCCTTGCCGGCACCCTTGACGGTGTTGCAAGCGGTTGCGCCCAGAGCGATGCTGCCAGCGACGAGCGCAAAGACGACTTTCTTGAGCATTTCTGATCCTTTCACATGGGCGGCACGAGCCGTGCTTGACGCCTGCGCAGCCACAACCTTTGATGCTCCGCCGTGTTCCCGCGACTGCCGGCGAACGAGGATTAATCTTCCTCAAGCGCCGTCGCGGGCGAGATCGCGCGGGACAGGTGATGCTCGCGCCAGGTGATGATCAGACCCGCCGCGACGATCAGCGGGGCGCCGAACCAGATCACGCGCGGCGGCAGGCGATCCCAGATCAGCCAGCCGTAGAGCGTCGACCAGACCAGCGCGGTGTAGTCCATCACGATTACAGTGGCGACCGCGGCGTGGCGTAGCGCCAGGGTGATCAGGAGCTGCGCTCCGGTGCCGCTGAGCCCGATAAGTACCAGTAGCAACCACTGCCACGCGTCATGCCGCGTCGCGTAGACGGGCATCAGCACGCCCGCGAAACTGGTGCCGTAGAACGCGAACCAGAACACGCAGGTGACCGGCGCTTCGGTGCGGGACAAGTCGCGGATCTGAAAGCTGACCGCCGCAACGATGAGCCCGGCGCCGAGTCCTGCTGCGACACCCAGCATGGAGAGGGGGACATGACCAGGCCGCGCGATGATTACGACGCCGGCAAACCCGAGTACGACCGCGGTCCAGCGCCAGCGTCCGACGTGTTCGCGCAGCACCAGTGCAGTGATGAGCACGGCGAACAGCGGCGTCGTGAAGCCCAGGGTCGTCGCCTCCGCTAGCGGCAGCAGCATGGCGGCGGAGACGTTGCAGAGGAGGCCAAAGGTCCCGATGGCCGCACGGCGCGCGTGGCTCGCTATGCGCTGCGTACGCAGCACGCCGATCTTGCCGGTCAGGGTAAGCCCGATAAGCAGCGTCGGGATCGACACGGCCTGACGCCAGAACATGACTTCGGGCGCGGCCACGCCGCTCTCCCCGGCGACCTTGACGAGCATGAACATCGTCGAGAGCAGCAGCATCGCGCATGTGCGAAGGAAAAGGCCAAAGAGGGGGCGCTCGGGACGGTCGGTCACCCGAAGACGCTTTAATTGCGCCCCGGATCGGGGCAAGGGCGCGCTGATGGACAACTCCGCACCGTGGATGGTCGCTGCCGGCACGCTGGCTGCGATCGTCGCCATCGTCGCCTGGTGGCGCGACCATGCGCGCGCCCGCCGCAGCGACCTCGACAGGGTGAGTATCGTTCCGTGGACGGCAGTGTCGTTCTGGGCGACGATGCTCGCGCTGCTGATGCTGGGCGCGGCCGTGAAGGCCTGGATCTAAGGCGCGACCGGCGGGGGGGACTAGAGGCAGGCCTCCAGGTACGCCTGGTCGAAGCCGAACTGGCGCGCCTTTTCCAGCGTATAGGGGCGCAGGCCCGAAGGGCGGAATTCGCCGATGATCTTGCCGTCGTCGGTCTCGTCCAGGTACTCGAACTTGAACAATTCCTGCGTGACGATGACGTCGCCTTCCATGCCGATCACCTCGGTAATGTTGGTGGTGCGGCGCGAACCGTCGCGTAGGCGCTTCACCTGCACGATGAGGTCGACCGACTCCGCGATCTGGCGGCTGATGGCTTCCTTGGGGATCTTGATGTCGCCCATCAGGATCATGTTCTCCATACGGCCCAGGCACTCGCGCGGGCTGTTGGCGTGGAGCGTACACATCGAGCCGTCGTGACCGGTGTTCATCGCCGCGAGCAGGTCGAAGCACTCGGCGCCGCGGATTTCGCCCAGGATGATGCGGTCTGGACGCATACGCAGGGCGTTCTTCACGAGGTCGCCGATGGTGATCGCACCCTGACCCTCCAGGTTCGGCGGCCTCGTTTCGAGCGGCAACCAGTGCGGCTGCTGCAGGCGGAGTTCGGCCGCGTCCTCGATCGTCAGCACGCGCTCGCCTGGGTCGATCATCTTGGACAACGCATTGAGCATCGTTGTCTTGCCCGAGCCGGTGCCGCCTGAGATGACCACGTTCATGCGGCAGGCGCCCGCGATCTTGAGCACGGTCGCCATCTTGTCGCTCATCGAACCGAAGTCCTTAAGCATGTCGATGGTGATCGGCTTTTCGGAGAACTTACGAATCGAGATCGCGGTGCCGCGCAAGCTGAGCGGCGGCACGATGACGTTGACGCGGCTGCCGTCCTTAAGGCGGGCGTCGGCCAAAGGGGTTGTCTGGTCTACGCGGCGGCCGACTTGGTTGACGATCCGCTGTGCGATCTGGAACAGATGCTGCTCGTCGCGGAAGCGGATGCCGGCCAGCTGCAGCCGGCCTTTCTTTTCGATGTAGGTCTGCTGCGGACCGTTGACCATGATGTCCGAAATGTCAGGGTCGTTCAGCAGCTCTTCGAGCGGGCCGAAGCCGAGCAGTTCATCGATCAGCACCTTCTCCAGCGCGAACTGTTCGCGGCGGTTGAAGGTGATCTTGAGCTCGGCGAGCACCTCAATGATGATGGGCCGGAATTCTTCGGATAGCTCATCCTTGGTGAGCGTCGCTGCGGCCTCGGGATCGACTCGCTCCAGCAGGCGCGGCAGCACCTGCTCCTTGATCTTGTGGATCGAGGCCTCAAAGCCGTCCTGCTCGGCATCGGTGTGCACGGCGTTGGCGCGGTCGGCGAGGCGGCTCATCGCATCGTCGCGCAAGTTTGCCGGCGGCGCGAACGCGTCGGCGCCCGGTACGGGGGGGAACTGCTCGCCGCCGGGCAGCGGAACCTGCTGCGTGCGATCCGGCACTGCGCCCTTGAGCGGCTTTGCCACTCCGAAGGCAGGCCGAGCGCCCGCGTTCATTCCGCCGATGCCGCTGCGTCGCCCGAATGCCGTCATGAATCCACCAACCCCTTGCACGCCCGACTGCGTAGTCGAGCGCGATGCGTTTCGATTGAAGACCCTATTAAGGTTGAAGCTTTGATAACTTACTAATGCGCTGACGATGCTGCACGAACGGGCGCATCGACCGCGAACACGGCTGCGTCTGCCCGCTTCCACACCTGCGAAAGACCTGCGCGCGGGGGTATCGCGCCGGCTTCCTCGCCCACGATCCACACGTGGGTGAAGGCTTGCAGCGGCATGCCGCGCAGCGAGTCGCTCAGCTTGCGTGAGGGGTTGTTGCAGCGGCGTGGGTAGAACAGCTGGCGGTCGTCGGTCGCGAACTCGCCCGCAGCCGGGAAGTGCACGGTGAGCGGGTTCATGCTCGAATTCGCCCACTGGTCGTTGACGAAGACCTCCTTGCGGGTGAGCGCCAGGCTGCCGAGGTGTGAGTACCAGGGAACTGCCCATTGCGACGGGCAGGGCAGACTGACGAGCATGGCGATGCGGGCATGCTCCGGTATCACCGAGAGCGCCTCCATCTGTGCTTCGACCATGGCCTCGCGTTCGCGGTAGACGTGCGCGGTGAGTGCGAGGCGCAGCGCAAGGAAGCTCAGGGCGGCAATCATCGCCGCATGACGCAGCCGTGGTGCGGGACGGATCGCCAGCAGCGCCATCATCGCCGCGTAGGGCACCAGCCGCATGTCGGCGAACACCGAGCCGAAGATCTGGCGCGGCATGAGCACGAAGGCGGCACCGGCGATGGCAGCGGCGAGGCCCGGCACCGGCTCGATCCTGGTGTATCGACCACGCAGGCCGGCGTAGATGGCGAGCGCCAGGACTCCGGCGCTGACGATGTCGATCGGCGACGAATCGAGCCGCAGGATCTCTGCGATCCACCCGGCCTTTTGCGCAATGTCGAACCAGCCGCCGGTATCGGTCTGGCTCGCACCGCCGCGCCACAGCAGCATCGGGATGAGCGGTGCCAGCAGCGGCAGACACTCGACGAACGTGGCCAGCAGAGCTTGGACGGGCCGCTTGGCCCTGCCGGTGCGCACGAGGCTTGCGGCCGTGCACAGGATGCCGAGGAAGGCCCAGCCGAATGTGTGACAAGTCCAGACCGCAAGGCCGAGCGGCACCAGGAGCAGTGTGCGCGCAACAGTGTGTTCACTGCGCTCAAGGCAAACCCACAGCCAGAATGCGAGTAGCGCCAGCGCCATCGCCAGCGAAAAGTTGAGGAAGCCCCACGTGAAGGGCAACCCGTAGATCAACGTGAGCGCCAGTACGGCAAAGGGCGTGATGCGCCCGTGAAACTTATGCGAGAGCAGCAGGATCGCAGTGGCCGAGAGCAGCGGCACCAGCACCACGATGAGCCGCACCGCGCCCATCAATCCTAGCGCCGGGTAGAGCAGCTCGACCAGAAGGTCGGCCCCAAGGTTACCGATGACCTGCCAGCGAAAGCTGTAGAACGTCTGCCACCAAGGATGATCGGCAAGGCCCGTCTGCAACGCGTAGCGGCCGACGTGGCCGAGCACGTCGATCATCGGTGGCGTGCGCAGCAGGAGCATCGGGAGCGCAGTCGCGAGGATCAGCAGCACTGCGGCGAGCGTGCGCAGCAGCGCCGAAGCAGCCTTCGTCGGAGAGGTCACGTCCATGTTCAAGCCGTGCCACATCGCGTGTAGACGATCTGCCCTTGCCCGCCCATGTGATCGTAGATCGTGAAGCGCGCCTTGTGCCGGCAGGTGGTAAGATAAGCCTTCATCATCGCGACGTTCGCCTCGTTGATCGGCCAGGCCAGGATCGGATCCTGCACGACGACGGTTTGTGGCCGGTCGGCGATGATGCGTCGCATCTCGGCCACTTCGTTGATCCCGCTCGCGCCGCTCTCCGCGCCTTCGTAGAGGTGAGGGGGGAAGGCAAGCGGTCCGGGCGGCGTGGCTCCCGTCAGCACATAGAGGTAATTGGGTAGCCCCCAGACCAGCAGTTTGCGATCGGGCGTATGTGCCTCGACGTAGGCGACCAGTTCCGGCGCGGCATGGTGGGCGCGGAGGCGTGTCGGAAGATCGAGTGTGTGTCCGTAGATGATCGCGACAATCACCAGCGCGGCAAAGCCGAGCGTGCCTATCGAGCGACGATCGAAGAAGACGGCGCTCAGCACGCAAAGCGGCGGCAGAATGGGAATGGCATAATGCAAGTAGATGTTCGGAAAGCTCGCTACTGCGAGGACCGCGACCCCGGCCCAGAGGGCCATGAACACGACCATCGGACGCTTGCGGTCCGGCGCATCCAGCGTGATCCAGCCGAGCACTGCAAAGGCGAGCGGCATGCCCAGTGAGCCGATGATAGCGAGGAACCGCACGAAGCGGCCCCACGGCGTCTCGTAGAAGCGCGCCAGATTGGATCGGACCAGCGCTTCCCAGAGTTCGGGCAAATGCCCGATCTGCCAGTACCACGCGAAGGTCACGGCCATCGGCAGCACGGCTACCGTGGCGAGCAGAACGACGCGGGACACGATCCGCGAGAGGGCGGCGCGGCTGGCGATTAGCTGGGCGGTCACGAACAGGCCGAAGAACCCGCACTCGATCGCAGCCGATTGCTTGAAGGCGACGGCGAGGCCCGCCGCAGCCATGCCGCACACGAGGACGGCATCTATGTGCCCGCGTCGCAGCAGATCGAGGCGCGAAACGATGGCCCAGGCGGCCAGGATCATCAGCGTGGTGTACCAGACCGGCGCCTGCCCGCTTGCGCCGCCGAAACGACCGAGCAGGGCGAGGTAGGCAATGCCCGCCATCAATGAGGGCACAGTGCCGCTCACCCGCTGCGCCAGGCGCGCGATCCCGAAGCTGCCGGCAATCGCACTCAGGGTGGCCGCAAGCTGGAAAGCCAATACCGATGGCGAGACCAGCGCGATGGCGGCGTACGTGAGGTAGAGTGCCGGCGGCTTGCGGTCCCAGATATCGACGTAGAGCGTGGCGCCCTGCAGCATGCGGCGGCCGACAAGCGCGTAGAACTGCTCGTCGGTATCGAAATTCCACTCGCCGAATGTCGCTCCGCGGGCGATCAACGCGAAAACGGCGAGGACGAGCAACTGTGCCAGCCATGAGCGTTCGAGTAGCGCGACTGCGCGGTCGCGCAATCTCACCCTGCTATTGTCTGCCGAGAGCGGGGTGACAGCAAGCGGCATGGTTGTCGGGCTCATCCGCCACTGTCTTTCGGGCTCATGATACAGCCTTAGCCGAAACATGGTTACTTTTTGCCGAACCACGCCGCTTCGCATCAAGGCTGCGCATGCCCATCTTGAACGGGATGAGCGACAAGGACGATTTGACTTGCTGGCTGTGTGATCGACCGGTCGGCCGCAAGGTGGAGTGGCATCATCCACTGCCCAAGAGCCGCGGCGGTCGGACGACGGTGCCCGTGCATCCGATCTGCCATCGCATGCTGCACTCGACGTTCGACAATGCCACTCTGGCGCGACGGGGAACCGACGCTCTGGTCCTGCGTCAGGAGCCGGAGATCGCGAAATTCGTGCGCTGGTTGACCGACAAGCCGCCGGACTTCCACGCCCGCACGGCCAAGCGCAAACGTTGAACTCAGATCAGGTCCGGCGTCGGCAGGCTCAGCCCTCGACGTGCTCGGCCAGCACGGTCAGGCCGTTGGCGCCGACCTCAGCAAAGCCGCCCTGGATGCGGACCTCCTCGGGCGCGCCGTTCTCGGTGCGATAAACCTTGAGCGGACCGTCCTTGATCGTGGTCATGAACGGCGCGTGGCCGTGCAGCACGCCCATCTCACCCTCGGTGCCGGGGATCACGACCATGTGGACCTCTTCCGAACGGACGAGGCGGGCAGGGGTCACGAGTTCGAAGTGCAGTGCCATAGTCGAATGTCCCTCGCTTTAGCCGAGGGTCCTCAATCTCCCCTCCCGCGTGCGGGAGGGGCTGGGGGAGGGCTTGTTCGTTCGTAAGGGAGGGTGCCCACATGCCCTCCCCCGACTCCTCCGCAGGCGGGAGGTGAGTTCAGGGTGCCCGAGCCTTGCGGCCGGGCGCTCCCTATCAGGCCTCTTCGGCCAGTTTCTTGGCCTTCTCGACCGCCTCGTCGATGCCGCCGACCATGTAGAAGGCGTTCTCGGGCAGGTGATCGTACTCGCCTTCGACGACGGCCTTGAACGACTTCACGGTGTCCTCGATCTGCACGAACTTGCCCGGAATGCCGGTGAAGACCTCGGCCACGTGGAACGGTTGGCTGAGGAACTTCTGGATCTTGCGGGCACGGGCGACGGTGAGCTTATCCTCTTCGGACAGCTCGTCCATGCCCAGGATCGCGATGATGTCCTGCAGTGACTTGTACTTCTGCAGGGTCTCCTGGACGCGGCGGGCGGTCTCGTAGTGCTCGGTGCCGACCACGCGCGGCTCAAGGACGCGCGAGGTCGAGTCGAGCGGATCGACTGCCGGGTAGATGCCCAGCTCCGAGATCGCGCGGTTCAGCGTGGTAGTCGCGTCCAAGTGGGCGAACGAGGTCGCCGGCGCCGGGTCGGTCAAGTCGTCCGCAGGCACGTAGATCGCCTGGACCGAGGTGATCGAGCCCTTGTTGGTCGAGGTGATGCGCTCCTGCAGCTGGCCCATGTCGGTCGACAGGGTCGGCTGGTAGCCCACGGCCGAAGGAATACGGCCCAGCAGAGCCGACACTTCGGCGCCGGCCTGGGTGAAGCGGAAGATGTTGTCGACGAAGAAGAGCACGTCCTGACCCTCTTGGTCGCGGAAGTACTCGGCCATGGTCAGACCCGACAGAGCGACGCGAGCGCGGGCGCCCGGCGGCTCGTTCATCTGGCCGAACACGAGGGCGACCTTGGAGCCGTCCGAGGTGGCGTTGCCCTCGGCGTCCTTGGCGATGACGCCGGCGTCGAGGAACTCGTGGTAAAGGTCGTTGCCTTCGCGGGTGCGCTCACCCACGCCGGCGAAGACGGACACGCCGCCGTGGCCCTTCGCGATGTTGTTGATCAGTTCCTGGATCAGCACGGTCTTGCCGACCCCGGCGCCGCCGAACAGGCCGATCTTGCCGCCCTTCGCGTAAGGCGCGAGCAGGTCGATGACCTTGATGCCGGTGACCAGGATCGCCGCCTCGGTCGACTGATCGATGAACGGGGGAGCCTCGGCGTGGATCGGCGCGTGCATGTCCGAGCCGACCGGGCCCATGTCGTCGATTGGATCGCCGACGACGTTGAGGATGCGGCCGAGCGTCTTGGGGCCGACCGGTACCGAGATCTGCGATCCCGTGTTGGTCACGCTCTGACCGCGGGTCAGGCCATCGGTGCCGTCCATCGCGATCGTGCGCACGGTGTTCTCACCCAAGTGCTGCGCGACTTCAAGAACCAGCTTGGAGCCGTTGTTCTCGGTCGTGAGCGCGGTGAGGATCGCCGGCAGCTCGCCTTCGAAGGTCACGTCGACGACGGCGCCGATGACCTGGCTGATCTTGCCGGTAGTGGTCTGGTTAAGCACGGGGGCGGTTGCCATTGTCTTTTCCTTGCCTGCGGATGCTTAGAGCGCTTCGGCGCCAGCGATGATTTCGACGAGTTCGGTGGTGATCGCGGCCTGGCGGCTGCGGTTGTATTGAATGGTCAGCGTCTTGATGAGGTCGCCGGCGTTGCGCGTGGCGTTGTCCATCGCGGTCATCGACGCGCCTTGTTCGGACGCCATGTTCTCCAGCAATGCGCCGAACAGCTGCGTCTTGAGATAGCGCGGGAGCAGGGCGGCGAGGATCTCTTCCTCGTCCGGCTCGTACTCGACCACGGCGTCGCCCTGCTTGGCAGGGGCGGCCTTGGGCGCCGGCACTGGGATGATCTGCTGCTCGGTCGGCTCTTGCGTCAGTGCGTTCCTGAACTTCGAGAAGAACAAGTGCGCGACGTCGAAACGACCTTCTTCGTAGAGCGCGACCAGCTCGTCGGCGATGCGCTCGGCCTCGTCGAAGCCGGGATTGCGCACGTCGGTGGTGTCGAACATCTGCAGGATCGACTTGGGATAGTTGCGGCGGATCACCGGGCGGCCCTTGCGGCCGATCAGGTAGAACAGCACCGTCTTGCCCTCGGCCTCGAGCCTGCGGGCAGCGACGAGCGCGGCCTTGACGATATTCGAGTTGAACGCGCCGGCCAGGCCCTTGTCCGAGTTGGCGACGACCAGCAGGTGAACGCTGTCGCTGCCCGTGCCGGCCAGCAGCTTGGGGCTGTTGGCGGTCACGGTGATCTTGCCGCCGAGCGAACTCATCACTTCGGCCAGGCGCTGGGCGTAAGGGCGCGCGGCCTCGGCCGCCGCTTGCGCTTTGCGCAGCTTCGCCGCCGCGACCATCTGCTTGGCCTTGGTGATCTTCTGGGTCGACTTGACCGAGTTGATCCGGCCTTTGAGTTCCTTCAGCGAAGCCACTCAATCATCTCCAAATCGTCCCGGCGCGGCCAGGATCGGATGCCGGTCCCGGACCAAAGCCCGGGACGACGTATCTTAGGCGAACTGCTTGCCGAACGCTGCGAGCGCGTCTGCCAGCTTCTTGGGCGTCTCACCCTCGAACTTGCCGGTGTCGCGGATCTCGGCGAGGACCGCCGGGTGCTCGGAGTGCAGGTAGCTGAGCATCTCAGCCTCGTATTCGGTCACCTTGTTGACCGGCAGCGAGTCGAGATAGCCGTTGGTGCCGGCGTAGATCGAGGCGACCTGCTCTTCCATGGTCAGCGGCGAGAACTGCTTCTGCTTCAGGAGCTCGGTCAGGCGCGCACCGCGGTTGAGCAGCTTCTGGGTCGAGGCGTCGAGGTCCGAACCGAACTGCGCGAACGCGGCCATCTCGCGGTACTGCGCGAGCTCCAGCTTGATCGAGCCGGCGACCTTCTTCATCGCCTTGGTCTGGGCCGAACCGCCGACGCGGCTGACCGAGAGGCCGACGTTGATGGCCGGACGCACGCCCTGGTAGAACAGGCCGGTCTCGAGGAAGATCTGGCCGTCGGTGATCGAGATCACGTTGGTCGGAATGTACGCCGAGACGTCGCCCGCCTGGGTTTCGATGATCGGCAGCGCGGTCAGCGAGCCGGCGCCGAAATCGTCGTTCATCTTCGCGGCGCGCTCGAGCAGGCGGCTGTGGAGATAGAACACGTCGCCGGGGTAAGCTTCGCGGCCCGGAGGACGACGCAGCAGCAGCGACATCTGGCGGTAAGCGACGGCCTGCTTGGAGAGATCGTCGAACACGATCACGGCATGCATGCCGTTATCGCGGAAGAACTCGCCCATGGCGGCGCCGGTGTAGGGCGCCAGGTACTGCAGCGGTGCGGGCTCCGAAGCGGTCGCGGCGACGACGATGGAGTACTCCATCGCGCCGTTCTCTTCGAGCTGGCGGACGATCTGCGCGACGGTCGAACGCTTCTGGCCGACGGCGACGTAGATGCAGTAAAGCTTCTTGTTCTCGTCGGTGCCCTGGTTGGCGCTCTTCTGGTTGATGAAGGTGTCGATCGCGACGGCGGACTTGCCGGTCTGGCGGTCACCGATGATCAGCTCGCGCTGGCCGCGGCCGACGGGAACCAGGGCGTCAATCGCCTTGAGGCCGGTCTGCACGGGCTCGTGTACCGACTTGCGCGGGATGATGCCGGGCGCCTTGGTCTCGACGCGGCGACGCTCGGTGCTCTCGATCGGGCCCTTGCCGTCGATCGGGTTGCCCAGCGCGTCGACCACGCGGCCCAGCAGGCCCTTGCCGACGGGCACGTCGACGATGGTGTTGGTGCGGCGAACGCTGTCGCCTTCCTTGATGGTGGCGTCCGAGCCGAAGATCACGACACCGACGTTGTCGGCTTCGAGGTTCAGCGCCATGCCCTGGATGCCGCCGTTGAACTCGACCATCTCGCCGGCCTGGACGTTGTCGAGGCCGTGGATACGGGCGATGCCGTCACCCACCGAGAGCACGGTGCCGACTTCGGAGACCTGCGCTTCGGTGCCGAAGCTGGCGATCTGGTCCTTGATGACCTTCGAGATTTCTGCGGCG
Source organism: Novosphingobium sp. 9U (assembly GCF_902506425.1). Taxonomy (NCBI): domain Bacteria; kingdom Pseudomonadati; phylum Pseudomonadota; class Alphaproteobacteria; order Sphingomonadales; family Sphingomonadaceae; genus Novosphingobium; species Novosphingobium sp. 9U. The sequence goes on along the minus strand of NZ_LR732469.1, from coordinate 2,596,959 downwards.
CGGATGTCCATCGGATGTTCCTTCTTAGCCCTTCATCGCCTGGGCGAGAGAATTGAGACGCGTGCGGATCGAGCTGTCGATGCGCTTCGAGCCGATCGTGACGACCAGCCCTCCGAGCAGCTCTGGATCGACGCTGGTGCGGATTTTGACGTTGCGGCCCTCGCGCGCTTCGAGTTTCTGGCGCAGCTGCTCGACCTGGCTGTCGGTGAGCGCATGGGCAGAGGTGACTTCGGCAGTGGCCTCGCCGCGCTGGGCAGCGGCGATCGCGTGGAAAGCGCGGATGATCTCGGGCAGCACGAACAGGCGGCGGTTGCCGGCGAGCACGCCCAGGAAGTTCTTTGTCAGGTCGGACAGGCCAAGGACAGGCGCGATAGCGTCCATGATCTTGGCAGCGTCGGTGCGGCTGACTTGCGGATTGCGGATGAGAGCACCGAAGTCCTCGCTTTCGCGAATGGCAGCCTCGACCCGGTCGAGGTCACCCTCAACGGCGGTGACGGTGCCGTGCTCGCTGGCGAGGTCGAACAGGGCCGAAGCATAGCGCCCCTGCAGACTGGCCTTGATTCCGCCGGAATTCTCCACGCGTGTCCTATCCTTGCATCCAGGTGGCGTAATTGAACCTGGGGCACGCCAGCGAAGGCGCGAAACCGCGCTTTGTCCCCCAGATGGCCGGCGCATAGCGACGATTCTGTCATGATGCAAGGCGGGCAGGACAGGCTGGGGACAAGCGTTTTAGCTTTGGGCGCAAGGTGCGGGAAGCGGGTGTCGCGCGAGCCGGCTAGATGGCGGGAAGGATCCAAGATCGGGAGCCAAGACAATGACATACACCTTGACCGGGTTGCCGCGCCAAGCCTTCGAGCACTTCTTCGGGATGACTGATGCCGAGCTAGCTGCTGCCGGTGCGCGGCGTATCATCGCCGATGCGGAGCGCGGCTTTCCCTGCCGGATCGGACTGCGCGATGCGCACGCGGGCGAGCCGCTGATCCTGCTCAATTACGTGAACCATGACGTACCCGGACCGTTCCGTACCGCCTACGCGATCTATGTCGGCCCGCAGAGCGAACCGGCATTGCCCTTCGTCGATCGCCTGCCCGACACCCTCGATAGTCGTGCGCTCTCGTTGCGCGGTTTCGATGCTGACGGCCTGATCGTCGATGCCAAGCTTGCGCATCCAGGCGATGGGGACATGGCGATCCGGCTGCTGTTTGCGGACACTCGCGTTGCTTGTATCCTGGCGCACTTCGCAGCGTACGGCTGTTTCGCCGCGCAGATAGAGCGTAGCGATGGAGCCATGGAGAAGGCGGCATGATCGCAGACACGGAAGCCTGGAAGGCTGTGCTCGCCCGCGACCGGACCTTCGACGGTCGCTTCGTCACCGGCGTGCACTCAACGGGGATCTACTGCCGGCCCTCGTGTGCCGCGCGCCATCCGCACCGCGAGAACGTGCGCTTCTATGCGACCATCGCCGAGGCGGAGGCATCGGGCTTGCGGCCGTGCAAGCGCTGCCTGCCTGGCGACATTGCTCGTGACGAGGCGGCGGTGGCGCAAGCCCTGGCGTTGCTGCGCGCGAGGGCCGATGGCGGCGGGGATGTCGTCACGCTGGAGCAACTGGCGCAGGCAACCGGCTATTCGACCACACACTTCCAGCGTGTGTTCAAGCGCGCGATCGGACTCAGCCCTGCGGCTTACGCACGTGCGCTGCGGCTGGAACGTGCCGGCGAGGTGCTGAGCGAAGGTGCGAGCGTGACCGAGGCGGTCTACGCGGCAGGCTACGGTGCGCCTTCCCGGTTCTACGAGGCGAGCGAGGGGAAAATGGGCATGGCACCTTCGGCATGGCGCAACGGCGGCGCGGGCGTGACGATCCGGTGGGCCGTGGTGCCGACCACGCTGGGCGAGATGCTGGTTGCAGCGACCGACAAGGGCGTGTGCCGCCTGTCCTTCGCGGAAGGACCCGAGGCGCTCGCCCGCCGTTTCCCGCGCGCCGAGCTGGTCGAAGGTGGGCCGGATTTCACGGCGCTGCTGGCCGAGGTGATCGCCGCTGTCGAGCAGCCGGGGCAATCGCGCGCGATCCCGCTCGACGTGCAGGGGACGGCTTTTCAGCAAGCCGTGTGGCAGGAACTGCAGCGCATCCCGCATGGCGAGACGCGCAGCTATGCCCAGATCGCTGCGGCCGTCGGCAAGCCGGGCGCGGTACGGGCAGCGGGCTCGGCCAATGGAGCGAACAACGTGGCGGTGCTGATCCCCTGCCACCGGGTGGTGCGCAGCGATGGCACCTTGGGCGGCTATGCCTATGGGCTCGATATCAAACGCGAGTTGCTGCGGCGCGAGCGGGGATAGCGACATCTGCTCCTCTCTCCATCGGGGAGAAGATCAACACCGCGCCCAGCCCTTCGCCGCTGGCACCAGTTCGCCCAGAACGGCTTCGGCGCTGTCTAGGTACGCCTGCCGCTTGGCAGGCTCCATCTTGTCCCAGGTGCCATAGACTCGGCCGATCCGGTGGTTGTTCTCCAACAGCTTGCGATGGCGAACCAGGAAGTGCCAGTAGAGCGGGTTGAACGGACAGGCCCGCTCGCCCGTCTTCTTGTTCACGTCGTAGTGGCAGGCGCCGCAGTAGTCCGACATCTTGTTGATGTAGTTGCCGCTCGCCGCATAGGGCTTGGAGGCGAGCCGGCCCTTGTCCGCCCACAGCGCCATAGCTGCCACGTTGGGCAGCTCGACCCACTCGTATGCGTCGGCGTAGACCACCAGGAACCAGTCCTCCAGCTCCTGCGGGATCACGCCGGCCAGCAGCGCGAAGTTGCCCAGCACCATCAGCCGTTGAATGTGATGCGCATGCGCGTTGTCGCGGGTGGAACGGACGCAGTCGGCCATGCAGCGCATCTTCGTCTCGCCGGTCCAGTAGAACTCGGGCAGCGGCCTGTCCGCCTGCAACGCGTTCGCCTCGCGCAAGCCCGGCATTTCGTACCAGTACATGCCGCGGATGTACTCGCGCCAGCCGATGATCTGGCGGATGAAGCCTTCGGCGGCGTTGAGCGGCACCTTGCGCTCGCGGTAGGCTCGCTCGGCGCGGCGGCAGACCTCCAGCGGGTCCAGCAGCCCCAGGTTGATCGACGTCGACAGTAACGAGTGGAACAGGTCGTCTTTACCCCACTTCATCGCGTCCTGATAGCGGCCGAATTCGGGCAAGCGCTCGACGATGAACTTGTCGAGCGCCTTGCCCGCTTGCTTAGCGGTAACCGGCCAGCGGAAGCGCTCCAGGCTGCCGAAGTGATTGCCGAACCGCGCCTCGACCAGGGCAATTACGTCGCGGGTGATCTTGTCCGGCGGGAACCCTGCTACCGGCGGAGCCGCCAAGAACAGGTCGGGGCCGGCGCGGTTCTCCTTGTCGTAGTTCCACTGCCCACCTTCGGGCTTGTCGGCGTTCATCAGCAGGCCGGTGCGCACCCGCATGTCGCGGTAGAAGTTCTCCATGAGCAGCCGGTCGCGGCCTTGCGCCCAGGCGTAGAACTCCTCTTTACTGCACAGGAAGCGATCGTCTGTGAGGATCTCGACCGGAACGCCGAGGCTGTCCTTCCAGCCCGCCATCATCTCGGCCACGCGCCACTCGCCAGGTTCGACCACGCGGACCCGCTCGGCCGCGTGCCGCTCCACCGCTCGCGCGACTTCGCCGGTGAAGCTGCCGGAGTTCGCCGGATCGTCCAGCCGGACGTAGTCGACCCTCCATCCTTGCGCCTCTAATTCAGCCGCGAAGTGGCGCATGGCAGAGAGGATCAGCACGATCTTCTGCTTGTGGTGGCGCACGTAAGTGGTCTCGTCCCAGACCTCCATCATCAGCACGACGGCGCCTGCCTTGTCGCATCCGTCGAGGCTGGCGAGGTTACGGCTGAGCTGATCGCCGAGGATGGGAACAAGCGTGGTCATGCGCGCCAAGGCTAACGCGCGATCCCGCCCTCGGCGCCATGCCCTTTGGGACGGGCACGGCGCTGATACGATCACTGCACCACGAAGCGGGGGCGCAGTTCAACCTGACGGGCGACGTTGTGGAAGTTGGGAGAGGTCTGCATGACCGCAGCGTGGACCTGCTCGAACTGCTCGGGCGTGCCGTCGCCGGCAATCCGCACGGTGTAGTCCAGCGCCTCGTAGCCCGGCGCCACCTGATCGGAGAGGCCGAAGAAGCCGCGCAGGTCGATGTCGCCGCGCGTCTCGATCTGCAGGTCGGTGAGGGTGATCCCGAGCAAGGCGCACTGGGCGACGTAGCCCACGATCATGCAGGCGTTCAGCGCCGCGAGCAGCATCTCCTGCGGGTTGGCGAAACGGTTGGAGCCGCCGAGTTCGTGGGGCTCGTCGATGTCGATGGTGAAGCTGCGTTCGACCTTCTCACCGCTCATGCCGTATTCCTCGACTCGCGCGCGGCTCCAGGTCTGATCCTGCCAGTCTGACACCACGCGCCAGTTGGTCATTCCCCGTGCCGGATCGCGATCGACTTCGCCGACGAGCTGTTTCACGGCGTTGATATCAATACCGTTTACAGTGTCGGTGGTCATCTGTTCTTCGAGAGCGTCCATCGTTCTTCTCCTTATCTTTGCAGGTGTGCTATCTCGATGTTTCTGTGGACGCTTTGCCGCGGCGGGCTCGTGCGGACCATGACTGGGCTGCCGCCGTTCATGATCGCGATGCCGAAAGCGGCGGGCACTGTTTGCCGGTGGAGGGGGGAACGATGGACTTGTTGTCGGATGTGCTGCGGGTCGCGCGCCTTTCGGGCGGCGTGTTCCTGCGCGCAGAGTTCTCGGCCCCATGGTGCGTGGCCTCGCAGATGGTGCCGGAGGCTTGCTCGCCCTATCTCGCGCCGGCGAACCACCTCATCCAGTATCACTTCATCGTATCGGGCGAACCGTGGGTGCGCGTGGCCGATCAGCCCGCGACACTGGTGCGCCTGCGGCCCAACGAAGTGGTGATCTTCCCGCAAAACGACGTGCACCACATCGGCAGCGACCTTGCTATCGATCCAACGCCGTCGATCGACGTGGCAGAGCCCGACGGGGAAGGCATGTACCGGATCGTGCACGGCGGCGGCGGGGATCAAGTGCGGATGATCTGCGGCTGGCTCGGCTGCGACTTTGCGGAGGGCAACCCGGTGATCGCCCACCTGCCGCGGCTGCTGCACTTGGCCGTGGGTGAGGGGGGAGAGGGCGATTGGATCCGCTCAACCTTCCAGTACGCCGCGCACGAGATCGCCAGCGGTCGCCCCGGCAGCGCGACCGTGCTCGCCAAGCTGTCCGAACTGCTGTTCATCGAGGCGGTGCGCCGTCACGTCGCCGGACTGAGCCAGGAAGCGGCGGGCTGGCTGGCAGCGCTGCGCGATCCGCATGTGGCCCGGGCGCTGAGTGCGTTTCACGAAGACGTCGGACGCAACTGGACGGTCGAGGCCCTGGCGCGCGAGACGGGGCTTTCGCGCTCTGCCTTGGGCGAGCGCTTCCAGCGCCTGCTGGGAACATCGCCGATGGCCTATCAGGCGCAGTGGCGGATGCAGGTGGCGGCGCAGAAGCTTGTCGGCACCCGCGCAACACTGGCGCAGATCGCCGATGAGGTCGGCTACGAATCCGAAGCGGCGTTCTCGCGCGCGTTCAAGAAAGCGCGCGGGGTGGCGCCGGCGACATGGCGCCGGAGGCAAGAACACGGCTGAGTTATACGTCCAACCGCCGGGCTGGACGCTGAGCCGCAACCTTGCCGAGTCCGTTGCCGAGCTCTCATCGTGACGCAACCGGTCCCCGGTCGAGGCCGGGGCGACGAGTCACACGGCTTTTCAGCTACACGAAGCTGTACGGATCGATGTCGATCGCCACCCGCACGCCTTGCGGGAACTGCAACGGGCCGAGCCACTCCTGCAAGTACCGCTGCAGTTCGGCCGAGCGCCGGGCATTGATCAGCAGGCGATAGCGATATCGCCCGCGCAGCAGCGCCATGGGGGCGGGCGCCGGACCCAGCACCAGCATGTCGGGCTGGTCGGGCGCGGTGCCGCCGATGGCGCGGGCGGCCACTTGCGCTTCGGACTGGTCTTCGCTGGACACGATGATCGCCGCCCAGCGGCCGAACGGCGGCGCGCCAGCCTCGCGGCGGGCCTGAGTCTCGGCCTCGTAGAATGCGTCGCGGTCGCCGGAGGCGAGCGCCGAGATCACCGCGGCTTCGGGATGCCGTGTCTGGATCAGCACTTCGCCCGGCTTCTCGCCGCGTCCAGCGCGGCCGGAGACCTGAGCGATTTGCTGGTAGGTCCGCTCACCGGCGCGCAAGTCGCCGCCTTCGAGGCCGAGATCGGCATCGACCACGCCCACCAGCGTCAGCTCGGGGAAGTGGTAGCCCTTGGTGACGAGCTGCGTGCCCACGATCACGTCGATCGCGCCTTCCTCCGCCTGTGCCACGAAACGCCCGACCGCCTCGCGCGAGTTCAGCGTGTCGGAGGTGACCACGGCCACGCGTGCGTCAGGCAGCAGCTCGCCAACTTCATCGGCGATACGCTCGACGCCAGGGCCGCAGGCGACCAGGCAGTCGCCGGTGCCACACTCGGGGCACGCCTCGGGCACTGGCGTCTCATGGCCGCAATGGTGGCATGCAAGCCGGCTGGAGAAGCGGTGCTCGACCAGCCAGGCGGTACAATTGGGACACTGGAAGCGGTGGCCGCAATGTCGGCACAGCGTCAGCGGCGCATAGCCACGTCGGTTCAGGAACAGCAGCGACTGCTCGCCCCGCGCGAGCCGCGCCTTCATCTCCTCGATCAGGCGCGGCGCCAGCCACCGGCCGCGCTCGGGCGCCTCGCTGCGCAAGTCGACGATCCGAACGTCGGGCAGCTGCGCGCCGCCGAAGCGGTCGGGCAGTTCGATGCGGGTGTAGACGCCGGACTCGGCCAGCTGCAGTGATTCGAGCGCGGGCGTCGCACTGGCGAGGATTACCGGCACGCCTTCGAAGCGCGCGCGGATCACCGCCACATCGCGCGCATTGTAGCGCACCCCGTCGTCCTGCTTGAACGAGACTTCGTGCGCCTCGTCCACCACGATCAGGCCCAACCGCGCGTAGGGGAGGAACAGCGCCGAGCGGGCGCCGACCACCGCTTGTGCCTGTCCGTGCACGATCGCACGCCAGGCGCGGCGCCGCTCGCTGGACTTGAGCGAGGAGTGCCACAGGATGGGCGGCACGCCGAAGCGCTGCTCGAAGCGGCGCAGGAAGTTCTCGGTCAGCGCGATTTCGGGCAGCAGCACGAGCACTTGCCGGCCGGTGCGCAAGGCTTCGGCTACGGCCTCGAAGTACGTCTCGGTTTTGCCCGAGCCGGTCACGCCGTCGAGCAGGAAGGGTGCAAAGCCGCCGTCGCGCACGGCCGCCACGAAGATATTGGCAGCCTCGCGCTGCCCAGGGTTCAGCTCCGGCTCGGCGAAGTCGGGCAGGGCGGGCGNCACCGAACTTCAGGGAGCCGATACCTGCACTTGTCAAACGTAATGGATACGAAGGACATGCTGATTACCACCACACAAGCTACGCTCGTGAGTGGCAACTTGAGGCATCGACTTGTTACCGGTTACCGGAGCCCAAAGACCCCCGGACCGGGCGCCGTCGCCCACATGTCCCTTCATCTAAAACCAACAATGTCAAAGAACCGAGATCAACACCAAGAAACCCTGGCAACCATCTCCGCCGAACAGTAAAGCCGGACAACCAATCATCCCCCGCTTTTCAGGTGGGGGACTTAGTTGTCCGTCATGTTGGCGACCAGGCAGTGGAGCCACTCAGTGGCGTCGTCCCGTCCGGTGAAGCGGCATATATGGACCACCTCAGATTCGGTCAAACACTATTTTCAAAAAAGTTTCATGGGAACGGGAGAATGGCTGATTTGCGCGGGTTTGGGAGGTGCTTCAGGAGCCTAGCAGTGCGGAAGTCGATCAATCAAGCCGGCCGGACGATCAAGCCTCACGCACCCCGTGGTTCCAGATAGATCGCCCGAAAGTCATTCACGTTGGTGCGCGTATGTCCGGTGACGAAGAGGTCGCCGACCTTAGCCAAAGCCGAGCCGGTGTCGTGAGCGGCAAGCGCCTCTAAAGGATCGATGGCGGCGCCGTGCAGGCGGGCCATGCTGTCGCTATCGGCGTAGGCACCCGCGGCGGCGCTGTTACCGTCGACGCCGTCGGTATCGGCTACCAAGGCGTGGATGCCGGTGCTGCCGTGAAGTCCGAGCGCGAAGGACATCGCGAACTCAGTGTTGCGCCCTCCCCTGCCGATGTTTCCCGGCGCCGTCACCGTGGTCTCCCCGCCCGAGAGCAAGACGAGCGGCCCTGCGCCGCGAGCAGCCTGCAGCTGCCTTGCCCGGAGCGCGTGATCGGTGCCGATTTCGCGAGCCTCGCCCTCAACAGCATCCGACAGGATTTCACATGCTATGCCATAATGCTCGCGACAGTGCCTGGCCGCCGCCTGCAGGGACAACGCTGCCGAGGCGATAACGCGAACAGTGTCGTGCTGACGGACCGCTTGGATCTCGACCACTTGCGCGCTTTCTTGCAGGTGCTCCATGATCGCGGGCGGAAGGTCCAGCCCTGCGCGCTGAGCTACGGCCAGCGCCTCGATCGCAGTGCCGCCACCTGAGACGGTCGGTCCGGATGCGACATGTGCAGGATTATCGCCCGGCACGTCGGAAATCACGAGAGTGACGACGTGCGCCGGGCCTGCCGCCTGCGCCAGCCGTCCGCCCTTGATCAACGAGACCTGCCGGCGCACCAGGTTCATCTCGGAAATGGACAATCCGCTCTTGAGCAGCTGCGCGTTCAACGCCTGCTCGTCGGCGAGCGTCACTCCCGGCGGCGGCGCGGGAAGCAGCGCAGAGCCGCCACCCGAGATCAGGGCGACGACCAGATCGTCGGAGGTCAGACCGGCTACCGCCTCCAGCAGCGCCTGGCTGGCCTGCAGGCCGGTGCCATCGGGTATCGGATGGGCGGCTTCGAGCACGCGAATGCGTTCGCACGGTTCGGCATGGCCGTAGGGCGTGACGACCACGCCGCTCATGTCTCCCGGCCACGCCTGCTCGAATGCGAGCGCCATCCGAGCGGATGCCTTGCCGGCGCCGACGACGATCGTGCGGCCTCTTGGGATCTGCGGCAAGCAGGCTGGCACCACCTTCATCGGGTCCGCCGCGGCGACCGCTGTGTAGAACAGGTCCTGCAAAAGCGCGCGAGGATTGAAGTCGTCCATGCGCGCTTCTTACGCCGGTCGCAGGACCTGCGCGAGAGCACGCTGAGCTGACAGGCGGGGCGTCAAGCAGTCTGGCGCGCTCTGTTGCGCTGCCATATGGGCCAGGCGAGCTATCCGCATCCGAGATCCGACCGTGCCCATCCTCCTTCGCCGCACCTTTGCCGCCCCTCCCCGCGCCGCTTTCGGGCATCTGGGATGGCTGCGCGGCGCGTTGGGCGGCGTCTTCGGGATTGCAGCGGCAGGGACTTTCGGCACGCTGATCCTGGGAGCGGGCAATCCTGCCCTCCCCTGGCTGGTGGCGCCGGCCGGCGCTTCGGCAGTACTGGTGTTTGCAGTACCGGCGAGCCCACTGGCGCAGCCATGGGCGGTGATCGGCGGCAACGTCGTGTCTGCGATGGCGGGGCTAGTCGCCGGCCATCTGCTCGGCGTACCTTTACTGGGTGCGAGCATTGGCGTCGGACTTGCGATCGGCGCCATGAGCCTGCTGCGCTGCCTACACCCACCCGGGGGTGCCTGCGCGCTGCTCTATGCGCTGGGCGCGACCGGACCAGAGCATTGGGGCGCAGCGCATCTGCTGACGATCGTCATCAACGTCCTGGCCTTGGGCGCTGCAGGCTGGCTCTACAACAACCTGACCGGGCACTCCTGGCCGCATCGTCCGGTGCACATTCCCGTGGTGATACCCGGCTCTCGATCGGCGCAAGTCCACCAGGCGCTCACCGAAGTGCTCGCCGAGTGGAACGAGGTCATAGACGCGGACATCGATGACCTCGATGCGATCTTCCAGGCGGTGGAACGGCGCATCCGCTCGGCTGAGCAGGATGTGCCGCCCGCTGCCGTCATCTAGAACGCTGCCGCTTCCAGCGCCATCATCGACGCCTTGCCGGACTTGATCGCCAGGAACGCGGTCGTCGTCTGCGGCAGGATGCGGTCGAAGAAGAAGCGCGCGGTGGCGATCTTGGCCTTGTAGAAATCGGCTTCGTCCGAACCGCTTGCCAGCTTCTCCTGCGCAATGAAGGCCGACTTGGCGAAGCAGTAGCCCATCGCCACGAGGCCCAGCAGGCGCGTGTAATCGGTCGCGGCGGCGGCGGCTTCCTCCGGATCGCGCATGCCCTTCTCGGCGATGGTGGCGGTCGAGAGCTGCAGCGCGCCGAAGGCTCTCTCCAGACCTTCCACCATCTTGCCCAGGTTCGCGTCGGCCTTGTTGGCCTCAACGAAGTTCGACACCGGGTGGAAGAAGCTGCGCAAGTAGCGGCCTATGTGCGCGGGTAGCTTGCGGCCGACCAGGTCGAGCGCCTGGATGCCGTTGGTGCCCTCGTAGATCATCGCGATCCGGGCATCGCGCACGTATTGCTCCACGCCGCTCTCGGCGATGTAGCCGTGACCGCCGTAGACCTGCACTGCAAGGTTCGCGCTCTCGAAGCCGAGATCGGTGAAGAGCGCCTTCACCACCGGCGTCATCAGCGCCACGAAGTCCGATGCACGCTGCTTCACCTCGGGGTCGGTGGCGTGCTTCTCGGCGTCGAGCGCGCGGCTGACCCAGCCGGTGATGGCGCGGCAGCCCTCGTTGTAGGCGCGCATCGTCATCAGCATGCGGCGCACGTCGGGGTGGACGATGATCGGGTCGGCGGGGCCGTTCGGGTTCTTCACGCCCGAAAGCGAGCGACCCTGAAGGCGGTCCTTGGCGTAGTAGACGGCCGATTGGTACGCCGCCTCCCCGACGCCCAAGCCTTGGATGCCGACCGAGACACGCTCGGTGTTCATCATCGTGAACATGGCCGCCATGCCCTTGTGCGGCTCGCCGACGAGCCAACCGGTCGAATCGTCGAAGTTGATCTGGCAGGTGGCCGAGGCCTTCAGCCCCATCTTGTGCTCGATTGCGGCGACGGAGACTCCGTTCGACGGACCCGGGGTGTCATCCTCCTTCGGCAGGTACTTCGGCACCAGGAACAGGCTGATGCCCTTCACACCCGGAGGGGCGTCGGGCATGCGCGCGAGCACGAGGTGGATGATGTTTTCGGTGAGGTCGTGCTCGCCGGCCGAGATGAAGATCTTGGAGCCAGTCAGCTTATAGCTGCCGTCACCTTGCGGCACTGCCTTCGTGCGCAGCAGCCCGAGGTCGGTGCCGCAGTGCGCTTCGGTAAGGCACATCGTGCCCGACCACTCACCCGAGACCATCTTGGGCAGGTAGCGGCGCTTCAATTCGTCACTGGCATGACCTTCGATCGCAGTGGTGCCGCCGTGCGTCAGGCCGGGGTAGAGGCTGAAGGCGACGTTTGCAGCGCAGATCATCTCCTCGGTCATCTTGTTGACCTGCTCGGGCAGGCCCTGCCCGCCCCACTCGGGATCGGAGGCCAGCGCGCACCAGCCGCCATCGCGGAACTGAGCGTAGGCCTCCTTGAAGCCCGATGGCGTACGCACGACGCCGTTTTCGAGCGTGCAACCCTCGACATCCCCGGTCCGGTTTAGCGGCAAGAGGATCTCCTGCGCGACCTTGGCCGACTCTTCCAGAATGGCGTCGACGAGGTCGGGGGTGAACTCCTCCAAGGCTTCGATGTTGCCGAAGCCGTCGTCGTTGTGGAGTTCGTGGAGGACGAACTTCATATCCCGCAGGGGTGCTTCGTAGACTTGCATGTCACTCTCCTGGAGGGCGCGTCTTGCGCGCCCTCATCACATCAATTGCGCAGCGGCTTGCCGGTTTCGAGCATGTGCTCGACCCGCGCCACCGTGCGTTTGTCGCGTACTCGCTGCATGAACTCTTGGCGCTCCAACGTGAGCAGGTCAGCCTCGGTGACAGTGTCGACGTAGTCGTGCTCGCCGCCCGACAGCACCGTCGCCAGCGAGTCCGAGACCACCATGTCGTAGTCGGTCGCCATGCCGCGCTTGCGGAAGCCTTCCGCCGCCATGTTGAGACCGACGTGGCCGCTCTCGCCGGGTGGGCGGAAGGTCGGTGCCTCGGGCGGCTTGTAGCCCTCGACCAGCGACAGCGCCTTCTGCTTGGCGTCGTAGAGCAGGCGATCGCGGTTCATGGTGATGCCGTCGTCGGGCCGCAGGAACATCAGCTCCTTCGCCTGCTGCGCGGACTTCGACACGGTCGCGGTCGAAACCGTCTCGAACACCTTTGCGACCGCCGGCATCGGGCCCTTGGGCATGCCGGGTGCGTCGCGCCAGCGGGCAAGCATCTCGCCGTTGCCGCCCCAGCCCGGGATCAGCCCGACGCCGCATTCGACCAGGCCGGTGTAGAGCTCGGCATGCGCTTGGATTGCGTCGGAGTGCAGCAGGATCTCGCACCCGCCGCCGACCGCCAGGCCAGCGGGGGCGCTGACGACGGGGAACGGCGCGTATTTCAACGCCTTGTAGGCCATCTGCCCACCAGCAACGAGCTTCTCAATCTCGCTCCACGCGGCGATGTTCACCGCGAAGATCGCGAGGCCGAGGTTCGCGCCGGCGGAGAAGCTGTCGGCATCGTTGTAGACGACCAGCGCCTTGTAGCTCTGCGCCACCAGCGGGATCGCCTGCCCGATCAGCTTCATGACCTCACCGTCGAGCGCATTCATCTTGCCGGTAAATTCCAGGCAGACGACGCCATCGCCCACATCCCAGAGCGCGGCAGAGGCGTTCTTGAGCAGCGGTTTGGAGGCCAGCTTGAAGTCGGCCAGCCGCAGCACACCCTCGGGCCGCACCACGTCGTGGTACTCGCCGCCAAGGCCCAGGAACTGGCGCTTGCCGTTCTCGACACGGTAGAACGTGCGCTCGCCGGCCGTGCGCAAGATTTGCGGCACCGGCTTGCCTTCGGCTTCAAGGCGGTCGGCAAGGTACTTGGCGCCGAGCTTGTCGATCATCTCGAACGGCCCAGCCTTCCAATTGTAGCCAAGCTTCATCGCATCATCGATCGCGACCACGTCGTCAGCCGCCTCGGGCACCAGCATGGCAGCATAAGCCAGCGTGCCCGAGACCAAGGCCCAGGCGTAGTCGCCCAGCTTGCCCTTGGTCTCGACCAGCGCGCGCAAGTCACCCTTACCGGCGGCACCGCCAGGAGCACGTGCGTCCACCTTCGCGCGGTACTCGCCGGTCGACAAGTCGATGGCCTCGCGGCTCTTACCCTTGTCGCGGTTGAGCCGGTAGAAGCCGCCCTTCCCCTTGCGGCCGGTGTAGCCCTCGCCGATCATCTTCTCGATCAGCGGGATATCGCGGGCGATCGCCTGGTACGGATCGTCCTTGGCCAGCGTGCCGGTGAGGCTCGCCTTCAAATGCGGCATGAGGTCGATACCGACCAGATCGACGAGGCCGAAGATGCCGGTCTTGGGCACGCCCATCGGGGAACCGGCAACGGCGTCCGCCTCTTCGACGCTCAGGCCGAGGTCGATGGCGTTGTTGATGCCGAGCTGGATCCAATACGTGCCGATCCGATTGGCGATGAAGCCGGGTGTATCCTTAGCGCGCACCACGGTCTTGCCCATGGCCACGTCGGCAAAGGCCTGGACCTTGGCGACAACCGCGGCATCGCTGTCGGGACTGGCGACGATCTCGAGCAGGCGCATGTAGCGCGGCGGGTTGAAGAAGTGGGTGATCAGGAAGTCGCGCTTGAACGCGTCCGATCGCCCCTCGACCAGGGTGGCGAGCGGGATCGTCGATGTGTTCGACGAGACCGCCGTGCCCTCGCGCTTCACCGCCTCGATCCTGGCGTAAAGGCCCTGCTTGATGTCGAGGCGCTCTATGACCGCCTCGATGACCCAGTCGCACTCGGCAATTTTATCGAGATGATCCTCGATGTTGCCGGTCTCGACCAACTTGGCGGCGCGCGTGCTCATGAACGGCGCGGGGTCGGTCTTGAGCATCTTGGCGACCGCACCCTCGGCAATGGCGTTTCGGCCACCTTCCTTGGGAACGATATCGAGCAGCAGCACCGGCACGCCGGCATTGGCGACCTGGGCGGCGATGCCGGCGCCCATGGTGCCGGCGCCGATCACGCAGACTTTCTTGATTGCGTCAGCCATGATCAGTCCACCGCCTCCAGGACAGTGGCGATGCCCTGCCCGCCGCCGATGCACTGGGTGGCGAGCGCGTACTGGCCGCCCTCCCGCTTCAGCAGCGAGGCGGCCTTGCCGACGATGCGCGCGCCAGTGGCGCCGAGCGGGTGACCGAGCGCGATGGCGCCGCCGTCGATGTTGGTCTTGGCCGTATCGAGGCCGAGGTCGCGGATGCAGGCGAGCGCCTGGCTGGCGAACGCCTCGTTCAACTCGACAACGCTGAGGTCGTTCACGCCGATGCCGGCGCGCTGCAGCGCCTTCTGGCTCGACAGGATCGGACCAAGGCCCATCGTCTGGGGCGCGCAGCCCGACACGCTGACCGACTTAATACGCGCCAGGATCGGCAAGCCATGCACCTTGGCATAGTCCTCGGTGGTGACGAGCACTGCCGCCGCGCCATCGGTTACCGGCGAGGAGGTGCCCGCGGTCACAGACCCTTGCGCGTCGAACGCGGGCTTGAGCCCGGAGAGGCCCTCGGCCGAGGTCTCGGCACGGATCGCCCCGTCCTCGCTGACGACGCCTGCCTTGGTCTGGATCGGCACGATCTCGTCGGCGAACTTGCCAGCGTCACGCGCCGCAGCAGCCCGCTTCTGGCTCTCGACCGCAAAGGCTTCCTGCTCACCGCGGCCGATCTGGTACTTGGTGGCGACGTTCTCGGCAGTCTCGCCCATCGACATGTAGGCGCTGCTCTTCCTGGCGAGCTCGGGATTGGGGAGCGGGTTGAAGCCCATCATCGGCACGCGGCTCATCGACTCGACGCCGGCGCAGATGAAGACCTCGCCCGCGCCGATCGCGATCTGGCCCATGGCGATCTGCACCGAGCTCATCGAAGAGCCGCAGAAGCGGTTCACCGTCATGCCGCCCACTGTCAGCGGCAAGTCGGCCAGCAGGCCCGAAAGGCGCGCCATGTTCAGGCCCTGCTCGCCCTCCGGGAAAGCGCAGCCGACTATCACGTCCTCGACATCAGCGGCTTCCACGCCGGTCTTCTGGATCAGCCCGCGGATGACTTGCGCCATCAAGTCATCCGGCCGCACCCTGGCGAGCGCGCCCTTGTTGGCGAGGTGGAAAGGGGACCGGGCGTACCCGGCGATAACGACGCTTTGCATGCAACTCTCCTCGGCGTGCCTTCTCGACAGCGGCGATTCTCGCTGTCCAAATCTCATGCCTTAAAGGTGCGCTGCTTTCCCTATACGTCAAGAGATTTTTGCGCTAGACCGAGTCTCGTACCGGTTCTTGCGGGCGGATTCCTCATTTGAAGGGGAGGCGCGACCGGTCAGTTGGAGAGCGAAGGAACTCGGCATGACAAATACCAAATTCGCAGCGCTCGCGTTGGTTGCAACTTTGAGTGCTGCCGGCTCCGCTTCGGCGGCCGGAACCGACTCGGTGGTGGGCAAGTGGCGCACTCCGTCGAAGCATGGCGTGGTCGAAATCGCCAAATGCGGTGCCTCGCTGTGCGGACGTCTGGTGGACTCCGATCACATCCGGACCAATCCGGAACTGCAGGACGTGAACAACAAGAACACCGCCCAGCGCAGTCGTCGGCTGAAGGGCTTGCAGATCCTCGGCGGGTTCAAGGCCAGCGGCAGCCAGTGGGACGGCGGCACCATCTACAACCCGGAAGACGGCGGCACCTACAAGGCGACGATCACCCCGGCGGGCGCCGATACCCTAAAGCTCAAGGGCTGCATCGTCTGGCCCTTGTGCAAGACCCAGACTTGGACCCGCATCCGCTGACCGCATCCGACATCGTCAGCACCCGCTGACAGGGCTCAGCGTTAGACAAAGACATAAAGAAGCAGGAGTAAAACAATGAAAATGAACAAGGGTCGGATCCTGGTCGGCACCGCGGCCGGCGCCATGGCATTCGGCATGGCGGCGAGCGCCAGCGCGCAGGCGTTCTACCTGCAGGAGCAGTCCGTGCGGGGGCAAGGTCGTGCGTTCTCTGGCGAGGCAGCCGACACCGGCGTCGACTCGCTGTGGTGGAACCCGGCCTCGATCGGCGGCATGGACGGCGGCGAAGCAGCCGTGCACGCCAGCGCGATCCTGCCGCGTGGCAAGGTGGTCGACAACGGCACCGTGATCGTCCGCCCGGCCCAAGCACCGCGCTCGGTCGGTGGTGATCCGGTTGCCAAGAACCCGATCAACAACGGCGTTCTGCCCTCTGGCGCCGTCGCCTACGGCAACGGCAAGATCGCGGTCGGCCTTGCCATCAGCGCCCCGTACAACTTCACGACGAACTACGATGCCGACAGCTGGGCCCGCTACAGCGCGGACAAGACCAAGCTGCGCACGTTCGACATCCAGCCCTCCGTCGCCTTCATGGTGACACCGCAGCTGAGCATCGGTGCCGCGCTGAACGTCGAGTATGCCGACGCCACCCTCAGCAACTACCTGCCCAACCTCTCGCCCCTGCTCGCCGATGGCCACCAGACGCTCAAGGGCGATGGCTGGGATCTCGGCTGGTCGGCCGGCGCACAGTACCGCACCGACGTCGTCACCCTGGGCCTCGCCTACAAGTCGAGCATCAAGCACAAGCTGAGCGGAGACGTGACCACGGAAGGCCTGCTGGGGCCCCTCGCCGCGCAGAACCGTGTGATCGACACCACCGCCACTTTCCGGACGCCCTGGCAGGCGATCGGCAGCATCCGCGTCAAGGCGACGCCGCAGCTTACGCTGAACGGTCAGATTGTGCGCTATGGCTGGGGCAAGTTCGACGACATTCGACTCGGCGCGCCGCTGAACGTCGCCCTGCCCGAGAACTACAAGAACTCGTGGACCTATGCCGGTGGCCTCGATTACGACGTCAACCCGCAGTGGACGGTGCGCGCCGGCGTCCAGTACGGCGAGACGCCGACCAACGACGGTAACCGCGACGCGCGAGTGCCTGACAGCAACCGGTGGAACTTCTCGGCCGGCACCAGCTTCAAGGCGAGCGAGCGCTTCACCGTCGATGCAGCGGCAAGCTACATCACCTTCAAGGACGCGCCGATCGACCGCATCACGGCGGCCTACGCCGGCACTGCGGCGCAGACGCCGATCCTGACGAACGGCGAACTCCAGGACGCCTCGGCGCTGGTGTTCTCGCTCGGCGCACGGGTGGCGTTCTGATGGCGGCCGCGGCGCCTGACGCCGGCCTCCGCGAGGGGGCCGCAACCCTGCTCGACGAGATGCCGGCGTTCGCGCCGCGGCTGCTAACCGACTTGCTCGACAACGCGGTCGCGCGCCACGGCGCCTGGCCGGCGGTCGATTTCATGGGTCGCAAGTGGACGTACAAGGAGATCGGCGCGCTTGCCCGCAAGGCGGCGCGCGGTCTTCAGGACCTGGGCGTCAGACCGGGTACCCGGGTCGGCCTGTGCCTGCCGAACACGCCCTATTACGTGATCTGCTACTTCGCGATCCTGCGCGTTGGCGGCGTGGTGGTGAACTTCAACCCGCTCTATACCGAGCGAGAGCTGGAGCACCAGGTCACCGACAGCGGCGTCTCGGTGATGATCGCATCTGACCTGGCCATGTCGCTGCCCAAGATTGAGCCGCTGATCGGCCGCACCACACTCTCGCGCGTGGTCGTCTGTCCGATCGCCGAGGTGCTGCCCGCGATCAAGCGCAATGCCTATCGCGTATTCAAGCGCAAGGACATCGCTCACGAGCCGCACGACTTGCGTTTCATCCGCTTCAACGACCTGATCGCCCGCGATGCCGATCCCGATCCGGTCGAGCGCGATCCGCACGACCTGGCGGTTCTGCAATACACCGGGGGCACCACCGGCGTGCCTAAGGGTGCGATGCTGAGCCACGCAAACCTTTCCGCCAACTCGGCGCAGATGATCGCGCATGTCGGTCACTTGCCAGAGCGGCAGGAGCGCACGCTGGGCGTGCTGCCGATGTTCCACGTCTTTGCGCTGACCACGGTGCTCAACTATTCGGTCGACACTGCGGCCGAGATGATCCTGCTACCCCGGTTCGAGATGAAGTCCTTCCTTGAGACCGCCAAGCGCGTGAAGCCTACTCAATTCTTCGGCGTGCCCACGCTCTATTCGGCGCTGAATGGCGTCGAACTGCACGGCGAGTTCGATCAGGTGCGCGTCTGCATCTCGGGTGGTGCGCCGCTCCCGCTCGACGTGCGCCAGAAGTTCGAGGCGAAGACCGGCGTGCGCGTGGTCGAGGGTTATGGCCTCTCCGAGGCCAGCCCGATCATCGCCTGCAACCCACTGGAAGGCCTGGTCAAGGAGAACTCCTGCGGTCCCTCCTTCCCCGGCACCGCGATCGAGATCCGCGATCCCGACAACATCCACAAGGTGATGCGCCACGGTGAGCGCGGCGAAGTCTGCGCGCGCGGGCCGCAGGTGATGAAGGGCTACTGGAACCGTCCCAAGGACACCGAGGCCAGCTTCATCTACGGCGCGCTGCGCACGGGCGACGTCGGCTACCTCGACGCGGACGGCTACTTGTTCCTGGTCGATCGCATCAAGGATCTGATCCTGTGCAGCGGATACAACGTTTATCCGCGCACCATTGAGGATGCCCTCTACGAGCATCCGTCAGTCGCTGAAGCCGTGGTGATCGGCATTCCCGACCCCTACCGCGGTCAGTCGCCCAAGGCCTTCGTGGCCTTGCATGCCGGCGATATTGTGAGCGAAGATGAGCTGAAGGAATTCCTCAGCTCCAGGATCAGCAAAATCGAGATGCCAAGCCAGATTGAGTTCCGCGCCAGCCTGCCCAAGACCATGGTTGGCAAGCTTTCAAAAAAGGAACTGGTGGCCGAGGAAGCAGCGCGCCGCGCTTCGGCCGGAACCGCTTCGTGATGGAAACCGAAGCGGCCGCTCCGCCGCCCTCCGCCGAGGCTGACGAACTGCTCGGGATCCAGGAAGCGGCGACGCTGCTGGGCGTTACGATGCGCACGTTGCGCTTCTATGAAGACAAAGGCCTGATTGCGCCCCAGCGCGTGGGCACCACCCGCATCTACTCGCGCCGCGAGATCGGCCGCATGCAGCTGATCCTGCGCGGCAAGCGCCTGGGCTTCAGCATCCGCGAGATTGCCGAGTTCCTGGACCTCTACGATGTCGATCCCGAGCACCACGTGCAGGTGCGCCAGCTGATCGTGAAAGTCAGCGAGCGGATGAAGGACCTCAAGCGCCAGAAGCAGGCGATTGAGCAGACGCTCGACGAGCTGGGATCGATCGAGAAGCAGGCCAAGTCATGGCTGCGCGAGCATCCCGGCGGACCGGCGCATGGTTGATCTCGCGCAAGCAGTGCAGGCGCTCAAGCACCTCTTGGTGGTGGAAGAGCTCGACACCGATCTCTACCGCGGGCTCGCGGATGCATCGGTGCCGGGCAGAATGTTCGGCGGTCAGGTGATCGCCCAGGCACTTGCGGCGGCCACAGCGGGCATCGGGGACCAGCGCGTCGCACACTCGCTGCACGCCTACTTCCTGCGCGCCGGGGACAACGCCCGTCCGGTGATCTACCGCGTGATCCGCGACTTCGATGGCGGCACCTTCGCCAATCGGCGCGTTGTGGCGCTGCAGGACGGCAAGCCGATCCTCAACCTGGCGACGTCGTTCCAGCGCCGCGAGGAAGGGTTGTCGCACAGCGTGCCCATGCCGCAAGTGCCCGGCCCCGATCAGGCGCGGCCCTTGCAGGAACTCCTCAGCCGCAGCGGCGCGCAGGTGCCGCCGCCGATCGCCAGCCTGCTGGCCGCGTTCGACATGCGGGCCGGACTTCCCGATCCGAACGGCACCGGTGCCACGGGTGGGCCGATCGGCTTGCCCGGTCAGCACTCCTGGCTTCGGCTCGACCCGGCGCTCGGGATCGAGTTGGCACGCACCGCGCTTGCCTACGCCAGCGACTTCGGGCTGGTCTCCACCGCTATCCTGCCGCACGGCATGCAATGGTTCTCGCCCGAGATCCAGGGTGCCAGCCTGGATCATGCCATCTGGTTCCACGACGATCCGCCGCTGGGCGAGTGGCTGCTATATGCCATGGATAGCCCATGGTCGGGCAAAGGCCGTGGCTTCACGCGGGGGTCCGTGTTCGACCAATCCGGCCGCCTGATCGCCAGCATGACACAGGAAGGGCTGATGCGGCACCGTCCGAAGAGCTGACACCCGCTCGCCGACGTTTGTCGGCACTTCGTCGATCCAACGTGGGCTGCTTGGACGTTCGCAGCAACCGCTCTACACTTCGTCGACCCCTTCTTCGCATCATCGTGAAACAGCGACACACGCCCCGCAAGCACGACAGACAGGGGCAGAAACGATGACACCAATCGCACGCATGCAAGACCCGGCAAGCCGCCGCAGCCGGCCTCGGATACTTGAAGCCGCGCGCCGCCTCGCCAGCGCGGAGGGAGAAGGTCCGCTGACGATGGAGGCGATCGCAGCCAGCTCGGGCGTGACCCGCCGCACGCTCTACAACCACTTCGCCAATCTGGGCGACCTGTGCATGGTGGCTTGCGCGCCGCTCTTCGCTCATTGCCGCGCTGCACTGCCGCTGAGCGACACGGCACCGCGGCCGGTGCGCGACTTGCTCCATGCGCTGGCTTGCGACGTGGTCCAGCTGCAACGCGATCCGGTCCACATCGCACTGAAGCGAACCGCAAAGCTGCAATCACTCACCGCGCCCCAGCTGCGCCATGCCTATAGCGTACAAATCCGCGAGCCACTACGCCGTATCGTCGCCGGGCGGCTGAGCGCCTCGCTTCCTGGCTTGCCGAGCGAAACCCTAGCCGACGAGGTGCTGTCGACGCTCGAAGCCGCGAACCGGCTCGACTATCTCGTGCGCGATCTGGAGCGTGCCGGGGCTGGCGCAGTGATCGTGGACATGCTGCTCGATCGTCTGGACCTACAAGCCGATCAGCCGCGCCGCGCCGCCTGAGCCCTATACAGTGACTGCGCTCGCCACGCGATCGGCTGAGCCGAACACACGCAAGTAGCGGGCGATCTCGTCCGGTGCTCCTGTCGCCTTGGCGGGATTGTCGGACAGCTTGACCGCCGGCCGGCCGTTGGCGCTGATCACCTTGCAGACCAGTGAGATCGGATCGAGCGCATCCGAGCCGCCCGGATCGCAACCGCGAAAATCGTTGGTGAGATTGGTGCCCCAGCCGAAGCTCATCCGCACGCGACCATGAAAGTGGCGGTAAACGGTCTCGATCGTGTCGATGTCCATGCCGTCCGAGAAGATCAGCAGCTTGCTGCGCGGATCCACGCCGCGCTCCTGCCACCAGCGGATGATCTGCTCGCCGCCTTCTATCGGCGGCGCACTGTCCGGTCGGAAGCCGGTCCAGTCCGCCAGCCAGGCCGGCGCGTCGCGCAGGAAGGCGGTGGTGCCGAAAGCATCCGGAAGCGCGATGAGCAGGTTGCCGTTGTAGTGCTGGCGCCACTCCTCAAGCACTTGGTAGGGCGCGGCGGCAAGCGCCTCGTCGCTGTCGGCCAGCGCCGCTGCGACCATCGGCAATTCGTGTGCGTTGGTGCCGATCGCCTCTAGATCCGCGTCCATCGCCAGCAGCACGTTGGACGTGCCGATGAAACGCTCACCCAGCCCCTCCTTCAACGCCTCGACACACCAGCGTTGCCATAGGAACCCATGCCGGCGCCGCGTGCCGAAGTCCGAGAGAACAAGGTCGGGCAGCGCCTGCAGCCGCTCCACCTTCCCCCAGAGCTTGGCCTTGGCGCGCGCGTAAAGCACGTCGAGCGCGAAACGGCCGCGGTCGCGCAAGGCGGCACGTGATTTCAGCTCATTGATGATGGTGAGCGCCGGGATCTCCCACAGGGTGGTGTGAGTCCACGGACCCTCGAAGCGCAGTTCGTACTGGCCGTCAACCTTGCGCAAATCGTATTCGGGCAGGCGCATCTCGGCCAGCCAGGCGAGGAACTTCGGGCTGAACATCTGTTGCTTGCCGTAAAAGCTGTTGCCCGCCAGCCAGATCAGCTCCTTTTTGGTGAAGCGCACCGTCCGCGCATGATCGAGCTGCGCGCGCAGTTCGCCCTCATCGATCACATCGGCCAGGCGCACCGACTTCGTCCGATTGATCAGCGCGAACGTCGCTTGCACGTCAGGGTGCAAGCGATGGATCAACTGCAGCATGAGCAGCTTGTAGAAGTCGGTATCGAGCAAGCTGCGCACGATCGGATCGAGGCGGAAGCCGTGATCGTAAGTGCGGGTCGCAATGTCTGTCAGAGTCATGGTATCAACCTAGCGCAAGCGGCCGGACGGACAAGCGCAGGTCCGGATTAGACAAGCGTCGAGCCTACGCAGTCGTACTTACCGGATATTAACCAGTTTTGCCCTACTCCGAAGTGGAACGCGGCTCGGAATGGCGGGCGTGCGGGGGTGTGGGGCATTCATGGGCGGACTATTCCGGCGCAAGCGCGAGGGCGGCATGAGCCTGCGGGCGAGGTTGCTGCGCGACCGGCGCGGCTCGACACTGCCGATCATGGGCGCGGCCTTCGTCCTTGTCCTGGGCGGTGTCGGGTCGGCCGTCGACATCGGGCGGATCTATGTGGTGCGCTCGCAGATGCAGGCTGGCGTCGACGCTGCCGCGCTCGCCGGAGCCCGCTCATTCGAAGCTAAGGGCACCGGACCGGAGGGCCGCGACGCGCAGGTCCTGGCCTACTTTCGCGAGAACTTCGCCGTCGACTTCTTGGGTGCCGGCACGGTGACGCCGGTGCCGACGTTCAGCGTGGTTAAGGGCGTAAACGTGACCAAGGTGGATGCCTCGGTCGATCTGCCGCTCACCTTCATGAGCATGTTCGGCGTTGGCCCCCAACCCGTCGTAGTAAGCGCCACCGCAGAGCTTCAGCCACGCCCACTCGAGATCATGGTGGTGCTCGACGATACGGGATCGATGAAGACGACGCTGGACAGCGGCAAAACCCGCATGGCCGTACTTAAGGAGGCCATGCACGGCTTCGTCAACGTGCTGTACCAAGGCTCCACCACGCGCGACGAATTGGCGCTGGGCATGATCACCTACACGGTGACGACTAACGTCGGAGGCATCCTCCAGGAGGCCGGCGTCAAGATCAAGACGGTCGATGGCTACACCAATCTGAACAGCTACCTCAACGGTAAGAGCGGCATCGGCGAAGAGGGCCTGGCCTGGAAGGGCTGCGTAGAGGACGATCCGACCGTACGCGACCTCAGCGCCAGCCCCACCACGTTCGAAGCCGGGGCGGCGGACATCCTGCGCGACATTCCGGCCGACGGCGTGCGCCCGTACTTGTTCCCGCCCAGTGCGGAAACAAAGAACCGCTCGACCAACAAGAGCGACGCGGCGTACGACACAGGCGCAACCGTCGCGGCCGACTACCAGCCATCCAATCTGCAATCCGAAACCGGCGACAGCCGCCGCAACAACATGTACCGGCTAACGACCGATCCCGAGATCGCCCAAACACTTGCGAACACCGAGGCTTGGAAGCAGCACTTCTTCGACTTTTACCGTGGCCTCAACGAGCCGAGTTCGAGCAAGGACGACGATGTGCTCGTCCACACGCAGAGCGGGAATTACTTCAACCCGCAGGGCAACGCGGACTACACTGTGATGTACTCGCGAATACCGTACATCAATGACGCGACTGCATGGGCGAACGCCAACGCCAAATATGCTTATCCGCTGCCAACCGGCACGACCAACAACCTTAAGATGCCTTCGCCCAACTGGCAGTGCCCGAACCCTGGAATCGGGGTGAAGTATGGCCGCGGCAAGTCTGTCTACGACAACTTCATCGACAATGATAACTATGCATTGATGCCGGCATCGGGCACTCTGCACCACATCGGCTTCCTGTGGGGCTATCGGCTGCTCGCCCGGGACGATCTGTTCAAGCGGACGAACCCCATTCCCGATCAGGAGCCCATCCGCGCCATCGTTTTCATGACCGACGGCCAGACCGAGGCCGGCGATCACGCGACCTGGTATGGTGCCTATGGCCGCATGGCGGAAAAGCGCATCACGGCCAGCGGTGACCGCACCATTCCGGGTAATCGCACCACCTTCCGCAACCAGGTCATGTATCGCTTCGGCAAGGTCTGCCAGAAAGCGAAGACCGAGCGCAATCCGATCAAGGTCTACATCGTCTCGCTCCTCGATCCCGAGGACGTGACCGAGAATGTGTTTACGGCCTGTGCCGGCTCGAACTACCTGGAAACCACGACGACCACGCAGATCATCGACGCCTTCCGCAACATCGCGGTCGATCTCGTGCAGCTGCATCTGACCCAATGATCCGCGCTGCTCTTCAACGCTGGCGAGGGGACAGGCGCGGTGTCGCCGCGATCGAGTTCGCGCTGATCGCGCCTGTGGTGGTCCTGATGGTAGTGGGCACGATCGAGATCTCCCACATGCTGACCGTCCAGGTCTCGCTCGACGGCGCCGTGGCCGAGGCGGCGCGGGTGGCGGCCGTCCGTCTCGACCAGAGCGAGGATACCCGCGACACCACCATGCGCGACTATGTGACGAAGCGCATGTCGGCCTTTCCCATAGCCAACGGGCAGTCAGTGTCGATCACCACCAAAGTCTACCGCACGTTCGGCAGTTCGTACCCGGAAGGCTTTACGGACACCAACGGCAATGGTCGCTACGATGGACCGTTCCTGCTCTTCGCGGGCGAGCCCTTTGACGATCGCAACAAGAACGGCGTGCGCGATCTCGCTTCTCAGATCACCGGGAAATTGGGTGGGCCCGGCGACGTGGTCGCGTACACCGCAGAGTTTCCCGCCGCGCTCTACTTCGACTACTTCTCGTTCATCGCCGGCGCCGACGGCTTTACGCTGAAGGCGAGCACAGTGGTACGCAACGAGCCGGTCAAGAGCAGTGGCACGTGAGCTGCTCGCGCTCAACTCTCCTGCACCGCCTTCGCGCGGACCGGCGCGGCGTCTCCGCGGTGGAGTTCGCGCTGGTGCTGCCGCTGTTCATCGGGCTGATGGGGGCTGGCCTCGAGATGGCGAACCTGATGGTGACGCAGATGAAGGTGCAGCGGCTCGCCACCATGACTGCCGACCTCGTCTCGCAGCGCGGCTCGTCGTCCGACCAGATCTCCGAAGTGCAGATCTACGACATCCTGTCCGCACTCGACGTCTCGGCCTCGCCACTCAACGTGCGCAGCCGCGGCCGCGTGATCATCAGCGCGGTCGTCGGCGAGGACACCGACAACAACGGCACTGCGGACGTCAACCGCATCAAGTGGCAGCGCTTCGACGGCGGCTTCACCGGGGCGACGATCCAGCTCGGCTGCTGGAGCACCAGCACCAGCACCACGCTCAAGAACGCGCGCCAGCTGACCGTAGGCGAAGCCTTGTTCCACGCGCAGGTGAGCTACCAGTACGTGCCGCTCTTCTCGCAGGCACTGGTGCAATGGTTCGCCGTCCCGACCGAGATCACCCGCACCGCCGCGTTCCGCGGACGTGGCTCTATCTACCGCCCGGTGCTGACGGTGGAGAACTATCCGGCGAAGCAGAACTGCACTTCGGCAACGGGGCTTTAGTCTCCCGGTAGTCGCGTCGGCTTCCGGGCATGCTTCGACCCTGTCGGAGCGCCCGGCCGTAGCTGGAAGAAAATACCTGAGCCACACTTGCACCTGATAATCATTCGCATTAAGGCGCCTCCACTCAATAGGAGGACCCTCTTAGATGCGCCTATCTCGTCTCGCCGCGCTGTGCGGAACGGCTCTTACCGCCATGGCCGCTCTTCCAGCTCATGCCGACGAGGCGCCGCTAGACGACATCATCGTCACCGGTGAACGTGCGCAGAGTGGGGCCGCGACCAAGACCGACACGCCCGCGATCGAGACACCGCAGCCGATCACGATCGTGTCAGAGGAGATGTTCACCCGTCAGGGCGCGCTCTCGATCAGCGACACGCTGCGCTACGTCTCGGGCGTGCAGGTCAACGGCTATGGCCGGGACACCCGCGTCGATGGCGCCACGGTGCGCGGCGTCAGCGCGCTGCAGTTCCGCGACGGCATGCGCGACATCTTCAGCTACTACGCCAGCATCACCGCCGATCCTTACAACTTCTCGCAAGTGCAGCTGGTGCGCGGACCCGCATCGGTGCTGTTCGGCCAGGGCTCGCTCGGCGGCTTGTTCAACCTCGTGTCCAAGCAGCCCGAGTTCGAAACGCGCGGCGAGGTCTCGCTGCGTTACGGGTCGTTCGATCGCAAGGAAGCGCTGGCCGACTTGCAAGCGCCGCTCGGCGAAACGCTGGCAGCCCGCGTCGTTGCCCGAGTGCGCGACTCCGGCACTCAGACCGACCACGTGCCCGACGATCGGGTGATGATCTCGCCCTCGATCACTTGGCGTCCCACTGCGCAGACCGACGTGACCCTGATCGGCCTCTACCAGGAGGACGACGGCGGATCGACGGCGCAGTTCCTGCCGATCGTCGGTACCATCCTCCCGAACCCGAACGGCAAGCTGCCCGACGACCTTTTCATCGGCAAGCCCGGCTGGGATCGCTATGACGGCCGCCTGCTGCAAGGCACCGGCATCGTGACGCATCGTTTCAGCGACTCAGTGAAGCTGAACCTCAAGGCGCGCTACATCGACAGCGATCTCGACTACTTCACGCACTACCCGAACAGCTACAGCAACCCGCTGAACCCCTACGTGCTGCCCGGCCAGTTCGACTCCGTGACCCAGTTGCCCATCCCCGACCCGAACCAACGCTTCATCGGCAACTACTACGATGCCAGCCGGGCGCGGATGAACATCTTCTCGACCGACAACAACGTGCAGGTGAACTTCAACAGTGGCAGCCAGATCGAGCACGTATTGCTCGCAGGGGTCGACTACAGCTGGAACCACGTCCGGAAGGTGTCGGCATTCGGTTTGGAGTACATCGACATCTACGATATCGATTATGACAGCCTGTCCGACTTCGGCGGCGGTCTACCCGCTGATGCCGAGCCAGGCGAGAACGTGAAGCAGAAGCAGCTCGGCCTCTACCTGCAGGACCAGATCCGCTTCGCCGACCGCGTCTCTTTAGTGCTGGGCGTGCGCCGCGACCATGTCGAGGCGAAGGCGCTCGGTGCGGCCGCGGTGAAGGACGATGCGACGTCGTTCCGTGCGGGCATCATCGGCGAGCTGGTGCACGGTGTCTCGCCGTTCTTCAGCTATACCGAGAACTTCGAGCCGATCTCCGGCACCGCCAGCAACGGTGATCCGTTCAAGCCGCAGCGCGGGCGGCAGTTCGAGGCGGGCGTCAAGTTCCACCCCAGCGACGCAACGCTGGTGACCGTGACCGCCTACCACATCAAGCAATCCAACCGCCCGGTCGACGATCCGACGACACCTGATCCTTTCGATCAGGCGCAGGCCGGTGGTCTCACCTCGAAGGGCATCGAGCTTGAGGGCAACGTCACCCTGCCCGGCCAGCTGCAGCTGCTCGCAAACTTCAGCTACAACAAGGCGCAGATCGACGGTACCGGTGTGCAGGTGGAGAACACGCCCAAGTACAACGCCTCGGCGTGGCTCTCACGGCCTTTCCAATTGTCCCAAGAGGCGCAACTTCGGCTCGGCGCCGGCGCCCGCTACTCGGGAGCGAACCGCTCGTATGGCTTGCCCGGCTTCCCGAACGGCCTGCGCACGCCCGACTACACGCTTGTCGATGCCATGGCGGAGCTGACCTGGCGCCAGTGGTCGCTGGCGATCAACGCTACCAACCTGTTCGACAAAAGCTTCTACGCCGCCTGCCTCTCACGCGGGGACTGCTTCATCGGCGAACAGCGGCAGGTGTTCGGCACGGTAAGCTACCGCTTCTGATGGAGAGCAGCGCGCCTCTCGTAATCGGGTCTTTGGCCGGCGTTGCGGGCGTGGGCGTGCTGCGCGTCGCCTGGGCGCACAAGCGGCGCTCGCATCCACTCAACCTCGCCGGCTGGCTGCTCATCCTGGTCGGAGCGGTGTGCGGCTGGGCGGCGGCAGGTGCGTGGGGTCTGGCGGTCACTTCGCTGTGGCCGATGGGCGCGGCCATGGTGCTGCTGGCGTTCTCGGGTCTCGGCTCCCAGCCCGGCAAGCAGCGTGCGTCGAACCGGCGGGTCGGTGCGCTGCCGGACAGGGGCGAGCCGCTGCGGCTCGCCGGGCGCATCCTGACCTTCGTGCTGGTGGTGCTGGCCGCCGCTACATTGGGCGTAGGCATCGCTGTGGCAGTCGCTGGTCTGGCGCTGATGGCAGGAGCGGGCGAAGCAAACGCCTACTCTCTGGCGTTGATGCTGATGCCGCTCGCCTGGGCCGTCCTCGCCTACCTGCTGCTGATGCAGCCGAGCCGGTGCGGCCAGGCCAAAGTGCTGGCGGTGGCAAGCCTGCCCCTCTGGCCTTGCGTGGCGATGGGGCTGCTCTCGTGAGCGCCGCGCCCGAGCCGTCGAGCGTCAAGCGCGCACTTTCCGGCCATGCCGCGATCGGCCTGCTGGCAAGTGCCCTGCTCTACCTCGTATGCCTGACCGGCACCATCAGCGTCTTCTACCCTGAGCTCCAGCGCCTGGAACAGCGCCACGCCCCCGAGATGGACAGCATCGCCCCTGTGGCCGTGCAGCGCGGTGTCGAGGCCGTCCTGGCAAGCGAGCGGGGCAAGCCGGCGACCACCCATCTCTATGTCCACATGCCGGTGGAAGACCTGCCGCGCACGACGATCACCACCGACACGCAGGCCGTGCACCTTGGCGCCGACGGCGCGATCGCCGGCCCGGAGCAGATCGCCTGGTCCGACTTCCTGGTGGCTCTGCACTACACGCTCAACCTGCCCGGGCTGATCGGCCTAACCGTGGTCGGAGCCTTGGGCGCGATGATCCTGGCGCTGTCGATCACCGGCGTTGTCGCCCATCCGCGTATCTTCCGCGACGCCTTCACCTTGCGCGCACGTGATCACAACGGCGTGGGTCTTGCCGACTGGCACAACCGCTTGTCAGTCTGGACCCTGCCCTTCTCGGTTGCCATCGCGCTGACGGGCGCGGTGATCGGCCTCGGCAGTCTGACCGCCTGGGGCCTCGCCTCGTTGTTCGAAGGCGGCAAGGTGGAGGAAGTCTACGCGCCGCTGTTCGGCGAAGAGGGCAAGCCCGACGCGCGGCGCAGCGGCGTGCCCGACGTCGCCGCGGTGATCGCCGCGTTCACCCGCGACCATCCAGACGCCCGCCCCACATACGTGACCATCCACGAGCCCCTGACCGCCGGGCAGGAAGTGCAGGTCTCGGCCAAGCACGCGCGGCGGCTGATCTTCGGCGAGACCTATCGATACGATGCACGCGGGCGTTTGCTGGGCAAGGCAGGCCTTTCCGACGGAGCGCTTGGACAGCAGGCGAGTGCCTCGGTCTACGGTCTGCACTTCGGCGACTACGGCGGCCTCCCGGTCAAGCTCGCCTACGTGCTGTTCGGCACCGCCCTGACGGCGATCTGCGCGACCGGGACTTACATCTGGCTCGGCAAGCGCCGCAGGCGCGGCCACCAGGAGCCCCGCCTGCTCCGCCTGTGGGATGCGGTGGTCTGGGGCAGTCCGTTCATGCTCGGGGCGACCCTGACCATGCGGCTGGTGGCGGGCAATGCCGTGCCGCTGGCGGCGGTGTTCTGGACGGGGCTGGCCGTGCTGGTGCTAGCGGCGCTGGCGCCGATCGGATCACGAATGTTTCGCAAGTCGCTGCAAGCGCTGACGGGGCTTAGCGTGCTCGTGCCAGCGATCCTGGTGCTGACTTGAAGATCGTTTCCTGCAAGGGGAGGTTGCAGTCCACAGGACTGACGGAGGGATATTACCAGCCCGAGGTGCTCGACCGAAAAAGTTGAAGCCCTCCACCCGCGCCTGCGGCGGCGGTCCCCTTCCTCGGTCACGGTCGGATCTAAGGGGCGCTGCGCTTCTGCGGCTCCACCGCGCCTTCCCAGCCGCCGCCGAGTGCCTTGAACAGCGCCACTTGCGCCTCTGCTAATGCCACGTTGGACTGCGCCAGCGCCGCGCGTGCTTGGGCCCGGTCGCGCTCGGCGTCGAGGCGCTGGAGGAAGCTGTCCCGCCCCGCCTCGAAGCGCACACCAGCGATCGATGCGGCATCGTTCGCAGCCGCTTCCGCTCGGCGCAGGCTGGCGTTCGCTTCGAGCGCGCTGGAGTAGCGGGCCAGCGCCTGCTCCACTTCGCGCAGTGCCGTCAGCACCGTGCCGTCGAACGCCGCCAGCGCGCCTTCACTCGATGCTTCCGCCTGCCGAATGCGCGAGCGCGCAACCGCCATGTTGGGGAAGCTCCAGCTGATGAGCGGCCCTAATGAAAAGTTGAACGACCTCGCCTTGCCCAGCCGGTCGATATCGGTCGACCCGAGCGACGCCGATCCCAACAGCTGCACCGATGGGTAGAGCGCTGCAGTCGCCACGCCCACCCGGGCCGTCTCGGCGGCGAGCGTGCGCTCCGCTTCACGCACGTCGGCCCGGCGGGTGAGCAGCGCGGTGCCGTCGCCCACCGGGATGAGCGTGCGCACGCCTGGTGGCGTCTTGCAGGCGCTGGCGTCGGCGTCGATCTCGGCGGGAGGTCGCCCGGTCAAGGTCGCCAAGGCATAGAGCGCAGCGCGGCGTTCGCCTTCGAACGTAGGCACTTGCGCGCGAGCGCTCTCGGAAAGCACCACCGCCTGGTCGATCTCGCGCCGGGTGCCTCGACCCGCATCTGACAAGCGGCGGGTGAGCGCCAGCGTCTGGTCCTGCAACCGCGCCGTCTCGCGCGCGACATCGGCCTGCGCGGCATAGCCGCAAGCCTGCGCATACGTCCGCGCAGTCTCGGCCGCCACCGACACGCGCGCCGCATCGAGAGCCGCTCGCGCTGCCGCCGCATCGCCGCGTGCGGCCTCGATCGTGCGCGAGACGCGGCCGAACAGATCGACCTCGTAGGACACGTCGAATCCGGCCTGGAAGAAGTCGAACTCGAAGCCGCTCGGGCCGTTGGTACCGGCTCCAGCTCCGCCCAGCGCGGCTTGCGGCTGATCGAGGCCGATGCGCTGGCGGGTGTAGCTTGCCGACAAGTCGGTCATGGGGAAACGACCCGCGCGCGCCTCGGACAAGACCGCGCGAGCGCGGCGCAAGTTGGCGGCAGCCTGACGCAAGTCGGTGTTGTGCGCCAAGGCATCAGTGACGAGCCGGTCCAGCGCCGGATCGGCGAACAGGCGCCACCATTGACCCTCGGCAGCACCGGTCGAGACCTTGCTCATCCCCGGATCGACGAAGGTGCTGGCTTCGGGCGTCACCGGATTGATGGGGCGCGTGTAGTTGGGGCCAACGGCGCAACCCGCAAGCAGCACCGCAGCCACGCTTGCGAGGCGCTTCATGCCACGACCTCCGCGTCGGGCTCAGCCGGCGGCTTGCGGCGGCTCCACTTGCGCGCGGACCACTCACCAAACTTGCGGCTGATGACGTAGAAGGCAGGCGTGAACAGCAGGCCGAAGATGGTCACGCCGATCATGCCGAAGAACACCGCGACACCCAGCGCCCGGCGCATCTCGGCTGCCGCACCGGTGCTGATCACCAGCGGCAACACGCCCAGGATGAAGGCGATCGAGGTCATCAGGATGGGGCGCAGGCGCTGGTGTGCGGCTTGGACCGCAGCCTCGGCGATGCCCAAGCCCTCATGCTCGCCCTGCCTCGCGAACTCGACAATCAGGATCGCGTTCTTGGCTGCAAGGCCGATCAGCACGACGAGGCCGATCTGGGTCAGGATGTTGTTGTCCATGCCCATCACGTTCACGCCGACGATCGCCGCGAGCAGGCACATCGGCACGATCAGGATGACCGCAAGCGGCAGGATCACGCTTTCGTACAACGCGGCCAGCAGAAGGAACACGAACATCACAGCCAGGACGAAGGCGACGGCACCGGTGTTGCCCGCCTGCTTCTGCTGATAGGCAAGCTCCGTCCACTCGTAGTCGAACCCCGCGGGCAAGACGCGACCGGCCAGTTCCTCCATGGCGCGCAAGGTCTCGCCACTGGAGTAGCCGGGCTTGGTGTCACCCTGCAGCTCGGCGGCGGGATGCAGGTTGTAGCGCACCACGCGGTAGGGCCCGGCATCGTTCCTGAGCGTCAGGATCGAGCTGAGCGGTACCATCTCGCCCGTCGCCGAGCGGGTTTTCAACTGCTGGATGTCGCCGGTCTCGTCACGATAGGGTGCGTCGGCCTGGGCGGTCACGCGAAAGGTGCGGCCGAGGAAGTTGAAGTCGTTGACGTATGTGGAGCCAAGGTACGTTCCCAAGGTCGAGAACACGTTCTCAACCGGCACGCCCATGCGCTCGGCCCGCTCCCGGTCGATGTCCGCCGTCAGCCGCGGCGTGCCGACGTTGAAGAGTGAGAAGGCGCCGGCAACCGGCTCCAGACCGTTGGCCTGCCCCATCATCGCCTGCGTCGCGGCAGCGAGCGCGGGATAGCCCTTCCCTGCGCGATCCTCGATCATCATCTTGAAGCCGCCGCCGGTGCCGATGCCGTTCACCGGTGGCGGGGCGATCACGAGGATGCTGCCGTCCCGGATGGTGGAGAAGGCGCCGAACAGCGATTGCTGCACCTCGCCCGCCGTGACCGAACGCTCCTCGTGCGGTTTCAGCGTAAAGAAGATCACGCCGGCGTTGGGTGCCGCGGTGAAGCTTGCGCCGTCGAGGCCGGCGAAGCCCGCCGCATCGCGCACGCCAGGCAGCTTTATCGCCCGCTCGATCCCATCGCGCAGCACGGCATCGGTGCGCGCCAGCGAGGCGCCGGGCGGCAGCTGGACGACGCCGATCAGGTATCCCTGGTCCTGAGCCGGAATGAAGCCGGTCGGCGTCGCGTAGAAGCGCCAGCCCGCCAGCGCGATCAGCAGAACGTAGACGATGCCGACCATGCCCAGCACTTTGACCAGGCGCGCCGTCAGCCTGCCATAGCGATCGGACAGGCGTTCGAACCCGCGATTGAACTTGCCCGCCGCGCGGCCGGGCAACCCTCGCCAGCCGGCACGCGGCTCGGCATGGCTGCGCGGCTTCAGGATCAGCGCCGAGAGCGCCGGCGACAAGGTCAACGAGACGAACGCGGAGAGCAGTGTCGCCGAAGAGATGGTAATCGCGAACTGCTGGTAGAACTGGCCCGAGATGCCCGGGATGAACGCAGTCGGCAGGAACACGCCCACCAGCACCAGCGCGATCGCGATCAGCGCGCCGGAGACCTCGTCCATCGTCTTGTGCGCGGCTTCGCGAGGAGAGAGCCCCTCCTCCTCCATGAGTCGCTCGATGTTCTCGATGACGACGATGGCGTCATCGACAACGATGCCGATCGCGAGCACGAGGCCAAACAGCGAGAGGTTGTTGAGCGAGTACCCCAGCGCCGCCAGGGCCGCGAAGGAGCCGATCAGCGAAATCGGAATGGCGATGATCGGCACGATCGCCGCGCGCCAGCTCTGGAGGAAGATCAGTACCACCAGGCTGACCAGCACAACCGCCTCGAACAGCGTGTGCTGGACCGCCGTGATCGACTCCTGGATATACGTGGTCGGGTCGTAATCGACCGAGTAGACGAGGCCCGGCGGGAAGTCCTTGGATGCGGCCTTCAGCTCCTGGCGCACCGCCTCGGCCGTTTCGAGCGCGTTAGAGCCGGGCAGCTGCGACACACCCAATGCGATCGCCGGCTTGCCGTGGAGGTACGCGTTGATGCCGTAGTCCTGCGCGCCCAGTTCCACCCGTGCCACATCGCGCAGCCGGGTCAGCCGCCCTTGCGTATCGCGTTTGAGGATGATCGCGCCGAACTGGTCGGGAGAAGTCAGCCGCCCTTGCGTCTGGATGCCCAGCTCGAAAGCATTGTTGCCGCGACCGTATGGCGGCTGGCCGACGGTGCCTGCGGCGACCTGCACGTTCTGCGCGCGGATCTTGTTGACCACCTCGTCGACAGTCATGTCGCGCGCGGCGGCGAGGCCAGGGTCGATCCACACGCGCATGCCGTAATCGCGTGCGCCATTCAGCCGCGCTTCGCCGACGCCTCGCACGCGCTTGACGCGGTCGAGCACCTGGAGCGTCACGTAGTTGGACACGTATGTCTGGTCGAGCGACTTGTCGGGCGAGCGGAAGAACGCGACCAGCAGCAAGTCGGGCGAGGCGCGGTTCACGGTGACGCCGATGCGCCGCACCTCCTCGGGCAGGCGCGGCTCTGCGGTGGTGACGCGGTTCTGCACCAGGACTTGCGCCTGGTTGACGTCGGTCCCTTGCGCGAAGCTGACGGTGATGTTGACCTGGCCGTTCCCGGTCGAGGAAGAAGACATGTAGATCATGCCCTCCACCCCGTTGATCGCGTTCTCGATCGGCGTGGCGACAGTGTCGGCCAGGGTCTCAGCCGAGGCACCCGGATAACTGGCGGCGACGACCACCGTTGGCGGAGCGATCTCCGGATATTGGGCGATCGGCAGGACCGGGTAGGCGAGCGCACCGACGATCGCGATCAGGATCGAAAGCACGGCCGCGAAGATCGGCCGATCGATGAAGAAGTGAGGCAGCCGCACTGGGCTCAGTCCGTCGTCGCCTGGCCCGACACCGGCTCGACGAGCTTGGAAGTCGGTGCCGGCTGCGTGCCCGGACTCGGCTTGATCTGCCCCTGCCGCGTCTTCACGACTGTGTCCGGGCGCACCTTGCCCAGCCCATCGAGGACGACGCGCTCGGTCGGCGCAAGCCCGGCACGCACGATGCGCAGGCCCTCGACCTTGGCGCCGAGCTCAACCGGGCGCGGGACGATCTTGTTCTCACGATTGACGACGTAGACCAGGCGGCGGTTCTGATCCGTGACGATCGCTTCATCGGGCACCAACAGCGCCTGATAGCGACCGGAGCCGAGCAGCCGGGCGCGGCCGAACATGCCGGGCGTAAGGAAGCGCGTGGGGTTGGCGACCACGGCCCGCGCCCGGATCGTGCCCGAATTGGGATCGATCGCGTTGTCGAGGAACTCCATCCGGCCGTGCCACCGGTAGTCATCCTCGTCGGCGAGCTGGATGTCGACCGGGTTGGCCGTGTTGCGCGAGGAGCCGCGCTCGCCGCGCTGATCCTGGCGCAGGTTCTTGAGGTAGAACGCCTCGGCGCCCTCGAACGTGAACCACAGCGGGTCGAGCGAGACGATGCGAGTGAGCACGGTCTCGCCGTCCTGTACCGTATCGCCCAAGCTGACGCGGCGGTCCGACGCGCGGCCGGCGAAGGGCGCGCGCACGGTGGTGAACGACAAGTTCAACTCGGCATTGCGGACCGCGGCGCGGGCGGCAGCCAGATCGGCTTCGGCCGTGCGGCGGGCGGCGACATCGGTTTCCAGTTCCTCGCGGCTAACCGCCTGGGCTTGCGCGAGCTGGCCACTGCGCGCCGCTACCGAGCGCGCGTTCGCAAGCGTCGCCTGCGCCCTTGCGACTTGCGCACGCGCCTGCTGCAAGGCGGCCTGGTAGGGGCGAGGATCGATGGTGATGAGCGGCGCGCCGGTTCCAACGTCCTGGCCGTTGCGAAAATGAATGCCGGTGACGACGCCATCGATACGCGCGCGCACCTCCACATCCTGCGGCGCCTCGAATCTGCCGGTATAGTCATCCCAATCGATGACTTCGCGCCGAAGCGGTGTCGCGACGGTAACCTCTGGCGGCGGCGGCGGGGGCGGTGCCTGCTTGCTACAGGCCGCCACCGCCAAGAGCAGCACTCCGACCAGCGACTTGTATCCCACCCTCACGTCATTCCCCTTCGCGCACCCCAGCGCTGCCGCACATCTCGAGTTCGGCTAAACGAATTTCATCGCCGTCGGCGAATCACGGCCGGGCTTGAACGACCTCCGACAGCGTTGAGATCACAGCCTTTCGTTGGCTCGGTACGCTGCCAGAGAGCAGCGCGGAGCGTTCCAGCCTTTCGGCAGCACCTTGGCTGCCACACTCTGGGCCGCAGTTCACCCCTTGATTTCACCGCGATGAACGATAATCTACCCCTCGGTACAGAAAGTCGCTTGACGCGATGCCGCAGCGCAATATATACCACTTGGTATAGAACATTGCAGCCTTTCTCGATGGGAGGTCCCATGATGCGATCTCAAGGCCGACACTGACCGGACATAACAAGGCCGTTCCCCTTAAGAGGCGGCATCTCGACTCTTAATTGATCCCGACCTCCGGTGCGCTGCTCGACCTCGAGTGCGCATCCCTGCGTCTGTCTTCCGCCGCTTTCCGCGTCGAGAGCGCGCCCTTGCGCGCCCCGCCTGCTCAACTGGAGAAACTCCCGCGTGAACTCGCCCACCAATATCGAAATACCGCGGTACGACACCTTTGTCTCCGAGACCCCTCCTCCGGCGCGGTCCAGACTTCGGCGAGGGCCCATCGTTGGCGTGATCGCCCTAGTCCTGGTCGCGGGGATCGGTTGGAAGGTCTTCTCGGGTCCGAAGGCAGACGCAGCGCCGATGCCGACGCCGGTGGTCCAGGCCGCGATGCCGCTGGTGCGGGAGGTGACCGAGTGGAACGACTATGTCGGCCGCTTCGCCCCCAGCCGGACGGTCGAGGTCCGCCCCCGCGTGTCCGGCGCCGTGGTGCAGATCCTGTTCCGCGATGGCGACTTCGTGCGCCAAGGCCAGCCACTGTTCGTGGTCGATCCGCGGCCTTATCGCGCTGCACTGGCCGAGGCTCAGGCCGACGTCGCCTCTGCACGCAGCACCCTCGCACTGGCCCGCTCCGACTATGCGCGCGTCGCCGGGCTCACCGGCGACGAAGCGATGGCCGCCAGCGAAGTCGACCAGCTGCGCGCGCGCGTCCGTGCTGCCGAGGCCGGTCTTGCCGGTGCGCAAGCCCGCGTGCAGACGCGTGCGCTCAGCATGGAGTTCGCCACTGTGCGCGCACCGATCTCCGGCCGCGTCTCGGACCGCCGGGTGGATGTCGGCAACCTCGTCTCGGGCGACAACGGCGCCAGCGCGACGTTGCTGACGACGATCAACGCGGTCGACCCGATCTACTTCAACTTCGACGCCTCCGAGGCGCTGTTCCTGAAGACCCAGCGTGAGCGCCAGGCCAGGCAAGCTCCCGCCGACGTGCAAGTGCGCCTGCAGGATGAGGCAGACTATCGCTGGAACGGCAGGCTGGACTTCACCGACAACGGGCTCGACCCTCGCTCCGGCACCATCCGGGTCCGCGCGGTGGTGCCCAATCCCGAAGGCTTCCTCACGCCGGGCATGTTCGGCAACATGCGCCTGGCCGATGCCGGCAAGGTCCGGGCGATGCTCGTGCCTGATGAGGCGGTGCAATCCGATCAGGCGCGCAAGGTCGTGCTGACAGTTGGCGCCGACGGTACGGTGGCGGCAAAGCCCGTCCAGCTCGGCCCGGTGGTGAATGGCCTGAGGGTGATCCGTTCGGGCCTGGCGCCGACTGACAGGATTGTGATCAGCAACTTCCAGGCCGCGATCGCAGGATCGAAGGTCGATGCGAAGCCGGGACGGATCGTGGCTGCGAAAACGGCGCCCACTCCTCAGGCAGGCTCGAACTCACCAACGGCGGCGCAAGCGACCTTGGATTGAGGATGCTTGTGGAAAGATCCTCCCCTGCAACGGGTGGTGGCAGCCCCTAAAGGCTGACGGAGGGTGTCACCGCCAGCGTGGACACCCCTTCACCACCGCTCGCAGCGGCGGTCCCCCTCCCCTTGCAGGGGAGGACCACAGGCCCGCTTCGACACGATCACCCGCAACGGGTGAGCCACCGCGCTCGCCCAACAGGGACATGCCTCATGCGTTTCTCACGCTTCTTCATCGACCGGCCGATCTTCGCAGGCGTCATCGCGGTGATCATCACCGTGGTCGGCGCGCTCGCCTTCCTCGGCCTGCCCGTCACCCAGTATCCCGACGTGGTCCCGCCGACCGTCACCGTGACGGCGCAGTATCCAGGTGCCTCGGCTGAGACCGTGGCCGACACGGTCGCCGCTCCGATCGAGCAGGAGATCAACGGCGTCGACAACATGCTCTACATGGATTCGCAGTCCACGGGCGACGGCAAGACGACCATCACCGTGACCTTCAAGATCGGCACCGACCTCGATGCCGCGCAGGTGCTGGTGCAGAACCGCGTCGCGGTCGCCCTCCCCCGCCTGCCCACTGAGGTGCAGCAGTTCGGCGTCGTGACCCGCAAGACCTCGCCCGACTTCCTGATGGTGGTGAACCTGCAGTCGCCCGACGGCTCGCTCGATCGCGACTACCTCTCGAACTACGCGATTACGCAAGTGAAGGACAAGCTCGGCCGCCTCGATGGCGTGGGCGACGTGCGCCTCTACGGCTCGCGCGACTACGGCATGCGCATCTGGATAGACCCGGGCCGCGCCTCGGCGATGGACCTGACGCCTGGTGAGATCGTCGCCGCTCTGCGCGCGCAGAACGTGCAGGTCTCGGCCGGCGCCCTGGGCGCCCCGCCCTACAACACCGGCAACGCCTACCAGATCGGCGTCGAGCTGCAGGGCCGCCTGACCACGCCCGAGCAGTTCGGCGACGTCGTGGTGCGCACCGATCCCGACGGTCGGCAGGTGCGCGTGCGTGACGTGGCGCGGGTCGAGCTCGGCGCGCAGGACTACACCATCAACACCTACCTCTCGAACAAGCCGACCGTCGTCATAGCGGTAATGCAGCGCCCCGGCTCGAACGCACTCGACGCTGCCAAGGCTGTGCGATCGGAAATGGACACGCTGGCCAAGACCTTCCCCAGGGGCATGGAATACTCGGTCATCTACAACCCGACCGAGTTCATCGGCCAATCGATCGACGCTGTGTACCACACGCTGTTCGAAGCGGTGATCCTGGTCGTCCTCGTTATCCTGGTGTTCCTGCAGAACTGGCGCGCCGCGATCATCCCGATTGTCGCCATCCCGGTCTCGCTGATCGGCACCGCGGTCATGCTGGCGGCGGTAGGCTACTCGCTCAACAACCTGTCGCTGTTCGGCCTGGTGCTGGCGATCGGCATCGTCGTCGACGATGCGATCGTCGTGGTCGAGAACGTCGAGCGCTACATCGAGGAAGGCTTGCGCCCCATCGAAGCCGCTCGGCGATCGATGGACGAGGTGTCCGGCGCGCTGGTGGCGATCGTGCTGGTGCTCTGCGCGGTGTTCGTGCCAACGCTGTTCATCAGCGGCATCTCGGGCGAGTTCTACAAGCAGTTCGCCGTCACCATCTCGACCGCAACGGTGATCTCGCTGCTGATCTCGCTGACGCTATCGCCCGCACTCGCCTCGATCCTGCTCAAGCACCGCGAGCGGGCTGCTGCCGATGCGCCCAAGTGGCGCCGGTGGATGCAAACCGGCGCGGACAAGTTCAACAACGGCTTCGAGCGCATGAGCGAGCGCTACTCGCACCTGACGTTCAAGTTGGTCCAGGCCCCGCTGCGGATGATGGCGACTTATGCCGCCCTGATCCTCGCCACCGTGGGCCTGTTCTGGACCACGCCTGCGGGCTTCGTGCCGCAGCAGGACCAAGGCTACTTCCTGGCCGCCGCATTCCTGCCGTCCGGTTCTTCCCTCGAGCGCTCGGACGCGGTCGCGCATGACATGGCCAACCGTATGCTGCCCATCAAAGGCATCCGCGGCGCGGTGATGTTCGCCGGCCTTCATGGTCCGTCGCGCACCGCGGCGCCCGATGCCGTCGCCATCTACTTTCCATTCGACAGCTTCGAGGAGCGCAAGAAGATCGGCGCCACTTACGCGAAGATCATGGAGCAGGCAGGCGCCGCGATGAAGGGCTACGACAAGGCGCAAGTCTACCTGCTGCCGCCGCCCACCATCAACGGCATCGTGCCCGCAGGCGGCTATCGCATGATCGTC
Source organism: Novosphingobium sp. 9U (assembly GCF_902506425.1). Classification (NCBI taxonomy): domain Bacteria; kingdom Pseudomonadati; phylum Pseudomonadota; class Alphaproteobacteria; order Sphingomonadales; family Sphingomonadaceae; genus Novosphingobium; species Novosphingobium sp. 9U. The sequence continues at coordinate 2,556,962 of NZ_LR732469.1, read as the reverse complement.
GAGGACAAGCAGGGTCGCGGTTATGGCGAGCTGCTGAAGGCCACCGGCAAGATGCTTGGACAGGCCAACAAGCAACCCGAGCTGACCCAGGTCTACTCGCTGTTCAGCACCGCCACGCCGCGCATCTTTGCCGACATCGATCGCCCGAAGGCCGACATGCTGGGCGTGCCGCCGCAGCGGATTTTCGAGGCGCTGCAGGTCTATCTGGGATCAGCGTTCGTCAACGACTTCAACTTGTTGGGACGCACATATCGCGTCACGGCTCAGGCGGACTCGCCCTATCGCGGCTCCACCGCCGACATCGCCAACCTAAAGACCCGGTCGAACTCGGGCGCGATGGTGCCGATCGGCTCGGTGGCCACGTTTAAGGACGAGACCGGCCCCTACCGCGTGGTGCGCTACAACCTGCAGCAGGCGATCGAAGTCGACGGCAACGTCGCCCCCGGCCACTCGACGGGCCAGGCGCTCACCGTCATGGAGAAGGTCGCGCACGACACCCTGCCTGCGGGCTACGACTTCGAGTGGACGGGCATCGCCTACCAGCAGGTGACTGCGGGCAACACGGCCGGGATCGTCTTCGGCATGGCGGTGTTCTTCGTCTTCCTGGTGCTCGCGGCCCAGTACGAGAGCCTGACGCTGCCGCTGGCGATCGTGCTGATCGTGCCGATGTGTCTCTTCGCGGCGATGCTCGGCGTGCAGATCCGGGGCATGGACAACAACATCCTGACCCAGATCGGCCTCGTGGTGCTGATCGCGCTGGCGGCCAAGAACGCGATCCTGGTGGTCGAGTTCGCCAAGCAGGCCGAGGAGGAGCAGGGCATGAGCATCGTCGACGCGGCCGTCTACGCCGCCAAGACGCGCCTGCGCCCGATCCTGATGACCAGCTTCGCCTTCATCCTCGGCGCCGTGCCGCTGGTGATCGCGGAAGGCGCCGGCGCCGAGCTGCGCCAGGCGCTGGGCACCGCGGTGTTCTTCGGCATGGCCGGCGTCACCGGGTTCGGTCTGCTGTTCACGCCGACCTTCTACGTGGTCTGCCGCAACCTCGCCGAGCGCACGCGGCGCCGGAAGCCCGATGCTCAAGGCCACAGCCCCGCATTGCAGCCCGCCGAATAGGATCACTCTCTACCCCGTTCGTGTCGAGCGAAGTCGAGACACGCCAGCGCCTCGCTCACGTACCTCGACTGCGCTCGGCACAAACGGACACGGATGTTTGAAGGGATTACGCATGTTCAAGCGCTCCATCGCCGCTCTGCTCGCCGCGACCAGTCTCGCGGGTTGCGCCGTCGGCCCCAACTACGTCGCCAAGGCTCCGCCTCCTTCTGCGGAGGCTCCGTTCATCGGCGGCACCTTGCCGGCAGTCTCCACCGCAGAGCCGGATGGAACATGGTGGCGCCTCTACAACGACCCGGTACTCGACCGCTTGGTGCAGGACGCGCTGGCCGCCAACACCGACATCCGGGTCGCCGTGGCGCGTATCGAGCGGGCGCGGGCCGACTTGCGCGGATCGCGCAACCTGGCGCTGCCGCAGACGGGGATCGAAGCCTCTGGCGGACGCCAGCGCACCTCGCGCTTCCAGTCGCTGCCCGGCCTCGATCGCGAGAACCGCGTCGTTGATGGCGAGTTCAACGTGGCCTACGAGTTGGACCTGTTCGGCCGCGTGAAGCGCGGGGTCGAAGCCTCACGCGCCGATCTCGCCGCCGCGCAGCAGGATGCCGATGCCGTGCGCGTGAGCGTGGTGGCAGACACCGTGCGCGCCTATGTCGACGCCACCAGCGCCGCCGAACAGATCACTGTCGCTAAGCGCACGGTCGACTTGCTGCAACGCTCCGAGCGGATCACCAATGCACGCTTCGAGCGCGGCCTCAACCAGCGCCTGGATGTGATCCGCATCACCCAGCTGCGCGAGCAGCAGGCCGCCGCGATCCCGGCGCTCCAAGCCTCGCGCGATGGAGCGCTGTTCCGCCTGGCGACGCTGACCGGGCGTACCCCGCAGGATCTGCCCGAGGCCGCCCGCGTCCGCACCGATACGCCTGACGTCAGCCAGCCGATCCCGGTCGGCGATGGCCGCATGCTCCTCGCCCGCCGTCCCGACGTAAAGGCGGCAGAGCGCAGGCTGGCGGCGGACACGGCACGGATCGGCGTCGCCACGGCCGACCTCTATCCGCGCATCAGCCTCGGCGGCACCATCGGCACCACCGCGATCGGCAGCACCGACGTGTTCGGCGGCGGGCCACTGCGCTGGCTGCTGGGCCCGCTGATATCCTGGGCCTTTCCCAATCAGGAGGGCATCCGCTCACGCATCGCCGCCGCTCGCGCCGACACGCAAGCCGATCTCGCCACCTTCGACGGCACCGTGCTCACGGCGCTGGAGGAGACCGAGACGGCGCTGTCGGTCTACCGCAATGCCCTGCTGCGCAAGGAGCGCTTGGCCTCCGCTCGCGATGCGGCACAGCGCGCGGCCAACGTCGGCTTGGCGCGCCAGAGCCGCGGCCAGACCGATGCGCTCGACGTCCTGGACGCCCAGCGTGTCCTGGCGCAGTCCGAGGCGGAGTACGCCGCGGCTACCCGCGCAGTCGCGTTTGCGCAGGTCGACCTGTTCCGTGCCTTGGGTGGCTCGTGGGAGAACCCGCAGGTTGCCCAAGCGGGGCAGCCCGCTCAGAGTGGGTCGTAACTGAACAGCCACATGGCCGAATACTGCTTGGCCTTGTCTCCGGTCTGCTGAAGGCGGCCCACCATGGTATAGCGCTGCCCCTGCTTCAGCTTGCCGGCCGGCATCAGACCTGCGAGCCGCGGCGAAACGTAGAGCGCCACTGGATATCCGTCGTCGGTCTTCATGGCGACGGCGGTGTAGCCCAGCGCGCCGCCCAAGATGCGCGGGTTCGCCTGCCCGGGTCCGGTCGGCGCGCTCATAGAAGTCACGGTGCCACTCACGCGAATGAGGTTGCCCAGCGGCTGATCGGTGGCCGGGTCGAACGCGCGCTTGGTGCGCATGCGCTCGGCGTTCACTTCGTCGTAGTGCGTGATCAGGGCGCCGAGGCTGGGGTACTGGATCGTCCACTTGGTATGCTCGACGTTCGAGAGCGTCAGGCGGAACACGTCGAACAGGTTGTCCGTCCAGGCTTGGCAGCCATCAGCATCGTTGCAATAGTTCCAGGCCGCATCAACCCACTGCAGCAACTGCTTGTCAGGATTGGAGAACTCCGCCTCCTTGGCGAAGCCGGGGCCGAACGCCACGGCCGCTTGGTGCTGACGCGGCGCGACCACGGCGACGGCGCCGTTGCCGACGTCAAGCTTACCCACGCGAAGCTGCCGCATCATCTCCCAGGCATAATCCTGTGCCGACAATCCGCGCAGGTCGTTCACCACCAGGATTGTGAACTCGGCACCGACGTTGCGGGCGAGATCATAGAGCCGCTGGTCCATCGCACGGGCTCGGCCGGGATCGAGCTTGCCGGTCTCGTCGATGACGAAGCGGCCGTATTTGAACGGGATCGAGCCCGGGCGAGGCAGCACCGCCGGTTGGGCCGTCGGGGCGGTGCTCGGCGAAGACGGGGCCGTGGTCGAAAGCGGCTCGCCGCCCGCTCCGCTGCCGTCGCAACCGGTTGAACGTGCCTGCAGGCAGGACTCGTTCCAGCCTTGCGCAATCGCCTGGGCGCGGCGCTGCTTGTCGGGGTGCGTCGGGGTGCCGTGGACGTTGCCGACCTTTAGGATCATGCGCGTCGCATCGTCGCGGCTCGCGCCCATCTTCTGCAGGACAAAGCCGCTGAACTTGTCCGCTTCCAGCTCGATCTCGGGCCGGCTTCCCCCCGGAACGATCGTGTGCCCGGACAAGTGGTGTGCGATCTCGTGCGCCATGATGCTGATCGGCCCCCACGGACTGCCGCCGACTTGCGCGCGCGCATCGTCCATGAACTTCGGGTTGAAGGCTATCACCCGGCGCGGGACCTGGTTGTTGTCCAGCATGATCACCGCAGCGGCATTGGGGACCGGCCCTGAAACTACCGTGAAGTTGGCGGGTAAGCCTGTAAAATCCATGACTTTCTTGACGGCGACCACGCAATCGTTCGGTGCCGATCCGGCAAGCGCTGCCGGCTTGGCCTCGACCGGCCGCCCATCGTAGGAGCAGGCTTGCAGCGTCGAAGCGATCGCCTCGACCCGCTTGGCCCCGGACATCGCATCGGAAGGCGCATCGCCGCCCGAGCCGCAGCCCGCAACAAGCGCGACGGTGATCGGCGCCATCGACAGCAGAACCTTGCGCATCGCCTCTCTCCTTGTTTTCACGACGTGACCAGCCACAGGATCGCTAGCGCATAGGCGCGCAGCAGGAGCCATCCGGTGACGGCGTAGACGAGCACCGCACAAGCCCAGCGCAACCACTCGGACCTGAGATCGAGCAGGAAGAACTGCTTGTAACCTGCGGCGACAACGGCAAGCTTGATGGCGAACATGTAGTACTGCGATGCCGCCTTGTGCCACATCACGAACTGCGGATCGCGCCAGATCATCGTCGGCAGCAGGTTGATGATCACCAGCCCCAACGTCACGCTCTGGCAGTAGATCGCCAACGTCGCGTGCTCGACCACGTTGTAGCTGAGGCGTCGGCGCAGCACCGTCCACGAGCCTAGAAAGATTGCGAAGATGCCGAGCGAGAAGCTCCAGTTGGCATAGAGCATCACCCGCTCCGCCATGCGGTTGACGACCGCATCGCGGGCGAAATCGTATTGTGCGAAGTACCGGTTGGCGGCGAGCATCAGCACCAGCACGGCCACCAAGGCGACGAGCAGCTTGAGGGGGTGCATGTTGGCACTACGCCGGCCGAGCACGTATTCGCGGGCTACCTTCCCGGGCGACAGCAGCAGCCGCGCCGCCGTGGTCAGCATCTGCAGCTCGAAGACGCGGACACGCTCCCACGTCTCGTGCACAAACGCGCGCCAAGTCAGGCGCTTGGCGGCCTTTTGGCCGCAGGAGCTGCAATAAGGTGTGCTGAGCAAAGCCCCACAATTACGACAGTGCGAGAGGTCGCTCCAGGCCGCGTCGGCGGCTGTGTCCGGTATAAAGGCGGTCTCCGGCGCCGTCGCGCGGCGGATGGCATCGGCCGCCCGTCGTAAGATCAGCATCCGCTCCTCCCGGGCTCCCGGATTGACCTGTGATAACTCAGGAGATGTCCCGAGGTTGCCGCGGGCTGCGGTGTTCAGCTTTTCAGAACGAGATCACCAAGATTAATCCACTGATCCGCATGCACTCACTTCGGTAGTACAAGCGCAACACGAGCAACCCCTTGGGAGAAAATCCATGAGCATCCGTTCGAGCGAAGCCGAAAGCGTAGACCTGGTCATCCTGCCGCCCGTTCGCGATCTGGGCGATGGCTTCAGCGTGCGCCGCGCTCTGCCCTCGGCACAACGGCGGATGGTCGGGCCCTTCATCTTCTTCGACCAGATGGGTCCGACCGCGTTCGGTCCCGGCGAGGGCCTCGACGTGCGGCCGCACCCGCACATCGGCCTGTCCACCCTCACCTATCTGCTCGATGGCGAGATCGAGCATCGCGACAGCGTCGGCTCGGTCCAGACGATCCGGCCAGGCGCGGTCAACCTGATGACCGCCGGTTCGGGCATCGTCCACTCCGAGCGCAGTCCTGCAGCTTCGCGCAGCAGCGGCGCCCCCCTGTTTGGCCTGCAGACCTGGATCGCGCTCCCTGAAGCGCTGCAGGAGATCGCGCCCGCCTTCGATCACTATGCAGTCGACCAGATCCCGACGCTGGACGCAGACGGCGTGCGCATGTCGCTGGTGGTCGGGCAGTCGGACGGGCTGCTCTCTCCCGTGAAGACATACTCCGACACGCTCTATGCCGATCTCATCCTGGCAAGCGGCGCGCGCTACCAGCTCAAGGCCGATCACGTGGAGCGCGCGGTCTACGTCGTTGCCGGCACGCTCGAGATCGTTGGGCAGGATGGGCAGTTCCAGGCAGGCGAGTTCGTCGTGTTCAAGCCTGGCGCCGAGATCGTGCTGCGCGGTGTCGGCGCGACCCGGCTGATGCTTGTGGGCGGTGAGCCGTTCCCCGAAGCGCGCCAGATCTTCTGGAACTTCGTCTCGACGTCAAAGGAGCGGATCGAACAGGCCAAGAACGACTGGCGTGAGGGCCGGTTCGATCGCGTCGCCGGCGACGACGAGTTCATTCCGTTGCCGGAGAACGCGTAATCGAACTCATGATCCCTGCTGCCGCTTCAGCTTGCTCACCACCTGGTCCAGCGCAGAGAGGAAGCGAGAGCGGTCGGTGGCGCTGAACGGCGGCGGTCCACCGACCACGTCGCCGCCCGCGCGCAAGTCCGCCATGATCGCCCGCGTGGCGATGGCGGCACCGATCGAGGAGGTGGTGAACGGCTTGCCGTTCGGCGCCACGACTTGCGCGCCGAGCTTCAGGCAGCGGTCCGCCAGCAGGATGTCGGCAGTGATCACCACGGTGCCGGCGCCCGCCTGCTCGACGATCCAGTCATCGGCCGCATCGAAGGCGTCGCTCACCAGCTTGCGTGTGATCAGCGGCTCACGTGGGGTTCTGATCGGGCTGTTGCTGACGACCACCACCGGCACCTTGTAGCGGAGCGCAACGCGGTAGGTCTCGTCCTTCACCGGGCAGGCGTCGGCATCGATCAGGATCTGGATCATCGGCTGCGCTTATCGGGCTGGCTTGGGCTAGTAAACCGCGGCGGCGGTCGGCATGGTTCGACACGCTCAGCATAGGCGGCGTTATGAAAGGTCGCGGGCTTTAGTCCGATGCGGCTTACTCCTGCATCAGGCAGGCTTGCGGCTTGGCGATGCAACGAAATGTGCTACAGGCGCGTTCGCTGACGTCGATGCGGTGGAATCCCGCGATCCTCTGTGCGGCCGGGCTGCGCCTCTTGGGCGCGGACCCTTACCATTCACCCGATGACCCAAGGAACCGAGTAAAAGTTGATGGCAGGATACAAGGAGCCAGGCTTTCAAGATCGCCAGAAGGCCGCCATGGAAGCGCGCCAGAAGGCCCTCGCCAAGCTGAAGGCGAAGCCGCCGGTCGATCCCGAAGTGCTCGCCGAGCGTGCCGCCAAGGCGGCCGAGCGCGAGCAGGCGCAGGCCGAGAAGCGCGCCGCCGCCAAGGCCGAGAAGGAAGCCAAGGCTGCCGCCGAGCGCGAAGCAGCCGAGCAGGCGCGCCTCGCAGCAGAAGCTGCCAAGCCCAAGGAGCGCACCGCAGAAGAGCTCAAGGCTGCCCGCGACGCTCGCTACGCCGCCCGCAAAGCGCGCAAGAAGTAATCTCGCGGCGTGAAAGGTGATGTGCTGATCGGCACGGCTATCGTGCCGGGCGGCGTTGAGATGCGATTGATCCGCAACGAGGACGATTTCGCGATCCTTCTCGAACGCAACGAGCTGATGAGCTCGGACATGTTCGCCTCCGAGCAGGCGCTCGCCACGATGACGTGCGAGCGGCTGGGCGGGCGCCCTGCCCCGCAGTTGCTGATCGGCGGCTACGGCATGGGCTTCACCTTGCGCTCGGCACTGGCGGCGCTCGGTCCCGATGCCGGCGTGACCGTTGCCGAGATTGTGCCCGAGATCATAGAGTGGGCACGCGGGCCCATGCATGGCCTCACCGCCGAATGCCTGGACGATCCGCGCGTCCTGCTGGTGATGGAGGACGTCGCCATGCTGATCGACGCCGCGCGTGAGGCCTACGACGCGATCCTACTCGATGTGGACAACGGGCCTGAGGGGTTGACCCGCCGGCTCAACGACCAGCTCTATTCCAACCGGGGCCTGCAGTCGGCACTCGACGCGTTGAAGCCGCGCGGAATCCTGGCGATCTGGTCGGCCGGCGCAGAACCGTCGTTCACCCGCCAGCTCGCACGGGCGGGGTTCGAGGTGACAGAGGTGCCGGTGCGTGCACTGCACGATGGGACCGGCGACAACCACATGATCTGGTTCGCGCAAAAGCCCGAGTAGGGCTCAGTGGCCGCCCGCGACCCATGGCACGCCGACCGAGCGGAACTCCTCGGCCAATCCTGCCTCCAGCTCTAGCGCCTCCCATCCGCGTAGCGGGTTGAGGTGCTTGACCATGGCAGGCAGCAGGCGCACGCCGTACCGCTTCACGGCCCCGCTCGCCCTGTAACCCGCCTTGTGCTGGTCGAACCGCAAGTCCGGATCGCGTGAGGTCTGTCCCACGTAGAGGCCCCAGGGCTCGGCCCGCGCGGGATTGTGCAGCAACACGACGTAGACCGAGTGCCCGGCCCGCTTTGCGCCGACTGTCGTCGCGCGCAAGCTGTGGGCCGCTCTCATCGCCCTATTCATCCAGTCGGGCTGCATCGCCCGCTCACAGCTTGCGCAGCGCTGGCGCGACGCGCACGGCCAGCAGCGGCAACGAACCGATCAGGCCGATGCCCAGGGTCAGCATAGATCCACCAGCGAGTGTCGCCAGCACAACGCCCCAATCGGGCGCCCAGCGGAACTCGAACACCTCCACGATGACGTACCACGCCGCGCCAATCCCCAGCGCCAGCGCGACGGAACACAGAAGCCCGGCGAGCACCGCATACTCGAGCGCTTGCGCCGCCAGGATCTGCGCGCGCGTGGCGCCCAGGGTCTTGAGGATCACGCTGTCGTAGCTGCGCGCCTGGCGCGAGGCGGCGATGGCGCCGACCAGCACCGCTATCCCTGCAAGGATCGCCACCGACGCGGACAGCAGGATCGCAGTCGCCATCCGGTCGAGGATTGTGCGCACCTGGCCGAGCACTTCGCTCACCTCGATGATCGAGGCAGACGGGAACGCCGCCAGCAGCGCGCGCGCGACCGCGCCTTCATGCCGGTCGTCGATGTCGATGGTGGAGGTAAGGCTGTGCGGTGCGCCTTCCAGCGTGTTGGGCGAGAACACCATTACGTAGTTGAAGCCCATCGTGTTCCAGTTCACCTGCCGCAGCGAGGCGATCCGCGCGGTGATCTCTCGTCCCAGAATGCTGACCGTGATGGTGTCTCCGAGTTTCAGCTTGAGCGTGCGCGCGGCCTCCTGGTCGAGCGAGATCAGCGGGGGCCCGGCGTAATTCCTGGGCCACCACTGCCCGGCGACCAGGTCGCTGCCTTGAGGCAGCGTGTCCGAGTATGTCACCCCGCGCTCGCCGCGCAGGATCCAAGCGTTATCGGCCGCGCGCGCCTGGTCGGACACGCGCTGACCTCCGTAGGCGACGATGGTCCCCCGCAAGGCCGGCACGATGTTCAGCTGCGCTTCGGGTGCGGCCTGCTTGACCACTTCGACGAAGCGGGCGCGCTCGTCCGAGGGTACGTCGAGGACGAACTGGTTGGGCGCACGTTCCGGCACCGCCCGGGTGATTTCGCTACCAAGGCTCGTTTGGATCGCCGCGAGCGTGACGAACAGCGTGAGCGCCAGCCCCAGCGCGATAACGAGCGCCACCGTCTGCGCGCCGGGCCGGTGCAGGTTCGCGAACGCGAGCCGCAGCAAGGGCCGGCGCGGACGCGGTAGGCGAGCGGCAGCGTATCGGATCGCGGCGCCGATGCCGAGCAGCACCAGCAGCACGGCCGCCACCGCGCCCAGCACGGCCGCTGCGAACAGCGGCTCTCGCGCGGTCGCCAGCGCCAAAGCGACGACCAGCGCTCCGGCGGCGGTCACTGCTACCACCGTGCGGCGGTCGAGCCGGGATCGAGCCTCCACCCCGCCGCGCAATTGAGCGTTCGCCGGCTGAGCGCGCGCGCGAGACAGCGGCGGCAGCGCAAAGGCGAAGGCGATGAGCAATCCGTACGCGGCACTCGTCAGCAGCGGCAGCGGGTATATGCCGAAGCCCGGCGCGACCGGCAGCACATCGCGCACAAGGGTCACCAATACCAGCGGCAGCACGACGCCGGCGGCCAGGCCTGCCACGACGGCCAGCAGCGCCACGGCCCCGATCTCCAGCAGATAGATCCTCGCTATGTCGGCCGAGCTGGCGCCCAGGATCTTGAAGGTGGCAATGCTCGTCCGTCGCATGGCAAGGTACGAGGCGACGCCGTTGCTGACGCCGATGCCAGCGATCACCAACGCGGCCAGGCCGATCAGCGCAAGGAACTGGCCCATGCGCTCGAAGAAGCGCACGGCCCCGGGCGCTGCCCGGTAGCGGTCCTTGTACTCCCAACCTGCGGAAGGATGTGCGGACTTGAGCCGCTCGACTGCGGCCGCTGGGTCGATGCCGGGTCTCAATCGCACGCGATACTTACTCTCGTACATCGCGCCCGGCTGCAGCAGGCCGGTGCGCGCCAGCCCCTCTGACGAGACGATCGCGACCGGTCCGAGGGTGAAGCCCTCGCCTACGCGGTCCGGCTCGTCGGCGATGATCGCGGCGATGCGGAAGCTGGCCTCGCCATAGCGCATGGTGTCGCCCGGCCGCAGCAACAACCGCTCCGCAAGTGCGCGGTCGATCAGGATCGTGTCGGGGGTGAGTGGATGGTAGGAACCACCCGAAAGCTTAAGCGTGCCATAGAGCGGATAGCTGCGATCGACGCTCTTGAGCTCGGTCAGCACCGCATCGGGAGCGCCCCTGGCCGGCACCGCCCGCCGTGCCATGGCGCGCGTGCGCACGGTGTCGCTTACCCCGCCTAGGGCCGCTAGCGAGGCGTGCTCAGCGGGCGTCGTGCCGCGCTGGCTCATCGCGATCTCGATGTCTCCGCCCAGCAGTACCCGCCCGCGGCTGGCGAGCTCCGAGGTGATCGAGCTCGTCAGGCTGCCGATCGTCGCCAGGGTCGCAACTCCCAGGAACAGGCAGACCAGCAGCAACCGCAAGCCGTGGAAACCGCCTTCAAGATCACGCCGGGCGATCCGCCAACTGGCGCGCCAGCCGAGATCCTGCACCAGAGCCGTACCGCTCAAGGCCGCTCGTCCGCAGCGATGCGTCCGTCGGCCATGGTCAGCACGCGCCCGCAACGGCGGGCGAGTGCGGGGTCGTGGGTGATGATCAGCAGTGTCGCGCCGGCTTCTCGCTGACGTGCGAACAGTAGTTCGACGATCGAGCCGCTGGTCGCGCCATCGAGATTGCCGGTCGGCTCGTCGGCAAAGAGGATGCCGGGCCGCGGTGCGACGGCGCGCGCGATTGCCACGCGCTGCTGCTCTCCGCCCGAGAGCTGTGCGGGATAGTGGTGCACGCGATGTCCTAGGCCCACCGCCTGCAGCTCGGCCTCGGCCCGTGCGAACGCGTCTGCCATGCCGGCGAGTTCGAGCGGCACCGCCACGTTCTCCAGCGCGGTCATGGTCGGCAGCAGGTGGAACGCCTGGAGCACGATGCCGATGCGGCCACGCCGGGCCCGTGCCAGCCCATCCTCGTTGAGGGAGGCGAAGGGCACGCCCGCCACTTCGACCTCGCCGCCGCTCGCCTGTTCGAGCCCCGCGAGGATCGCCATCAGCGACGACTTGCCCGAACCGGACGGCCCCAGGATCGCGGTGCTGGTCCCGCGCTCCACATCGAGGTCGATGCCTTTCAAAATCTGCGTCGGAGCCTCGCGCGTGCCGAGCGTCAGGGTTACATTGCGTGCGCGGATCACAATATCCGCGGCCGGATCGTTCGACATCGAAGGAGGGAATTCCTTGTTCAACAGGCTGGCCCCATATGCGGGCGCACTGCTTCTCCTCCAAGGGCTGGCGGGCTGTTCGCAAAAGAATGATGCGGCGGCGGCTCCGCTTGCCACGAGCGAGGCCGAGCAAGAGACGGTCGCTTCGGTGCCCGCAGCCGATGGCAAGCTGGTCGTCGCGTTCGGAGACAGCCTGTATGCGGGCTACGGCGTGCTGCCGCAACAGAGCTTCCCGGCTCGGCTGGAGCAGGCGCTGAAGGCGCAAGGGATCGCGGCCAGCGTAACCAATGCAGGCGTCTCGGGGGACACCACCGCGGCCGCTCGGCGCCGGCTGGACTTCGCGCTTGGCGGAGTGCCTCGCAAGCCGGATCTGGTCATGGTGAACCTGGGCGGAAACGACATGCTGCGCGGCATCGATCCGGCCGAGACGCGTGCCAACATGACGGCGATCTGCGAGGAGCTGAAGCGGCGCGGTATCCCGATCATGCTGACCGGCATGATCGCCGCGCCCAACATGGGCCGGGACTATGCCGACCGCTTCAATCCGATCTATCCCGACCTGGCGAAGCGCTACGACGCGGCGCTCTATCCGTTCTTCCTCGATGGCGTGGTGACGCGGCCCGAGCTGATGCAGGCCGACCATGTGCACCCAACGCCCGCCGGCATCGACATTATCGTGGGCAAGGTGGCACCGCTGGTGGCGAAAACTCTCGCATCCGAATGACTTCCAATCGCTCAGCCGACTGCCAACGATCCGGCGCGCCGATTACGCGCTATCAGCACCAGAACTGACACGAGCAGCATGGCCGCGGCCAGTGCGAGCGAGTGATGCACGCCCGCCAGCGATCCGATCAGGCCCACCGTGATCCCGGCAAAGGCGCGGCAGCCCAGCGACGCCATGGCGAACACGCCGAGCACGCGGCCGCGGATCTCGCCCGGCGCCTCGATCTGCACCACTGCCTGCGCCATGCTGCTGAACGAGAGCTCGAAGAAGCCGGCGCAGAACAACAGTCCCAACGCGAGTGGATAGCTCCCGGAAAGTGCAAAGCCGCCCAGCGCCAGGCACCAGCCAAGAGCCAGGAACAGCGCCGTCGTCGCCGTGGTGCGGAAGCCGCCGAACGTCTCCAGCAGGAACCCGGCAGTCAGCGCGCCGGCGGCATCGGCGGCAAGCAGCATGCTGTATGCCGCGCCCGGATTGCCGTGTCCCAGGTCGATCGCGAACTTGGGCATCTGCGCTTGATAGCTGTTGCCGATGAACCCCGATGCCGCAGCGGCGAGCAGCGTCATCGACACGATCGCCGGCCGCCGGCCGATCTCGCTCAAAGTGCGGGTCACATCGGCCAGGCCCTTCACGGCGCTGCGCCCGGCTGCCTCGCGGCGGTAGTGCACGCGGGCGAGCCATAGGATGACCGGCAGGAAGTAAGCTGCGTTGAGGAAGATGCCCTTCGTCGGCCCAAGCCATACGAGCATGGCTCCACCCACCGCCGGCCCGACCAGCACGCCGAGATAGCGCGCAGTGGCGTTCAACCGGACTGCGCTCTGCAGCTCTTCCGGCTCGACCATGGCGTGGAGCAGCAGCTGGCTCGGCGTCTGCCAGAACACGCCTGCGCAACCGTGCATGACCAGCAGCAGCATGGCCTGCCACATCTGCAGCGAGTCGGTCGCGAACAGGTAGCCCCACGCCAGCGAGACGCAGATGAACAGCGTCATGCCGATCTGGATCAGCCGTCGCGGGTCGATGCGGTCGGCAAGACCGCCCATCGGTATCGAGAAGAACAGGAACGGCAGCCAGTGCGAGAGAACCGCGAAGCCGCCGAGCGCAGGCGAGTGGAACTTCTGGTACATGACCCAGTAGCTGATCACGTGCTCGATGTTGTCGGCCATCATCGCCAGGATGTATGTGCCGAAGAACCAGCGAAACCGGACGTGGCGCATGGCCGCGAAGGCGCGGCGCTCCTGGGGTGGCGTGCTCAAGCAGAAGGTCCTTAGAAGAACGGCGCGGTACACCGAGGTGCCGCGCCGTTCTCTAGCCGCCTATCCGACGCTTGAAAACGCTAGTTCCGCAAGCTGTCGGGCACCACGCCGCCGTTCTGGGCGAGCTTGTCCATCACCGCACGGTGCAGCGCGATGTTCTGCTCGGCCGAGCCATGCTCACCGGCGTGCACGCCCAGTTCCTCCGCCAGCTCCTTGCGTGCCGACAGACCGGAATCGAGGTCGAGCAGCTTTAGGAGGTCGACGATCGAGGACTGGTAGTTCCCGCCGTGGTCAGGCTTCATGGAGGCCATCGCTTCCAGAACCGCGCCTACATCCACCGCGGTGGGGGCAGGCTCGGGCGCCGCTGCGGGCGTAGGCGTTGGCGTGGGCTGCGGCGTGGCGGTCGGTGCGGGCGCTGCCTGTGGGGCCGCAGCGGCGGGTGTGGCCGCCTGGGCTTTGTCGTGATGGAAGATCTTGTTCATGATGTTGCCGAAGAGGCTCATGGGTCGGCTCCTGCTGGGGTTTGCCTGCTGGGTGAGGCAGCGGTTGCTGCGAACTCAGGCGCTTAACGCACCAAGAGGCGAAAGGTCCGCGGGAACGCGATGAGCCTATGAGCCGTTACCGACGAAGCGAACTGCATCGGCTGAGGAGCCTGACATGAAGCATACACTCGTACTCGCCGTATCGATTGCCGCGCTCTCGCTTGCCGGGTGCAAGAAATCAGAGGCTCCCGCAGGCGATGTTGCTGCGACCTCTGCCGCGACCGACGACGCGATGGCCGCAGCAACGCCGGCTGCGACTCCGGGCCAAGTCTTCGCCGACACCGCAGCGGCCAGCGATCAGTTCGAGATCGAAAGTTCCAAGCTTGCGGCCAGCAAGGCAAAGTCGGCGAAGGTGAAGACTTTCGCGGAGCAGATGATCAAGGCGCACACCGACTCCACGGCCAAGCTGAAGGCAGCCGCCGCCTCTGCTTCGCCCGCGATCACGCCCGCGCCCAAGCTGACCGCCATGCAGCAGCAGACGCTGGACGATCTGGGCACCAAGTCGGGCGCCGAGTTCGACACGGCCTATGCCAAGGCCCAGACCGACGCGCACCAGATGACGCTGGACACGCTGAAGGCCTATTCGGCCAGTGGCGACGTGCCTTCGCTCAAGAGCTTTGCCACCACCCTGGTGCCGATCGTGACCGCACACCTGAACATGGCGAAGGGGCTATAATCCTCGATCCTTTATCATCCCCGTGGAGGCGGGGATGATAAAGGAGAGACCGGCCACACAGTTTAGCGGATAGCGCCAGTGCGCTAAGCGTAAGCCTCGAGCTTCTCACTTAACGCCATCCACTCGGCTTCGACCTTATCCAGGTCCTTGAGTGCCTGCGCCCTTTGCTGTGACAGCTGGCCGGAAGTCAGCCCGCCCAACGGATGCGGCTTGGCAACGGGCGTCACCATCGCCGCCTCGATCTCCGCGACCTTGGCCTGGGCCTTGGCGATGGCGTTCTCCAGCTTCGAGGACTGCTTCTGCAGCTCCTTGTGCTCCTTCCAGTTGGCGGCGACCGCCTTCTGGTCGGCAGGCGCCGGCTTGTCCTTCGTCTTGCCCTTGCCGTCCGCCTTGGGCTGGTTGCGGCCGAGCACGAAGTCCATGTAATCGTTCATGGACCCCGCATACTCGCGCGCCTCACCGCCATCGACGAGCACCAGGCGATCCGCGGTCAGCTCGACCATGTGGCGGTCGTGGCTGATCAGGATCACCGCGCCTTCATAGGCATTGAGCGCCTGCACCAGCGCCTCGCGCGCATCGACGTCGAGGTGGTTGGTCGGCTCGTCCAGGATCAGCAGGTGCGGTGCATCGCGCGTGACCAGGGCCAGCGCCAGGCGCGCGCGCTCGCCGCCCGAGAGCTTCGACACCGGCGTCAGCGCGCGCTCGCCCGAAAAGCCGAAACGCCCGAGCTGGCCGCGGACCTGCGCCGTCGGCTTGCCGTCCATCGCGCGGGTCATGTGCACCAGCGGCGTGTCGCTGCCGGCCAGTTCCTCGACCTGGTACTGCGTGAAGTACCCGATGGCGAGCTTGCCCGAGATGTTCATCTCGCCTTCCATCGGCTTCAGCTGCTGGGCGAACAGCCGCGCCAGCGTGGTCTTGCCGTTGCCGTTGCGGCCGAGCAGCGCAATGCGATCGTCGGGATCGATGCGCAGGCCCAGGCGGCGCAGGATCGGCTTGTCCTCGGCATAGCCGACAGCCGCATTGTCGAGCGTGATCAGCGGCGGACGCAGCTCCTTGGGGCTCGGGAAGTCGAACGTCAGCGAGGGATCTTCCATCATCGCCACGACCGGCTGCATCTTCGCCAGCATCTTGGCGCGTGACTGCGCCTGCTTGGCGGTGGAAGCGCGCGCGCTGTTGCGGTTGACGTAGTCCTGCAGCTTGGCACGTTGCGCGTCCTGCGAGGCCTTGGCAGCGGCCAGCTGCGCCGCCCGCTCAGCGCGCTGGCGCTCGAAGCTGTCGTAGCCGCCGGGATAGAGCGTCACCTTGCCGCCCTGCAGGTGCAGGATGTTGTCGACCACGTTGTTGAGCAGATCGCGCTCGTGGCTGATGACGATCAGCGTGCCCGGATAGGCGCGCAGGAAGTTCTCCAGCCACAGCGTCGCTTCGAGGTCGAGGTGGTTCGAAGGCTCGTCCAGCAGCAGCAGGTCCGGCTGCGAGAACAGCAGGCTGGCGAGCGCCACACGCATCTTCCATCCGCCCGAAAAGCTGTCCATCGGCTCGGCCTGCATCGCCTCGTCGAAGCCCAGGCCGATGAGGATGCGGGCGGCTCGGGCCGGCGCGCTGTAGGCATCGATCGCCAGCAGCCGCTCATGCACGTCGCCCAGACGATCCGGATCGACGCAAGTCTCGGCCTCCTCCAACAAGGCCGTGCGCTCGACATCGGCGGCGAGCACGGTTTCGAAGGGCGACAGCTGGCCGCTCGGCGCCTCCTGCGCGATGTAGCCCAGGCGCGCACGCTTGGGCATCTCGATCGCGCCATCGTCGGGCTCGAGCTGGCCGATCATCACCTTCATCAGCGTCGACTTGCCCGCGCCGTTGCGGCCAATCAGCCCCACGCGCGCGCCGGTGGGGATCGCGGCGGTGGCCTGGTCGAGAATGGTGCGCCCGCCCAGGCGCACGGTGATACCGGAGATGTTCAACATGCGCGCGCCCTTAGCATTGCTGCGGGTGCGAAGCGAGATGGGTCACGCATCCATCAACTGACATACCCGGCCCCGTTCGTGTCGAGCGATATCGAGACACGCTGGCGCTGTGTGTGGTGTCTCGACTTCGCTCGACACGAACGGGAAGAGGGAATGCCGCTAAGAGGGAGACGCTTTAGACTTCCGCCAGCTTCGCATGGATCTGCGCGACCACCGCAGCGCCCTCCCCTACCGCGGCCGCAACGCGCTTGGTGGAGCCTGCGCGCACGTCGCCGATCGCGAAGACGCCGGGCTGGCTGGTCTCCAGCGGCAACCCGCCAGTCCCGCCGGTCACCACGAAACCCTTCGCGTCCGTCTCGACGCAGCCTTGCAGCCACCCCGCGTTCGGGTCGGCGCCGATGAACAGGAACATGTGCCGCAGCTCGCAGCGCGACGTCTCGCCCGTCTTGCGAACGCGGAAGGTCGCGGCCGTGAGACCGCTGTCGTGGTCGCCTTCCAGTTCGGCGATCTCGCTGCCGACGTGCATGGTGACGTTGGGCAGCGCGGCGATGCGCTCTACCAGGTAGTGCGACATCGTCTCTTCGAGCGGGCGGCGCACGATGAGGTGCAGCTCGGCAACATGGTCGGCCAGAAACACCACCGCCTGGCCTGCCGAGTTGCCGCCGCCGACCAGTGCGACCTTTTCGTTCGCGCACAGCTTCGCCTCGATCGGTGAGGCCCAGTAGGAGATACCATTGCCTTCGAACTGCTCCAGGCCGGGCACGTCGGGGCGGCGGTAGCGCGCACCGGAGGCGATCACCAGAGTGCGGGCATGCACCCGCTGATCTTGCGCCAGATCGAGCGGGATCGCCTCTCCCGGCTTTCGGTCTGCACACTCAAGCTGCACCGCGCCGAGCGGGATCGCCATCTCGACGCCGAACTTCAGCGCCTGGTTGTAGGCCCTGCCCGCCAGCGCCTGCCCCGAGATGCCGGTGGGAAAGCCCAGGTAGTTCTCGATCCTCGCCGAGGCACCTGCCTGGCCACCCATGGCCCGCTCCTCGACGACGAGTACCGACAGCCCCTCGGACGCGGCGTAGACCGACGCTGCGAGGCCCGCCGGCCCTGCCCCGACAATGGCGACATCATAGACCTTGTCGGCTGCGATCTCCGGCAGCATGCCCAGGCACGCGGCCACTTCGGCATCGCTCGGCCGGCGAAGGATGGAGCCGTTCGGGCAGACGAGCAGCGGCAGCTCGTCATGGTGCACGCCGATGCGCTCGACCAGCGCATGGCCCTCGGCATCGGCAGAGGCATCGAGCACCAAGTTAGGATAGCCGCTGCGGGTAAGGAAGCCCTGGATGCGCACCACGTCAGGACTGCCGGGCGTGCCGATCAGGATCGTGCCGGCGCCGCCATCCTCGATCAGGGCCACGCGCCGCAGGATCAACGCCCGCATGATCACTTCGCCCACGTCCGCCGAGCCGATCATCAGCGCGCGCAGGTGCGCCGCGTCGAAGGGAACTGCCGTGCAGCCGCCCTCGCCAGCGCGACCGCCGGCGATCGATGGCCGGCCGGACAGCTGGTTGACCTCGCCCGACAGATGGCCCGCGCCATGCGTCGTGATCGCCGCCTCGTGGTTGAGCCCGTCGCGACGCACGACGTCGATCGTGCCTGCGAGGACGAGCCAGGCCGGCGCTCCGACTTCGCCGATGGCGTAGACCTGCTCACCACTGCCGAAGTGCTGTGCCGGCCCACTCGCGAAGCGCCGGGCCGTCTCGATCTGCCGCGCATCGAGAACCGGGAACATCTGATCGTGGCGAGTGTCGAGCGTGCTCATGCGCAGAGGTTACGCAGAGACGTGGCGCGCTGTCACGCCATGGTTCGATCGAAAATCTCTTCCCATATTCGTCACCCCCGCGAAGGCGGGGATGACGAGAGAGGAGGAAGAGAGAAAAGAAGAGAGATAAGAAGAGAAAGAGGGACTTCGCCTACCTACTGCCAGAAGCGAAAGGTCACGCCCACGGTACGCGGATCGCTTGGCGTGCCCAGGATCAGGCCCGAGTTGCCGGCCTGGATCGTCAGGTTCTGGATATAATCCTTGTCGAACAGGTTGCGCGCGAAGACGCTGACTTCCCAGCCCTGGTTCGAGCGGTAGCCAATGCTCGCGTTTGTCAGGTTGTAGCCCTTGATCAGCGTGTAGCGCGACAAGCTGGGATCGCCGTAATAGCTGCTGCGCCACCCGCTATCGACGTGCGCCACCACGCTGCCGGTTTCGCTCAACGGCGTAACGTAGTCGGCGCTGACGGTCTCCACCCACTTCGGCAGCCCGACCAGCGGGCGGCCGGTCAGGTTGCAGGCCGTCGTCGCTGCGGTCTGGACCTCCAGCGGGCACGGCCCTGCAGGATAATCGGTGTACTCGCCATGCGAGTAGGCGAGCGAGCCGCGCACGGTCAGGCCTTTGACAGGGCGCACCATCGCGTCGGCCTCGATGCCCTTCACTACGACTTCCGGGATGTTCGAGAGATATCCGCGCAGCGCGACTGTCTGGCTGCTGTCCACCACCGTTGCCTGGAAGTCCTCGACCTTGGTGTAGAAGCCGGTGAGGTTGAACAGCACGCGGTTATCGAGGAAGCTCGTCTTCACGCCCACTTCGTATGTTGTGTTACGCTCCGGCTTGACCACCGCGGTGGCGAGCGCGGGCAGGTTCTGATTGGTCAGCGGCAGGCCCGACATGTTGATGCCGCCCGACTTGAAGCCGCGTGCGAAGCTGGCGTAGCCCATCACGCTGTCGGTCACCTGGTACGACAGGTTCGCGCGGCCAGAAAGGCTGCCGTCCCGATCGCGCGCCTCATAAGTCTGGCGACGCAGGATCGAGAGCCGCGCCGCGTTCAGGGCCGCGATCTGCGCCGCGGTGCCGTTCAGCGCTGGGCCACCGAACACCGGGCTATCGTAGTTGCCGTACTTCTTCTCCCAGGTGTAGCGCAGCCCGCCCGTGGCCGTGAGGCGCGGCGTCACCTTGTAGTTCACCTCGGCGAACCCGGCGTAGCTGCTAGTGGTAAAGTGCGTGCTGCCGTTCGTGCCATAACCGTCGAGCAGGTTGCGCGGCACGCTGACGGTGGTGCCGTTGGAGGTGAACGTCGGGCCCAGCAGCCAGTACGCGGCCTCGGCACCGTAGATGCTCTCCGGCCGGCCATCGAGCTTCTGGTGGAAGTAGTACAATCCCGCGACATACTGGAATGGCCCGTCGCCGTTCGAGGCAAGCCGCAGCTCCTGGCTGTACTGGTCTTGGCGCGAGGGGATGTGCTGGGTCACCTGGATCTGGACTCCGGTATAGTCGCGGTCGTTCGCCGCATCCCAGTTCCAGAAACGCCAAGCGCTGATCGAGGTCAGCGTGGCGGGCCCCAGATCCCAGTCCGCCGTTGCCGACACGCCGCCCTCGTTGGTGTCCGTGCCCACACGCGCATCGATGTCGACCAGGCGATCGTAAGGGTTGGTGCTCGGCGGCGCATAGCCAAGGCCGGCGGCCAGCGCCGGATACTGCCGCGCCGCAGGCCGCAGGCTGGTGCCGACACGCAAGTAGACCTGGGTGCAGCACTCGCTTTGGAAATTGGTGAAGTCGCCGATCAGACGCAGCTGGAACGTGTCGGTCGGTTTGAACAGCAGCTGCGCCTTGACCGCCTGATTGCCGATGTCGTTCTGCTTGTGCCCGCCGAGCCGCACATTCTCCAGCAAGCCGTCCCGCCGGGTGGTGAGGCCGGAGACCCGCAGCGCCAGCTTGTCGGCGATCAGCGGCAGCGACCCCGACGCCTTGGCTTGCAGCCAGTTGTGCTCGCCGAAGCTGATCTCCTCTCGCGCCTCGGGCGTGAAGGTTGGCGCGCGGCTGATCACGTTGATCGCACCGGCCGTGGTGTTCTTGCCGAACAGCGTGCCTTGGGGACCGCGCAGTACTTCGATCCGCTCGATGTCGGTGAAGTCGAACGCGGCGGTCGCGGGCCTCGCATGGTAGACTTGGTCGACGTAGAAGCCGACGCCCGGTTCCAGCCCGTCATTCGCCTGGCTGACGGCGACGACACTCGATCCCAGCCCCCGGATGGTGAAGGAGGTGTTGCGGGGGTTGGCCGAGGAGTAGTTCAGCGTTGGTACCAGGTTGGTCAGCCCTTGCGTGTTGACCGTGTACGAACGGTCGAGCAGCTCGCCGCCTACAACCGACACCGCGATCGGCACCTGCTGCAGGTTCTCCTCGCGGCGGCGCGCAGTGACAATAATCGCATTGCTGTCCTGTTTGGCTATCGAGGCCCGCCTCCCGCCGCTCTCCTGCGCCGCCGCCGGCTGGTGCAAAACGGCGAGTAGCGGCGCCGCGAACAGTGCCGCGCGCAAGTGTCCGATCATTCTCGTAAGCCCCTGAACCTCGAATCTATATCCCGTCGTATATAGAATAGGCCCTGCTTGTGAAGACCCCGCGACGGCGCGCGTAGGAGCGGTTTACGAACGGAGATCAGGCATGAAGATCAGTGCGCGCAATCAGCTCAGCGGAACTGTCACCGCGATCATCAGTGGCGCGGTGAACGGCACCATCAAGGTCGACTCGGTGGCGGCAATGTAATCACCTCCAGCATCACCGAGGAGGCAATCGCCGACCTGAGCCCCAAGGTCGGTGACAAGGTGACGGTCCTGATCAAGGCAAGCGATGTCCTGATCGGAAATTGACGCACAAAGGGCCGCAGCTGTGATGCAGCTGCGGCCCGTGCTTGTTACATGCATATGTCGGAGCGGGCTTCCCTGACCCGCTCTCGTCTCATAACTCAAATCAGCGGATCTTGCCGCTCAACGAGACGCCGATGATGCGCGGCTCGTTGTACACCGCGGCCATGTAGTTCTCGATTACGCCCTTCAGGTTCTTCTCGTTCGTGATGTTGCGCGCGAACGCCGCCAGTTCGAAGTTCCCCGTGTCGTAGCCGATCTTCAGGCCGCCCTCGAAGTTGCCCTTCGAGTAGAACTCGTCGGTCTTGTAGAGCACGAAGTTGGTGTAGCCCTGGACGTTCCAGTCCGTCGCGATGAACACCTTGGAGGTCTCACCCACTGGAATGTCGTAGCGCGCGGTGGCGTTCAGCGTCCACTTGGGCGCGTTGGGCAGCGGGTTGCCGTTGATCTGCGCCAGGTAAGCCGGCGCACCGAAGATCGTGCGCTGGACGATCGGATCGTTCACCGTGCACACCAACACGCCGTTCAGCGCGCAGGCCTGCGCATAGACGCGGTCGTCCTTGATCTCGGTGTGCAGCAGGCTGCCGCCCAGCGTGATCGCCAGGTTCTCGACCGGCCGATACTCGAAGTCCGCCTCGATGCCGTAAGCCTCGGCCTTGTCGGCGTTGAACAGCACGCCGTTGCCGTTGGCATCGTTGCCGTTCAGCTGGATGTTCTTGAGGTTCCAGTAGAAGCCCGTGGCGTTGAAGCGCAGCGTGTTGTCGAGCAGCTGGCTCTTGAACCCGGCCTCGTACGACGTGATCGTTTCCGAGTCCGCGGTGGTGAACGGCGTGCTGAACACCGCCGAGCGGCCTTGGATCGTCGGGCCGCGGAAGCCACGGGCGATACGCGCATAGACGCTGACGTCCGGGCTGACCTTGTAGAGCGCGCTGACGTCCCAGCTCGGCTTCTCGTCCTTGAGCCTGACGGTGCAGGGGAACGCCGCGGTGGAAACGCACGTGGTCGGGTTGTTGTTGGCCTTGAGCAGGCGCGTCTTCTTGTCGTCGCTCGTGTAGCGGGCGCCAGCGGTCAGCGTCAGCTGGTCGGTCAGATCATAGCTCGCCTGGCCGAACACCGCCCACGAGGTGTTGGTGTTGCGCAGGCGCACCCAGTTGTTCGGGTTCCGCGCGGCGGTGGTCAAGAAGAATGCGCGCTGGTAGAAGTCGGTCGTGTCGCGGCTGTCGAAGTAGTAGCCGCCGAACTGCCACTTGAACGGACCTTCGCCGGTGCTGGCAAGGCGCAATTCCTGGGTCCACTGGTCGAGGTCGCGGATCTGGCCCTGTGACTGGCCGAAGCCGTTCGGCAGGCCGTTCACCGGGAAGTTCGCCGCCGCGCCGCCGTCGGTGTCGCCGCGGCTGTAGCCCTTGGTGGTCTCGTAGGCGGTGATCGAGGTCAGCGCCGCGCCGCCGAAGTCCCAGGTCACGTGCGCCGAGGCGCCCTTGGTCTTGTAGGCCTGCGGGTTGTTCTGCGCCTCGTCGTAGGCGACCGACTTGCGCGGGGCGATCGGGTCGTTCGAACCCTTCACCAGCCCGCCGCGCAGGAACAGGGTCGAGGTGCCCTCGTAATCGCGATAGTGGCCCGAGAGCAGGACTGAAAAGTTCTCGGTCGGCGTCAGCAGCACCTGCAGGCGCACGTTGCGATCGTCGAAGCCGCCCATGGCGTTCTTCATCGGTGTGACAGTGCCGTCGGCGCTGACGCCGCGGAAGGTGTTGTCGACGTAGTCCTCACGGTGCTGCACGAATACCGAGGCGCGTACGGCGATCTTGTCGGCCACGATCGGGCCACCGACGCCCGCGTCGAGGTTGACGCTGCCATAGCTGCCGACGCTGATCGATGCCTGGCCGTTCAAGTCCATAGTCGGACGGTTGGTGTCGAACTTGATGATGCCGGCAGTCGTGTTGCGGCCGAACAGCGAGCCCTGAGGTCCGCGCAGAACTTCGACTTGCGCGACGTCGAAGGCTGGATTGGACTTCAGCACAACGTGCTCCAGGACCACGTCGTCCTGGATGATCGAGACCGGCTGCGAAGCGCCGAGGTAGAAGTCGATGTTGCCCAGCCCACGGATGTAGAAGCGCGGGAAGATGCGGCCAGTGGTCGACTCGGCGTAGAGGCCCGGGACGCGGCCCGAGAGCGCGAGCAGCGTGTCGTCGCCGCCCGCAGTGAAGGTGCGGTAATCGTCGCCGCGCACGACGCCGACCGAGACGGGAACGTCGGTCAGGCGCTCCTGGCGGCGCTGCGCTGTGACGACAATGTCGGTGCCGGCATCGCTGTCGGCGGGAATTGCTGCAGTGCCGGCATCGGCTGCAGCGTTCTGTGCCATGGCGACCCCCGGCAACGCGCTCGCACCCAGGCTGAGAAGACCGAGAACGAGAGCCCGGCGTGACTTGTAAGATGTCATGCGAATGTCCCTTATACCCACCATTCGACCGTCTCGTGCGACGGTATTGGCGGGCCCCTAGGCGCACTCGATGTGACATTGTGTGACAAATTTCCGGGCCGTTGCGGATTGATGCCGGAGTGATGCTGCTATGCAACAAACCGCCCGCGTGCCGGGATCAATCGATCTTCTTCACCCGCCCCTTGCCCACGTCATCGCGCGGCTTGCCCTTGGTGGTGCGCTGCGCCGTCGCCCTGGCTCCGGCGAGCACCGGGCCACATGCCGCCGACTTGGCGTCTCCCACATCCACAAAGGCCAGCAGACCGGCAACGGGCGAGGCCACGGCCGCCAAGCCCAACCCGATCCCCGCGCGGCCGACCAGTTGCGGGCTGATCACGTTGAGCTTCGGGCTTGCGAAGTGCCCGCCGATGCCCACCGGCGACTGCCCGGAGAACAGGCTGAACTTCTTGCCGTCGCCGCGAAATGCTAGATCCACCGCCTCGGTTCCGAAGCTGAAACCGCCGTTGCCTGTGATCACGTTCTTGCTGGTGTCGATCAGGATCGGGTCCGTCGCCGCGATGCCGTTGCGCACGGTGAAGGCGAGAAGGCCGCAGTTGATCTCGATCGGCTTCTTCAGCTTGCCCTGGAACATCTTGTAGACGAACGTGCCGAGATCGAGTTCGGCCAGTTGCGCGTTCTGCGTCCACAGCGTGCCCTGCGGCATGACAAAGGCAATGCGGCCGGACGAGCTCGCCAGCGAATCGTGGATCGTGTCGCCCCGCCCGTCCAGTTTGATCCGCCCATGGATCGTGCCCGTCGTGCCGGAGTCCGCAACGCCGTAGCCCGCCAGCAACCGTCCCATCGGCGTCGACTTCAGGCGGATGTCATAGCTGATCGCCGAGGGCCGCTGCCGCGTATTGAAGATGAAGTCCGAGGCGACATCGCCCCGCGCCATCGTGAAAGTCAGCGGCGAGAGCGCCAGCCGGCCCCGCTCTAGCGCCAGCTTCAGCGAGATGTTGGAAACCGGCACGTTGCGCGAGCGCACTACCGCGATCTTCCAGTCGAGCCCGGCATCGAAGCGCTGCATCATCGCCACCGGCAGCTCGGCATCGGGCAGCACGCGCTCGCCGGCGTTGCCGGTGGCCGATGCGGCTGCGACCGCGCCCTTGCTGGCGACGATATCGGGATTGTAGCCGATGAACGGGGCGGCATCGATGATGTCGAGCCGGCGCGTGGTCAGGTTGGCATCGAGCCGCAAACGCTCATCGTTCTTGATCGTGAACTTGCCCGCGAGATCGGACTGGCCGAAGGTGCCGGTCAGGTCGGTGAAGCGGTAGTCTTGATCCTCGTTCACCAGCTGCGCGCGCAAGTCGTAGCGGCGCGTCCGCGGGATCGCGACGTCGATCACCTCGAGCAGCTCGGACAAGTCCTTGCCACGCGCCCGCACCTTCAGCGGCACGCCTTCGTACTCGGTCAGCGACGGCAGCGTTCCGGACACGTCGATCACGCCGTTCGCAGCCCAGGCCCGCGCGGTGAGCTTGTTCTCGCCGCCGCTGGCTGTCGCATCGGGTGAAAGCAGGCTGGCTGTGAGGCGGAATGGCGTGGTGCGGAAACGCCCGTCGCCCTTCAGTTGCACCGCCTGGCCGATCTGCGTGTCCTTGGCGACGATCGGCTCGACATTGAGGTTCGCCAGCAGCGGCATGCGTGGATCGAGATAGCGGATGCGCGTGCCCTTCACGTCGGCGCGGTCGATCCGTGGCATCTGGAACGCCTCGCCGCCGCTGCCATCGCCGAAGGTCCAGGTATTGCGTTTGTGAGCCTTGTCCCACTCGAAGTCGGCATCGAAGTCGACCAGCTCCACCGTGTAGGCGTGCTTGCGCCCGAACAACAGCGAGAGCGGTGCGATGCGCGCCTCGATCTTCTTGGCGGTGAGCAGGCTGGCCCTGCCGGCCCATTGCGGGTTCTTGACGTCGATCTGCTCGGCCAGAAACTTGATGCGCAGCGGTGCGAAGTAGAGCTGGAAGTCGCCACCCACCTTGACGCTGCGGCCGGCGGATGAGCTAGCGATGCTCTCGAACGGCCCTTTCAGGAAGCGGCCCTTGGTGATGAACAGGATCAGCCAGATCGCGAACACCGCGAAGAGGACGATCAGCACCGTGTTGCGCAGATAGTGCCGCCGGCGGCGCGGAGGTGGCGTCTCAGCTGGCTTGCCGGCGGCATCTGGCGCCGCGCTCGTCTCGGGGCTCGTTGCTGCATCCATGATCGAGCACATCGCATGAGGGGGCGCTTTGGTTTCCGACCTTGCCGCGATGCGCTAAGGGCGCGCCATGTCCTTCAGATTCGACGACGATCAAGCGAGCGCCCGTTAGATGCTGCGCCTGTCCGGCCTTTCGCTGCCCCTCGACCATGCTCCCGACGCGCTTGCCCCGGCCATCTGCGCCCGTCTCGGCATCGAGCCCGAGGCGCTCAGGAGCCATACCTTATTCAAGCGCGGCAACGACGCGCGGCGGCGCAGTGCGATCCTGCTGGTCTACACGCTCGACATCGAGCTGGAGAACGAAGCCGAGGTTCTCGCGCGCCTCGCCGGCGACAAGGACGTGCGTCCCACTCCCGACATGGCGTACCACTTTGTGGCCAAAGCGCCCGAGGGCTGGTCGGGCAAGCGGCCGGTGGTGATCGGCGCGGGGCCGTGTGGCCTGTTCGCCGGATTGATCCTGGCGCAGATGGGTTTCCGCCCGATCATCCTCGATCGCGGCAAGGTCGTGCGCCAGCGGACCAAGGACACTTGGGGTCTGTGGCGGCGGTCCGAGCTGAACCCGGACTCCAACGTCCAATTCGGCGAAGGCGGCGCCGGCACCTTCTCCGACGGCAAGCTCTACTGCCGGGTCAAGGACCCGCGCTTCCTCGGCCGCAAGGTGCTGGAGGAGTTCGTCCGCGCGGGTGCACCTGACGACATCCTGTGGCAGGCGCACCCGCACATCGGCACCTTCCGCCTCGTCACCATGGTCGAGTCCATGCGCGAGACGATCGAGAGCCTGGGCGGCGAATACCGCTGGCAGACCCGCGTCGACGATCTCGAGCTTGAGCGCGGACCCGATGGCCAGCAGCGCCTGCGCGGGCTGCACCTGCAGGACGGCTCGTTCCTGGAGGCCGACCACGTCGTCATGGCCGTGGGCCACAGCGCCCGTCCGACGTTCGAGATGCTGCACACGCGCGGCGTGCACCTCCAGGCCAAGCCCTTCTCCATCGGCGTGCGCATCGAGCATCCGCAAAGCTGGGTCGACCGCGCGCGCTATGGCCAATGCGCCGGCCATCCGGACTTGGGCGCCGCTGCCTACTCGCTGGCGCACCACTGCTCGAACGAGCGCACCGTCTACAGCTTCTGCATGTGCCCCGGCGGCCGCGTGGTGGCCGCCACGTCGGAAGAAGGCCGCGTCGTCACGAACGGCATGAGCCAGTATTCGCGCGCCGAGTTCAACGCCAACTCCGGCCTCGTCGTCGGCATCGATCCGGCGCGCGACTATCCCGATGGCCCCCTCGCCGGCATCGCCTTCCAGCGCCACTGGGAAAGCATGGCATTCGAGGCCGGAGGTGGCACTTACGCGGCCCCGGGGCAGAAGGTGGGAGACTTCCTTGCCGGCCGGGCCTCGACCGAGCTCGGCGAAGTCACGCCCTCGTACAAGCCGGGCGTCACCATGACCGACTTGTCGCGCTGCCTGCCGCCGTTCGTGGTCGAGGCGATCCGCGAGGCGCTGCCGGTGTTCGGCCGCCAGGTCGCCAACTACGATCATCCCGACGTGGTGATGACCGGCGTCGAGACCCGCACTTCCTCGCCCCTGCGCATCACCCGCGACAAGAGCTTTCAGAGCCTCAACACCGCCGGGCTCTACCCAGCCGGCGAGGGCGCGGGGTATGCGGGCGGCATCCTCTCAGCCGCAATCGACGGCATCAAGGTGGCCGAAGCGGTCGCCCGCAACCTCATGGCCGCGTGATGGGGCAGATGTCTCGCTGCTGAAATAATTCGCTCGCATCACTGCCACGAAAGCAGCGGAGCGGCGAGTTCATGCAGACGGCAAGTGTTGCGGCAGCCTACGACAAGTGGGCGCCGGTCTATGACCTGGTCTTTGGCGGCGTCTTCGCCAACGGCCGCAAGCAGGCGATCGCCGCCGCCGAAAATGCTGGCGGGCGCGTGCTGGAGGTGGGCGTGGGCACCGGCATCTCGCTGCCCCACTACGACAAGCGCACGCGCTTAGTGGGCATCGACATCTCCGAAGCCATGCTAGACAAGGCCCGCCGCCGCGCCCGCGAACTGAAGCTCGAGAACGTTGAAGAAATCGCCGTCGGCGATGCCGAGGCGCTGGTCTATCCCGATAACGCCTTCGACGTGGTGGTGGCGCAATACGTCGTCACCGCCGTGCCCGATCCCGAGCGTGCGCTCGACGAGTTCGTGCGCGTGGTGCGGCCCGGCGGCGAAATCGTCATCGCCACCCGCATCAGCGCCAACGGAGGCGTGCGCGACACCATCGAGAAGGCACTGATGCCGATCACCAGCCGGCTGGGCTGGCGCACCGAATTCCCGTGGTCTCGCTACGAGGCCTGGGCGGCGCGCAACGGGCAGGTCCGCCTGCTCGAACAGCGCCCGCTGCCGCCGCTCGGCCACTTTTCCCTCGTCCGCTACCGCAAGCTGCAAGGTTGACCATGCAACAGTCCACCCCTTCGTCCCGCGGCAAGATCGCCCGCTTCCGCGAACAGCTCGCCGAGCAACGCTGGGACGATCACCGCTTCTATCACCACAGCCTGGTCAACCAGAGCCTGCACTTCGTCAGCGCCGCGACCTTCATCGTCGCCTATGCGATCATGTGGAAGGAGCCGGCCTTGGCCGCGCTGCTTGGCTGGGGCGTGGCGATGACCAGCCGCCAGGCCGGCCACTTCTTCTTCGAGCCGCGCGGCTACGACCACGTCAACGACTGCACGCACGAGTACAAGGAAGACGTGAAAGTCGGCTACAACTTGGCGCGCAAGGTGGTGCTGATGGGCTTGTGGGCGGCGTGCCCAGTGCTCCTGTACCTGCAACCCGACCTGTTCGGCGCCTTCGAGCCGCACGACGGAGCGATGCAATACCTGGAGCACTTGGGCTTGATGTGGCTGGCGCTCGGCATCGGCGGTCTGCTGTTCCGGGTCGTGTGCCTGTTCTTCATCCGCGATGTCGAGACCGGGTTGGTTTGGGGCATCAAAATCGTCACCGACCCGTTCAACGATTTCCGCCTATACTGTCGCGCGCCCGCGCAGTTGGTGCGCCAAGTCGCGCAAGCGAGAGCGACGAAGCTGGAATGAGGAATCCGTCGACCCGAGCGTTGCCCGGGCCGACGTGCATCTCACCGCAGCAGATGCCGCGCAAACTCTCGCACCAAACCGCTGCGCAAAGCCCGGCGTCCATCACCCTCCGGCGACCACCACCAGCCGTCCGCCTGCATCTTGCGTGCGGCCACAACGATCCGGTCGGCCACCTCCGCAAACTCCGCGTCGCCATAGGCCAGGCTGAAGATCAGCCGCCCGGAGCCGACCCAGCTCAGCGCCAGTCCTTCCGCCCTCAGGTAGAACTGCAGCATCCAATGATAGCGCGAGGGCACCGTGTGCCAGAACGTCCAGATCGTGCCCAGATTGGCCACCCGCACCGGCACGCCCTCTGCGGCAAGACGGCCATTGAGGCTGACCGCGCGCACATTCCAGCGCTCGTCCACATGCTCATAAAGCGCCCTGCCCTCCTCGCTGTCCATGTGCCGCAGGAACGCATCCATCGCGCCCATGACGTACGGGTGCGAGTTGAAGGTGCCGCGCGCGAAGCAGATGTCGGCGGGGCGCTCCTCCTTGAAGCGTTTCATCAGCGTCGCCTTGCCGCACAGAACGCCGACCGGCAGCCCGCCGCCCAGCGTCTTGCCATAGGTGATCATGTCCGCCTCGATCCCGAAGTACTCGCAGGCCCCACGCGGCGCGAGGCGGAAGCCGGTGAACACCTCGTCGACGATCAGTACGATCCCCGCCTTGCGGCAGGTCTCGGCCAGGCGCCGCAACCACGCCGAGTACGCGGCGCGTTCCACCCGCCCGTCCTTGCGCCCGCCGACCAGCGTGGAGTCGCCCGGCGCTCCGGCGTTGGGATGCATCGCCTGCAGCGGGTTCACCAGCACGCAGGCGATGTTCTTGCGCGTGGCGAGCACCTCCAGCGTCGCCTCGCTCATGTCGGCCAGCGTGTAGGTGCGATCGGCCGGCACCGGGTTGCCGACTCCAGGCTGCACGTCACCCCACCAGCCGTGATAGGCGCCGGCGAAGCGCACCAGGTGCGAGCGCCCGGTGTGATAGCGCGCCAGCCGCACCGCCTGCATCACCGCCTCGGTACCGGACATGTGGAACGACACCGCGTCGAGCCCCGAGATCGCCTTCAACCGCCGCACGTTGTCCGCGACGACCGGATGGAGGCCGGGGAGCGTCGGCCCGAGATCGGCGGTGGTTCGCATGCCTTCCGCAACCATGCGGCGGTAGGCATCGACGCCCAGCAGATTGACGCCGTACGAGCCGGTCAGGTCATGGAACCGATTGCCGTCGAGATCGGTGAGCATCACGCCCTCCGCCGCCTGATAGAAGCTGCCCGCACTCAGCCGTTCGCGCACCACCGGGCTGAACTGGAACGGCACGCGGTAGGTGCCGGTGAACTCCAGGTCAGGGATGCTGTCGCGGATCTCGGCCGTGTAGGCATGGGTCTTGGCGAACCGCTCGGCATAGAGCGCGGACAACCTATCGAGCGCCGCGCGGCGCCGGCCGATGATCTCCAGCGGCGCTTCGTCGGCGCGGAAGAACTCGTCTGGCGTCAGCGCATAGCCGGGCACCAGCCCCGCCACGCGCTTGGCCATGCGCACGTGCCCGGTCAGCGAGCGATGCTTGGCGCGCGAGAGCCGCAGCCGGTCACGTGCCTTCTCCGCCCCGACGATCGCTGCCGCCGTACCCAGAAGCGTCCACGCCCACTTGCCTTGCTTCAACTCGTATCCCCTGTGCTTGGCCCTGAGCCGGGGCGGAAGGACCCACAATGAGCCTGCGTTCCGCATTGATGCGCGTCGCTGCCCAGGAGGACCTGAACTTCCTCCTTACCAACCGCATCCCGCGCCATGCCGCGACCCGCTTCATGGGCTGGTTCAGCAAGCGCGAGCACCCGTTGGTGCGAACAGCGTCCATCGCGCTATGGCGCTTGTTCTGTGACGTGGATTTGACGGATGCGGCGGAAAAGCACTTTGCGAGCCTCCATGCCGCCTTCATCCGCCGCTTGCGGGATAGTGCGCGCACAGTCGACCGAGACCCTAACGTGGTGATCTCGCCCAGTGATGGCATCGTCGGCGCCTTCGGCCGCATTGCCGATGGGCAGGTGTTTCAGATCAAAGGCTTTTCCTATCCCATTGCCGACTTGCTCGGCAGCGAAGCAGATGCGCGAGAATGGCGCGATGGCTGGTTCGTCACGCTGAGGCTGACGGCGGGCATGTACCATCGCTTCCATGCCCCGCACGACCTCACCGTCGAGCAAGTGCGGTACATCTCCGGCGACACATGGAACGTGAACCCGATCGCGCTCAAACGGGTCAAGCGGCTGTTCTGCAAGAACGAGCGCGCGCCCATCACGGTCCGCCTCGGCCATGGTCCGCGCATCGCGCTAATACCTGTCGCGGCCATATTGGTGGCCAGCATCCGCCTGCCGTTTCTGGACGAGAGCCGCAACGTACGGGCCGGCGGCGAGGGCGTGCGCGGTTTAAGCGCGCGCTTCGCCAAGGGCGAGGAGATGGGCTGGTTCGAGCACGGCTCGACGATCGTCCTCCTCGCGCCGGCCAGCTGCCCGCCCGTCGCAAGCTTGCGCGAGGGCGAGCGGATCGCGATGGGTCAGCCGCTGCTGCGTATGGAGGTCAGCGCTTTTCCAGCGGCATGATGTAGACGTCGAGGTGGCGCAGCTTGCCGGCCTCGTTGAACTCGTAGATCGTGACGGTATTCGACACGTCCATGACACCGCCGTGCGTGTTGCGCTCCTCCAGCTCGAGGACCACGAGCCCCGGCGTCTCGGTGACGCGGCGCAGCGTGCCCTCCCACGTCGTGCCCGCGCCGTATTGCGAAATGTAGGACTTGTAGGTGGCCCAGCCGAAGGTCTCAGCCTGCGGACCCAGAAACATGCCCTGCCGCTCCCACGCGTCGACATCGACGAGTTCCTCGATCGGCGCCCAATCCGCATCGGTCAGTGCGCGCTGCTTGGCTGTCTCGACAAGGGCACTGAACGCCTCGCTATAGGCGATTACCTTTTGCGTCAGTCCGGTGAACTGGCTGGAATGCGGCATCTCGTTGGCCATGGTTCTCTCCCGTTTTATCTTGTTGCGTCGGAGTATTGCGCGGCCTCGCGGTGCCGGCAAGGCTCCAGCCATCGGCTCTCCCTCCATCGCTTGGGCGTTGACGCGCACCCTGGCAGATGATCGAACAGCGTGGTGACCGACCTACCTCAAGAGCCGAACCCGCCCGAAACAGCGCCCGCCGCACAGACGCAAGCGGCGGAAGCAGCCGCGGCCCGGCGGCGTTGGATCACCTTGGCCGAAGTGCTCACCGTGATCGCCGTCAGCATTTCGGGCCTGACCTTGTGGAACAGCTGGAGCGAGCGGCGGCACACCGAGACGACGCGCCAGGACGAGGCACGCCAGGCCTCCACACGGGCTCAGACTTTGGTGCTCACGGCAGCGACCACCAGCGACGATGCGCTGACGCTCAAGCCGAGCGACGACGATCAATCGGTTCAAAGCCAGCGCGTGGCCTTCCCCTCCGCCCTCGGCATCGCGCAGGCAGAGACCACCGGCGAGCCGCGCATCGAGAGCGGATGGTTCGACCGCTCGCTCGTCAAGGCGCGCGAGAAGGCGGGCATGCCCGACGAAAGCCGGGGCGACGAGCGCTTGCCGGTGGCGATCACCACTCGCTTCTTGGTCGACGGTAAGCCGCATCAGGACGTCGCCATATACGACCTTGGCTATACGATCCGCGGGCGATGGCTGAGCGGACATAGTCTCACATTACGCGGGATCTCACTCGTCTCGCGCGTCCGTGAGGGCAGCTCCCAGGCCGCGCTGGACGCGCGATGGAACAGGCTCTTCCCGCGCAGCAACAAATAAGCGCGCCGTCCCGTATCGATCTTCTCCAAGGCACGGCTCACCCGTCCGGGCAAAGATCGGGGGGAACCTGCCCGCTGCCCCCGGCGTTTGCCTGCGAGAGAAGAGGAATTCGTATGCAGACCGGGCACTTAACAAATATCATGACGCGACGACAGGCAGCTCCTGCGGCGCAGGAATGTTTTTCCGATGAGTTCCAGCGCGATCTGGCACGCTGGAACCGTACCCGGTTGGAGCCGCAGTTTCCCGACCAGGATTGGCGCGGCACGATCGATAGCGACGCGCGCATGCTGCAGCTTGAAGGCGAATTCCTCGAAGCGCTACGCGCGCAGGTTCAGGCGGAAGCTGCACGTGCGCCGACCGACCCGGAAGCCTTCATCGCCTGGTTCGAGCGGCTGATCGAAACCGGTCCCGGCCAAGGCGACCCCCTGTTCCCCTGGATTGCCGAGCGCGCCACGCGCGACGAGATCCGGTGGTTCTTCGAGCAAGAGGCCGCTGGGGAAGCTGGGTTCGACGACCTCGTCGCCTATACGCAGGTCAAGCTGCCCGACCAAGCCAAGCTGGAACTGGCGCGTAACTACTGGGACGAGATGGGCCGCGGCAATGCCAAGGGCATGCATGGCCCAATGCTGCACAAGATTTCCGACGTCCTCGAAGTACGGCCTACTATCGAGGGCACGGTGGGCGAGAGCCTGGCGCTTGCCAACGCGATGACCGGCATGGCGACCTCGCGCCGGTATGCCTGGCACTCGGTGGGCGCGCTCGGCGCGATCGAGTTGACGGCACCGGGCCGATCGGCGGCGGTCGCGCAAGGGCTGCGTCGGATCGGCCTGAGCGGCAAGGAGCGGCACTACTTCGACCTCCACGCTGTCCTGGACGTGAAGCACAGCGAGGCTTGGAACCAGGAAGCCCTGCTGCCGCTTGTGCGCGAAGATCCGCGCCGGGCCATGGCCATCGCCGAGGGCGCGCTGATGCGTCTGACCTGCGGCAAGCGCTGCTTCGATCGCTATCGCAAGCACCTCTGGGGCGCTCAAGTGGCTCCACCTCAACTGGCATTGCTGAACTGAGTATCGCATAGCGAGCATGCGGCGGTAATTGCTGGCATGTTTCGATAAGCTCAGCTTAGTCGGTGATAGGGTAAACCTTATTGTCTGTTCACGTGGCGGTGTGTGAGAGCCACCTCAGCGTCACTTCGTGATGCCTTGGTTGTTCGCAGCCTCGGTTCATCTACAAGGCGGTTCAGCCCAACACTCTCCAGGCTGAGCTTGTCGAAGCCTTCTTCGGGTTGGCGGCTCCGCCTCCTATCCCGCGGGCCGCGGCGGGACCGGATAGAGAATGAAATCATGATGCACGTCGACCTTCGGCGTGCTGCCCTGCTCTGCCGCAGCGCGCTGAAGCTCGGCAATGGTTGTGGGTGGAAGCGCTAGCCCATGCTCCGCCGGGTGCGTCGCAGCCTTCATCGGGTAATCTTGCCCAGGGTTCGTGGTCATCTCAATATGCGCGCCCAGCAAGGCGCGGATGGGATGGGTGCTGGCGAATGCTGCGAGCCGGTCGGCGCTGGCTCGGAAAACTTCCATGCGATCGGTCGGCACGTAGAGGCGTCCGGGGTACAGCATGTCTCCCGAGAATAGCAGCTGCGTGCGCGCGTCGTAGACAATGATGTGCGCTGGTTCGTGCCCCGGCGTCGGGATCACGTCGAGCACGCGTCCACCCAGATCGACGCGACCGAGCCCGAGCGGCCAGTCCGTCACACCGAAGAACGCGGCGACTTCAGCGGGTTTCAGGCCGACGACGGTGGTACCGGGACGACTGCTGAACTCGTCGTCGCCGGCATGATGATCGCCATGACTATGCGAGTGCGCCACCACCAGCGGGATCGCTCGGCCGCCGCGCTGCTTCTCACGCGTAGCGATCAGGCGATTGATAGTCGGTCGGATCTTGAGCCCGCCGGCCCCGCTGTCGATCAGCAGCGCGCGTTCCTTCCCGAACAGGAGGTACAGGAACGGCGCCTCGAAGTTGGTGCGAACAGACTGGCGAATGACATACGTGTCCGCGTCGATCCGCTGCACCTGCGTCTCGGGCTCGCTTGCGGCGGTGCCGTCGATCCAGTGCACGAAGCGAGGCGGCTGCATCGGTGAAGCTGCGCCGGTAAGCAGGAGTACGGCAGCGCCAGCCAACATGGCACGCACCGCCGCCGGATGTTTCTCGACAGGCTTCTGGATCACGAGGAACTCCGCAAGGAAAGGGGCGCCGGCGGAACCGGCGCCCTTGTGCTCAGTAGTGGAAGCGCATGTCCACGCCCACGCGCCGCGGCGTCAGCACGCTGCGAGCGTAGTACCGCTCCACGACGTCAGTGCGTACCTGGTTGTACGAACTGATGTCGTTGCTGATCGCCGTCACCGCATACTTGTCGAAGATGTTGTCCGCGAAGAGGCCGATGTCGAAGTGCTCGCCGCGGTAGGTGATCGCGGCGCGGTGCGTCAGGTAATCGGGAATGACCTCGCCGTTGCCGCGCAGGCCGACACGCGAGTAGATGTTGCCGGTGTAAGTGGCAGCCCAGTTCGCCTCGATCGAAGCGCCGTTCGCCAGCGGGTAGGTGTAGGTCAGCTGAGCAGACCCTTGGTGCTTGGTCGAACCCGGCAGGCGATCGCCATCGAATGCGCCATAGGGCACGCCCTGGCTGACGATCACGTCGGCGGCATCTTCGGTCAGGTGTGCGTCGGTGTACGAGTAGGTACCCTGAAGTGAGAGTTCGGGCGTGATCTTGAACTCACCCGTGAACTCGAAGCCCTTCGAGACTGCCTTGCCCGCATTGACCGTGATGCCCACCGCGCCGTTGATGGTCGAGCTGGGCACCTGGATGCCGGTCCAATCGACATGGAACGCGTCGACGGTGAACTGCAGCCGCTTGTCGAGCAGCGACGCGCGCACGCCGACTTCGATGTTCTTGGTCTTGTCGGGACCGAACGAAAGCTCGTTCGGCAATGCGCAGACGTTCTGGCCAGGCGGCAGCGGCTGAATACACGGCGCTACCCGGTTGACGTTACCCGTGCGATAGCCGGTGCTGTACGTACCGTAGACCAGCAAGTCATCGTTGAACTTGTACGAAGTATTCAGCTTGTACACAAAGCCGTCGTCGTCGGTCTGGCCCGAGCGGATGCGGCTGGGATCGAAGACGACGAGCGGGTAAGGCGTCCGACGACGGCCGCCGCTGGTCAGGGGGGTGTCGGTACCACCCTCGGCGAAGGCCTTATACTTGTAGTAACGAAGGCCGCCAGTCACCTGCCAGGCATCGGTGATGTGGAAAGTCGCTTCGCCGTAGCCCGCATATTCCTTGGTGCGCGTGTTGACGAACGACATGTATTCGAGATTGTCGGGACGATAGACCCCGAAGAAGTCGGGCAGGCCAGGCACGTATTCGCGATATTGCGAGCCGAAGCGCATGTTGTTGTAGAAACCGCCGATAACCCAACTGAGCGGGCCGCCATGGGTCGAGACCAGGCGGACTTCCTGGTTGAACTGGCGGCGGTTGGATGCCGACGTGTTGAAAGAGGAAAACTGCGGAAACTCTTCGTAGCCATAGTTAAGATCGAGCAGCAGGTCAGTGTTGTCGCTGATCTGGTCGATCTTCTGCGTCGTCCAGGCAGTCGTCGAAACGATCTGCGCGAAGCCGCCCAGGCCGATATTGAATTCGGCCGCATAGAGGTCCGAGTTTCGGCTGGAAGGTTCGAGATAGCGCGTCGGATTCTCGTACTTGCCGGTACCCAGCACGCCAAAGCCGTTGCTCTGGCCACCGTTTGTCTTGGTCTCCTGGTGCGCGTAGGTCAGGAAGGCCTTGATGTCGGGATTGAGTTCCAGCAGCAACTGGTTGCGCGTGGTAAAGGTGCGCTCGTCATTGACGTCCTTCTTGGAATAGAAGTTCGCCGCCCGCTGCTCGGGCGTGCCCAACGAGGCATCGGCACCGTTCTCGCTGCGGCCGGGCTGCGGATCGGAGATGCCTGGCTGCAGAAGCAGCGCATTGTTGTCGATGAAGCCGGGGTTGTTGTAGTAACCGACGGTGGTGCGGAAGGCGACATGGTCGGCGAGGATCGGGATGTTGACCGCGCCGTCCATGTTGAAGCCCGGGTCGTTGGCATGCGCCATGTCGAACACACGCCCATGCGCTTCGACCTCGAACTTGCTCGGATCCGGCCGGTTCGGGATGTAGCGCACCGCACCCGCCAGAGTACCGAGGCCGTAGAGGGTACCCTGTGGGCCCTGCAGGACTTCGACGCGGTTGATGTCGATCAGCTTGAAGTCGAGGTAGAGCGGCACTTCGCCCAAATAGACGCCCAGCGAACTGTTGTAGTTCGAGCCGCCGCTGGCGTCGGCGGACGAGATTCCGCGCAAAATGATGTTGCCGGTCGAGCCTGGGCCGGTGTCGGTCACCGTCATGCCCGGCGTGAAGGCCGCAAGGTCCTGCACGTCGTCGATGCGGTTGCGCGACAGCTGTTCCTGCCCGACGGCGCTGATGTTGATCGGCACGTCTTGCAGCGTCGTCGAACGACGCGTCGCGGTGACGACGATCTCGTTGGCACTGGTTTGCGTCGCACCGTCCTCGGCTTCCTGGGCCAAGGCTGGGGTGGCAGCAGAACTCATCAGAATGGTCGCACAGAGCAACTTGGTGCGGATAGTCTGTTTGGTCACGTCGGCCCCCTCATGGACAAAAGCCTGTTGTGACATCTCACTCCCGATATATCCGGTGTTCCGGTGATCGTTTGCCGATCTTGTTCAAACTTTTTTCATATAGCAAGACAGTAAGTCGTCAGTATTCACGTGCGATCTCGCGTAGAGATCGCAGGATGAATTCGGTGGACGCCAGAAGGCGACCTGCAAGGTCAAGTAGTTCGTGGCGCGCAGACGTGTTAAGTTGCGCACAGTCGATCTAACCGCAAATGTCCTCCGGCGATCGTCCGGAGGGATCTACCAGCCGGATTCGCAGCAAGCCTGGTTGCGCTTGCCGCTCGGCCATTCTGGTCGATTTCCATGTACGGTATCGATATTACGGATAGCGTCAAGCGTAATAACGACAGATGTGTCATACACATGCTGCAGTGCGGAAATGCGTGACTTTCGACACACTGCGCGCATAATCGGTCAGCGATGATGACGGTCGTTCGACGGCAAATCGCCTCGAATCGGCATTAGGTGATTCGAGTGCAGGACTGCACGCGCCCGGGATCAAACCCGCAGTCCGCCTACGCTCCCGATGCTGCGGCGACGCCCTGGCCTTTCCGCACGCCCGCAGAAAAGTATTACAAAATCAGCTGAACGTAATATCAGTGCTGGACAAGGGAGCGATCCCGAATGATGCTGCACTGCGAAAGGGGACGAATCATGGTGCTGAGGTCGCGGGGCAAGACAAGCCGGATCACACTTGCTGCGAGTATGCTCATGCTGGCATCCTGCTCGGGTCAGAGCAGCGCGCCGCAGCAGCGTAACGAGTTCAACATCGGCTGGTCGATCTACGCCGGCTGGATGCCATGGCCCTATGCGCAGCAAGCGGGCATCGTGAAGAAGTGGGCTGACAAGTACGGGCTCAAGATCAACTTCGTCCAGGTCAACGACTACGTAGAGTCCGTCAATCAATACACCGCCGGCAAGTTCGACGGCGTGACCGTTACCAACATGGACGCGCTGACCATCCCCGCCGCGGGCGGCAAGGACACCAGCGCGATCATCGTCGGTGACTATTCCAACGGCAACGATGGCGTCATGCTCAAGGGCGGGGACACGCTGAACGCGATCAAGGGCAAGTCGGTCAACCTGGTCGAGCTCTCAGTCTCCCACTACCTGCTCGCCCGCGCCCTCTCCACCGCGGGCATGTCGCTGACCGACGTCAAGACGGTGAACACTTCGGACGCGGA
This sequence comes from Novosphingobium sp. 9U, assembly GCF_902506425.1. Classification (NCBI taxonomy): domain Bacteria; kingdom Pseudomonadati; phylum Pseudomonadota; class Alphaproteobacteria; order Sphingomonadales; family Sphingomonadaceae; genus Novosphingobium; species Novosphingobium sp. 9U. Next base: position 2,518,066 of record NZ_LR732469.1, on the reverse strand, counting down.
TATCGTCGCCGCCTTCGCCAGCGCGGATAGCCAGGCCGCCGTCGCTTGGAACCCGCAGCTTTCGGTGATGAAGGGCCAGGCCGGCGCCAAGGAAGTATTCAGCTCTGCGCAGATCCCCGGCGAGATCCTCGACCTGCTGGTGGTCGACACCGCCACGATCAAGGCCAACCCCAACCTGGGCAAGGCGCTCGCGGGCATCTGGTACGAGACGCTGGCACTGATGAAGCAGCAGGACGCCAAGGGCAAGGAAGCACGCGCGGCCATGGCCAAGCTCGCTGGCGCAACGCCGGAGTCCTTTGACAGTCAGCTGTCGACCACATACCTCTACGCCGACCCGAAGGCCGCCGTCGCTGCAACAGCCTCGCCCGAGATCATGACCAACATGAAGCGCGTGCGCGACTTCAGCTTCTCCAAGGGGCTGTTCAAGGGCGCGACCTCGGCCGACGCCGTGGGGCTGAGCTTCCCCGGCAACAAGACGCTCGGCGATGCGCAACACGTGACGCTGCGCTTCGACAGCACGTTCATGCAATCGGCTGCCGACGGCAAGCTGTGAACGCCACTCGCCACCGCGCGACCGCAACGATGGAACCGACATGCGCTGGGTGAACCGTCAGCCAAACAGGGGTAGCCGCTTCCTTCTCGGCGCCCTGCCGATCGCGGCCCTGCTGCTGGTGTACCTGGCGCTGGCGGCGCAGCGGCACACGCTGAACCCGCTGGACAAGATCCTGCCGCTCCCGGGTGCGATGATCACCGGCATGTCGGCGCTGTTGCTGCAGCCGGACCCGCTGTCCGGGCAGATCGTGTTCTGGGCGGATACGCTGGCAAGCTTGCAGCGCCTGGGTCTGGGCCTGGGCATCTCGACACTCGTCGCCTTGATCCTCGGTCTCGTGCTCGGCGTGCTGCCGCCGGTGCGCGCCACATTGGGCCCGCTCGTCACCGGCATCGCTGTTATTCCGCCGATCGCGCTGCTGCCGATCCTGTTCATCGCGCTGGGCCTGGGTGAGACTGCAAAAGTCACGCTGATCGTCGTGGGCATCACCCCGGTCATGGTGCGCGACATTGCCGCGCATGTCGCCGCCCTACCCCGCGAGCAGATCGTCAAGGCGCAGACGCTCGGCGCCAACAGCTGGCAGATCATGATCCGCGTCGCCCTACCCCAGGCGATGCCGCGATTGCTGCAGGCGATGCGCCTGGCGCTGGGACCGGCATGGGTGTTCCTGATCTCGGCCGAGGCGATCGCGTCCGACGTGGGCCTCGGCTACCGCATCTTCCTGGTCAGGCGCTATCTGTCGATGGACGTCATCATTCCCTACGTCGCCTGGATCGCACTGCTGGCGATCGCGATGGACCTGATCCTCACGCAAGCGAGCCGCCGCGGCTTTGCCTGGGCGCATGGAGCAGCACATTGAGCGCGCTCCTCAGCCTCAAGGACCTGTGGGTCGAGTACGGCGACAAAGTCGTGCTCGAGCGGGTCAGCCTGGACGTCGCCGCGGGCTCTTTCGTCTCTATCGTCGGCCCATCGGGCGCGGGCAAGAGCAGCTTCCTGCGCGTGGTGCTCGGCCAGGAGAGGCCGACCCGCGGCTCCATCCTGCTCGACGGCACGCCGCTGGCCCCCGAGTGCGGTCCCGATCGCGGTGTCGTGTTCCAGCGCTACTCGGTGTTCCCGCACCTGACCGCGCTGCGCAACGTCATGATGGGGCTGGAACTGCAGCAGGCGCCCTTCTCGGCGCGGCTGTTCGGCGGCGCCAGGCGTGCGGCGCGCGACCAGGCGGCGGAGATGCTCGACGCGGTCGGCCTCGGCCATAGTCTGGACCTGTATCCGGCGGAGATGTCGGGTGGCATGCAGCAGCGCCTCGCCATTGCGCAAGCCCTGATCAAGCGCCCGCGCATCCTGCTGCTCGACGAGCCGTTCGGCGCGCTCGATCCGGGCATCCGGGCCGACATGCACGGGCTCATCACCAGGCTGTGGCGCGATTATTCGCTGACCATCATCATGGTGACCCACGACATCAAGGAGGCGTTCCAGCTGGGCACGCGCGTGCTGGCGCTCGACAAGCGCCGCCACGATCCGCACGCGCCGCATCGCTTCGGTGCGACCGCCGTCTACGATCTGGCGCTCACAAAGCGAGAAGAACAACCCGTCGACACGGAAGCCGGTATTACGCTTGACACAAATCGTAATACCCAAGAGGATGCGGCATGAGCACCGACAGCACCAGTCTGGCCCGGCTCAGCATGAGCCTTCCGGCCGATCTCTTCCGACAACTCGATCTGATGGTGGAAGAGCGGGAATTGCCCTCGCGCTCGCAGCTGATCGCCGAGCTAATCCGCCATGCGCTCGCCGAGCACGCCGCCTCGATCCGCCCCGACGAAATGCTCGCGGGCACGGTGACCATCGTCTACCGCGCCGACCGTGGCCGGGTACGCCACCAGCTGGCCGAGACGCAGGCCGACTACCTCAAGGAGGTGATCTCCGCCCAGCACGTCTTCCTGGAGGAGGACCAGTCGCTGGAGGTCCTGCTGGTCCAGGGTCCGGCCATTCGCCTTAAGGAACTGTGCGACGCCTTGCGCCGGGTGCGCGGCGTCCAGCAGCTCCAACTCGTCACCACCACCGCGCTGCTGCCGCCGCTCTACGAGCAGGACACCAGCAGCCGCAAACCCGCGGGAGCCAACGCTTGACGCAGACACTCGCCAATCCCCTCGCCGCGCGCGACCACGCCCGTGCCATGGCCGGCACGAAGGTTGATGCCATGCCGGTGCTGCCGCCGGTTGCGGACGACCTGCCGCAAGGGATCTCGCTGGACGATCTGCTCTGGGAAGAGACGGTCGCACCCGGAGGTTACGCCACGCGCCGCCTCGCTCGTGGAACGCGGCTGCGGCTGATCGACGTTGCCGGCGACGCTTGCGCTTCGCTGCTGGTGTTCAACGCCGAGATGCCCGCTGAGCGGCTGAACGTGGCCGACACGGTCAAGGTTCAGTGGAATGCGTACCTGGGCGCGGGCAAGCTGTTGCTATCAGACATGGGCCGCGTGCTGATGACCTTGGTCGACGACGGCGCCGGCACCCACGACGCCTTCAGCGGCACCTCCAACGCTGCGACCAACAAGGCCAAGTACGGCGAAGGTCGTAACAGCGGCGCCTACCCCAATGGCCGCGACCGCTTCCTGCTCGGCGCTGCCAAGCACGGCCTGCTGCGCCGCGACGTCCACCCTTGCGTGAACCTGTTCAAGGGCACGCGCATCGAGGAGGACGGCACAATCACGCCGGTGGTCGGCCCGTTCGAGCCCGGCCGCGAACTCGTGCTGCGTGCGGAGATGGACGTGATCGTCGTCCTCGCCAACTGCCCGCACGTGCTCGACCCGCGCGACCAGTACACGGTGACCCCGCTGCGCATCACCGCTTGGCGTGAACCGGTGACGCCGCTGGACGACCCCGCCCGAAACGCGACGCCCGAGGGCCTGCGCGCTTTCGAGAACGCCGAAGACTACTTCCGCCGCTGAGGACCCTTAGCATGAGCGCTGATCCCCACATCGCCGGCCTGCCCGGCACCGTTTTGCACGACGTCGTCGTGCCCGCCCGCGCGCCCTGGCTGCACCACGTCAAGGCCGGGCAGACCCTGCGCATCGTCGATCTCGAGGGTAACCAGGCCGTCGACTTCCTGCTCTACTCAGGCGAGGACGACAGCGAGCGCTACTCGATGCAGGACACCGTCTCGGCGCAGGGCAACTTGTTCCTGCGCGTCGGCACCGTGCTACGCTCGAACGAAGGCCGGCCGATGATGACCATCGCTGCCAGCGCGGTGCCGTACCACGACACCATCGGCGGCGCCTGCTCGTGCGAATCCAACACCTTGCGCTACGGTCATCACACCAAGTCGCAGCATGCCTGCGTCGAGAACTTCCTGGAGGCGAACCTCCTGGAAGGCCGCGGCAAGCGCGACATCGTGTCCAATATCAATTTCTTCATGAACGTCCCCGTTGAGCCGGACGGGTCGCTAGGCATCGTCGACGGGATCTCCGCGCCGGGCCTGACCGTTGATCTGCGGGCCGAGATGGACGTGATCGTCGTCGTCTCCAACTGCCCGCAGATCAACAACCCCTGCAACGCCTTCAATCCCACCCCCGTGCGCATGATCGTGGCGGCATGAGCTTCGATACGGTCCTGATCGCCAACAGGGGCGCGATCGCCACCCGCATCATTCGCACGCTGCGGCGGATGGGCCTGCGCTCGGTCGCGGTCTATTCCGAGGCGGACGCCGGCTCGCTCCATGTCGCGCAGGCTGACGAGGCGGTGTGCATTGGCGCTGCTCCTGCTGCCGAAAGCTACCTCGATGGCGCCAAGATCATCGCCGCCGCCAAGGCGACCGGCGCCGGCGCGATCCATCCGGGCTACGGCTTCCTGGCCGAAAACGCCGAGTTCGCCGAGGCTTGCGCCGCCGCCGGGATCGTGTTCATCGGCCCGACAACGGACAACATCCGCACTTTCGGCCTAAAGCACAGCGCCCGCGATTTGGCCGCCAGCCACGACGTGCCTCTTGCTCCAGGCACTGGCCTCCTCACCGATGAGGAGGAAGCCGCCGAGGCCGCGCGCGAGATCGACTTTCCCGTCATCCTCAAGGCGACTGCCGGCGGCGGCGGCATCGGCATGCGCGTGTGCGAAGACGAAGCCTCCGTGCGCGAGAACTTCGCCGCCGTCGTGCGCCTCGGCGAAGGCAACTTCGGCGATGCCGGGGTCTTCCTCGAACGCTACGTGCGCCGCGCCCGCCATGTCGAAGTGCAGATCTTCGGCGATGGACAAGGTCGCGTCGTCGCGCTCGGCGAGCGCGACTGCTCGTTGCAGCGCCGCAACCAGAAGGTGGTCGAGGAAGCGCCTGCGCCGCTCCTTCCGGCCGAAGTGCGCGCCGCGCTTTATGACGCCGCGATCCGCCTGGGCGAGGCGGCGCGCTATCGCTCCGCCGGCACCGTCGAATTCCTCTATGACGCCGATCGCCAGGAGTTCTTCTTCCTGGAGATGAACACCCGCCTCCAGGTCGAGCACGGCGTGACTGAAGAGGTCATGGGCGTCGACCTCGTCGAATGGATGATCCGCGGCGCCGCGGGCGACTTCACCTTCCTTGATGAAAAGCGCTCCGCACCCAACGGCCACGCCGTCCAGGTACGCCTCTACGCCGAGGATCCAGCGCTCGACTATCGCCCGACCTCAGGCACGCTGACAGCGGTCGAATTCCCCGCCGACATCCGCGCCGAAACCTGGGTCCACGCCGGCAGCACCGTTAGCGCCTGGTACGATCCCATGCTCGCGAAGCTGATCGTCCACGCGCCCACGCGCGAGCTTGCGGTCACCGCCATGCAGACCGCGCTCGACAAGAGCCGTGTCGACGGGATCGAGACCAACTTGCGCTGGCTACGTGATGTGGTGCGCACCGAGGCTTTCGTCAGTGGCGAGGTCTCCACGCGCGTGCTCGACACCATCGGCTACCACCCACGCAGCATCCGCGTGATCAGCGGTGGCACCTCGACGACGGTGCAGGACTGGCCGGGACGCCAGGGCCTGTGGGCCATCGGCGTGCCGCCTTCGGGCCCGATGGACGACCAATCGTTTCGCCTGGGCAACCGCCTGCTCGGAAATGCCGAGGGCACCACGGGGCTGGAGATCACGGCCGCCGGTCCGACCCTGCTGTTCAACGCTCCTGCTCGCGTCTGCCTGACCGGCGCGGACTTCGGCGCGACGCTCGACGGTGCACCGGTGATGCTCGGCATCGCAACCGATGTGGCCGCCGGCCAGACCCTTGCCCTGGGCCGAGCCTCAGGCGGCGGCATGCGCGGCTACCTGCTGTTCGCCGGCGGCCTCGACATCGCGCCCTACCTCGATAGCCGCGCGACCTTCGAGCTCGGCCAGTTCGGCGGCCACGCCGCGCGCCCCTTGCTCGCGGGCGACACGCTGCACCTCGGCACCGAGCCGGTCGGCGAGGCTCTGGTTGCAGCGAGCTTGCCGGACCTTAGCGAGCCCTGGGCCATCCGCGTGCTCTACGGACCGCACGGCGCGCCGGACTTCTTCACGCCCGACGATATCGACACCATCGTCGGCGCCGAGTGGCAGGTGCACTACAACTCCAACCGCACCGGCGTACGCCTGATCGGACCCAAGCCGCAGTGGGCGCGCACCGATGGCGGAGAGGCAGGCCTCCACCCCTCCAATATCCACGACAACCCTTACGCCATCGGGGCGGTCGACTTCACCGGCGACATGCCGATCATCCTGGGTCCCGACGGTCCTTCACTCGGCGGCTTCGTCTGTCCATTCGTAGTGATCGCCGCCGACCGCTGGATGATCGGCCAGCTGACCGCGGGCGACCGCATCCGCTTCGTGCCGGTCACCATCGAGGACGCCGCCGCCGCCGACATGGCGCAGCAAGCGCTGCTGTCCGGCGAGACGCCGGTGCCCACGGATACTGCACGGACGATCACCAGCCTCTCGCCGATCCTGGCCGACATCCCGGCGCAGGATGGCGTACGCCCACGCACCGTCTACCGCCAGCAGGGCGATCGCAACATCCTGGTCGAGTACGGCGACATCGTCCTCGACATAGAGCTGCGCATCCGCGTCCAGGCGCTGCTGCAGGAACTGGAGCGCCAGGCGCTCCGCGGCGTGATCGACATCACCCCCGGCATCCGCTCGCTGCAGTTCCACTTCGACGGCGACAAGCTAGACCAGGCCGCCGCCCTCGCCGCGCTGATCGCTGCCGAGGAAAAGCTGGGCAACCTGGAAGACTTCGCGATCCCCTCGCGCATCGTCCACCTGCCGCTCAGCTGGCGCGATCCCGCGATCACCGAGACGATCGACAAGTACATCAGCGGCGTACGGGACGACGCGCCCTGGTGCCCCGACAATATCGAATTCATCCGCCGCGTTAACGGCTTGCCAGACGCCGACGCCGTGGAAGCGGTGGTGTTCGACGCCAGCTATCTCGTATTGGGCCTAGGCGATGTCTATTTGGGCGCGCCCGTCGCCACCCCGGTCGACCCGCGGCATCGCCTGGTCACCACAAAGTATAACCCGGCGCGCACCTGGACCCCGCCCAACGTTGTGGGCATCGGCGGCGCCTACATGTGCATCTACGGCATGGAAGGCCCGGGCGGCTACCAGCTGTTTGGCCGCACCATCCAGGTGTGGAACACGCACAACCAGACCGACGCCTTCGTCGAAGGCAAGCCCTGGCTGCTGCGCTTCTTCGACCAGATCCGCTTCTTCCCGGTCAGCGCCGAGGAACTGGCCGAGTGGCGCCGCGACTTCCCCGCCGGGCGCCGCTCGATCGAAGTGGAGCACTCCGAGTTCCGCCTGTCCGATTACCGCGCAATGCTGCGCGACAACGCGGACTCGATCGCGCAATTCGAGACGCAGCGCAAGGCCGCCTTCGACGCCGAGCGCGCCGCCTGGCACGCCAGCGGCGAGTTCGACCGCGCGAGCACCGACGATCTCGACGCCGCTCCGCCCGCAGCGATCGAAGTGCCCGAAGGCGCGGACCTGATCGAAGTGCCGTTCGGCGGCAGCGTATGGAAGCTGCTCGTCTCGGTCGGGGACGAGATCAAGGCCGGCGATACGATCGCCGTGATGGAGGCTATGAAGATGGAATTTCCCGTGGAGAGCCCCGGCTCCGGCACGGTCGCGGCCCTCTACATGCAGGAGCGGCAATCGCTGCAACCGGGCGCCGCCATGCTCGCGCTGAGGCGCCACCCGTGAGCGGGCTGCATCGCCAAAGCGCGGCGAAGATCGCTGCAGCCGTCAACGCCGGCGATACCAGCGCTGTCGCCGTTGCCGAGCAGACTCTCGCCCGCATCGAAGCCTATGACGCGATCCAGCGCGCAATCTGGATCAGCCGCGCCGATCGGGAGGACGTGCTCGCCGCGGCGGCCGCAGTGGACTCGCGCATCGCCGCGGGCGAAGAACTGCCGCTCGCGGGCGTGCCCTTCGCCGTGAAGGACAACATCGACGTCGCCGGTCTCGAGACGACCGCCGCCTGCCCTGCTTTCGCCTATGCGCCAGAGGCCTCGGCGACGGTAATCGAGCAGCTGCTCGCCGCCGGTGCGATCTGCATGGGCAAGACCAACCTCGACCAGTTCGCGACCGGTCTTAACGGCTCGCGCAGCCCCTACGGCGTGCCACGCAACGCTCATAATCTGGCTTATGTCAGCGGCGGGTCGAGTGCGGGCTCTTCAGTCGCGGTGGCGGCAGGGCTGGTGCCGTTCGCGCTCGGTACCGATACTGCCGGTTCGGGCCGCGTGCCCGCTGCGTTCCAGCACCTCATCGGCTTCAAGCCCACCAAGGGCCGCTGGAGCACACAAGGCCTGGTGCCCGCCTGCCGCACGATCGACTGCATCACCGTGTTCACCGACGACACCGCCGACGCCCGCTTGGTCGACGGCGTGCTGGCGCAGTTCGACCCAGCCGATCCCTTCTCAAAACTGCGCGCGGACAGCCCCGTCACCGTCCGCCGCATCGGCGTCCCGCGCCGTGACCAGCGCGTTTTCTTTGGCGACCCAGAATCCGAATACCTCTACGAGCGCGCGCTGGAGACCTTCTCCGGCCTGGGCGAACTCGTCGAGATCGACCTAGAGCCCCTGCTCGAAGCCGCGCTGTTGCTCTACGGCGGCCCCTGGGTGGCCGAGCGCACCGCCGCGATCTCCGACATGCTGGCGAACAACCCCAACGCCATAGATCCCACCGTTCGCGAGGTGGTCGAGCAAGGGCTGAACTATAGCGCGGTCGACGTGTTCAACGGCATCTACCGCATGGCCGAAATAAAGCGCCATGCCGACACGCTGTGGGGCGACATCGACCTGATGGTCCTGCCCACTACCGGCACCACCTACCGCGTCGGCGAGATGCTGAGCGCCCCCGTCGCGCTCAACAGCAACCTGGGACGCTACACCAATTTCGTGAACCTGCTCGATATGGCCGCGCTGGCGGTGCCCGCAGGCGTGCGCGACAATGCGACCGGTTTCGGGGTCACTCTGATCGGCCCGGCCGACACCGACCGCGCCCTGCTCGACGTGGCGGACGCCTATCTCGCTGCCGCGCAGCTTCCTTCACCACCCCCGCTCGATCTGGAGGGCAAGATGCAGACCGTGAAACTCGCCGTTGTGGGCGCCCACCTCAAGGACATGCCGCTGCACTGGCAGCTGACTTCGCGCGAGGCGACCTTCGTCGGCGCGTTCGAAACCGCGCCCAACTACCGCCTGTACGCGATCGCCGACAGCGTGCCGCCCAAGCCCGCCTTGGTTCACAGCGAAGACGGCGCCCCGATCAAGGTCGAAGTGTACGAACTGGGCGTGGCTGAGTTCGGCAGCTTCGTCGTCGAAGTGCCTGCGCCGCTGGCGATCGGCAACGTCACGCTGGCCGACGGCACCAGCGTGAAGGGCTTCGTCGCCGAGCCGCGTGCGCTCACCGGTGCGCGCGACATCACCGATCTGGGCGGCTGGCGCGCCTACATCGCGCAGATGGCCTGAGGTTCGATCCGCAATACACTGCAAAGGGGAATGGCAATGCAAGCACTTCGGGTACTGGTTTGCGCAGCTGCGGTCGGCTTTGCAGGAGCCGCGGTCGCCGCCTCCGCTCAGGAGGAGCAGATCATCCAGGTGCCTGGTTTCGCCGACTTCCTCGCCCCGCAAGGCAAGACCGTTTGGGCCACGAACCGCGGCCGGGTCGAGCAGTGGTCGCGCAAAGGCAAGCTGGCCGAAGTGCCCATCACCCGTCCCTGCGGTGGCATGGCGGTGCTGGGCCATGACTTGTGGGTCGCCAACTGCGCCGACGGCACGTTGGAGCGGATCGACACACGCACCGCCAAGAAGGTCGCCACGATCGCCACCGGCATCGGCAATCAGCAGGAGGGTGAACTGAACGTGGTCGCGGGCGCCGGCTCGGTGTGGGTCGCCAGCAAGGCTGAGGGCGCCATTGCACGCGTCGATCCTGCAACCAACCACGTAATCGCCACCATTCCGACCAACGAAGGCGCGCATTACCTGGCCTTCGGCGAGGGTGCGCTATGGGCTGCGAGCAGCAAGGCATCGTCGCTCCAGCGCATCGATCCGGCCACCAACGCGGTGGTCGCGACGGTGGCGCTGGGCAGCAAGCCCGGCTTCCTCGCAGCCGGCGAAGGCGGCGTTTGGGTGCAGGAGCAAGGCGACGGCACCGTGGCGGCCATCGATCCCACGACCAACAGTCTACGCGGCCGGGTCAAGGTGGGCGCGGTGCTTAAGTACGGCGACATCGACACTGGCGGCGGCAAGGTCTGGCTACGCACCACCGAGGACCAGACCTTCGTGGTGATCGATCCCAAGACGCTGGCGATCCGCGCGCGTGTCGGCAAGGCGGTCGGCAGTGGCGCGCTGCGGTTTACCAAAGCTGGCGTGTGGACGAGTGCGCATGACCTGCACTCGCTGTCGTGGTGGGCCAAGCCGGGCGCGATCGGCAAGTAGGACTGCTCGGAGCTTAGCTCCAAGTGTGTGTGTGTGTGGCCCGGCGGCTCGACTAAGGCGGAGTTGGCGCATCATGCCTGAAGAGCGAAACTGTCACCTTCTCTGCGATGCTGCATGTCAAAACGCTGCAGCATCACACAACACGCCTATGCTCAGCTTGACGAAGCATGGCGGCTGACGGTGCGTCGTTGAGCTACAACCCGTTCAGCACGCTACGTCGAGGGCGGTCGTTGACAAGCTCAGACCGGACGGCGAAGGGCTAAGCCGGACTGTAGCGAGTGACAGGTTCCGCACACACTGGCACCGGGCTCATGGCCGGAGACCGAGTGGAGTGTGGCTCAACATGGGCCATGGGCTCATGCTCTATGCCGACCCAGCTTCTATCGTGTGACAAGCACAGCTTGAGGGGGCGTAGAGACTGACGCGAGGGCAAAGATATCTGCTCATTCGGCTTACAAGTAAGCCGTCTGCCGCATAGGGCCGTCTCGTCTAAAGCGACGATGACCCGCCAGTATTACAAAACGCTGGTATAATACTGACACATCGCCAGCTCAACGTTGTGGTCGAAGCTAGCAAGTAAACAGCCGCTCTCCCTCTCCTCACAGAGAAGAGGAAGAGCGCGCTATCAAGTCAGTCAGCCAGCGCAACCTGGGTGCGCGAGGCGGTCGGCGCCTGGGCGACGCGAGCCTCAATCTGGCTGCGCACGTCGGCGACGACGGTGGCGCGGCATTCACGGGCCTTGCTCTCTGCGTCTAGGTGCACGGTCGCGAGACGGTCACCGCAGACCGAGCGTGCGGCCTGATCCATGCGGATCGCGAGGCGCTGCTGGCCATCGGCGGTCGACAGGTCAAGGCCCTGAAGGTTCAGGACGGCCTTGTCACGAGCCAGGGGATTTTCAGTGGCGTTTGCGGATGCCGAGGTGGCAAGCGCAAGAGCGGCGAAGGCAACGAGGCCAGACTTCATCATCATCTCCTGCGAAGGATCAACAGGCCGCTCTTCGACGGCTCGGAAAGCTCAAAATAGCTCCGAGAGACGATAATGACAATAACCGAACAAGGTTCCGGCTTAAATTAGTACAGTATTATCCAGCTCAATCCAAAGTAATAACCAGTGATGCCAAGTCAGGCACATGCCCCAACAGTCCGATCGGCAGTCGCGCATGCTCGGCAGTGTCGGCCCGCGCCATGTCCGTGCGGGCCCGCGCAGGGTGCGACGATACTTCGATCCGGCGTGCGAACGGGGTCGACCATTCGCGCACTGTTGCCAGTGGCAGGCGCACCCGCCAGGTGCGTTGTCCTTGTACATCAACGAGATGACCGTTGATGCGGATCTCGTCGGAAACACGCTCGCGGTGACCGGTCACCAACAGGCAGCTCTCCTCACCGCAGTCGATCAGCCGCGTGCTGGGCGCGCTCTGCGCCACAGCCGGACTGCCGATCGCGGCGGCGGCAAGCAGCGCGCTGACCAGCGCCAACTTGCGGGTCGAGGCCATGAACAGCTCCTTCGAATGGGGTGCGGTGATGATGGGCATGTCAGTCGACCGCGATGCCGGCACGCTCGAGAAAGCGGCGTGCGGGTTCCAGCACGGCGGCGTGGCGCTTCCAGCGTGCGACCGAGTCGGTGTAGATCGGACGGCGTACCTGGGCGGCGCTTGGCGTCGATACCGGCGCGGAGTTGGCGTGGAATGCCAGGCAGGCGTCCGACCATTCAAGACCGCAGTGCGCCAGCAGGCGGCGGCTCTGGCCTTCCTGGTCGGCGACCAGATCCTCATACTGAACTTCGAGCACGCGGCCGGGCAGTGCCTCGCGCCAGATCGCCATCAGCCGATCGAAGCGTGCGTAGTAGGCAGCGATATCGAGCAGGTCGTAGCTGTAGTCGTAGTAGCGTGAGCTGACCGCGAACAAGTGGCGGAAGTTGCTCAGCACCGTGTCGAGCGGGTGGCGACGCAAGCAGACGATCCGGGCTTCGGGCACGGCGCGTGCGATCATGCCCGCGTACTGGAAATTGCCCGGAAACTTGTCGGTGAACCGCGGGCTCAGCGCATGGCGGTGGTGCTGCGCCATCGCGAGGTAGCGCGCCCCGATCGCTTGGGGGTCAGCGTGAGCGGCGGCGGCGACCGTCTCGGGATCGAGCACGGTGCGGCTGCGCGTGCCGGCGGCATGCTTCACCGCCAGAGGCATGGCCTGCAATTCGCCCGCGCTCTCGACCTGCGGATGCGATGAGAGGATGCGGTCGACCAGCGTGGTGCCGGTGCGCGGCATGCCGACGATGAAGATCGGCGCGTCGCTCGCAACTTCATGCGGCGGAGCGCTGACCGGCGTGGCCCAGTGCCGTTCGATCGCATCGAACATCGCCGCGTCGCGCTCGAACGTGTACGGCAGCGTCGCCCGGTGATCGGCATTGGCGGCCAGCAGGCGGTCAAGCGCAGCCTCGGGCTCGCCGATGTCCTCCAGCTCCTTGGCCAGAGCATATCCGAGCAGAAGGCGGGGATGCCCATCCTGCGCACCGACCAGCATGCGCAGCAGACGCTCGACATGGTTACGATCGGGCGTCTGCTTGCGCAGGCCGGCAAGCAGGTGGTGCGCGCGCGCGTCGTTCGGGGAGAGCGCGATGATCGCCTCCACCGCAGCCTCCGCATCGGCCACTCGGCCGAGGAAGTTCAGCGTCGTCGCCTGGTTATAGCGGAACGCGGCGTTGCGCGGCTCCAGCCGAACCGCCTCATCAAAGTGGACGAGTGCGGCAGCATGGTCGCCCAGGCGCGCATAGACGCAGCCCATGGTGTCGCGGCTGAGCGCGTCGGTGGGTGGCGCCTCCTCGGCCTCGCTCAAGGTTGCGGCGGCATCGCCGTCGCGCCGCACCATCGTCAGCAGCTTGGCCAATTGCGCGCGGTATTCGCCGCGCGGGTCCAGGGTGACGGAGCGGGTCAGGTGCTCGATACCGAGCTGGATCTGCCCGGCTCCCGCGACGCTGACACCGAGGAGGAAGTGACCTTCCGCATCGCTCGCGTCCTGTGCGACGAGCGATGCGGCAAGGCGATGTGCCGTTGCAAGATCTCCCTGCGACAAAGCAGCGCGCGCGGCTTGAACCGTCCGGGTGCGCGAGGGCGCCGTCAAGGTGCCGGCGGTGGTCAGGCGCTCACTGCCTGGCTGGAGGCTTCGACCGGCTGCCCGACCGCGACCGCGCGACGTGTCTTGATGCGATCTATCAGCGGCCGGAAGGGAAACAGCGTCTGCTCCACGATCGACAGGCGCTTGCGATCGTCCTGCCCGACCACCGAGGCTTCGCCTTCACGGTAGGTGCCGAACACCCGGTCGAGCAGGATCAGCGAGTTGCCATAGTTGCAGCGCGTTGCCTCGTAGTCGGTCGAGTGGTGCAGGCTGTGATGGCGGATCGTGGTGAAGAAGAACGAGTACCAGATCGGCGGATTGGACCGCACGTTGGCATGCGCAAAGGTCGAGATCACGCCCATGGTGTTGAAGGCGGCGAACAGCGCAGTCTTGTCGAAGTCGAACAAGGCCAGCACGCTCAGGCTGATCAGGAACAGCTCGATCGGATTGCCGACGGCGCCTTTGGCGGCGTTCAACTGGGTGAGGTGGTGATGCGGCGCGTGGGTGAGCCAGAACGGCGTCACGTTGTGCATCAGCCGATGCATCCAGTACTGCCCGAACTCGAGCACGAACACCGCGAAGGCCACCTGGGCAAGCCAAGGCATCGCCAGCACCCACCCGGTCTTGAGCCCGAGCGAGGCTTTGAGGGCACGCAGCGGTGCCTCTGCCAAAGCCTCGGTGGTCCAGGTGATGACGGTGGCGCTGAGCACCACGTAGAACAAGTCGGTGAAGAACTCCTGCCGGTTCATCCGCCAGCCTGCATGGCGCTCCAGCACCAGTTCGAGCAGCAGGACGACGATGGTGATCAGCGGCGCCGTGACCATCAGCGTCCAGGGACTGTCGAGCACCGCCGCGGGGCCATAGGCCCAGAACAGCAGCGCCACCGCGATCATCAGCGGCGGCAGCAGGTCGACGAAAGTCTTCTTCAGCGCAGTCATGTCTCAAGTCCGAACCCGGGCCGCACTGCGGCGACCATGGTCAGAGTGCGGGAGACAGGCCCATGCGGGCAGACGCTAAATCACGATGAAAGACATAGGTCAGTTTTATGACCCTGGCAGATCAGCGCTTTGCGCGAATGCGCCGCATGACCTCGTCGAGGAACAGCTGGGTCGCTGTATCGCGCGAAGGCTCGGCGCGGGCGAGCAGGTAGATGTCGTAGGTAGGCTCGGTCTCGCTGGTCAACAAAGGCCATAGTCGGCCTTTCGCCACATCGTCCTCCACCGCCGGGATAGGCAGAAATCCAAGGCCGACGCCTTGCACGATCAGACGGCGCGCCTCGTTGATGTCCTCGGCCAGCCCACTCACCCGAGTGCCGAGGCGGTAGCGTCGGCGCAAGTGCGTGATCGTCTCGATCTCGTCCTCGCCCGTTAGAACGAAGCCTTCGTCTTTCAGCTCGTTGAGCCGATGTACGCGATGGCCGAAAAGGGGATGGCTGCGCGCGCAATAGAGCTGCTGGCGTTCGCAGAACAACGGCTCGTAGGTGAGGCTGCCGCGCACGTCGCCATCATAGCCTACGCCGATCTCGACCTCGCCGCGCTCCAGCGCGTCGAGTACCTGCCTCCAGGGGGAGACACGGATCTCGATGTGGATGTCGGGATTGCGGCGGTGGAAGCTGGCGATCGCCTCGTCGAACTCCACCGAGACGAGCGCAGAGACGATCTGGATACGAACGATGCCCTCGACCCGCTTGGTCGCTTGCGCGATCTGGTGCGGCACCAGCCGTGCGGATTCGAGCATGTCCTCGCACAGCGCCATCATCGCCTTGCCCGCGGCGGTCATCTCCACGCCGGTCGCGGTACGGTGGAGCAGCGTCGCGCCGACATGCTCCTCCAACCGCTTCAGCGCGGCGCTGATGCTGGGCTGCTGCTTGTTGAGCTGCCTTGCGGCCGCGCCGATGCCGCCCGCGCGCACGATGTCGACGAACGTGCGCATGAGGTTCCAGTCGACGCGACTGGCGAACTTCTTGTCGGTGAGCGGGGTTGGCTCGGGCATGCGGATCGGGCCTCGTCGAATCAGCGATGACCATGGTCATAGATCATCGTGATGCGATTCATAGGATTGTGCTGTCTATCACTATGACCCTGCAGAACCATAGTGCTCGTATCGCACTTTCGAGGACGCGCAGTGACCGCCATCGAGCATCTTCCCCAGGTGGATATCTCGCGCCTCGCCAGCGCGAGCCAGGAGGATCGCATGGCGGTGGCGCGCGAACTGGACCGGGCGTGCGGCGAGGTCGGGTTCTTGACGATCACCGGCGCACAGCTGAACCTCGGCTTGTTCGACCGACTGCTAGCGCGGGCGCAGCGGTACTTCGCGCTCGACGACGCCGCCAAGATGCGCAGCTACATCGGGCAGTCGGTCAATCACAGCGGCTATGTGCCCGTGGGCGAGGAGCAGTTCGGCGGTGGAACGGCGGACCTCAAGGAAGCCTACGACATCAATCGCGATTACGCCGGGCCTGTTGCAGGCCGTCCCCTGCTCGGGCCCAACCTATGGCCGCAGATGCCGGGGTTCCGTGAAGACGTGTTGGCCTATTATCACCACCTGAGCGAGATTGGCCGAGCGCTGTTCCGCAGCTTCGCCCTGGCGCTCGGGCTCGAGGAAGGCCACTTCGACCGACACTTGCGCCAGCCGCCGAGCCAGTTGCGGCTGATCCACTATCCCTACGACCCAACTGCCGAGGACCGCCCGGGCATCGGTGCGCATACCGACTACGAGTGCTTCACCCTGCTCTTCGCCACTGCGCCGGGCCTGCAACTGCTGCGCAAGGACGGCACATGGGCGGACGTGCCGGTGCGCGAGGGTGCGCTGATCATGAACATCGGCGACATGATGGAGATCATGTCCAACGGCCGCTACCTCGCGACCCGGCATCGCGTGCGCAAGGTGGTGCAGGAGCGCTACTCGTTTCCGATGTTCTTCTCGTGCGACTACGACCATGTCGTCGCACCGCTGATTGCGGGCGAGGCGCCGCGCTACGCACCGCTGCACAGCGGCGAGCACTTGTTCAACCAGACCGCACAGACGTTTGCCTATCTGAAGCGGCGAATCGCAGATGGAGAGCTGGTGCTCGACCGACCTATCGCGCTCGACAGCTTCGGCCCGAAAGCGGCGGAGGCGGACGCTTGACCCTTCGGGAGCTGATCGCGCACCTGCCGACCAAGCTTGCCGAGGTGCCGTTCCCGCCTCATCTGCTCGGAGCGTTTCGCCGCAAGAGCATCACCTTTGCGACCGGTGCGACGGACGAGAGCACGCACGTCTTCTGGTTCCAGTCGGCCGGCTTCACCATCGACTTGCGCCTGACCCATGGCGTGGCCACGCCGGTCGCGCAGCGGCAGGGCTGGATCGGCGATACCGTGTGGGACAATGCGGCACAGTTGCTCTCGTGGAACATCGAAAGCAGCTACCAGCCTCGCAACCAGTGGCCGGAGCCGGCAAGGCTACATGCGATCGGGAATGCGGTGATCGAGTTCGCGCCTTCGGGCGCCTACGTGGAGGATTGGCGGCAGCAGGCAGTGGGCGGCCCGCTGCTGGGCTTGCGTCTGACCGGGATGGTGGACGAGGCTACCGGCGCAGCGATCGCGATGGACGGCGGGCTGATCGTCGCGGGCGAGCACGTTGCACTCGCGTGCGCGCGGCATCCGGAAGTGGAAGGACACCTGCGCGACTGGGGCGATCTCGACGCGGCGATCGCCTCGCAGGCAGCGACAGCGGCCGAGGTGGAGAGCTACGAGGTGTCGGTCGCGCTGTGCGGCGCAACCGTGACACACAGCACGCAAACTGCGCGCGTCGGCGCGGCGATTGCCGATGATCAGTTCGCCATTGATGCTGACGGGGCGTGACCTGGTTCCGGCAGATCGGCGAGAGGTCATGCAGGCTGCACTTCGTCGTCGACCACTTCGACCCGATTTGCGATTTCGGCAACCAGACAAAGACGACAGCAGAGGCTACGGCGTGGATGACGCGCGAGAGCGATCACCTGCAGGCGAACGCGGCGGTCTGCCGCTGAGCCGAGCCGTGGGGGCGGGTGCCGGGCTCGGACAAGCTCTGGCTCGGCGGTCGTTAGGTAAACTGCGAGCCATCCAGCGTGACCCTCCCGAGGCGCGCCAGCTCAGGGCACGGACGGCATATCGCCACCGCGATTGCCTTCGCCACCGTTTCCGCCACTCTGAGCCACGATAGCGCACGAGCGCAGAGACAAGCGGGAGACGACATGGACAAGCTGAAAGTCATTCAGTGGAACACGGGCAAGGTAGGCAAGCTCGCGCTCCGGGCAATCCTCGACGATCCGCGGCTTGAGCTGGTCGGCGTGTTCGCGCACTCGGCCGACAAGGTCGGGGTTGATGCCGGCACTTTGTGCGGGCGCCCGCAGACCGGCGTCCTCGCCACCAGCGACATCGACGCACTGCTCGCGCTCAAGCCCGACAGTGTCGTCTACACGCCCTTCACCGGCGACGTCGATCAGACCGTACGCCTGCTGGAGAGCGGCGCCGATGTCGTCAGCACCAACTTGTTCTTCCACGTCGGCGGCATCCAAGGCGAAGTGCGCGAGCGGCTGGAGGCGGCCTGCCAGCGCGGCAACAGTTCGCTCTACATCAGCGGCATAAATCCGGGGTGGATCAACGCCATCGCCATCGCGCAGACGGCGGTGTGCCGCGATGTCCAGTCGCTGACGCTGATCGAGTCCGCCGACTGCTCGGTCTACGAATCCGTTGAGACCTGGAGCTTCCTGGGCATGGGCGAGCCCGAGGCCACGGACGAAACTCGCCAGGCCGCGCAGACCTGGCTTGTCATGTTCCGCGACGTTGCCGTGCGCATGGGCGAGGCGCTGGGCTATACGTTCGACGATGTCGAGTTCTTCATCGAATACGCCAGCGCCGCCGAGCGCGTCGACCTCGGCTGGTTCGTCATGGAGAAGGGCAGCAACGCGGCGCTGCGTGGCGGCTGGCGCGGCAAGGTCGGCGGCAAGACGGTGATCACCGCCACGGTGGTCTGGTATCTCACCCGCAAGCTCGTCGAGAACTGGGAGATCGACGACGATCAGCACCGCGTCATCATCGAAGGCGAGCCCAACGTCGACACCCGCGTGCGCTACACGCCGCCCAGCCACTGGGGCAATCACGAGTGGGACACCATGACCGCCCTGCCCGCGGTCAACGCGCTGCACCAGATCAAGGCCGCGCGGCCCGGCGTGCTGGGACTGCTCGACGTCGGTCTGCCGCATGCGCCCGCAGCCGAGTGGAGCCGCCTGCGGGGTGGTTGAGCTCATGTAAGCCCGTAGGGCGGCTGGAAGACTTCAAAAGCTCAGCTCTGGCAGTGGTGGCTAAAGCCGTGGTGATGGGGAAAGCCGCCCTACCAAGGGGCGCGGCCTCCTCCACTTCGCATATGTTGAGCTTGTCGCCAGCTGCCACCACGGCTTGCCCTCAGTCGATCTTGAAGGAGGCGCGCACCCCAAAGGTGCGCGGGTCACCCAGCAGCCAAGTCGGCACCGTATTGGTCGTCCCCAGGGTCTTGTTTTGGGTGTACTTCTTGTCGAGCAGGTTCTTCACCCACAGCGAAATCGTGAACCGTCCGTCAATCTGCTTCACACCGATGCTGGCGTTTGTCAGGCCATAGCTCTTCTGCCCCAGCCAGATCTCAGATCCCGCATCGCTGAAGCGGGTCTTGCCCGTCAGCGCCTCGTTGACGAAGCCGAACAGCGCCACGTCCTGGCCCTGGATCGTTCCGATCGGCCGCTCAAAGTTAACGCCGAAGTTCAACGTCCATGGCGGCACATTGGGGATCTTGCGACCGGACAGGTCGATCGTCTTGGGACCGCCGGCGTACTGGTAATCGACCGGCGCGCCCGAGTTAACATAGTCGAGGTACTTGGCGTCCAACACCGCGGCGGCGGTGTGGAACTGCACTCCGTCGGTCACCTGCCAGTTGCCCTCGAACTCGATGCCGCGCAGCCGCACCTTGGCGATGTTGCCGAGGTACAGCTTGGGGATGTTCGTTCCGGTGGCGTCGAAGAACGATGACGTGTCGGTGATCGAACCCTGGTAGTTCTTGATCGTGTTTTGATAGGCATTGACGTTCAGGGTCACGCGGTTCCCGAACCAACCCGACTTGAACCCCGCTTCGAAGTCCAGCGAGGTCTCCGGTTCGGTGATCACCGGCGTGGCGCCCACAACCGTGGAACCGGAGTAGACGGGCACCGCGACCGTATTCACCGCGCCCGACTTCACGCCGCGCGCGACCGAGCCGTAGAGCAGCAGGTCCGGCGTGATCTTGAGACTGGGGTTCACCAGCCAAGACCATGAGTTGTTGCTCTGCTTGTCGGCCAGGCTGAAGTAGCCACCGAACAGGCTGCGCAAGAGATTGGTCTGCTGCGTTGTCTCTGCCGCTGTCAGCCCCTGCGCGCCGTTAAACGAGAAGCCGGTGTTCGATCCCTTGCGCGTCTCGTGGGTAAACCGCACGCCGGCCGTCAGGTCGAACCAGGGTGCGATATGCACCGTGCCTTGCCCGAATGCGGCGATGCTCTTGGTGCTCGCCAGGCCCTGCTGATCGTACTCCAGGCCGTCCAGCACGTTCGGGTTGATCGTGATCGGCACGCGCGCGGTGAACGCGGCCGGCAGCGTGGTCCCGTAGAAGCCCGCTGCGTCCTTGCCGAAGATGATCCGGTCATTCGAATTGCGCTTGTCCTTCAACGCATAAGCGCCGACTTGCCAATCAAAGAGATCGCCCGGCTTGGAGGCCAGGCGGATCTCCTGAGACCAGAACTTGTTGTCGTTGTCGTAGCCCAGGCTGTACAGATAGAGGCCGTAGCTGCCCTGGCTGTTGCGGGGATAGAGCCGGAAGCTGCGGAACGCCGTTACCGATGTAAGGTCCACGCCGCCCAGGTCGATGTTCAGCTCGTTCGACACACCGGTGGTATAGGACGACAGCCGCGAGGGATTGGTGCTGTCTCCGGTGTACGGATCGGTGTCGAGGTTGGTCAGTCCATAGAGCTGCGCCAGCTTCGTCGCATACGTGCGATAGGGCGCGCCGTTGTTGTACCGGGTGAGTGGCGATGCGACGATGCCGCCGTAGTTGTTGAACTCACGCGTCTCGGTGTGATCGACGATTAGGCGGCTCGAGATCGCATCGGTGGGTGTCCACAGCAGCTGCCCGCGCACACCCCAGCGGTTGACGTCCTGGAAGTCGACCGTGCTGCGCCGATCGTCGTTGATCAGCGGCGAGTTGTTGGGGAAAAAGCCGTCCTGCTTGTCGCGCAGGAAGCTGACGCGATAGGCCAGCTTGTCGGGGATCAGCGCGCCGGTGCTGTAGCCGCGCACTTGCAGACTGTTATGGTTGCCCGCGCTCACCTCCAGCTCGCTGGAAGCATCGAAGCTGGGCGCCGCATTGCGCACGATTACCGCGCCCACGGTGGTGTTCTTGCCCAGCAGCGTGCCTTGTGGACCGCGCGCCACTTCCAGGCCGGCGACATCGTAGAGCGGCCCCCAGGCAAAGCCGACGTAGGTGTAGAAGACGTTGTCGACGATCAGGCCCACGCCTGACTCCGAACCGTCACTGCCGCCGTTGATCCCGCCCACGCCGCGGATCGACAGCGCCGAGGTGCGCGGGTTCGAGGTGTAGGGATTAAAGTTCGGGATCTTCTGCGCGAAGTCCTGCAAACGGTCGAGCTTCTCGGTACGGACGGTATCTCCCGACAGCGCGCTGATCGATAGCGGCACGTCCTGCAGCTTCTCGTCCCGGTGGCGCGCGGTGACGACAATTGCCTCGCCGGCGTCGTCGTCTGCTGCTGCCGCAAGCGCGACGCTCGCTTCGGCCTCGGCATGCGCCGGCGTCGAAAGGCTCAGCACCGAAGCCAAGCTCATCCCGCTCAGGATGCCGCGTGCCGCAACACTGGCACGAAGCTCCGTGCGAAGCCGAGAAACTGTAATCATCGACAATACCCCCTCGTTTGGTCGAGCGAGGCAATATCCATTCCTACTTACATGGTGTAGATTAGTTCTCCTTTGAGCTAAGTTAGATTTTCTAAGTAAGGCCCTCGGGCGTACAATCTGCAAGAAATCCGCGCCCACTAACCCAATCCCACGAAGCGACAAGCAATCTTGACTCACCCGATATGATATGAAACTTTAGATCGACAGAGTGTCTCCTGGAGGGTGTTGATCCGATGAGCCAATCCCGCAAGCTGCGCCTCGGCGCGTTCCTGATGGCGAGCGGTCATCATGCCGCCGCCTGGCGCCATCCCGCGTCGCAAGCCGACGCCGGGCTCAACATCGCGCACTACCGCGAGCTGGCGCAGACGGCCGAGCGCGGGAAGTTCGACATGGTGTTCGTTGCCGACAGCCCGGGCGCCGGCTTGAAGGCAGAGCCCGAAGCGCTGTCACGCAGCTCGCAGGGCGCCAAGTTCGAGCCGGTGACGCTCTGGGCCGCACTCAGCCAAGTGACGAGCCACGTCGGCTTCGTCGCAACGGCATCGACGACGTACGAGGATCCCTACACGCTTGCGCGCAAATTCGCCTCGCTGGACTGGATCTCGGGTGGGCGCGCGGCGTGGAACGTGGTCACCACGGGCGCCGACGTCGCCGCCAACTTCGGGCTCGACCGCCATCCCGATCACGCCTTGCGATACGAGCGCGCAGAGGAGTTCCTGGCGGTCACCAAGGCACTCTGGGACACGTACGAGGACGATGCCTTCGTACGCGACAAGGAAAGCGGGATCTACGTCGATCCCGACAAGGTGCACTCCGTCGAATTTGCAGGCGCGCACTTCAACGTGCGCGGGCTGCTCAACGTCGGGCGGCCGCCGCAAGGCTATCCGGTCATCGTACAGGCCGGCGCCTCGGAAGCCGGGCGCGACCTCGCCGCGCGAACGTCCGAAGTGATCTTCACGGCCAACCTCACACTGGAGGATGCGCAGGAATTCTACGCGGACGTGAAGAGCCGCCTGCCCCGCTTCGGCCGCGCACCCGAGCAGTTGCTGATCATGCCCGGCATCTTCCCGGTGCTCGGCGGAACAGAGGCCGAAGCCCAGGCCAACTATGAAGAGATTCAGTCGCTGGTCCATCCCGACACGGCCTGGAACATCCTGACGCGCCATTACCAAGGCGCCGATCTCAGCGCCTATTCGCTCGACGACCGGGCACCACCGCTGCCGGTCGAGACGAACGGTAACAAGAGCCGGCTGAAGCTCGTCACGGATTACGTCGAGCGCGAACAGCCGACCTTGCGCGAACTTTACCGGACGCTGGCAACGGCACGCGGCCATCGCGTTTTCGTGGGCACGCCCGAGCAGACCGCCGACGCGATCCAGCTGTGGTTCGAGCAAGGCGCGGCGGACGGCTTTAACATCATGCCGCCGATCCTGCCGACCGGCCTCACCGACTTCATCGACCAGGTCGTGCCGATCCTGCAGCGCCGCGGCCTGTTCCGCACCGAGTACGAGGGCACCACGCTACGAGAGAACCTCGGTCTGGAGCGCCCCGCCAACAGCTACGCGCTTGTCGCCGACGCTGCGCGTGAAGACGCGGCTTGATGATTCCCAACCCGATTTGATGAAGAGGAGCAGACCATGACCACAGACGTGCTCGAACGGCAGAAGACCTCGGCGAACTCCGTCGACAATCTCAAGTTCACTCAAGTCACTCCGGTGATCGGTGCCGAAGTCAGCGGGATCGACTTGCGCGAAGAACTCGATGGCGAAACGGTCGCCAAGTTGCGCCGCAAGCTGCTGCGCTACAAGGTCCTGTTCTTCCGCGACCAGCCCATCAATGACGAGCAGCACATCCGCTTTTCCAGCTACTTCGGGGGAGTCACCCCGGCGCACCCGATCACCAACGGCCGCGTCGGCGGACCGGTGCAGGTCATGGAAAACGTGAAGTCGGTCCAGCGCGATCGGCCCAGCGTGTTCGACGATGTGCAGAAGAAGCACCTGCGGGCCTTCGGCCGCCCACGCGAGGGGCGCGGCTGGCACACCGACATCACGTTCGTCGCCAACCCCAGCGACATCACCTTCCTGCGCATCCTGGAAGGCCCGGTAGCGGGTGGTGACACGCTGTTCGTGAACCTGGAGGCGCTGTACAACAGCCTCTCGCCAGCGTTCCGCGACGTGATCGAGAACCTCAAGGCGGTCCACGGTCGCGACGACGCCTTCCGCGGCTATCCGCCGCCGCCGCGCGACGATGGCCGCCCGACCGGCGCTTACCTTTCGCGCCATCCGCTCGTGCGGGTGCATCCGGAGACGGGCCACAAGTCGCTGTTCCTGAGCCCCGGCTTCATCAAGTACATCGACGGCTTCAACGAAGGCGAGAGCGAGGCGCTGCTCACCTATCTGCGCAACGAGCTGGCCGGTCACGCACAGATCCAGGCGCGCTTCAACTGGAGCCCCAACTCGATCGTCGTCTGGGACAACCGCGCCACCAGCCACTGGGGTCCGGTCGACTGGGAGCACTTCGAGGAAGAGCGCATCGTGCGCAGGACCACCGTGGGCACCAGCACTCCGGTCGGTCCGGATGGCTACGTCTCCGAGCAGATCTCGGGCGATTTGTTCTACACGCTCGACGACCAGTAATCTGCCCCGCCCCCCCTGCGACCGGCGTGATGGTCGCAGGGGGACTTCGCGCTAAGCCCGGCGCAACGTGCCGGTGCGTGCGCTTCATGCGACGGACAAAGCATAACTTCGCCATGCGACACCCGAACTAGGCTGGCATTTGTCTACCATTATGGTAGAACAACTCTGCTACGGAACGAGATGTGCCTCGAACCAAGGCTCGGATGCAACGCACGAACTCAGGCGACAACGTCAGGTCTCGTGACTCCTGAACCCGGGAGACGAACAATGGCGAATGCAAGCAAGCTCGAATTGCGAGACCCGTCCCCCTGTCATGCACGGGAGGGTCACGATGCCTGACTACCATGACCTTCACGAACTTGCCGATCGCGCGCGCCAGCAGATCCGCGAGATCTCGCCCGCCGAAGCTCGCGCGAAAGTGGCACAAGGCGCGCTGCTGATCGACGTGCGCGACGAGGATGAACTGTTGCGCAACCCTCCATTGGGTGGCGCTCTGCACCTCAGCCGGGGCCGGCTCGAGTACCTGATCACCGACGCCGTAGAGGGCAAGCACGATCCGCTGGTCATCTATTGCGCCGGAGGCAACCGCGGGGCGCTCGCGACATGGAGCCTCCAGAGCCTTGGCTACACGCAGGTGTTCAACGTGCGTGGCGGTCTGCATGCCTGGCGTGACGACAGCGGACAGGCGTGGTTTCCAGCGATCTGGGAACGCGGAAGCGCCTTTTCTGCGAGCTTCGGCCTGACCTGAAGGCGACACACCGGCGCGCCTGTCAGGCCCGCGCCTGCGGGTTGCGAGAGGTCGGCGGTTGACATATATCCGCCGCGATCCGGTCGTCGGCGCGCCAGCGGTTGTGCGCAAGACCTTGCAAGGTGTCCACTCCGCATGCTTTCCCAACGCGGCCGGTATGCGCTGAAGGCTCTTCTGAACATCGCGAGGGCCAAGGGAGCGACACGGCAGGTATCCCTCATCTCCGAGCAGGAGAAGATCCCGCGCAAATTCCTGGAGTCGATCATGTCCGATCTTCGCCGGGTGGGCCTGGTGAAGAGCACGCGCGGCAACATGGGCGGCTACCAGCTCGCACGACCGGCCGACCTCATCACCTTCGGCGAAGTCGTGCGGATTACCGACGGACCGCTGGCCATGCTGCCCTGCGTCAGCCGCAACTTCTACCAGCGCTGCGAGGACTGCCAGGACGAGCACTTATGTCAGCTGCGCGCGCTCTTCGCCGAAGTGCGCGACGCGACCACCAGCATCCTCGATAATCGCACGCTAGCCGACGCCCTGCGCGAGGAAGCGGCCGGCGGAATGGCGCAAGCCGAGGTCTGATCCTCTCCAGGCATAGATGTTTGCTGCGCTGGTAGCGCATGCGACGCCTGGTTCGCCCGATCGACATACCAAGCCGCTCGGCGCACGGCGCCTGAGCGCGCCACTCCTAGCATCACTCTATGCTTTAGTTTCCCCGCCGGGCACGCCGAACGTTAGCCGCCACATAGCTGCTCCGGCACGGCGTCGATGTGTCGCGCCTAAGCCAACCATCCCACTGCAGACAGCACTTGACGCGCCAAATCATATCTGGCCAGTATGGTTGAAAGCTGCAGGAGTCTTAAGTGCCGCATCGAGCGATCCGTGGACGTGACGTTGGGACGATCATCTCGATCGTCTTGGTTTTGCTCGCGTTCATCCCGTTGCTCGCGCATCTGTTCCGCGGCGATGCTGCACAGGCTGCTGGCCTTTCGCTCGATGCCCCGATTCCGGAGCGCGTGCCCGCCGGAACCACTCTGGTCGTCGGAGATCCGCTGACACAGAAGGTGCTGGAGCGGAACGGATGGCTGAAAGACCTGCCGTTCAAGGTGCAATTCGCACAGATCACCGGCGGGCCGGGCGTGACCGAGGCGTTCCAGGCCAAGGCGCTCGATGTGGGATCGGCGGCCAACATCCCGCCGATTCATGGCGTGTGGGTCGGCATTCCGGTCAAGATCGTCGCCTGGAGGTTCCGCACCGAGCCCTGGCGCTATCCGCTCTACGCAATCGGCACGGCGCCGGGCAGCTCGGTCGCCGACGTGGCCGACCTTAGAGGCAAGCGCATCGCCTATAGCCCGGGCCAGGCGCAAGGCTTTGTCGTCCTGAGCACGTTGGCCAAGGCCGGCATCCGACAGGAGGAGGTGACCCTAGTCGACCTTCCCGCCGCGACCGACACCTACCTCAGCGCGCTCGCGGCCAAGCAGGTCGACGCGGCACCGATCGGGGCCGGCCTGCAAGCGCGCCGCTACCTGGCCAAATATGGTGCGGAAGGCGCCAAAGTGATCGGCCATGGTAGCTTCCGCGACGATCCAGGCGTGCTCTACGTCCGCACCGAGACCCTGCGCGATCCGGCGAAGGCCGCTGCGATCCGGGCCTACGTGAAGCTCTGGGCCCGCGCGCAAGTCTGGATCGACACGCACCCGGAAGAATGGGCGGACCTCTATTACGTCCAGGATCAGGGCTTGAGCCCGGCCGACGCCGCCCTCGTGATCCGCGAGAGTGGGCAGTCCGACATCCCCCGCAGCTGGAACGAGGCCATCACGGTCGAACAGCAGACGATCGACTTCATGGCACGCGAGATGGACAAGAAGCCCTTCCCCGCTGCCGAAATCTTCGACCGCCGCTTCCAGAGCATCGCCGCCGATGCGATCGGCCGTTCGTAGCCGCACACCGCTTCCCTCCGCCGCAACCTCGTAGGCTGAGCAAGGATCACCCCCCATGGCATCCACGGCAGAACTCCTCCACCCGCCCTTCCCGAAGCATGCCGGACCGCCGCCGGGGCTCGGATATCACCGACCGCGTCCGGTGCTGGAAGGCGTGCCGTCCGTGCCGCAGCTGGAGCGCGGCAAGTACCGGCTCGGCTTGCCCAAAGCATGGGGCTATGGTTGGCTGCTCGGGCCGGCGCTTCTGCTGACCTACTGGGCGATTGGCTCCATCAGCGGGTTCATAGACAGCCGCATCCTGCCCGCGCCCTGGGTGGCGCTGACCACTGGCATCGAGTTGCTGCAGGACGGGCACCTCCACCACAACGTGATCATCTCCACGCTGCGCGCCCTTGAAGGACTGTTCTTCGGTGCGACCCTGGGCGTCGCGGTCGCTTTCCTCTCGGGGCTCAGCCTGGTCGGAGGCTACTTGTTCGACAGTGTCATTCAGCTCAAGCGAGCGATCCCGACGCTGGCTCTCATCCCCTTCTTCATCCTGTGGTTCGGCGTGGGCGAGACCATGAAGGTGACGATGATCAGCGTTTTCGTGTTCCTGCCGATCTACGTCCACACCCACAATGCCTTGCGCGGCATCGACTTGCGCTTCGTCGAACTCGCCGAGACGATGCGGATCAGCTACCTGGAATATCTGCGCCACGTCGTGCTGCCCGGCGCGCTGCCCGGGATCATGCTGGGCCTGCGCTTCGGCGTCATGGCCGCCTGGGTCAGCCTGGTCGTGGTGGAGCAGATCAACACCACCAGCGGCATCGGCTACATGATCAACCTGGCCCGCAACTACGCGCAGTCGGACGTCATGCTGGTCGGCCTGATACTCTATGCCGTGCTGGGCCTCGTGTCGGACTGCGCCGTACGCCTAGTCGAGAAGAAGGTCCTGTCCTGGCGTCGGACGCTCGGCCAGTGAGCGATCAGGCAACCACCGGCCCGATCGTGCGGGTCCGCAACCTGATCCGGCGCTTCACGGTCAAAGGTGTGCTCAACGGCTTGGACCTCGACATTGCGCCGGGTGAGTTCATCGCACTTTTGGGACGCAGCGGATCGGGCAAAAGCACGCTGCTGCGCGCCATCGCCGATCTCGATCACGAGGCGAGCGGCAGTGGCGAGCTTTACGTGCCCGAGAAAATATCCGTCGTCTTCCAGGACTCGCGGCTGCTCCCCTGGCGGCAGCTGATCGACAACGTCATTCTTGGGCTGAGAGGATCGGACGCACGTCAGCGGGGTTTGGATGCTCTGGCGGAAGTCGGCCTTGCCGGCCGCGAGAACGCGTGGCCGCATGAGCTGTCGGGCGGCGAGCAACAACGGGTCGCGCTCGCCCGCTCGCTGGGGCGCGAGCCCGAACTGCTGCTGGCGGACGAGCCATTCGGCGCACTCGACGCGCTGACCCGGATCAAAATGCATGTACTGGTGAAACGGCTGGTCAGCATCCACAACCCGGCGGTGCTGCTCGTCACCCATGATGTCGATGAGGCAATTGCCCTGGCAGACCGGATCATCGTCCTCGATGGAGGCGTCATCGTCGCCGACCTGCCCAACGCAACGCGAGACACCGATGCCGATCAGTTGGAACACGCCGCAGCCATCCGCCGCGTTCTTCTGGGCCACCTGGGCGTCGGCAACGACGGCCGGGCGCTGGCGCCGGAGCTAGCGCGTGCAAGCAGCTAAAGGTCAGTCCAGCCCTTCAAGCCACTCCGCGATCATCGCCTGGCCTGCAGCCACGGCCGCGGGGCCGAGGCGGTCGTGCGCCGCACGCATGCTGGCTTCATCCTGGCCCGCTTCGACGATGCACCCGGGCCATTGCTCGATCCAGTCGTTGAAGCGCGGGTCGAGGCCCATCTCGGCGTGAAACTGCAGCGCCAGGATGTTCGATCCGCGGCGAAAGGCCTGATGTTCGTAGACGTGGCTGGAAGCGAGCAATTCCACGCCTTCGGGAAGCGTGAAGGTGTCCCCGTGCCAGTGGAGCACCGGCACATCGACCACGTGCCGAAGCGGGCTGGTCAAGGCATGATCATGCACCCGAACCGGATGGAAGCCGACTTCCTTCGCAGGACCGGGATAGACCGTCGCGCCCATCGCCGCCGCAATCATCTGCGCACCGAGACACACGCCCAGCGTGGGCCGGTCAGCCTCAAGGCGCTGGGCGAGCCGTTCGATCTGGATCGCAATCCAGGGATGGGCCTCGGTCTCGTACACCCCCATCGGTCCGCCCATCATGATGAGCAGGTCATGCTGTGTCAGGTCGAGGGTCGCGAACACCGGATCGCTCACGTCGATGCGATCGACATGGTAGCCCGCCGCCTCGATCGGCTCGCGGTAGGCGGCGACGCCTTCGTACGGCACGTGCCGGATGATGAGCGCAGTCTTCTGGATCATCACGCCTTCTTATCAAGCTGACCTGGAGCGTCCAGCATCCCGGAAGCTTTCAGCGGCATTCAACGCGTCAGCGACTGACGCCGAGACCATTGACGAAAAAGTCGGCGAGCGCCGCCGACATCGCGGCCTCGTCACCATCGTTCGACGGGAACAGCCAGTCGCGGAACAGCACCACCGCCAGCACCGCCGCGAACGACACGCGCACGATCGTATCGGACCGCTGCTTCGACAAGTCGCGCGTGTTGTGCGCCAGGTGCGCCGACCCGAGATCGAAGTACGTGCGCAGGCCGCCGACCCCTGCAACGCCCTCGACCTGCCCGCCATCGACGAGCTGCGCCGCAAGCAACGGCACAAGCATCTCGCGGTTTGCCTCGATGAAAGCCATCAAGTCCGCAATGTAGGCCTGCGTGTCGGGCAACGAGTTGTGCTTGCCCGGCTCGATCAGCCGAAAGCGCGCATCGTTGAACACGGCGAATGCATCGTCGAGCGGCTCGAAAACGGCCGCGCGAAACAACGCGGCCTTGGACTGGAACATCCGGAACAGCTGCGTTTCGGTGACACCGGCACCGCGAGCGATCGCGGCCGTAGTCGCGCCCGAATAGCCGGCGTATTGGAACTCGGCGCGGGCCGACGCCAGGATCAGCTCGCGAAGCTCCATGCTGCTACGCCGGGCTCTGCGGTTCGGCTTGGCGACAGGTTGAGGACTCGCCTCAGGGTCGGGCATGTTCGAACGATCCTGGCTCACCGGATGATCCTTAGGCACGCCAGCGTGTTGCAGCAACTCCGGTGGCGATGGCGCCCTTGACGGCTATTGTCTATCAACTTAGTGGGGTATTTAGATGCAAGGGGTCGTCCGGCTCTCAGGGGGCAACACATGGCCGGCAGCCGGTAACCTTTCGACCTCAACGACATTACTCTGGAACAGCAACTCGGACGTCGTCCATGGCCGAGTTTACGAGGATCAGCCGAATGGAAAGTGAGCCCGATCAACAGAGCCCGCCGCTCTCCATTATGTTGACGCCGGAAGCCGATGGCGACCTCTGGAACGTCCAGGGCATCGTTGGGCAGTTGGCGCAGATCCGGCACGAATGGCGCACGATCAATGCGCAACATGCCGAGTACGGCGTCGAGAGCTTTCCCTCGCGCGTGCGCCTGGCGAAAGTGGTGGAAGAGCTGTGCGGCGCGCTGTTTCCGCTCAGGCTCGGCCCCGACTTCGTGCGCCTGCACAACGAGGACAAGTTCGTCACCCAGACGCTGCAAATCGCCTTCAGCCGGCTGCAGGCGCAAGTACGCCTGGAACTGACGTACTCCAGCCCCGACGACGAGCGCGACAGCATCGACGATCGTGCGACGCAGATCGTCCTCGCGCTCGGTCGCCGTCTGCCCGAGATCCGGCGTCTGCTCGACATCGATATCGAAGCAGCGTTCCGCGGCGATCCTTCTGCGCGCAGCCTGGACGAGGTGCTGATCTGCTTTCCAGGCCTCTTGGCAATTATCCACCATCGATTGGCGCACGAGCTGCACCTGCTCGGCGCACCACTGGTGGCGCGTATCATCTCCGAGATCTCGCACGGGCAGACCGGCATCGACATCCACCCCGGTGCGCAGATCGGCGAGGGATTCTTTATCGACCACGGTACCGGCGTGGTGATCGGTGAGACCGCGATCCTGGGCGACAACGTGCGCATCTACCAGGGCGTCACCCTGGGAGCGAAGAACTTCCCGCTCGGACCCACGGGCGCGCTGATCAAGTCGCTGCCGCGCCATCCGGTGATCGAGAACAACGTGGTCATCTACGCCGGTGCAACCATCCTGGGCCGGGTCACCATCGGGACCGGATCAGAGATCGGCGGGAACGTGTGGCTGACGCATGACGTCCCGCCGTACAGCCGCGTCTTCCAGGCACGCGAGCAGAACCTCGTCATCCAACCCAGCGCCCCGGACGATGCCTCCGCCTGACGGCAGGTGGAGGCATTCACGACTGGTTGCAAGCGTCTCGCCTCAGGTAATCGTCGGCAGACGCTCCAGGTGCTTCTCCAGCGTGATCGGGTAATCGCGCACGCGCACGCCCGTCGCATTGTAGATCGCGTTCGCGACGGCCGCGCCGACCCCGCAGAGCCCCAGTTCGCCCACGCCCTTGGCCTTGAGCGGATTGGCGGTGGCGTCCGCCTCGTCCAGGAAGATGACCTCCTGGTGCGGGATATCGGCATGCACCGGCACTTCGTACCCGGCAAGGTCGTGGTTGACGAAGAAGCCGAACCGCGTGTCGACCGCCAGTTCCTCCATCAGCGCGCCGCCGACACCCATAGTCATCGCGCCGATCACCTGGCTGCGCGCCGTTTGCGGGTTGAGGATCCGGCCGGCTGCGCACACCGCGAGCATGCGCCGCACGCGGGTGACGCCCGTATACGCATCCACGCCCACCTCGACGAAGTGCGCGCCGAACGTGGACTGCTGGTAGGTCTTGCCCAGCTTTCCGTATTCGATCTTGTCCTCGGCCAGGAGTTCTCCGCTCTTGGTAGCATCCGCCAGCGCCGCGGTGCGGTTGCCGCTCTTCACCTGCCCCTCCTCGAAGACGGCATCGGCGGAGTTGAAGCCAAGACGCTGCGCAACGGCTTCGCGAAGCTTCACGCAGGCCGCATAGACACCTGCCGTCGAGTTGGCCGCGCCCCACTGACCGCCCGAACCCGCCGAAGCCGGAAAGCTCGAATCTCCAAGCTTCACCACGACCTTCTCCAGCGGCAGGCCCATCATCTCGGCCGCGGTCTGCGCCATGATGGTGTAGCTGCCGGTGCCGATGTCGGTCATGTCGCTCTCGATCGTGACCATGCCGTCAGTGCCGAGCCGAACCCGAGCACCCGATGGCCGGCTGATGTGGTTGCGGAAGGCAGCCGCCACGCCCATGCCGACCAGCCAGCGCCCGTCGCGCGACTGGGCCGGTTTGGCCTTGCGCTTGTCCCAGCCGAAGCGTTCCGCACCCTCTTGCAGGCAGCGGATAAGATTACGCTCCGAGAACTTGCGCGTCGGCGTCTTGGGGTCGACTTGCGTGTCGTTCTTGATGCGGAAGGCAATCGGATCCATGCCGAGTTGCTCGGCCATCTCGTCGACCGCGATCTCCAGCGCCATCAGGCCAGGAGCTTCGCCCGGCGCACGCATCGCGTTGCCTTCCGGCAGATCGAGCACCGCAAGCCGCATCGACGTCAGCCGGTTAGCGCCAGCGTAGAGCAGCTCGGTCTGGTTGACGGCCGTCTCAGGGCCGCCATTCTCGAGATCGCCCGATCCGCTCTCATGCGCGATCGCGGTGATGGTGCCGTCCTTGGTGGCACCGATACGCACGCGCTGGCGCGTCGCCGGGCGGTGGGTCGTGTTGTTGGCCATGAGCGGCCGCTGCAAGGCGAGCTTCACCGGGCGCTGGGCCGCACGAGCCGCTAGCGCGGCGAGCACCGAGTCCGAACGCAGGAACAGCTTGCCGCCAAAGCCACCGCCCACATACGGGGAGATCAGGCGCACCTTTTCCTTTGGGATGCCTAGCGTCTTGGCCATGTCGGCCTTGTTCCAGGCAATCATCTGGTTCGATGTCCAGAGCGTCAGCTGGTCGCCTTCCCAAGCCGCGATCGTCGCGTGCGGCTCCATCATCGCGTGGCTCTGATCGGGCGTAGCGTACCGCTGGTCTAGCTTTACCGGTGCTGCGGCAAAGGCCTCTTCGAACTTGCCGACGCGGTGCTCTGGTGGGGACTCACTTCCCTCCTTGCTGTCACCGCCGGTCAGCGGCGCCGTCTTCAGAAGCTCGTCCAGGTTGAAGCGTCCATTGATGCGCTCGTAATCGACGCGCACCAGCGCAGCAGCGGCACGCGCCTGTTCGAAGGTCTCGGCCACGACGACCGCGATGGCCTGGTGATAATGGTCCACCTCCGGTCCGCCCAGAAGCTTGGCGGTGTTCCGGTCGCCCTTGCCCAGCGGACCGGCCTCCTGCGCGGTGACGATGGTGACGACGCCGGGCGCACGGCGGGCCTCGTCGAGGTTGAGCGCCTTGATCCGGCCCTTGCCGACAGCGGAGCCGACGACGTAGCCGTAGGCGACCTTGGGCACCTCACGGTGATGCTCGTAGGCATATGTCGCTTGGCCGCTCGTCTTCAGAGGGCCGTCGATGCGCTCGTGCGCCTGGCCGACCACCTTCAGGCGGTCGATGGGGTTGGTCTCTGCGGGTGTTTCGAACTTCATGCGGCCCTCGCCTGTGTCATGATGCCCGCCAGCGTTCTTTCGACGAGTGGGACCTTGAATGCATTGTCGTGAGTGGGCTTGGCGCCCGCGAGCAACGCACCCGCAACGGCCTTTGCGCCCTGCGGCATCACCGCGTCGGCAGCCTCAACCCGCCAGGGTTTGTGGGCCACGCCGCCGAGCGCCACGCGCCCCGTGCCGTCGCTCTGGATCACCGCGGCCACCGATACGAGCGCGAACGCATAGGACGCGCGATCGCGGACTTTCTCGTACACCTGCTTACCGCCGATCGGCTTGGGCAAGGTGACGGCGGTGATGAGCTCGCCAAGCGTCAACGCAGTCTCGATGTGGGGCGTGTCGCCCGGCAGACGGTGAAAATCTGCGATAGGGATCGCACGGGTCGTGCCCTGCGGGTTCACTGTCTCGACCACCGCATCGAGCGCACGCATCGCCACCGCCATGTCGGAGGGGTGCGTCGCGATACACGCATCGCTCGAGCCGACGATCGCCAGCTGGCGCGAGTATCCGCCCAGCGCTCCACATCCCGAACCTGGCTTGCGCTTGTTGCACGGCATGTTGGGGTCATAGAAGTAAGGACAGCGCGTGCGTTGCAGCAGGTTGCCCGCCGTTGTAGCCTTGTTGCGCAACTGGCCGCTCGCCCCGGCGACGGTGGCGCGGGTCAGCAGCGGGTAGTCGCGGCGGACGCGCTGGTCGGCGGCCATGTCGGTGTTGGTCACCAGCGCACCGATGCGCAAGCCGCCATCAGGGGTCGCCTCGATCTTGTCGAAGCCCAGGTCCTGCACGTCGATCAGGTGCGTCGGCGCCTCGATCTCGATCTTCATCAGGTCGAGCAGGTTGGTGCCGCCCGCAAGGAACTTGGCGCCCGGCTTGGCCGCAGCGCGCGCGGCCGCGACCGGTTCCTTCGCGCGTTCGTATGTGAAAGCCTTCATGCCTTGGCTCCTGCGACCTCGGCCATGGCCTCGGCGATGTTCGAGTAAGCGCCGCACCGGCAGATGTTGCCGCTCATCCGTTCGCGCATTTCCATGTTGGTGGCTTGGGGCGCCTGCGACAGGTCAGCCTGAACTTGGCTGGGCACACCGCGCTTGATCTCGTCGAGAACGCCAACGGCCGAGCAGATCTGGCCGGGCGTGCAGTAGCCGCACTGAAAGCCGTCATGCTTAACGAAGGCCGCCTGCATCGGGTGCAGGTTGTCCGGAGTGCCGAGTCCCTCGATCGTGGTGACCTCGTCGCCTTCGTGCTGCAGTGCCAGGCTGAGGCAGGAGTTGATACGCCGATCGTTGACGATCACCGTGCAGGCACCACACTGGCCATGATCGCAGCCTTTCTTGGTGCCGGTCAGATGCAGATGCTCGCGAAGAGCATCCAGCAGAGTAGTGCGCGGGTCGAGTTTCAGCGTCTTCGTGGCGCCGTTGATCCGCAAGGACACTTGCGCGACCGGCACTTGCCCGCGCGGTGCGGCTGGCGGGGCCGCGATCGCCGGAGTGGACGCGACGACTGCCCCCGCTGCGCCGACCGCGAGTACGCCCCGCCGCGAAGTTTCTAAATCAGGAAGGGCGGGCATCAGATGCTCCTTGGGCAGCCGCGACGAGGTCGCGTTGGTAGACAAACTCAGACGACACCATGAAGTGTCAGGAATACTGATCGACGGAGCCTTGAGCTTGGCTCACTGCTTGCTCGAAACAAGGTATGCCCTTCGGGGCATCCCTTTAACACATGGTACGGCCAGGCCTCGACCAACCCCAGCCGCGCGCGAACATCAGGCGCAAGCTTCCCTACAGCTGCGAGATGGGCACTAGGTAGGTGACGAGACCCGCGGCGACAAACTCGCCATCTTGGAGAGCAGGTTAGGCAAGCCTCATGCTGCAATGCAAGATGAAAAAATGCGTGACAGCGGGATGAGTTCCGCCAGCTGCGATGCTGGCGGCTGCTGCGGGAGCGGATACCCATGCGTGAAGTCATGCTGCATGCACCTCTCGCGGCAAGCGACGGGTTCGAGGTGTTGCTAGCGGCCGAAGATCTGCGCCACAGCTCGGGGTGCCGACGGAAAGTAGAAGTGCATGTACGTGGCCGTCAGCCCGCCACGCCGGAAGATCGCCTCGCCAAGACGACCGTCCGGCCGCTCTGCCTGCCAAGTGCCGGCGAGCGTGGTTTCCAGTTTTGAATAGTGGAAGGTGTGCCCGCGCAAGGTGCCTGAAGGCAGGGTCGCTTGCTGCAGGCCGAGCGCGGCCAGGCGCGGCTGCATCGTTGCCGTGCCCGGCAGGAGTCCTGCCAGCGCAGCACGTTGGCCGCGACCATCATCAAGCTCGTCGAGGATGTAGAGCAGACCTCCACACTCGGCCAGGATCGGCTTGCCGGCATGGTGATGCGCTTGGATGGAGGCGATCATCTGGCGGTTAGCGGAAAGCGCCGCGAGATGCAGCTCGGGATAGCCGCCGGGCAGCCACACCGCATCGCAATCCGGCAGAGCGACGTCGCGCAAGGGCGAGAAGAACCGCGGTTGGCCACCCATGCTGCGCAGACATGCGAGGTTGGCCGGGTAGATGAAGCCGAATGCCTCGTCACGCGCGATGGCGATGCGCGTGCCTTGCAGAAGTTGTGGCAGGAGCTCGGTCGGATCGGGCGGGTCGAAGCGCACCGGCGGCGGCGTCCAGCTTGCATCGGGCGAAAGCGCCGCGGCGGCCTTGGTAATCCGTGCATCGATGTCGCCGATCTCGCTCGCCTGAACCAAGCCGAGGTGACGCTCGGGTAGCGCGACGTCGGGCTCACGCGTTAAGGCCCCGAGCCATTGCACGCCGGGTGCCAGGCTGCCCTCCAGCATGGCCGCGTGTCCAGCGCTGCCGACGCGGTTGGCGAGCACCGCCGCTACGTTCAGTTCGGGGCGGTAAGTCGCCAGGCCCTGCACCAGCGCTCCGAACGTCTGCGCCATGGCCGACGCATCGATGATGGCGAGCACCGGCAAGCCGAAGCGGATGGCGAGATCGGCGGCGGACGGCTCACCGTCAAACAGGCCCATCACGCCCTCGACCAGGATCAGGTCGGCTTCCACAGCCGCTTCGTGCAGCAGCCGGCGGCACTCCGCCTCGCCCACCATGAACAAGTCCAGCTGGTAGACGGGCGCCCCGCTCGCCTGTTCCAGGATCATCGGGTCGAGGAAGTCCGGCCCGCACTTGAACACGCGCACCCGGCGCCCAGCGTCGCGGTGAAGCCGGGCCAGCGCAGCCGTGACCGTCGTCTTGCCCTGCCCCGATGCCGGTGCAGAGATCATGAAGGCAGGGCATTGCACGGGCGCGAGGGTCACATGTCGATCCCGACCTGCGCCTTTACGCCATCCCGGAAGGCATGCTTTTCGTCACGGATCGCGCTGACGGTGTCGGCAAGTGCGATCAGCTCCTCGTGCGCCGCGCGGCCGGTGATGACGACGTGCTGCATGGCCGGTCGGTTCCTGATCGGCGGCAGCACTTCGTCGAGCGAGAGGTAGCGGTAGTTGATGAGGTAGGTCAGTTCGTCCAGCACCACCAGCGACACCGCGGGGTCGGCCAGCGCCAGCTTGGCCTTCTCCCACCCGGCCTGGGCCGTGGCGATGTCGCGGCGCAGGTCCTGTGTCTCCCAGGTAAAGCCCTCACCGCAGTTCTCCCAGGTGACGCCGGGCTGACGCGAAAGGAACGCGCGCTCGCCGACGTCCTGCTTGCCCTTTATGAACTGGAACACCGCCGCGGTGCGCCCGTAGCCGAGCGAGCGCGCGACCATGCCGAACGCACTCGACGACTTGCCCTTGCCGTTACCTGTAAGGACCAGCACAAGGCCCTTGTCGACTTTGGCCGCGGCGATGCGGGCGTCGACCACCTTCTTGTGCTTGGCGGTGCGCTCCTTGTGGCGGCGTTCTTCGTTGGTGAGGCTGTCGTTCACTTGGCGCGCGCTCGGCGCAGTTCGGGACGCGCGGTCAGCAGCGCAACATAGGCCGCGGCACCGACGCCAGACCACAGCAGCGTCGCGAGCAGCGTCCCGGGGAAGTACTTCTGCAAGCGAGGCAGGAACTCAGCCACGCTCGGGTCGGCGAAGCGGCCGCCCAGGAAGTAGAAACCGCCGCTGGAGAACAGGTTCGAGACAAACGTGGCTAGCAGCAGCAGCACCGCAGCGGGCAGCAGCGCAGACAGACGCTCGCCGAACTTGTCCGCGACGAAGCGACCGGCGAACCACATCACGCCGTAGGCCGGCAGGAGCATCCAGTAGGCGGGCGTGAAGCAGAAGCCGGAGCCGCCCATGACGTAGATCTTCCAAACGTCGATCGCAAAGCCGAGCAGGAACAGGGCGCCGAACGCCGTCGGCCGACGTACGAGGTAGCCCAGCACGAAGAAGCTGGCGAGGCTGGTGTCGGGCAGGTGCACCACGTGGCTCAAGGAATGGGTGCGCGTGATCAGCATGACGGCCGCGAGTGCGGCAAAAGTTGCGAGCTCGAAGCGTGGTGAGGCAAGTGCGAGAGATCGGTTCATGAGGGCTGTTCTTCCAAAGCTTGGACGTTGGATGGCGGCGAGAGCCCGAGGGCCGCGCCGTTCGCGTGAGAAGGGAGCACGGACAAAGCACAGCTTCGCCGCGAGGCTGGTCAGCGCTTGATCATGACTTCATGGCTCCCCTTCGACGCGACACACGAATGTCGTCCGCCAAGGGTCCTGCCCGCATAGATGCGAGCCCCTCGTCCGCCCGGTGCATCCCGCCCGCGCAGAGGAACGACGGCATCGGGCCGGTTTCCTGACTTTCCGGATCAAACGCGCTAGTCGCCGCCTTCTCGGGGAAGAGCCCCCAATGGCATTGTGGCGATGCGCTCACCAGTTACAGTTGCGGGAGCAGTGCCGGCTTGGGCGCCTTTCGACGCCGGCCCGGACTTCCCGATTAAGCTCTCTCGAGCACCCGATACATTCGCGGGGATAAGCCAAGTCTTGGCGCATCGCAAGCGGCCAACCGCCCCTCCCCCGCTCGACACCAGCGGATCTTAGTTCATGGACGTACAGTTCCACCCCTTGCGCTTCTCGCATCGCCACAGTAGGGGCCGCGCCGCGACAGGTTCCCCGCGAGGGGATCAAAAGGGAACTCGGGTGAAAGCCCCGGGCTGCCCCTGCAACTGTAAGCGGCGAGCCGTCCGGCCATTACGCCATTGGGACCATCAGTCCTGAGAAGGCGGCCGGAACGGCGCTGACCCGCAAGCCAGGAGACCTGCCTGACGCAGTCGTTCTTCATCCGGGCAGGGTGCACCGGGTGTTCGAGGTCCCTTGCTTCACCGCAAGGGTCATCCCTCGCGCAACGACAGCAACCGCCTTGCCGGGTGATCCCGCGCAAGGGGGAGTCATGTCGTGCCCTGCTTGGCGCAGGGGTTCTGCGCGCATGCCCCTCTTGCAACGGCCGACCGGCGGGCACGACGCCGTTTGCAAGAAGGGGATTCCCTTGATCCGTTCTACTTCCCTGGCCGCTGTCTCGGTCCTCTCCGCCCTCTTCGCCACCCCTGCCCACGCCGACGAAGCGCCCGACGAAAGCATCGTCGTCACCGCCTTTCGTGCGCCCGTCACGCAGGATCGCAACTCCGCCAGCGTCACCGTGCTGGACGAGCAGGCAATCGTGCATGCGCAGCCCATCGCCGTCAGCGACATCCTGCTACGCACCCCCGGCATCAGCCTTTCGCGCAATGGCGGCTACGGTACTGCGACTTCGCTGCGCATTCGCGGCGCCGACGCGGGCCAGACCGTCATGGTGATCGACGGCATGCGCCTGGCCGACCCCTCCTCCACCGCTGGGGGCTACGCTTGCTCGAACCTGATGCTCGACGACATCGAGCGGATTGAGATCCTGCGCGGGCCGCAATCGATCCTTTGGAGTAGCGACGCGATCGGCGGCGTGGTCAACGTCTCGACCCGCAAGCCCGAGAAGCCTCTCGAAGGCAGCATGGCGGCCGAGGCCGGCACGCACCAGACCGTCTCTGCTCGCGCCGGCATCGGCGGCACCAGCGAAACGATCGACTGGCGCATCGCTGGCTCCACCTTCACTACCGACGGCATCTCGGCTCGCGCCAATGGCACTGAGGACGACGGCTACACCCGCCAGGCGGCCAGCGGCACGGCCACGGTCAAGCTTGCGCCAGGCGTGTCGCTCGACCTGCGCGGCTACTGGGCGGATGCGAAGAACGAGTTCGACGGCACCAGCGGAGACTCACGCGCCTATGGCACTACCGAGGAGTGGTCGGGCTATGCGGGGCTGAACTTTGCCCTGCTCGACGGCAAGCTGGTGAACCGCATCGCGGCGCTGCAGACCGAGACCTACCGCCAGAACTTCGATCCCGCGCGCCGCATTCGCCAGATCAACTTCGACGCTCACGGCCGCATTCGGCGTTTCGAGTACCAGGGCACCTACCACGCTGCAGACATGCTCGACCTGGTGTTCGGCGCCGAGCGGGAGGAGCAGCGGATGACCACCGCTTCGCCGTCGAACACGCTGACGCCCTATGATCTGGTGCCGACGAAGGCGAACACCAACAGTGTCTACGGCCAGGTGCGCCTCACGCCCCTCACCGGCCTGACGCTCAACGCCGGCGCCCGCTACGACGACCAGTCACGGTTCGGCGGCAACACCGTGTTCAGCGCCGGCGCCGCCTACACTCCGGATCAGGGCGCGACAATCCTGCGCGCCAGCTACGACGAGGGCTACAAGGCGCCGTCCCTCTATCAGCTCTTCAGCATCTACGGCAAGGCCGGGCTGCAGCCGGAGAAGGCGAAGGGCTGGGAAGTCGGCGCGGAGCACCGCTTCGGCGAGATCTTCCATGCGTCCGCTGCGTGGTTCCAGCGCGACACCGACAACCTGATCGACTTCGCCAACTGTCCGACGCGCGGCCCGTTGCCGGCGCAGTGCTTCATACCGGGCACCACGACCACGCGCTTCGGGTACTATGCCAACGTCAAGCAGGCGCGCGCCCGCGGATTGGAACTGACCGGCTCGGCGCACTGGAACGTGCTGTTCGTCGAAGGCAACTATAGCTGGATTAAGGCCGAGGACCGTAGCGACAATGCCGCCTTCTACGGCCGCCAGCTCGCTCGCGTGCCGCGTCACCTGGCCAACGTGGAAGGCGGGTTCGAACTGCCGGCAGGCCTGCGCGCCAGCATCGCGGCGCGTTACTCCGGCAAGAGCTTCAACAGCGCCAGCACCACCGAGGTACTGGACGACTATTGGCTGATCGACTTGCGCGCGCAATGGCGCGTGGCCGAGGCGCTGACCTTCCAGGCACGCGTCGAGAACCTCGCCGACAAGGATTACCAGACGACCAGCGGCTACGGCTCGCTAGGCCGCACCGTCTACTTCGGCCTGAGGAGCCGATTCTAGATGCTGGAGCCGGTCAAACAGGGAGCAGCGGTGGTGGTCTGCTCCACCTGCCGCTTCTCCGCCGAAGCGCGCGACGACGAGAGCGGGCAGCGCGGCGGCGCGCTGCTCGCCGAGGCGATGCGCGCCGTGCAGCTTGAGGAGCCCGAGCTGGCGAGCGTAGCGGTGCAGGAAATGCCCTGCCTGTTCTCCTGCAAGCGCCACTGCTCGGTCCACATCCGCGCGCCGGGCAAAGTCGGCTACGTGCTGGGCGATTTCACGCCCGATCGCGAGGCAGCCCACGCGATCCTCACCTATGCGCTGCGCCATGCTGCCAGCGAAGAAGGCGTGGTCCGCTATGCCGACTGGCCCGCCGGCGTAAAGGGCCACTTCATCGTGCGCACGCCTCCTGAAGGGTATCTGTGCACATGATCTCCTTCGCGCACCGCTCTGCGTTCCTCGACGCCGTGACCCATCTGCCCGGCGCCTCGGAGCATGCGATCCGCGCCGCACGGGCACGGCAGGCGGAACTCACCAAGCCCGCCGGTTCGCTCGGCCGGCTGGAAGAGATCGCAGTGTTCATGGCAGGTTGGCAGGACAACCCACGTCCGCAACTCGGGTGCGTACGCGCAGCCATCTTCGCCGGAAACCACGGCGTGGCGGCGCGCGGCGTGAGCGCCTTTCCTGCCGAAGTCACGGCGCAGATGGTCGCCAACTTCGAGACCGGCGGCGCCGCGATCAACGTGCTCGCGCAGTGCGCAAGTGCGGAGCTGACGGTCGTTCCCCTCGATCTCGACTGCCCGACCGGCGATATCTCCAGGGATCCGGCGATGAGCGAGGCCGAGTGCCTCGACGCCCTCAACGCGGGCGCGGCCGTGGTCGCCCCGGACACGCAGCTGCTCTTGGTCGGCGAGATGGGCATTGGCAACACGACACCCGCGGCGGCACTCTGCGCGGCGGCCTTCGGCGGCACCGGAGCGCAATGGTGCGGCACCGGCACTGGCGTGGACGGCGCCGGGCTGGTGCGCAAGATCGACGCCGTAGAACAAGCGCTGGCGCTCCACCTGCCGCACTGCTGCGACCCATTCGAGACCTTGCGCCGGCTGGGCGGTCGCGAGATCGCGGCGATGGCCGGCGCCATGCTTGCCGCGCGGCTGCAGCGCGTTCCGGTGCTGCTCGACGGCTTCATCGCCTGCGCCGCCATCGCACCGATTGCTGCGCAGCATCCGCAGTTCACGCGTCACTGCCTTGCGGCGCATTGCTCCGCCGAGGCAGCGCACCAGTTGCTGCTCGATTGCCTCGGCCTCGAGCCGCTGCTGCGCCTCGATATGCGGTTGGGGGAAGGAAGCGGAGCCGCGTTGGCCGTGCCGCTGGTGCGTGCAGCAATGGCGACGCACGACCGCATGGCGACCTTCGCCGAAGCCGCCGTGGCGAGAGCCCAGTGACTGACAAGGTGGTGAGCGGGCGCGTCGTCCATCTCCTGCGTCACGGTCCGCCGACCCAAACCGGGTTGCTGCTCGGCCATACCGACGAGCCGGCGGTGACGGACGACTGCCCGCGCATGCTCCAACTCGCGCGCACCCTGCCACTGAGCGGCATCGCCACCTCGGACCTCGTTCGCGCCTCGGCGCAAGCGGCCAGCCTTGCGCGGCACCTGAACCTGCCGCTCAGCCTCGATGCACGATGGCGTGAGCTGAACTTCGGTACTTGGGACGGTCAGGCGCCGGCAAGCGTCGATCCCGAGGCTCTCAGGTCATTCTGGAACGATCCGGAGGGGCAAGCTCCGCCCGGGGGGGAACGCTGGTCGGAGCTGCGGGCACGCGTCTCCGCCGCCTTGACCATGCTGCGCAACCAAACCCTCGTCGTCACCCACGCTGGCGTGATGCGCGCGGCTCTCTCAGCGCTGACCGGTCTGGATCATCGAGCCGTTTGGGCGATCGACCTGCCTTACCGTGCACTGCTGAGCGTGCGCATCTGGCCCGAGGGCGCGGGGCAAGTCGTCGGTCTGCGCGGAGAGGATGTGTGAGGTCGCTCATCCTCGCCTTCCAATTCATGACGCGAGTGCCCTTGCCACAAGTCGCAGCCGAACCGCGCCACCTTGCTGCAGCGATCCGCTGGTTTCCCCTGGTCGGCCTCTTCGTCGGTACGTTCGTAGCCGGCGCGGCCTGGCTCGGCCTTCAGCGTGACACCTGGGTAGGGGCACTCCTCGCCCTGCTGGCATGGGTGGGGATCACCGGAGCGCTGCATCTCGACGGCTTGGGCGATGTTGCCGATGCCGCGGGCGCCGGCCATGGTGACCCGCGCCGGATTTCCGCAGTACTGGCTGACCCGCACATCGGCAGCTTCGGCGTGACGGCGATCGCCTTGCAGCTGATTGCCAAACTCGTCCTGTTGCATGCGGCGCTGTGCGGATCGCTGCTCCCGATCGTGTTCGTCCCCGCAATTGCCCGGATCGGTCCGCTGCTTTGGACACTGGTTCTGCCGCCGCTGCATCAAGGCCTGGGCAGCACGTTTGATGCGGGAGCGACCTGGACTGCCACCGCGGCCTGGCTCCTGACCTTCGGCGCCGCGAGCGTCGCCTTGGCACCGGCGCTGCTCTTCGCCTTACCAGCCTTTGCGCTGTGGGGCTGGTGGCTGCGGCTACGCATCGGCGGGATTTCGGGCGACGGACACGGCGCCGGCATCGAGGTGATCGAAACCATGCTGCTCGGTGCGCTGGTGCTCGCGGCGTGAGCGGCATGCACACCCATCACGGCGGGCGCCTGGCGGACGCGAGGGTGCGCTTCGGTGG
Source organism: Novosphingobium sp. 9U (assembly GCF_902506425.1). Taxonomy (NCBI): domain Bacteria; kingdom Pseudomonadati; phylum Pseudomonadota; class Alphaproteobacteria; order Sphingomonadales; family Sphingomonadaceae; genus Novosphingobium; species Novosphingobium sp. 9U. Next base: position 2,474,446 of record NZ_LR732469.1, on the reverse strand, counting down.
CGAGGCTTGCGACTGGCTCGACCTCTCGGTCGGCATCAACCCAGAGGCCTGGGCACCTCCGTCGCCCCCGGAAGTGGACTGGCGCGCCCTGCCCGACCCGGCCGCTCTCGCCGAACTGGAGCGAGCTGCGGCGCAGTACTTCGGCGTGCCCCTGCACCTGTGCCTTGCAGTCCCAGGCAGCGAGGCGGGACTGCGGGCGCTCGGACAGGTGCTGCGCTTGCCAGGCGAGCATCTACCGCTGTGCTACGGCACGCACATCGAAGCCTTCGCGGCGACGCCGGAGCGTGGCGGTGCAAGCGTGCTCGTCATCGGCAACCCCAACAACCCCGATGGAGCGCTTACTTCGCGCGAGGCGATGTTGGAGGCGCTTGCACGGCAGGAGGCAGGCGGCGGCTGGCTGGTCGTCGACGAGGCTTTCGTCGACTGCGCACGCGAATGGAGCGTCGCCGATCTGGTAGCGGACAACCGCCGCCTGATCGTCACCCGCTCTTTCGGCAAGTTCTTCGGCCTTGCCGGCGTGCGCCTCGGCTTCGTCCTTGCTCCCACGGTCCTCCTTGCACGGTTGCGCCAGCTGTTCGGCGAATGGCCGGTCTGCGCCGCTGCCCTGAGCTTCGGCATCGCTGCCTACAACGACGTGCGCTGGATCGCGCGAACCCGCGCTGCGCTGCCCGCCGCCGCACGCGATCTCGACGCATTGCTGCTGGAGCATGGGCTCCAGCCAAGCGGCGCCTGTCCGCTGTTCCGGCTTGTCGAGGCGCCCGACGCGCATGGGCTATTCACCGATTTGGCAGGTCGGCACATCTTGACCCGTCCATTCGCCAACCACCCTCACCTTCTGCGTTTTGGTCTTCCGCCGAACCCTCAAGCCCTCGCCAGGCTCGGCATGGCGCTCGCGCGTGGTTGAGCCCGTCGCCTTTGTTGCCCTGGCGGTCGACGCCACGATCGGATGGCCGAACTGGCTCTACCGACGAGCCGGTCACCCCGTCGGCACCTTTGCGCGGATGATCGGATGGTGCGAGACGCGCTGGAATAAACCCCGCACCAGCCAGGCACTTCGCAAGCTGCTGGGTGTGGCGACGCTGGCAATCCTCGTCGCGGTCAGTGCGGGAACTGCGGCTCTGCTGGAGAGCGCGCTCCGCTATTTCGCCGGCCCATGGGGTTGGCTGCCCGTCGCGCTCGCAGCCTGGCCGGCGCTGGCGCAGCGCAGCCTCCTCGAGCATTACCGACCCATCGAAGTCGCGCTGGGAAGCGGTGACCTGCCGGCGGCGCGGCGCGCGGTCGGCATGATCGTGGGCCGCGATACGGCTCGGCTCGATGAGCCGGCCATAGCCCGCGCCGCGATCGAGAGCCTGGCGGAGAGTTTCTGTGATGGTGTGATCGCACCCTTATTCTGGCTTGTGGTACTCGGCCTCCCGGGCGTCTGGGCCTACAAGGCCATCAACACCGCCGACAGCCTCGTCGGCCATCCGGAAGAGCCACTGCGCGCGTTCGGTTGGGCAAGTGCACGCTTGGACGACCTTGCCAACCTCGTGCCCGCTCGGCTCTCCGCCGCGCTGATCTGCATGGCTGGTGGCGGTGGCTGGCGCGTGCTCTGGCGCGACCACGCGAAGCATGCCTCACCCAATGCCGGCTGGCCGGAAGCTGCCATGGCAGGAGTACTGAACGCGCGTCTGGCGGGTCCGATCCGCTACGACGGCATGCTGGTTGCCAAGCCGTGGATCGGCGATGGCGGCGAGGCAAATCTGGCGACAATGCAACAAGCGCGCCGCGTGTTCGTCCGCGCATGCGGGCTAGCCTGGATCGCGACGGGAGGTGTCGAGTGGCTGCTGTGATGCTGCAGGGAACAGGGTCGGACGTCGGCAAATCGGTGCTGGTCGCAGGACTGTGCCGCGCGCTGGCCAATTGGGGCCTGCGGGTGCTGCCGTTCAAGCCGCAGAACATGTCGAACAATGCGGCGGTCACCGTCGATGGCGGCGAGATCGGCCGCGCGCAGGCACTGCAGGCGCTCGCCGCCAGGGCCGAGCCGCATACCGACATGAACCCGGTGCTGCTCAAGCCCCAGGCGGACCGCACCTCGCAACTGATCGTCCACGGCCAGGTGCGCGGCACGCTGGGCTCCTCCAACTTTCGTGAGGGGCGCCGCAGCCTTTTGCCCGATGTGCTGCAAAGCTGGGAGCGACTGCGGGCACGATGCGACATCGTCGTCGTCGAAGGCGCGGGCTCCCCGGCCGAGATCAACTTGCGAGAGGGGGACATCGCCAACATGGGCTTTGCCCGCGCTGCCCGGGTGCCGGTCGTGCTGGTCGGCGACATCGACCGCGGCGGCGTCATCGCCTCGCTCGTCGGCACGCGCGCCGTCATTGAGCCCGAAGACGCAGCGATGATCCAAGGCTTCATCGTCAACAAGTTCCGCGGCGACCCCGCCCTCTTCGCCGACGGGTATTCCGCGATCGAGCAGCGCACCGGGTGGCGTGGCTTCGGCCTCGTGCCCTGGCTTCCTTGCGTGGCTCGCCTGCCGAGCGAGGACGCCGTCGTGCTGGAGCGAAATGCTCAGCGCAGCGAAGGCCGGGTCCTGGTGGCCTGCCCCATGCTGCCGCGCATTGCCAACTTCGATGACCTGGATCCGCTCAAGGCAGAGCCCGACGTCGATCTGGTCATGGTGCCGCCAGGCCGGCCCATCCCCGCCGATGCCGCGCTGATCGTCCTGCCAGGCTCCAAGGCGACAATCGCGGACATGCGCTTCCTGCGCTCGCAAGGATGGGACATCGACATCGCGTCGCACCATCGACGCGGCGGCATGATCCTGGGCATTTGCGCCGGGTACCAGATGCTGGGGCGCACGATCAGCGATCCGCTCGGCATCGAAGGTGCGCCAAGCGGCACCGCGGGCCTCGGCCTGCTGGAGGGAGAGACCGTGCTGGGCGAACGCAAGACCCTACGCCGGGTGAGCGGAACTGCTCTGGATCACCCATTCGAGGGGTACGAGATGCACATGGGCTCGACTGCGGTGCCTGCCGGCGCGCAAGCCTTTGCCTTCTTGGAAGAAGACCGACCGGACGGCTCGATCTCTCCCGACGGGAACGTCATGGGCACGTACTGTCATGGCCTGCTCGCGTCTGGCGCGCTGAGGCGAGCGCTGCTGGAACGGATCGGCGCCGCGAGCGACGCAGCGGACCATCACCATATCGTCGACACAGCGCTCGATGAACTGGCACGCGACCTGGAAGCCTGCCTCGACATCGACGCGCTGATCGCACTTGCGGGCAAGGCGGATTGATGCGGACGCTGTTCGTCGTCGGCGGAGCGCGCTCGGGCAAGAGCCGCTATGCGCAACAGCGCGTCGAGGCGCAGCCCGGCAGACTCGCCTTCATCGCGACGGCCGAGGCGCACGACGCCGAAATGACCGACCGTATCGCACGCCACCGCGCCGATCGGGGATCGCGCTGGAGCACCTACGAGGCTCCGCTCGAGCTGTCCGATGCTCTCGATCGGGCGAGCCGCGAGGCCGACGCCATCCTGATCGACTGCATGACGTTGTGGCTGTCGAACCTGATGCTGGCCGAACGCGATGTCGCCGCTTCCACGGAGGGCTTTGTGACGGCGATGGACCGGTGTTTGGTACCGTTAGCGATCGTCTCGAACGAAGTCGGGGGCGGTATCGTGCCGATGAACGAGTTGGCGCGCCGCTATCGCGATGAGGCCGGATGGCTCAACCAACGGCTCGCCGCAGCCGCGCATGAAGCCGTTCTTGTTGCGGCAGGTTTGCCGCTGACGCTGAAATGAGGTTGGCGGCTCGTCAGCCGGCCGCAAGAGACGGAGTGGCAACCCTCTCGGATGCGCTCGAACGAGCATGACGTCTCGTCCTCCGATCCCGGCTCGGCGCTACGATCGAGACGACCGATGCGCTCGGGGCCGCCTGCCCCATCTTCTCCAGCAGGCGCCGCTCTGCAAGTTCGCGATGGCGAGCCAGAGCCATGCAGATCGGCCCGGTATCGCCGTGCGTGTGCCAAAAGCCCGAAACGTCCGCCAGAAGCACGCGCAGTTCCTCGGCAGCGTCCCGATCGGCGTCTGTGACGGCGTGCATACTCTCCAGCTCCTTCAGGTCTTTGCCGGTACAACTTAGCTGCCGCCCGATGGTTCCTGATCACCAAAGCTTAATCGGCTGATTACCTTGGGGAATTAATCCATATCAGCGAGACGCAGGTCGCCCCTACGGCTTAGATGATGCCCGCGATCAGGCCACGTTCCAGAGCCTCGCGAGCTTCCACGTACCAGTTGGAAGGAGCCTTCTGCAGCACTTCATCCATGGCGACTTGCGAACCCCGGATGAGGTTTTCGAACCCCTCGTTCTGGATCGCGATGGACTCGTTGATCTCGTTGAGCGTCGCTTGCAGACTGGCGATGCAGGTGGTCAGCGGCCCTTCGACGTGCACTTGGGAGTTCATCTTGCGCTCGTGGATCATCACCCGGGTGCCCCGCGTCAGGTAGCGGTTCTCACGCGTGAAGAAGCTCATGAAGGTGGTGCCGGCGGAGTAGACTGCCGCCTTGCCCAGGAACACGAAGCGGCGCTCGGGCGTGACCTCGCTGTGGAAGCGTACGTCTTCGCCCATGATGCGCGCAACCTCGGGATCTCCGCCCAGTGTCGTAAGCTCCACCACGATCAATCCGGAAGTCGGCGCGTTGGCGAGCTGCTGGCGGAAGTTGCCGTACATCTGGTAGTCGACCGTTCCCGAAAGCAGGATGGCAGGATTGAGGAAGTTCACGGGTTCCAGCGTGTTGCTGGTCGGGGTTGCCATCGGTCGTTTCCTTGTATTTCGTGTGGCACTTGGGTGCCTTGCGGTTGCGAGAATGCGCGGACAACCACCGCGTTCCGCACGAAGGTGCGGCGCTTAAAGTGGATCAACACGATTGTGCCATCGATTGCGCGCAATTGGCAGAGTTGCTGCAGGTGGCGGTCAGAGCGCGGCGACCCACTCGGCACGCCAACAAATCGTGACGAAAACCAATAGCTTGGACCTTGAAACCGGCTGGCACACCCCCACATTCCGGTCATCGTTCAACAACTGAAAGGAGGTGGTCTGATGTCTCATTGTCAAATGCCGCACGCAGCGGATCATGTGAGTTCGGCCTCCGTCCCGGGGGCACGGCTCGACTGAGCTGCTGCGTCAAGCAGGACAATGGAAGGGCCGCCTTGCAAGAGGCGGCCCTTTGCATTTCCGGCTCGCGACGGCCTTCGGCTGATGCGCCTAAGGCCATACAAGCAAGAAGGCGTGCCACCGTGAGGTGACACGCCCATCAGGTACAGCGGCTTTGCGCGGGAGGCGGGAGAACCCTCCCCCACGCGAAGCCTCTGGAGTTACCGCACCGAACGGCGGGTAAACAGGTTGACGATCGCGAGCAGGATCACGGCGCCGAGCAGCGAAACCAGCAGCGAGCTGAGGCTGAAGTCGCCAGCCATGATGTTGCCGCCGCCGATCAGCGGGTTAAGCAGGAAACCGGCGAGCACTGCACCGACAATCCCGACGACGATGTTCAGAAAAATGCCCTGTTGAGCGTCACGGCGCATGATGATGCTGGCGAGCCAGCCGATGATGCCGCCGACGATGATTGCGATGATGAGTGTCACAGATATTCTCCCTAGACTTGGTGTAGGAGAAACTGCTCAGCAGTCCGCAGGTTCCAAGAAGTAAATCGAAGCGACATTCTCGGGCTCGTCAGCGGCGCTCACTTCGTCTTCAGGGAGACCGACAAGCTGAAGCGAGAGCCCGCCGCCATCGCTCCTCGCGGTCGCACGCGGACGTTGGTGATCGCTGCCTGCGAGACGGTGTCGCCGACCACTGGCACATAAGTCCAGCTCACCCCGCGATCGGACGAAAAATCCACGTCATCGGTGGTGCTGCCCGGAGCCGTGTAGGTCAGCGCCAGAGACGAAGCCGGTGTGCCGTCAGTGAAGATCAGGAAGGCGCCAGAGCCGGTGCCGTCACCATCCAGCGCCATGCTGGTGCCCGCAGGCACCGCCAGGTTCAGCCCCAGCGTGTTGTTGTCGACGGGCACGAGATCGGGGTTGGTCACGCTGACGATCATGCGCCGCTTGCCTCCGGGCAGAGCCTTGGGGTTGCTCGTCCCGTTCACCGGGTCCCAAGTGGTGCCGGTGGAGGTGGTTAGCAGCACCGACTTCGCTCCTACCGTCAAGGTCACGTCTATGACCGACGTCACGTTCGCGCCTTGGTCCGGAGTTCCCACGCAGACGATCAGGGCATTCACCCCGGGGCACAAGTACCAATTCCAGGTGATCGTGATCCTGTCCGTGTAGACGCCCTGCGCAGGCAGCGTGCCACCCGCCGGCTTGACGTAGATCGGCATGTCCGCGTTGCTGCCGCCGAGCAGGCCGAGCACGTTCAAGAGATTGTTCTGCATGTAGTCGATGGTGCCGTTCTGCGTGAACTGCGTGGTGCCGGCCGGGTCGGCCGATGCTGTGTAGGCAATCGCATTGGTGCCGTTCATCAGCTTCATGCCGTTCTTGCTCTGGAACTTGGCCCTTATGTAGTTGATGCCGAGTAAGACCACGGCGCTCGTCGGGCAGTTGAGTCCGGCGCGGCTGAACTGCGATGGGATCGCGCCCTGCTTGACCGATTGTGCCGAGAACGTGCCGAAGTCCGTCGAAATTGACGGCGTCGTCGTGCACGCCTGCGCCGCACCTGCTCCCAGGGCAAGCAGGATGGCCACGAAGAGCGCCACGAGACGCGACAGGCGTGCGCGGAATGACCGGCTCATCTCGCTGCTCCCATCACCTGCCGCGCCGCCGCGCTGAGCGAAAGCTGGTCGAACTTCATCCGCATTGTCACGAAAGGTCCCTGCCGGGTGTAGCGCGCCCCGGCGAAATCGCGATCGTGGAAACCCCGTATGTTGTAGCCCGCGCTCATCCAGATGCCGTTGCCGGGCGAGAAGCCGAGCGAGGGCCCCACGCTGTAGCTGGTGGCGTGGCTCGACCAGCTATGCTGCCGGCTCGCCTGCAGGCCGAAGTCAAACTGCGGTCCCAAATCCTTGCGCAAGTCGAACCCGATCACGTCGATGAAGCCGGTGTAGCGATCGTCGCCGAAGCGGCCGATGACGTACTTGGCGCCATGATAGAGGCTCGCCTCCCAGCCATGGCCGTCACCCTCGACACCGGTGCGGTAGTTGATCGCCAGGTTGTTGACGATCCGCGTCGAGATCTGCCCGTCGCCGATCACGTTGGCGCTGCCCAGCAGGTTGCTGAACTGGACATCGGCATCGGCACGCTCGCGGCGCAGTTCCAGCCGCTCCAGCACCGACCAGCGGCTGTCGAGCGGTCGCAAAGCCAGGGCGATGTCGGCCGAGATGAAGGCTGCGACGCCGCCGTCGCGCTCCTTGACTTCGTAGGCGCGCAGGCCGGCGGCAAGGGTCTTGCCCTCGCCCAGTGTGCGCAAGGCGCTGCTGGTCACGCCCCAGCGGTTCGAGCGCGAGCCGTGGCGATACTCGGCACGGCCGTTCCAGGTCCAGGTGTCCTGGCGGTAGGTCGCACCCAGCGTGAAGGCCTGGTGGTCGCCGTTGCCGCTATCGCGGTCGAGCGTGCCACCGGTCGCACGCGGGTGCAGCGGGTCGATCACGTCGTCGGGCGCGACGGTGCCGCTGACGGTGGTTGTGGCGTCCAATGTGGCATCCACCGTCCAGCGCTTGCCGAGCGGGATCGACTGGTCGAGACCGTACTGCGCGAACGTGCGCGCGCCGTTCTCGCCGATGGCCTCCTGCGCCACGGTGCCCAGCAGCTTGCCGCCGGCCCAGGGTGCGACGTCGACGCCGACGCGGGTCTGGTGCGCCTTCACGTCGCTTGCGGCGATCTCATGCTCGGCGATCAGGCGGAAGCCTTGCTTGACCTGGTAGGCGAGGCCGAGCTTGTGACGGACCGGGAAGTCGATGCTCTCGTCCTTGCCGCCGACCGCCAGCTGCGTCTCGCCGAAGATCTCCAACGCCTGGCCGAACGGGCGCTGGCTGCCGCCGAGGGTCAGCAGGCGAGAGTCGCGCTTGCGCCCGCTGAGGCCCGTGTCGGAAGCGAGCTGTGCACCGGCATAGAGCGTGCCGGTCAGTGCACGATATTCGACCCGCGCATCGGCGGCAATGCGGCGGCCTTCGTCGTCGAGGTTGACCTGGTGCCAGGCGGAGCCGGCGAAGGACAGCCGATCGGTCAGGCGCACCTTGCCATCCATGCCGATCTTGCGAGTGCCTGCCTCCACGCCGTTCTGCTGGCCGAGGCCGAAGCCGCTGTCCTGCTGGCGCACATAGGCGCTGGCATCGACGGTGCGGCTCTGGTGCAGCACCTCGGCCTCGAAGGCGCGATCCTGCGTGAAGCCGCGGCGGCCACCCGTAGCGGCCTCGGCGTGCAGCTCGGTGCCTTGGCCCAGCTTGGCCTTGAGGTCGGTGCCGGCGACGGTCGCAGCCGGCGTGCTCTCGTCACGCAGGACGCTGGCGCCCACTTCCACGCGGTTGTGCGCGAAGCGAGCCGCGGCGCGAGCGCCCATGACCTTGGTCTTGGAGCGGCCTTGCGCGGTCTCGTACTCGGCGACGATGAAAATTGGGTTCAGGTCCGCGTTGCGGCTCAGCACGGGCTCGCGGAAGCGCAAGGTCCCGGCGTCCGGATCGATGTCGTAGTCGATGTGCCGGGTCAGCTCCTGCGTCGCCACGATCTTCTCGGAGCGATAGCGGTCGCGGGTTTCGAGGCGAACCTTGTCGCTGTTGGGCACGATGCCCTCGCCGCTGAGGCGATACGGGCCGGACAGTCCGTTGCCCTGGATCTCGTCACGGCCGTACAGCTGGCTGTTCTCTGCGGCGAAGCCGGTGAAGGTGACGCGGTTGCCGTGATACTCGGCGCGCACGCCGTTCAAGGTGCGGTTGTACCGTGTCAGGTTCGTCTCGGTCATGCCGGTCTCGAAGTCGCCGAACAGAGCGCGGAACTCCTTGCGCTCCAGCCGCAGGTAAAGCTTGCGGGTGGTCGCCGCGTCGAAGATCTGGCGCGAGCCGTCACCATAGACAGTGTAGTAGCGATCGGGATCGATGGTGCCGAGCAGACCGCGATCGGGATCGTACTTGCGGTCGCTATCGTAGGCGAGGGTCAGCAGCCAGCTGCCCTTGATCCGCCCCTTGGCATAGAACTTCAGCTCGCCATCGGTAACGACATCGTGCCTGCCCTTGCCGCTCAGCGCCGACGAGTGCGTGCGCAGCGTGTTGTACCCCAGAGTGCCCTTGCCGAAGCCAACCACGGTCCAGCCCTGCGCCGCAGCCGTCAGCCAAGAGGTGATCGGGACCTCCTTGGTCTTGCCGCTCTCGTCCAGCAGCGCCGTCAGCTTCACGGCGCCGGCCTGCATCGTTGGCTCGAGCGCGAGGAATGCCAGACCATCGTCGCCGACGACGCGGGCGACGGCCGGCGCGCCTTCCAGCCCGGCGAGCTGACGCCGCGCCTGCACGTCGCTCTCGATCGCGGTGACGTAAGGCTGATCGACCCGAAACCCAATCGCAGTGCCTGCACGCACTGGCTTGCCGTCGCGATCGGTCACGCGCACGGCAATCAGGGGGCGGGACAAACCATCGGCGACCAGGCGCGAGTGCTCGGCGACATACTCGGCGCGCACCGGCTCGGTTGCGAAATGGACGGACCGGGTCAGCGTGGTGGCAAGAGCGCCGTCGGCTTCGAGCACGCGCGCTTCGAGCAGGTTGTCGCGCTGGCTGAGGGGCACGCCGGTCCAGACCGACACCGCGGCACCGCGCGCCTCGTCGCTGGTGATGCCATCGAAGTTGATCGGATCGACCGCCTGCCCATTCACCCGCAACGCAACGCGCTGGCCGGGCTTGTGCTTGACGACCACACGCAGCGCCGGTGCGCGCGGATTGTGGTCCATGGCCGGGAAGAGCCAGTCGATGCCGGGCCTCGCGTCCTTCAGCCACTCGCGGTTGCTGCCCGCAGCATCGGCGTCGGTGGCGACGGCGATCGGCCTTGCGGAGGTCTCTGCAGCGGCCTTCCCGGTGCGACGCAGCTGGAAGTCCACGCGCGGCAAACTGCCGCCGCTCGCCTCGACGAAGCGGGAGATCGCGCTGCCCGCCTGGCGCGTGTCGCGGTCGCAGGCCACGGGCTGATGCGTCGCTGCGATGCTCTGCCGATCGAGCTGGACGACGTGGGTGCCGGCCTTCACGCCTTCGAAGTGGTAGAGGCCATCGCGGTCGGTGACGGTCAGGGTGCCGTCCTCCAGCATGATGCGCACGCCGGGCACGCCTTTGCGGCCTTGCAGTGGATCGGCGCAGTCGCCCTCCGTCACGCGGCCGATCAGCGTCATGGCGTCGCTGAACAGCAGTGGCTTGATGCGGACCGATGCGATCGCCTCGTTGCTGGTCGCGCGCCCCGAAGTCGCCTGCGCGCGGTTGATCGCCTCGCCCTGCGACGCACCTGGGGCGACTTCGACGACGTAGCGGATGTCGAGAGCGGCAGCGCCGGTTAGCGCGCGCGCCTTGAAGGTCAGCGTCTTGCCGTCGCCAGACACCTGCGGCTCGTCGGCTCCGCGCGTGCTGCCCCGCCGATAGCGCAGCCCGGCCGGCAGGCTGTCGCCGATTGTCGAAGGGGCAAGCGTACGCTTCGTATCGCGATTGGTCAGGCGGAGGCGGTACTCGACCATGTCACCGGGCGAAGCGGTTCGAGCCGAGGCCGTCTTCTCCAGCAGGAGTTCGCCGCTGACATCGGGATCGACGGGGATATCGACGCTGAGCGGCTCGGGCGAGTTCAGCACGAACCTGCGGCTGAACGAGGCATCTCTGATGTGGTACCGCCCATTCGGCCCGCTGTACCCCGCCAACTGCGCCGGGCTCGCCGTCGACGGACCGCGATACCCGACGGGAGGAGTGACAATGAGGCGATACGTGCCCGGGTTCATCAGTGGGAAGCGGAACTGACCGCGCTTGAGCTGGTACTCGAACCCGCTCGCATCCTTGATCCGCGCCCCCACGACCAGGCTCGACGGATAGGCGCTGACGCCATCGTCGCCCAGCACCGGCGCCGGGGCACCGGTCGCGTCGTCGACGACGCTGACCGTGGCGCCTTCGACGACTGTGCCGGTGGTGGAATCAAAGACAAAGCCGAGCGGATCGATCATCATCGAGTCTTCAGAGCCGTAGCTGAAATCGTCTTCGGTGAACTTCAGGGTGAACCTGCTCGCCTGGTCGACGTGGATATTGCAGGGGTTGTTGATGGCCTCGGCGCGATTGGCCGCCTCGCCTGAAGGCAGAGCCCCGGCAAAGACGCCGGTGTCCGGACCTGTTTCAGTGAGCACGATCTGGATCGTCTCGACGGCGCTCGCTGTGATCCATGCGGTCTCGCGCACGTTTGGATCGTGGTTGCCGCCTTCGTTGTCGAGGACGATCATGAAAGGATCGCTGATGTCGAGCGATGCCAGTTCGGCTTGGTCGTTCAGTTCATCCTCGCTCACGTCGCTCGGAGTGAACTGCACAGGCGGGCCGGCCCGGCAATCGGCCGGATCGTCCGGCTTGAAGGTGTAGTTGCCAATGCGCCGGAAGCTGAGCTTGGTCGGACGTTTCTGTCGCGTGGCGGCCGCCTGCACGTCCAGGATCGTCGTGTTGGATGCGATAGTCTGCAGGGCGCCGCTGCCTGCGATCCTGTACTGAAAACGCGCCGTGTTCTCGACGCGCGTCTGTGCTGCCGCGGGCGCGACGATCCCGCTCGTCAAACCCATGAGGGCTGCGGCAAGGCACAGAATGCGGCGGAGATGGAGCACGACTTCTCCTTGCTCCAGCGAGCGCCCTGCCCGCCGGAGTTTGGTATTCAGCGCTGTCGAGAGGTCAGTTGACGGTGACGCGGAACGCCGCGGTGAGCGAGGTTCCCACCAGAAGTGTCGGGATGGTGCCACGTACCACGGTGCCGTCGAAAGAACCGCCATAGAGGTCGGTCTCATCCGCACCCGTGGTATCGTCGTCCTCGGTGGTGCCGTTCAGCACGCACTGGCCGCCCGAACCGACGCCGCCCACGCTGAGCGAGTTAGGCACGTAGGTGGTGCCTGCGGGCAATTGGTCAGTCAGGTTGACCCCAGTCGCGATGCCCGGACCGGCATTGCTGACGGTGAGGCAGTACTCCAGCACCGCGCCCGGAATGGCGCGCGGATTGACGAGCAGGTTCACCGGATCGGAGAGAACGCGCGCCGTCTTCGTCATGGACACGGCCGCCGTGCCAATCTTGTAGGCGTTGAACGCACGGCCGATACCGTCGCGCGCCAGGTCGAAGGTGCCGCTCGCATCGGCGAACACGATGTCCATGGTCGAAGGCGAGTCCGCCTGCAGCAGCGAGGTTGCCACCAGCGTCGCACCTTCCGTACCGACCGAACCGCCGGCCGCAGCCTGCGCCGAGAGCGAGACGATCGCGATGTCCTCACCCGGCACGTTGGGAATGTTACCGACCAGGAACACGGTCACCGAGGTTTCCGGATGGAGCTCGTCGATGTAGGTCGCCGTGTCGATGCCCGCTTCATACGTACCGTTGCCGTTGACGTCGACGAAGACGCGCAGGTTCGACACGTCGAAGTTGTCCGCACCCAGGATCGGGATCGAGAGGTTCTGCTGGTCGGGCGAAAGATGGAAGTCCTGCGTGGCGTTGGTGAGGTTGGTCACCTGGAACGCGGTCACCTGATCGCTGGTGCCGATCGCGGTCTGCGTGATCACGCCGCCGGTGACCGTCAGGTTAACCTTCTTGTCGACGACGAAGGTGGCGACGTTCGAGTCCACGCTCGTCGTCGTACCGCCTACCGAGTAGCTGACGCTGGCCTGGTTGGGGATGCTGGTGCCAGCCTCAGTGCCTGCAGCTTGCGCGCTGCTGGCCCAAGCAAAGAGTGTCACGCTGCCACATAGCAGCGCGGATTTGATCATCGTGTTGCGCATTTTGAATAAATCCAGTGCGATTGTGGTGGTTATGCTGCGTTGTTGTTGATGCCGTTACTTGACCGATGCCTCGTAGGAGTACTGACCTGCTCCTCCGGCCGGCACCGCTCCCTTGGCGTTCCACCGAACCGCGCGGACCTGATCGGGCCGGGCTGGCTGTCCTGCGGTGCTGAGCGCCGAGAGCGGTGCGAAGTGAGTGCCGTCGATCGACACCTCGGGAGCGGGAGAACCCTCAGCTGGTCCGCGGTAGGACAAGTTGGGCGGAACCGGGTTGCTGACGACCATGCCGCTGACGGGCTGGCCCAGATTGTTCTTGTAGGCGATGCGGAAGACCACGCGGTCGCCGGGGACGACGCGCTTGGCGGGCACCAGCGCCACGCGCGTGGTGCCGTCGGCTGCGGCGCTCTTCTGCTGCACCAGCACGCTGTTGTTCAGCGTCACGCCGCTGGTCTTAGCCTGCACCGGGGCGATCACGGCGATGCTTGCAAGAGCAGCCAGCGCACTGCTCCCGATCGCGAAGTGGATGGACTTGATCATAGGATGGTCACCTGGAAGGTCACGACGCGGGTCGTGGGTTGGCTGATCTCGCCAAGGGCGATGTGAATGGCCTGGCCGTCGAAGAAGGCGGCGTCGGCATCGGCGACATCGCTGGCGGCGACGTCCTCGATCTGGATGGAGCCGGGCACGAAAGCCGTGCCGGCCGGAATGGGGTCGACGATCTCGGCGTCGGACAATGGCGCATCACCGCCGGCGGTGAGCGCCAGACGGTAGGTGATCACGGCTCCCGGCACGGGAGTGGCGCCGCCATCGGGCGCTCGTACCATCTGCGACTTGATGAGCTGCGCGGCAGGTCCTGCAGAGCCCAGCTGGTAGGCGATCGGCAGCGTCGCTTCGGCATGCGTGCGGCCCACCAGGGCGTCGCTGCCGCTGTCCCCAGCACCGGCAAAAAGCGTCCCGGGCACGCCGCTGCCGGTCACCGCGCGGGCGGTGATGGTGGCGCTGCCCGCACTTGTCGGCAGCTTGGCGAAGCGCAGCAGCAGCTTGAGCTGCGCACCGGGTGCCAGGATCGGAGTGGCTTGATCCGCGGAAAGGGTGATGTCGACGGCGGGGTCGTACGCCCCGTTTCCGTCGACATCTATTGCGACCGTCGGGGCAACTTCTTGGCGTGGCGCCGCTGCCTCCACATGGAAGGCTTCGTTGCCATTGCCGGTATTCGTCAGGACGAAAGGGATGCCGAACGTAGCCGGGTCCTGGCCTTCGATCGGAAGCGGTTCCAGCGCTGTGTTGAGCAGCGTCAGATCCAGAACCTCGGGCACCGTCGTCGATACTGTGTTCGAGGAGACCGAACCGCTCGCGCCGTCCATTTCGTAGGTGGCGCGTGCGGTGTTGACGACAGGCTCGCCCGCCGCGATTGCGGCGACGGCGCGTGCGGCAGGCAGGAGGGCCAGGACCGCAGCGATAGCGCTGGCCCAAGTCTTCCCACTGCCTTTGCAGATCGCCCCTATCACGTTACTCGCACCCCTGCTCGCGAGGTGCAGTTGGCGCCGAGACAGTTAACGATGCTTCAGAGTGCCCCAGCAAACTTCGATTTTTAGACTAAGGTCTAATAGGTTAGCTTCACTAAGGGATAGCACGTAAGGAACGGCGTCGCATTGCCTATGCTCTCGATCTCACCGTCGGATCCCAGTCGATCGAACTTTTCGCAGCGCCGCAACTGCACGCTTCGTGTCAGCTAATGCGCCGTGTGGGCTCGCCATTCGTGCTGCTCATCCCGCAGGCACGCACGACTTACCGCAGATCGGTTCGCTCGCAAGCCAGGTGCCATAATCTCCTGATCTCCGTTCGGGGAGAGGAGGCCCGCCGATGAACTTCCGTGATCCCGTTTGCGCGCTGGCGCTGCACGTGTTGCCAATAGCCGGCGCGCTCGCCTGGCCCGGCGCGACTCTGGCGCAGGCTCCCTCCCCCACCCACTTCACCCGCGATCCGGCATTGCTGGCCGCCAAGGAGCAGGAGCTGATCGCAGCGACCCGGGCGCAGAACCCGGCGATGGCGGACGCGCTGCAGAAAGCCTTTAGCCAGGACATAATCGCCCAGATCGCGCCGCAGTTGCGCACGGTCGGGCTCGATCCCGACGACGTGGCGGACATGACCACCGTCTACTGGGTCAATGCCTGGGAGGCCGCCAACGGCTTAGTTGGCCGTGAGCCCGACCGCGCTCTGGTTCAGGGCGCGCGGCGGCAGATCGCCGGTGTGCTCGCCAAGAACCCTGCCCTGGCCAAGATGACCGACGCGCAGAAGCAGGATATCGCCGACACCATGATCATCCAGGGCCTGCTGGTCGATGCCCGCATGCAGGCCGTCGCCAAGCAGCCGGCCGCACAGCGCAAGCAGATGAGCGACGCGATCGCGGGCGAGGCGCAGCAGATGCTCAAGACCGATCTGCGCGCGGTCACGCTCACCCCGCAAGGCTTCACACCCAAGACGCCGGCGAGCGCCGGCAATCGGCCGAGCGCCCGCACTGCGCCTGTGCCGGCCGGGGTGGCACCCCTCCATCCCGAGAACTGGAAGAACGTCGAAGGCGTCTACTTCCGCTCCGCGTTCACCTTCGGCGTTGGCGGGATGATGGTGCAGGAGTTCGAGCCACTCGTGCTGTTCCGTGACGGCACGTACTACGCGATCGACGAAGCGGCGCTCGAGGATGTCGACCTTGCCGCGGAGCACGCCGCCAAGCCGGGCCACTTCGGCAAGTGGCAGAAGACCGGCGCCCGCTACACGCTGGTCGACGATGACGACAAGGATGGCAGATCGGATCCGGTGGCACTCCAGGACGGCCAGTTCTTCAAGGCGTTCCCGGCGGAGGCGAGTGGCGGCAAGCTGGCGGCCACCTACTCACGCGTCTCCGGTGGCGGCAACACGGCACTGGGCGGCGACGTGATCGTCGGCGGGCGAACCGATCTGACCTTTTCCCCGGACGGCAGCTTCGGTCGCAAGGGCAGTGGCGGCGGCATGAACACCGGTGCGACGAGTGGCGTCGGCGTCAGCGTTCACGGCAGCAATGCCAGCGCCGGCCGCTACCAGATCAAGAACTACACCATCACGATGACGCAGCCGGACGGGCGGACCGAGCGCAAGTTCTTCGCGTTCGGCTCGCAGAAGACGCCTCCCGCGCTCGACGCGGACATGATGTTCCTCGGCGACCGGGTCTATGTGATCCTGGACTGACTTCCCAGCCGCGAAGAACTGGGGCACTCCGGCGCGCGAGAGGAGTGCTCCAATGAACAACGAGAGCGAGATCGCCCGCATCGCGGCGCAGGTTCAACGGCTGCAGGACCGGCAGGACATCCTGGACGTGATCGTCCGCGAATCGCGCGGGCGCGACCGCCACGATGCGGACCTGACGGCAAGCTGCTACTGGCCCGAAGGTGCGGACGAGCATGGCCCGGTGCCCTTCGCGGCGACCGAATACCCGGAAATCGCCAATCGCGGGCATGCGCACGCGTTCGCGATGAACCAGCACAACCTCGCCAACCACACGTGCGAGATCGACGGCGATACGGCTTACTGCGAGACGTACGTGATTGGCACCCTGCTGTCGCACGACGGACTGACCTGCACGATGGCAGCGGGCCGCTACATGGATCAGCTCGAGCGACGCGACGGCGAGTGGCGTATCCTGTGGCGCCGCTCGACGGTCGAGGCTGCGATCCAGGGAGATGCCTCCTGGCTGCATACGCCGCCGGTCAAGGGCTTCCTCAAGGGCACGCGCGATCGGGAGGACTTGTCCTACCACCGGCCCTACGAGATCGGTGGAGCAGGCGCACGCTGGTAAGCCGAGGCTAGCCCTCCTCTCGACCGGGGGCTAGCCTGGCTCAAGATCATCCATAAGCGCGAATATCACCGTGCGGACATCGTGATGTCCGGTGGTGATCCCGAGCGCACTCTCCCGCGTTATCGCCAAGGCAACGCTGGTCGCCAGAAGCGTCAGCCCTGCCGGCGAGACGCGGCTCTTCGTGCCCGAACGCTCCATGGCCTCGGCAATCGCCTCGACCTGAATGCTTCGCGAGGCGTCGATGAAGTGCACGACTTCGCGCCTTAGGTCGTCGATCCTATGCGCCAGCGCCATGAACTGCGACACCAGCCTGGCATCGGCGGTGTGGACGCACACGGCCCAGATTTCGCGCAAGGGCTGCGCTGACTCGCGCGCCGCGCTCAGGCGGGCCAACTCGCGCGCCGACATGCGGCGGAAGGTCTCGACGATCAGGTCGTCCATCGTGCGGAAGTAGTAGTAGACCAGCCGTTGCTTGACGCCGATCTGCTCGGCGATGCGCCGGGATGTCAGCGCGGCATGCCCCTCTTCGCGCAGGATCGTCTCGGCTCCATCAAGCATGGCGTGCCAGTTGTCGGACCCCACCGGCCCCATGCGCCTGCCGGCCACCTCCTGCTTCGTGTCCATGCGGCCCCGTTCATCAAACGCCCGCGCCCTATACCGGCGCCCACCGGCGTTCTGCCACGAACCCAGGCTGCTAACAACCTGACGACAGCCATGCAAACAGCATCCGCAGCGCGGAATTGACCGCCTGGCGGCGCCGCGCTAACAACGTGACGAACAACAAGGGAAGAGGCGACATGGGGGACGCAGGCAAGCCGCTGGCCGACAAAGTGGCAATCGTCACCGGAGCGGGCCAGGGCATCGGCGAAGCGATCGCACTCGGCTATGCCGCGGCGGGCGCCAAGGTCCTCATCACTGGGCGTACGCTGAGCAAGCTGGAAACCGTCGCCGCCAAGATTAAGCAAGCCGGCGGCGAGTGCATCGTCCTCGATGCCGTTGCCGGCGAAGCAGAGCAATCCGAGGCCACGGTCGCAAACGCGGTTTCCGCTTGGGGCCGCGTCGACGTGCTGGTGAACAACGCCCACTCCTTCACCGACTTTCTCCCGCTCGAAGACCCGAGAATGGAAGAGCACTGCAAGGTCGATTTCCAATCCGCCTTCTTCGGCTCGCTCCAGCTGATGCAGCAGTGCTTTCCGCACATGCGCGACCAAGGCAGCGGCTCGATCATCAACATGGGATCGAGCTACGGCATCCGTTGCGAGCCGGGTTTCCTGGCCTATGCCGCCAGCAAGGAAGCCATCCGCACCCTCACCAAGACCGCCGCGCGCGAGTGGGGCAAGCATGGCATCCGCGTGAATACGATCCTGCCGAGCGCCCTTTCGCCCAAGGCGGTCTGGTACCTGGAAGAGAGTAAGACCTACGATCAGGAACTCGCCAAGGTCGCGATGGGACGCTTCGGCGCGCCCGAAGATATCGCGCCCGCCGCCGTCTTCCTGGCCAGCGACGCGTCTAACTTCATCACCGGCCAGACGATCGGCGTCGAGGGCGGCGCGGTGATGCTTTGAGCCGTCCCCTGGGGTGCCACGATCCATGTCGCTTGACAGGGCAAGGTGGCGCTAACACTGTGACGAACGACAAAAAGGTTCCCCGTCATCGAGCGAGTGGGCCGAAACGCAGCGGGTGAGGTGCGGATGACACAGGCAGAGACGGACGCCTTCGAGAAGGTGTCCTCGGGCGTCTACATCGAAGGTCTGGCGATCGACCACGAACGCGACCTCATCTGGTACAGCGACGTGATCGCCGGCGGCATCCACGGCGTGAAGCCGGACGGCACCAAGGTCGCGACCCTCAATCCCGAACGGATGTGGACGGGCGGCGTGGCGATGAACGCGGATGGATCGGTGCTCTCCACCGGTCAGGGCGGCATCATGTGGAACAATCCCGACACCGGCAAGTCGGGCTGGCTGCTCCAGGAGATCGACGGCAAGCCGATCAACGGCATCAACGAACTCATGCCCGATGGCATGGGCGGGCTCTTCTTCGGCACCAACGACATCGAGATGGTGATCGAGGGCAAGGCGCCACGCCCGACCCAGCTCTACCGTCTCTCTGTCGAGGGCGAACTGACCAAGCTTGCCGACGGCCTCGGCTTCACGAACGGCATCATGTTCGACGCGACACGTCAGCGCTTCTACTGCAACGATACGTTCCATGGCACCTGGGCATTCGACGTGGCGGCCGATCTGAGCCTTTCCAACCGTCGCATGGTGATCGAGAAGGAAGACGCGGACGGCATGTGCCTCGACGCAGAAGGGAACCTGTGGGTGACCGGCTTCCGCTCGAACTTCTTCACCCGCCTGACGACCGAAGGAATCCGCCTTCCCGACTATCCCACGCCCGGCGGTTCCATCACGCAACTGCGTTTCGGAGGCGCGGACATGCGGGACATCTACTTCAACTCGGTACCGGCGGACGGCGGGGACACCTTGAAGGACGGCGGCGAGATCAAGGCCGGCGACTCCTTCCTGTTCCGCGGCCGCTCGGAAACGCCGGGCCTCAAGCTGGAGCCCACGCGCTTCCAGCTGCGCTGACGGCCGCCAGCGCCGCTGCACACAAGATCAACGGGGAGAGTAAAAGCATGTCCGACACAGCACCGGTCGCGATCGTCACCGGCGCCAGCCGCGGCGCCGGACGCGGCATCGCCGTGGCTCTCGGCAGCCATGGCTGCACCGTCTATGTGACTGGCCGATCGGAGAAAGTGGGCGACCATGCTCTGCCCGGGACGATTTACGAGACCGCGCAAGCCGTCACCGCGGCAGGCGGCACCGGCATCGCGGTGCGCTGCGATCATTCCGACGATGCGCAGGTCCAGGCTTTGTTCGACCAGGTCCGGGCGGAGCAAGGCCGCCTCGACATCCTCGTCAACAATGCCGCCGCCATCTACGACGAGCTCGGCATGCCGGGCAACTTCTGGGAAAAGCCTCTGAAGCTGGGTGACATGATCGATGTCGGCCTGCGCAGCGGCTACGTCGCCAGTTGGCTGGCGGCACCGATGATGGTGGCGCAGGATCATGGGCTGATCGTCTTCACCTCAGCATCCGGCGCGGCGCATTATTCCATGGGACCGGCCTACGGCGCGCACAAGGCGGGCATGGACAAGATGGCGTTCGACATGGCCGTCGACTTCCGCGACGCCGGCGCGAACGTTGCCGCGCTGTCGATCTGGATGGGCGCGCTTGCCACCGATCGCCTGCTTGCCATGATGGAGGCCGATCCTGACAAGTTCGGCTATCTGCGCGATCAGATCGAGACTCCCGAATTCACCGGTCACGTGATCTGGGCGCTTCACAGCGACCCGGAACTGCATTCGCTGAGCGGGCGAACGCTGATCGGCGCGGAACTGGCGGTCAAGTACGGCATCCAGGACGAAGGCGGGCGCCAGCCCCCCTCCTATCGCGACACGCACAATGTCGTGCCACACGTCCACCACCCGCTGGTGATCCGCTGAGCCCTCTGCTGCGACCTCCGACTACATAGCGCATATGCAAGGAACCTGGCGTTCAGCGTAGCAACTCGCGCGCCCTTGCCACGCAATGCGCGAGCCGCTCCCTTGGTCCTTGGCCCGCCTTCGCCCGCGAGAGCTGCGGGACTTCAAGGCTCAACACCACGTCGCGTGGCAAAGCCACCAGGTACTCCGCCAGCGGCAGCTCGCCATCACCGGGCGCCTGCCGCTCGTGCATGGCCTCGTCCATGTAGTCCGCATCGGATGCGAGCGGTGCGTCGCATAGCTGGATGTAGCCCACGCGCTCGTTCGGCACCGCCGCGAGGTCGGCGCCGGTAAGCCCGGTGCGAGCACAGTGCATGGTGTCGATGATGAGGCCAAGGTCGGGCGCGCCCACCGCCTCGATCACCGACATAGCACCGGGCAGATCGGCGATGCCGAAGATCGGCACGAACTCGATCAGCGGTACGATCCCGTACTCGCCACAGGCTTCGGCGAGCCGCCCGTACTGGTCCACGTTCCTCGCGAAGTCGGCCTCCAGGCTGACCGAGTTGATCCGCCGCGTGCCCAGTTCGCTCAGCACGTCGAGGCTGGCGCGCCACGTGTCCATGCCGTCCACATCGGGCAGCACCGGCAGGTTCTCGCCCAATGCGATGTGGATGCCGTTTGCTTGCAGCGCCGCCTTCATCTCGCAGCGCAGCGCCTTGTCTTCGCGGATCGCGTAGCGTGGGAAGCCTTCGGGATTGGTGTTCGACAGGTTGAGCCCGAAGCTGATGCTGTCGCACCCAAGCTCAGCCGCGAGTTCGACGAATGCCACCGGCGGCAGCCCGAAGATGCTGATGTAGTCGATGCCCAAGCTGCGCATGCTACCCCTCTACCCGCTTTCAAGCCGCTGGGCGCCTCACATCTGCAGGACGAGCCGCCCGGCCGCCTTGCCGGAAAACGCCGCGTGCATGGCCTGGGCGTAATCTCGCAGCGGGTAGCATTGCGCGATCTCCGGTTGGAACGTGCCCTTCTCCGCCAGCGCCATGACCTGGCGGCGGTTCTCCTCCGCCTCGGCCGGACGCTTGAGCGCATGATCGCGCATCTGCACGCCGATCAGGCTGGCGCTCTTGAGCAGCGGCAAGTTGGTCCTCAGGGCAGCGATGCCGGCCGGAAAGCCGATGATCAGGTGCCGACCGTCATAGCCCAGATTGCGGAAGGCGAGTTCGGTCAGGTCACCGCCTACGGGGTCGAACACGATATCGATCGGCTCGCCGCCATTGGCTGCCTTGACCTGCTCGCGCCAGTCGTCCGCTCCCGTCGTGACCACCGCGTCGGCGCCGCCGGCCAGGGCAGCGGCTGCCTTTTCTGGTGTGGACACGGAGGCGATCACGCGCAGGCCAAGGTGTTTGCCGACTTGCACCGCGGCGTAGCCCGTTCCGCCCGCGGCACCGAGCACCAGCAGCGTCTCGCCCGCACGAGCACGCGCACGATCGGCCAGCGCATAGTGCGCGGTCATGTAATTGACCGGAAACACCGCGGCGGTCTCCAGCGACATGGCATCGGGGACTTTCGCCATGCGCTCCGCGACGAAGTTGTTGGCGTGCGCGAACAGCCCGCCGATGCCGCCGCAGAACACGCGATCGCCGACCTGCAGGTTGGTCACGCCTTCGCCCAAGGTCTCGACCACGCCGGCGGCCTCGCTGCCCGGAATGAACGGCAGGGGCGGTTTGAACTGGTACTGGCCCATGGCGGTGAGCACATCCACGTAGGACACGCCCGCCGCCTTGATGCTCACGCGCACCTCTCCGGCTTTCGGTGGGCCGGGATCGAACTCGCGCAGTTCATAGCTTTCCGGGGGGCCGAATGCGTCGGCGACGACGGCTAGGGGCATCCAAAACTCCCAAGGACAAAGGATATGGTCACGTCCCCCCTTCCGCAAGCGAGAGGGGAGTCGGTCAATGCTGCCCGCCATCGCACCGTACGATCGAGCCAGTGACGTTCGCTGAAGCCGGGCTCGCCAGGAACAGTGCCGCCGTGACAATGTCCTCGGGCTCGGCGGCATGGCCGCGCGGGATCGGGATCGGTCCCCTGCCCTTGTCCGGCCAAGCCTCCACGATGTCGGTGCGAAAGGCGCCAGGCGAGAGCGTGTTGACCCGCACGTGTGGCGCGTACTCCCAGGCGAGGCTACGACCCATCGCGTTCAACGCCGCCTTGGACGAGCCATAGGGAACGACCTGCGGCAACGGCATCATCGAGCCTGAGGAGGTGACGTTGATGATGCACCCGCCCGCCTCTCCAGCTTCGCCAGCATCGAACATGCGCTTGGCGATCAGGCTGGATAGCCGGAACGGCCCTTTGAAGTTCAGGTTCAGCACGGAATCGAACAGCTTTTCCGTAACCTCGTGGCTGGGCGCTCGCGGGCTCATCCCGGCGTTGTTCACAAGGATATCCACACGCCCGAATGCGGCATAGCCTTCCTCGACCAACCGATCGCACTCGTCCCAGCGGCCGACGTGCGCGGAGATCGCCAGAGCCGTCCGGCCTAGCCCCCGCATCTCCTCACAGACTGCCTCACACGCCTCCAGCTTGCGACTGACGACGATGACGTTCGCCCCGCGCTCGGCAAAGGCACGCACCATCTGGTAGCCCAGCCCGCGCGAGCCGCCGGTGACCAGCGCCACCTTGCCGGTGAAGTCGAACAGCGGGTCCACTCAGACGGTCTCCGCCACGATCTCAGGATTGCGCGCATCGGGGTAGCGCTCCAGCGCCTTGGCGGTGCGGGTGGGGATGTGTTCGGAGGGGAACACGCCATCGGCAGGCTTTGCGCGCTTGAGGTAGGCACGGGCGAGCTGGCTGCGGTGCGCGTCGGTCGGGCCGTCGGCGAAGGCCAGCGCCATGTTGCCACCGTACCACTTGGCGAGCGGCATATCGAGGCTGATCCCCAGCGATCCGTGGATCTCTAGCGCCCGCCCCACGACGTTGGCGTAGACCGAGGCCATCGCTACCTTGCACATGCCGATGTGCTTGCGCGCGGCCCCGTGCTTCATGCGGCCGGCCTCGATCTCATCGATCAGCCAGGCGGTCTTAAGCACCAACAGGCGAAACTGCTCGAGCTCGATGATCGAGTCCGCGATCTTGGCCTGCACCATCTGGTGCTCGCCCAGCGGCTTGCCCTTGGTGGTGCGCGACGCGGCACGCTCCAGCATCATGTCGAGCGCACGGTTGCACATGCCGACGGTGCGCATGGCATGGTGGATGCGCCCGCCGCCCAGCCGCGCCTGCGCCACCTTGAAGCCACCGCCACGCTCGCCCAGCATGTGGTCGAGGGGCACGCGCACCTGGTTGTAGCGGATGTGCGCGTGGTGACCGTTCTCGGGGTCGAAGTCGCCGGCGATGGCGACGTTGCGCAGGATCTCGATGCCGGGCGTCTCGGCGGGCACGATGAACATGCTCATCCGCTCGGTCAGCGCAGCTTCGGGATCAGTCACCGCGATGACCAGCAGGAAGCTGGCGAACCGGGCATTGGACGAGAACCACTTCTCACCATCGATCACCCACTCGTCACCGTCCAGCGTGGCTCGGCACGTAAACACGTCGGGATCGGCGCCGCCCTGCGGCTCGGTCATCGAGAAGCACGAGACGATGTCGCCGGCCATCAGGGGCCCGAGATACTTCTGCTTCTGCTCAGGCGTGCCGAACAGCGCCAGGATCTCGGCATTGCCGGTGTCGGGCGCGGCGGTGCCGAACACGGTCGGCGCCCAGGTCGAGCGGCCGATGATCTCGTTCATCAGGCCGAGCTTGACCTGGCCATAGCCGGGTCCGCCCAGGTGTGGGCCAAGGTGGCAGGCCCACAAGCCTTGCGCCTTCACCTGCTCCTGCAGCGGCTTCAGGTGGCGCTTGGCCGCCTTGTAGCCGGGATCGAACTGTGCGCCCTGCTCGGGGAACAGCAAGTCCATCGTCTCGCACTCGTCGCGGACGAAGCGGTCCATCCAGTCGAGCTTGGCCTGGAATTCGGGTTCGATGGAAAAATCAATCATGGTCTCTCCCAGTCCTCCCCTGCGGGAGAGGATCACTTCAGTCTTTTCACCATCTTGGCGGTGTCCACAAAGCAGCTCTCGACGATGCGCGCGAAGAACCGTCCGACGTCCTTAGGCAGAATGCCCGCCTCCGCTTGGGCCACCTTGTATTCCAGCAGGCATCCCGACTTGAACTTCGACAAAACGCTGAACCAGTCGAAGTCGCGAATGTCGCGGCCAGTGCCGGCGCAATAATAGCGCCCGAGCTCCTGCCGCGTCGGGAAGTGCTCCGGGTTGTTCAGTGCGGTCGGAAACGTGCGGCCGAGATCGTCCTCGTCGCGCATGCCGCCGGTGAACCAGCCCATGTCGATCATCGGGTCGCCGATGGTGGAGAGCTCCCAATCGATCATCGCCGCCAGCCGCGCCGGGGGTCCATGATGGAACATCATATTGGGCGTGCCGACATCGCCGTGGATGATTCCGCGCACCTCGGTGGGCAGGGTCGAGCCACGAAGCCACTCCTCGGTCTCGGCATAGCCCGGCAGCTCGCGCCGCTCATAACCCTTGTATCTCTCTGGATAGCTGGAGAGCTGGCCAGCCCAGCGATCGACCTGCCGCTCCAGGAACTTGCCCGGCTTGCCATAGTCGCCCAGCCCGATCGCCTCGTAGTCGACATTGGCGAGCGCGATCAGCCCGTCGACGATCGCGAAGGGGATGCCATACTCGTAAGGCATGCGATCGAACGGCGGCTCGTTGTGGATCTTCTCGTCGCGCAAGTTGGGCGCCCAACCCTCGACCTTCTCCATCACGTAGAACGGCGCGCCGACGACGCTATCGTCCGCGCAGGCGCCGTAGCAGATTGGATGCGGCACGTCGGTCTGCTTGAGAGCGGTTAGGATCCGCGCCTCGCGCAGCACGCCCTTCTCGGCGCCTGGAGGCGGCACGGCGGGCGGGCGGCGCATCACCATCGGCTTCTCGCCACGATCTAGCGTCAGCACCACGTTGGAAGTGCCCCCGGACAGGAGCGAGGAGCGAAGCGGGCCCGAGCCAAGCTCCGGTACGTTCGCGTCGAGCCATTCGGTCAGCGGCCCTGTGGGTGCAAGTTTGTCGAGATCGGCGTCCACGTCAGGCTCCCACCGCGTCGTTGGCGCGCTCGTATTCGCGAAGCCGCACTTCGAGGTCCTTGCGCAGGACCCGCAGCGCCGCGGCAGCCGCCTCGATCTGCTGCGCATCCATTCCGCCCGCGATCGCGGCGGCCAGCGCATCGGCCCGCGCATCGAATGCGCGCTTCTTGTCGGTGCCCAGCTTAGTCGGGCAGAGCAGGACGGCGCGCTTGTGATCCGGGTTGGGTTGCGTCTCGATCAGACCGGCGTCGATCAGCGAGTTCGCGGCACGCTGTACGATCTGCCTTGGCTGCCCGAGCGAGCGGCCGATCTGAGAAACGGTCGGCGGCCGCTCCGCCTCGACCACAGCGTTGAGGACAGTCAGTTCGGAGTCGCCAAGCCCGTCGGGCCGCCGCGCATCCGCAAACAGGCTCTTGAGGCGGCCGTTCAGGCGGATCACCTCGTCCGAGAGTCCCGCCAGCGGGTGCCTTGCTTTCCAGCGTGTCGACATGGTGCTCAGATGTCAGTTTGACACGATGGTGTCAATTAGACGCAGGCTCAACCAGTGATCATGTGGGGATATCGCCACGGCGTCATCGCCGCCGCGGTTGGTTGCCAAAGCTTGATGATGCGCTTGCATTCGGATTGACTGCGCGCGCCGAGCCCCCGCCTGAGCCGGAGGCGTCGACCATGGTGCGTGCGGGCTTCTCTGCAGCATCGTCTGCCCGTCAGTTGAGCGAGCGGAAACCGTAGAGATCGGGGCAGCGCGTACTGCTCCGCGTGACGAGAGGCTTGCGATTGACCTACCTTGCGGAACTGAGCCGAAACTGGCGCCCTCTGCTGGCCGCGACCATCGGCATGGGCAGCGGCATGTCAGTGGTGGGCGTGATCACCAGCACTATCGCGCCTACGCTGCTGAAGGATACGGGCTGGCCCATGGCCCAGTTCGCCGCGGTGGGTAGCCTGGCGCTGCTGATGTCCTTCGTCTTCCCCTTCGTGGGCCGCCTCGCAGATACCATCGGCGTGCGCTGGACCGCGCTGATCGGCCAGGTGACGTTGCCGCTGGTCTACCTCGCCTACAGCCTGATGGACGGAGCGCTGTGGGTCTATGTCACAATCTTCGCCTTTCACAGCCTGATCTGCGTCACGACGACATCGACCGTCTACACCCGGGCGGCGGTGCAGCACATCGTCCATGCGCGCGGCCTTGCCCTAGCAATCGTCGCGTCCGGCCCAGCGCTGGCGGGCATCGTCATCGCGCCGCTGTTGAATGGCTATGTCGAAGCGAATGGTTGGCGAGCGAGCTATCAGGCGGTGGCGATTGCGACGGCGGTCGCGGGCTTGATAACCTTCCTGCTGCTGCCGAGCGATCGCCCCGCCGGCACTGCAGCGGCACCCAAGCGACGCGCGCGCGAGGACTATCCGCAGATCCTGCGTACGCCGGCGTTCTGGATCCTGCTCGGCGCCATGCTGCTATGCAATCTGCCCCAGACGATCATCCTGGTGCAGCTGAAGCTGGTGCTGCTGGCGAACGGCATCAGCGGGAGCGATGCGGCGGTGATGCTCAGCACGGTGTCTGTGGGCATGCTGGCCGGCCGCTTCGTGACTGGAGCAGCGCTGGACAGGTTCAATGCCAGGCTCACCTCGGTCATCAGCCTGGCCTTGCCTAGCCTGGGCCTGTTCCTCCTCGCCTCCAGCTTCGACACACCGGCCGTCATCACCTTTGCCGTCTTCTGCCTGGGCTTCGCATTCGGAGCGGAGGGCGACGTCGTCGCATTCCTGGTTGCCCGCCACTTCGGCGTGCGCGTCTACAGCTCCACGCTCGGTCTGTTGACGGCGGCCATGTCGCTCTCGACAGCCTCTGGCGCGTTGTTGCTCAGCTACACGCTGGCCAGGACCGGAAGCTACGATCTGTACCTGCGGATCGTCGCCACAGCCGTGCTGGCGGGCGCCGCCCTGCTCCTGCTGCTCGACGGCAGGCGCAAGGCGGAAGAAGTGGCACCCGACACTCAGCCGCTCGGCACTCAGCCGTAAAGCCGAGGCCTGCCGGTCGTCAGATCGCGAAACGTATGGTCGCGCGCAGATCCCGCCCAGCAAGCGGCGCGAAATCCTTGAGGAAACTCGCCGCCCGGCGCGCCGTCACGTCGAAGAGATTGTTGGCACTGAGGATCACTTGCGTCTTGTTGTCCTTGCCGAAAGGCGACAAGCTGACGCTGGCGTTGACCATCGTGTAGGCATCGGTCGATGTCTCGAAGTCGGCAGTGCGGTTCTGCTCGAACACATGCTCAACTTCGGCGCGGGCACTGAAGGTGTCGCCCTGTGCTTCAAGACCGCCGAGCACACGCGGCGCGGGGATGCGCGGCACCGGCCCCTCATCGATGACGTTGGCGCGGACGTAGTCGCCCAGGATGTCGGCGTTGATCTTCGTCGTGCCCAGCGTCAGGAGCTGTGCCGACACGTCCGCCTCGAAGCCATAATAACGCGCATCGGCTTGCTGGTACTGGAAGCACGGCAGATCGACCTGGCGACCGACGGCGCCATACTGCAGCGCCCCGGCGGCGCACACGCCTTGATCCAGCTGGTTCTGATAGATGTAGTTCGAGAACCGGTTGTAATAGGCCGAGGCGTCGAAGCTCACACGATCGGTGTGCGCGTGCAGGGTCGCCTCTAGACCCCAGCCCTTCTCCAGGCCGAAGTTCGGGTTGCCCAGTTCGTAGGCCTGGGTGCCGGCATGGCCGCCGTTGGCGAACAGCTCTTCGGCCGAAGGCGCGCGCTCGGTGTACGATCCGCTGACACCGATGCGGATGTCATCGGTCAGCCCGTACGAGGCGCCGAGCGATCCCGAAAAGGCATGAAAGCTGCGCCGCCCTTCAAAGAAACGCGCGTCTTCATCGCTGCCGGCCTTGAGGTTCGACCACTCGTACCGGGCGCCCGCCTCGGCCTTGAGCGCACCGAAGTTGAACTGCTGCAGCGTGAACAGGCCGGTCTGGTCGCTCTCGTTGCGCGGCAGGAAGGCTTCTTCGCCCACCACATTGAAGCGGCGATTGAAGTATTGCACGCCCGATGCGCCCGACCAGACCCCGCGGCGCGCCTGCACAAACTCGAGCCGCCCCTCCAGCCCGTTGTTGTAGAAGGCGGTGCCGATCTCGCCATTCTCCTCCAGCTCGAAATGGCGGTAGGTGGCATGGGCGGCACGAACGCGAATGCGATCCAGGAAACCACCGCCGGTGTCCACCTCCCCGCGCAAGTCGACGCGGTCCTGCTTGAGGTCCAGCCGCGGCGCCTCCTGCTCCTGCCCGATTTCCGTCGCATAGCGCACCGGCACGCCGTAGAAGCTGTCATAGTGGCTGTAGCTGACGCCCAGTTGTCCGGTGTCGGTGATCAGGCTAGCGCCAACGCCCGCGGTCCAGGTCTTGGCGGCGCTGTTGGGCAGCCGGCCCTTGATTGCTGCGGAGCCCGCGAAGTCGATTGGCTCTTCCGAGTCCTGGGGCAGCCCGACTTGCGAGAGTGCGGCCGCTCGCGCCGTAGGTGAAAGCGCATGGCCACCGATGCGCAGATCGTCGGTCTTCAGATACGAACCATCGGCGTGGACCACGAACTTGTCACCCAGCGCGACATCGCCGGCGACCTCGCCCGAACGCTCCTGCGCCGCCGAGCCGTAGCTGGCGATGCCACTGACCCGATAGCCGTTCCCAGGGATGGTACGGGGTATGCGCGTGTCGATCACGTTGACGACGCCCCCGACCGCCGAAGAACCGAACAGCAGCGCGGAGGGCCCGCGCAGCACTTCCACACGCTCGGCGAGCAGCGGGTCGATCACCACGGCATGGTCCACGGACGTGTTGCTGACGTCGACCGATCCGATCCCGTCGGTCAGCACGCGAACGCGCTCGCCCTGGAAGCCGCGCAGGATCGGGCGCGAGGCGCTGGGGCCGAATGAGGTGGCCGAAACGCCCGGCAGCTTGGCCAGCGTCTCGCCGATTGAGGGACGCAAGTTTCGGGTCAACGCCTCGCCGGCAAGCACCGAGGTTCCCTGCAGCACGTCCTGCTCGCTGCGCGAGACTGGCGCGGTGACGATAATCTCGCGGCCGACTGCCGACTGGCGTGATGACGGGGCGCTGACTTGAGCAGCCGGGTCGCTCGCCGTCTGCGCAAGGACCGGCATAGCCCAGGCGAGGACAAGGGAGCTGACGGAAAAGCGAAAGATAAGACTCATGGTGACGTTCCCTGGACCGGATGCGACGCCACTATGCTCGATGTATCGTTATATCAAACAATTTCTGTAACGTTATATCGCGCTACCGCGCTACCGCGCTGCCGTGCCCTCCTAGCCCGATTGCGCCAAGGGGCTTGCGCCAATATATGAGCCGGCATGGACAGTTCGCATCAGCACACGGCCCTTCGCGGCAAAGACCTGGAAGAGGCGGCCCGCAATGCCGTGCTGGCCGCTGGGGAACAGTGGACGCCGATGCGGGCGGGCGTGTTCGGCGTACTGACAGGGTTCGAGAAGCCCGCGTCTGCCTACGACGTGGCCGAGGCCATGACGAAATCGGAAGGCCGCCGCATCGCTGCCAACAGCGTCTATCGGATCCTGGACCTCTTCGTGGCAGCCAATGTCGCACAGCGCATCGAGAGCGAAAACGCCTATATCGCCAACGCACACCCCGAGTGCCGGCACGATTGCATCTTCCTGATCTGCGATGCCTGCGGTGAAACTCAGCACGTCGATGACGACATGATCTCCGAAGGCGTGCGCCAGGCCGCAGGTCGGATGGGCTTCCTGGCCGCGCGCCCGGTAATCGAAGTGCGCGGTACCTGCAGTCGCTGCGCCGTTCACTAGGCACGATTACCTCAGTCTGCGTCAGTTACTCCTCCTCGACGAGCGCGACATCTAGGCCGAAGCCTGGCGCCTCCGCGGCGGGTGCGAACGGCCAGTGAATAGCGACACACGTTGCGAAAGCGGCCGTATGTTCAGGTCGACCTGCAGGCTTTCGCGTCCTACCTGAAGCCGCATGCTGCATGTCGTCCATCATCCCGGCTACGTGGTCGACACCGAAGCCACGGGCACTTTCCCGCACGACAAGTATGCGCTGGTCATGCGCATGCTGTCGCAAAGCGGCGTCGCCATGACGATCCACGCGCCCGATATCATGCCGCGAGAATGGCTGGAGGCCGTCCACGACCCGGTCTATGTCGATGAAGTGATCGCTTGCATGGTACCGGCAGCCAAGCAGCGCCGGATCGGCTTCCCAATCGATGAGCGGATTTCCCGACGATCGCAGCTCTCCCCCGGCGGGACATGGCTGGCGGCTAAGCTGGCACTTCAGCACGGGTACGCGGCAAATGCGGCGGGCGGCAGCCACCACGCCCTGGCGGATACCGGCGCGGGCTATTGCGTGTTCAATGACCTGGCGGTCGCTGCCAACAGGCTGATCGAGGAGGGAGACGTCTCGCGCATCCTCATCCTCGACCTCGACGTACACCAGGGCGACGGCACCGCAGCGCTGACTGCAGGGCGTGGGGACATCTTCACGCTCTCCATTCATGCGGAGAAGAACTTTCCGAGCCGCAAGGTGCGCTCGTCTCTGGACGTCGGACTGCCCGATGCGACGGGAGATGCCGGCTATTTGGACGCCTTGGCTGGATCGCTGCCCAACGTCCTCGATCGCTTCGCGCCCGAGCTGATCCTGTTGCAGGCGGGTGTCGACGTGCACGCGGACGACAAGCTGGGCCGGCTCTCCTTGACCGACGAAGGCCTCGCAGGCCGCGATCGCTTCGTGGCTTTAGAGGCAGAACGCCGCGGCATACCCATGGCGAGTACGCTGGGGGGCGGCTATGGCGCGGACCGTGAAGCCGTGGCCTTGCGGCATGCGAGCACGATCCTCACCCTTTCCGCCACGATCGACGCGAGTAATCCCGCCTGATGTTCTGGCTTACTGAGCCGCCTTCTTCTCGGCATCGAGCCGTTCGGCGAGCTTTTCGATCTCATCAGGATTGAGGAGCCAGGTCCGCGTCTTGCGGCCTTCGCGAAACACGGGCCGCGTCAGCAGGATGCGCGCCTGCTCCTTGGCAAATGGCTTAAAAAGCGAGAAGTGCGTCACGCAGTCAAGGATCGATCCGGTCATCGGCGTCTTGCCATCCAGATCGATCAGCGTTGCGGGCTGGTCCCAGGGAATGTCCATCATGGCGCGCGCCTAGTCCGGGCTGCCGTGAATGCAAAGTCGGAATGGACTGCACGGGCACGAGCACGCTCTGAAGAGCGCCTGAAACCGGACGAGCCGACTTGACGCCATCTCAAGAGCAAGCGCTCACTCCGTGCCAGCCGCAGCCTTATGCGTCGAGCCGAAGATCCTGCGCAGCTCTCCCTCAGATACGATCTCGATCGCCGCTCCTCCGCGCTGCAACTCTTCTGCGCGGCGGTGCTCCGCGTGCGCGGTGACAAAGCGACCAAAGGGATGAGTGTCACTGATGACGAGCTTGGTCGTGGTCGCACCGACGCAGGACATGATGCGCGCGCCCGCCGCGGCCAGGGACCGCGCAAGCTGCCCGTCCCGCCCCGCGCCGAGGATCGCCACCCGCTGACCCTTGAGCGGTCCGGTTTCGGCCGCGACCGGAGCCCGGCCGCGGCGTGTGTTGTTCGATGACAGCCACGCCGCGAGCTCGATGCCGGTATGCTCGATGGCGCGCACGATCACCATCCCCGCGGCGCGCGCGTCGCTGAGCGCGTCGTGGTGCTTGTGCCGGACGCCCAGGAACTTGGTCAGCACGTTCAACCGGTGGCTGGGCAGTTCGGGCCATGCCCGCTTGGCCACTCGGACGCTGTCGAGCCACGTGGTCTCGATCACAGCCCGGTCGTGGATCGCGCAGGCAGCCCCGAGTGCACCTTTGTCGAAGAACGAATGCGCGACGGTGATCCGGCTGGAGAGGTGCCGGTCGATCACTGCGTGGATCTGGCCGAAGTGCGGTGCTCCGACGACGTGGTCGCTGGTGATGCCGTGGATGCGCGTGTTGAACGATGAGAAGTGGTCGAGCGGGTCGACCAAAGTCTCGTACTCGAACACCTCCACACCGTTCCTGAAGCCGACGATCCCGATCTGGCAGATGCTGCTGACGCGGGAACAGGCGGTCTCCACATCGACAACCACGAAATCGGGCGTGACCGCATCGGACGAGGCCGAACCGACGGGATCAGGCGCTGGCGTCCTCATCTCCGCCTCGCCGCCCGGCGTTGCCCTCAACACGCCATGCGTCACGCGGCTGCCTGGGCAAACATCGGCAGCTCGCTCTCTGGCTCGGTTTGCAGCTCCGAGAAGTTGGACACCGTCACGCCGACAAGCCGGATGCCCTTCGGCGTGGGCAGCACCGACCTGATCAGATCGAGCGCCAACCGGTTGAGGGCCTCTGACGTCGCGAGCGGCCCAGGCTGGCTGCGGCTGCGGGTGATCTGCTGAAAGTCGCCGTACTTGACCTTGACCGTCACAGTGCGGCCGAAGGTCTGCCGCGCCTCGCACCAGCGCCACACGTCATCTGCCATCCGCAGCACACCCGCTTCGATCTCGCTCGGCTCTGTCAGGTCGCGATCGAAGGTCGTCTCGGAGCCGGATGACTTTCGCACGCGGTTGGGATTGACCGGCCGCTCGTCCTCGCCACGCGCGATCGCATGATACCACTCGGCAGAGCTGCCGAAGTGCGCTTGCAGGAACTCCATCGACTTCGCGCGCAGATCCGCTCCAGTCTCGATGCCGAGCCGCTTCATCTTCTGCGCGGTCACTGGCCCGACACCATGGAAACGGCTGACCGGGATGGTCTCGACCCAAGCCGCACCCATGTCCGGCGTTACCGCGAACTGGCCGTTGGGCTTGCGATGATCGGACGCCAGCTTGGCCAGGAACTTGTTGTACGAGATACCGGCCGATGCGGTCAGGCCAGTTTCAGCCAAGATCGCAGCACGGATCTCCTTGGCTGTAAGCCAGGCGGTTTCGATCCTGCGCTTGTTGACGGTCACATCAAGGTACGCCTCATCCAGCGAGAGAGGCTGGATCAGGTCGGTGTACCGCGAGAACACCTCGTGCACCTGGCGAGAGACGTCGCGGTAAACCTCGAACCTGGGCGGCACGAACACCAGATCCGGACAACGTCGCAGCGCGGTCACCGATGGCAGGGCGGACCGCACGCCGAACTGCCGCGCTTCATAGCTTGCCGCTGCCACGACGCCACGCGCGGCGGCATGACCGACCGCCACTGGACGCCCGCGCAGTGACGGATTGTCGCGCTGCTCCACGGACGCAAAGAATGCGTCCATGTCGACATGGATGATCTTGCGGGTGACGGCGATCATCACCTGATCATACGGGATCAGGAACGAAGTGGGAACACGGAAAAAGCCGTTCTGCCCCTTCAAACGTGCGAACTGCTGCTAGCCGCTTTGATGCAGCCACGGCGGTCAGCGCAACTGGCTGTCCTTGCTGCCCCGCCGATTTATGCTCGAGTGGATGACCGCCTTGTCGCGTTCGCTCTGACAGGAGACGCAGGTCCGCACGCCAGGCAATGCTTCCCGTCGGCGCTTTGGGATGCGTTCGCCGCAATCCTCGCAGTGTTCCAGCCCGTCTCCGCCCGGAAGCCGTGCACGTGCGCTCCGGACGGCATCGGTGACCGTGTCGTCGATCTGATCCTGTACTGCCCCATCGCGCGACCATCCGCCGGCCATGGCTCTCTCCTCACGATCCTGCCGTTGTCATCACCAGCAACGCATAGGATCGTGCGCTGGTTCAACACAGCGTCTAGCGTGTTCGCAGCAAGCTTTGCTCCACCGGCTGGCAACTGCGATCAATCCACTATTGAAAACCCTTTGCGGCGTCGACTTCTCGCGATTGGCCCTGTCGGGAGAACCAGAGACCCGCTCGGCGCGTTGGGCTGCGAGTGAACTATCCGGCGAGACAATCATGAAGACAGTGCTCCTTCCCGGCGGCGAGAGAGTACCCGCGCTCGGCCAGGGCACCTGGATGATCGGCGAGCGTAGAGATCAGCGAGCGGCCGAGATCGCGGCACTGCGCACGGGCGTGGAACTGGGCATGACGCTGATCGATACTGCCGAGATGTATGGCGAGGGCGCGGCAGAGACGCTTGTCTCCGAGGCACTCGGGCCCATGCGCGAGACGCTGTTCCTGGTCAGCAAGGCCTATCCGCAGAACGCCTCGCGCAAGCGCCTGCCTCTTGCCTGCGAAGCCAGCTTGAAGCGGCTCGGCACCGACCGGATCGACTTGTATCTCCTGCACTGGCGCGGCTCTGTCCCCCTTGGCGAAACAGTGGAGGCGATGGAGGCGCTCAAGAGAGCCGGGAAGATACGTCATTGGGGCGTCAGCAACCTCGACACGGATGACATGGAGGAACTCGTCGCAGTGGGAGGCGACGCCTGCACTACCGACCAGATCCTGTACAACCTGACGAGACGGGGGCCCGAGCACGACCTGCTGCCCTGGCTGCAGGATCATCGCATGCCCATCATGGCATACAGCCCTGTCGAGCAGGGAAGGCTGCTTGGGCACCCTGCCCTCATCGACGGGGCCCAGCGGATGGATGCCACCCCGGCGCAAGTTGCGCTTGCCTGGACGATGCAGCAGCAGGGCGTCATTGCCATCCCCAAGGCCGGCACCGTGGAACATGTCCGCGAAAACCGCGCCGCCGCCGACCTCGAACTACCTGACGCGGTCATCGCCGCGTTGGACGCTGCCTTTCCGCGACCGCGCGAGCGCCGGCCGCTCGAGATGCTCTGAGGCATCCGCATGACCATAGCCTGCGCAACATAGAAGCCTTCTTAAGCAATCGCGCGTATGTCGGCTGCGCGATATGTTCATCTCTCTCGATCTTGCCACTTTGCGCCTCTGCAGCGTGCTCGCGTGCGTCACGTTCGTCATCATCTTCGTAGCGCTTTGGCGGGGACGCAAAGATCAGCTGCACCATGCACACTGGGCGGCGAGCCTGCTCCTCTACTGCGTTGCGCTTGCCGGCCTCGAATGGATCTACCTGCCCGACGCCGTGCTGATCCGGGCCCTGCTCTTGGCCGCACTGACCGCGTCCAATATCCCGGTGGTGACCGGCGTCCGCCTGTTCGCCAAGCAGCCGCTGTGGCGCTGGTGGATGGCGGTGCCGCCGCTGGCGACAATGATCGGCTTCCTGCTGCCTCACCTTGCCCGCACGACGGATATCCATCTGCCGGCTCAGAGCGAACAAGTGCTGGCCACCCTCGGTCTCGCGTTCGGCATGGGCCTATTCGGGCTCGACATCATCCGGCAATCCCGCCGAGCGATGCCGCAGGGATATGGCGGACCCATCGCGGGATCTGCGATGTTGGCGTACATCCCCTGCTACCTTTACGTGATCGCAGGCGAGGTCCTGGATCTGGCCACGCCCAGCACGCTGGCGATTGCCGCTCCGCTTTCGGATCAATCGTTGCTCATGCTGCTCAACTTGAGCCTGATCGCGATGCTGCCGAGGCTGCTCTGGCCGCACTGCGTGAGAGCACGTGGCGCGACGGCCTCACCAGAGTGTACAACCGCGCCTGGCTGGCGAGCAACGAGCACGCACTCCTGAAAGCCGGAACCTGGCTGGCCCACATCGACGTCGATCATTTCAAGTCCATCAACGACCGGTTCGGCCATGCCGCAGGAGACGCCGCGCTAGTCGGTCTGGCGCAGGCGCTGACCTCGGCGACGCAGGAGAGCAAGGCGCTTCGTCCGGGGCACGTCGTGCGCATGGGTGGCGACGAGTTCCTGGTGATCATGCCCGAGGCATCGTTGCTTACGGCGCAGCGCCTTGCACAAAACGCGAGGGCGGCGATCAGTCGCCCGGGCCCGTTCGAGTACACGGTAAGCACCGGGCTGGCCGTCATAGAGCCGCACGACACGTCGTTCACCGACGCAATCGACCGTGCCGACCGGCAATTGTATGCAGCGAAGCTGGCCGGCCGCGACCGCGTAGCAGCCTAGGCCCGATTTCACCCCTTGCAGCTGCTGACGTGAAGCCGCCATTTGGGACAGGTCTTCCGCTCAAGGGAGCATCGCCGTGGTAGGGCTAAGTGCGACGTGAGCTGGGGCGGGCCTTGAGACGGTCCAGCGCGTCGGCGTTGTCACGGCCCCAGGCGTAGAGCAATTCGACAGGCTCCACGAAGCGCCGGCCCAAGTTCGTCAGGCGGTACTCGACCATCGGCGGTAGTGTGCTCTGGACATGTCGGCTCAGCAGGCCGCTCGCTTCCATGTCGCGCACCGTTTGGGTCAACATCTTCTTGGAAATGCCCGGGACGCTGCGTTGAAGCATGCCCGTGCGGGCGACACCGTCGTGGCGGGCATGCAGCGTGTGCAGCACCATGCTGGTCCACTTGGTGGCGAACAGCTCCAGCACCCGGCGCGGCGCACAATCTTCTCTCCACTCTTCATCCGGCGTTCCGGGCTGCATGTGGTTACCTTCTGGTTCCTGGGGGTGCGAATGGTGCCGTCTAGAATCGCGGGACTTTCGTGCCTAGCTCCAGCTTTGATTGGAGAACATGATGACGAAGACGGCATTGGTGGTTGGCGCGAGCGGGATCGTCGGCAGCGCGACATCGACCTTGTTGGCAGCGCAGGGCTGGTCGGTCCACGGTCTTGCACGGCGCCCCGCAGGCCAGGCCGGCGTCCAGCCGATCGCAGCGGACCTTCAGGACGCGACTGCGACCGCTGCGGCGTTGCGCGATCTCAATCCCGATGCGGTGTTCATCACCACCTGGTTGCGCCAGGACAGCGAGGCGGAGAACATCCGCGTGAACTCCGCCATGGTGCGCAATCTGCTGGACGCTCTTCCAAAGCCTTCGGTGCCGCGGCACGTGGCGCTGGTCACCGGCCTCAAGCACTACCTCGGCCCCTTCGAGGCGTACGGCAAAGGCACGCTGCCGCAGACGCCGTTCCGTGAGGAACAGGGACGGCTCGACGTCGAGAACTTCTACTACGCCCAGGAAGACGAGGTGTTCGCCGCTGCAGCGCGCGATGGCTTCACCTGGAGCGTGCACCGTCCGCACACCGTGATCGGCATGGCCGTAGGCAACGCCATGAACATGGGCACGACGCTGGCCGTCTATGCGACACTCTGCCGCGAGAAAGGGCGGCCCTTCACGTTCCCCGGCTCGGCCGCGCAATGGTCGGGGCTCACCGACATGACGGACGCGGGTCAGCTTGCCCGGCACCTGATCTGGGCTGCGGAGACAGAGACAGCGCACGATCAGGCGTTCAACGTCGTCAACGGCGACATCTTCCGCTGGCAATGGATGTGGGAGCGCATCGCCCGATGGTTCGAGGTAGAAGCGGCGCCGTTCGACGGCACCGTTCGTCCGCTCGAGCAGCAGATGGCGGAGGACGCCGCACTGTGGCGCGAGATCGCCTTGCGCGAGGGCTTGGCCGAACCTGATCTCGGCCGCCTTGCCTCACCTTGGCACACCGACGCCGACCTTGGCCGGCCGATCGAGGTGGTCACCGACATGAGCAAGAGCCGGCGGCTGGGCTTCACTGCATATCAGCCGACCGATGATGCGTTCTTCGCGTTGTTCGAGCGGCTGCGGGCTGAGCGACTGATCCCCTGAAGCGTGCGATGACCTGCTTCCAGGCATCGAGGTAGCTTCTGCGATTACCCGGGAGCCGCCAGGCATTCAGGTCGCCGGCTGCCGCAGCAGCGGTGCGTGGCGGTCCACGAGGACGGCACTCGCCTCGTTCAAGCCGACGACCTCGACCTCGATGCCATGGCGGCGCATGGTCGAGGTGACATCCTCGAGCGCGCCGACCGCTGTGATGTCCCACAAGTGCGCATTCGTCAGGTCGATGAGGACGCGCCGTGCCGGGTCGCGAAGGTCGAAGCGATCGGCGAAGATCTCGGCGCTGGCGAAGAAGACCTGTCCCGACACCGTGTAGATGCGGGTGTCGCTCGAAGGATCGTACTCGACGTGCACGGCCATGAGCCGGGTGACCTTGAATGCGAAGAACACACCGCTCAGAAGGACGCCGACGGCGACCCCGGCCGAGAGGTCGTGCGTCGCCACGGTGACCGCCACCGTCGCCAGCATGACGACACCGGAGACCTTAGGATGGCGTGCAAGGTCGCGCAGCGATCCCCAGGAGAAGGTGCTGACCGACACCATGATCATGATCGCGACTAGGGCCGCCACCGGCACTTGCGCGACCCATGGACGCAGCGGGACCATGACGATCAGCAGAAACACTCCGGCGACCAGGGTCGACAAGCGGCCACGGCCGCCATAGCGCACGTTGCCGACCGTCTGCCCGATCATCCCGCACCCGGCGATGCCACCGAACAGCCCGGCCGCAACATTGGCCAGACCCAGGCCCGTGCACTCCCGTGCCTTCGAGCTGGTGCTCTCCGTCAGGTCGTCGACGACACGGGCGGTCATCATCGATTCCAACAATCCTACCGCGGCCATCGCGAACGCGTAAGGAGCGATGATCGTCAGGGTGGCGATGTCGATCGGAACCTGGGGCCATGCCAGAGAAGGCAGCGAGCCAGGCAGTCGTCCAAGGTCGCCGACCACGCGCAACGGCATGGGGAAAACGACGCTGATGACCGTCAGCACGACGACGCAGATGAGCGGGGACGGGATCGCCGAGGTCAATTTCGGCAGGAGGTAGATGATGGCGAGCCCCAAAGCGATCATGGCATAGGTCTGCCACGCCACACCCAGCATCTGTGGCATCTGCGCCGAGAAGATCAGGATCGCCAGAGCGTTAACGAAGCCCGTCCGCACCGACCGGGAAACGAAGCGCATCAGCACGTCGAGCTTCAGCAGGCCGAAGACGATCTGCAAGACGCCGGCGAGTAGCGTCGCCGCCAGCAAGTACGACAGCCCGTGAGCATGGACGAGCGCGGCAGCCACGAGGGCGACCGAGCCGGCTGCTCCAGAGATCATCGCCGGCCGTCCTCCCGCGAATGCGATGACAATGCCGATGACGAAGGAGGCGAACAGACCCACTTCGGGGTCCACGCCGGCGACGAACGAAAACGCGATGACTTCGGGAATGAGGGCGAAGGTGCCGACCATACCGGCCAGGATGTCACGCCGGGCGGCATGCGCGCCATCGAACCACTCGGCACGATAGCGAGAAAGGGATTGGGTGTTCATGTATTGATCCGCATTCACAGCAACCGTTGTGCCGCCGGGGCATGATGTCGGATGCAGGTGCGTTGTCCGGCGGATTGGCGGCCGGAATAGCCACCCGGAGTCTCACCGGGTCCAAGCGAATGCCGCCAAGTAGCGCTGGTCGCCGGCACACGCAACCATGTGCGAGTAAGGGCCGGAAAACGGCAGGTGGCCTCGCTCCCGTTGGTCCGGCGCGGGCACCGCGTTGCTGACCTGCCGTGGCACAGTCCCGATCACCGGGCATATTCTTCTAGCCGCATTGCACACCCGAAACGATCGCCGATGGCGCCTCCAAAGTGTAAAATTTCGCTTGGCGTTATGCAGGTCGCCGGCATCATGATCGAAGGGGATCGCACCTGACGCAGCTTCAACGTGCTAACAATGTCGCCGACATCCGGCTGATGGCCCGGCGCCGTTTGCCACGGCCGATCTTCGACTACATCGATGGCGGCGCTGACGATGAAGTCTCGTTGCGGCGCAACGTCGATGCCTTCGCACATTACGAGCTTCTGCCCGACGTGCTGAACGACGTGTCGGCGATCCGGACGGGCACCACCATCTTCGGCCAACCCTCGCGCTGGCCGCTGATGCTGTCGCCGACGGGTTTGACCCGCATGTTTCACGGCGATGCCGAGCTTGCGGTCGCAAAGGCCGCGGAACGGCACGGGCTCATCTACAGCTTGTCGACCATGGGCACGACCCGGCTCGAGGATCTGGCGCAAGCCTACGCCGGGCCGAAGGTGTTCCAGATCTACATCTTCAAGGATCGCGGCCTCACCGCCGAGTTCGTGGCCCGCTGCAGGGACGCGGGCTTCCACGGTCTCGCACTCACTGTCGACACGCCGGTCGCCGGCAATCGCGAGCGCGACCGGGTGAGCGGGCTGTCGCTGCCTCCCAAGCTTACCCTTAGATCCATGCTCAGCTTCGCGCTCCACCCCTCCTGGTCCATTCCCGCCTTGACAGGATCTAAGTTCGACCTCGCGAACGTCAGCCACAAGGTGGATGCGCTGGCGTCAGGTCCCATGAGCCTCTTCGACTATATCGGAGGGCAGTTCGACCGATCCGTCAGCTGGCGCGATGTCGAGTGGCTAGCAGGCGAGTGGAACGGTCCGCTCGCCATCAAGGGCGTGATGACGCCCGAGGACGCTCGCCGGTCGGTCGCGTCAGGAGCGACCGGCGTGATCGTCTCCAATCATGGCGGCCGCCAGCTGGACGGCGCACCCGCACCCGTCGATCAGATTGCCGCCGTGCGCGAGGCCGTGGGCGATGCACCCGACGTCATCTGCGACGGTGGCATCCGGCGCGGTTCGGACATCGTCAAAGCAATCGCAC
Source organism: Novosphingobium sp. 9U (assembly GCF_902506425.1). NCBI lineage: Bacteria > Pseudomonadati > Pseudomonadota > Alphaproteobacteria > Sphingomonadales > Sphingomonadaceae > Novosphingobium > Novosphingobium sp. 9U. The sequence continues at coordinate 2,433,564 of NZ_LR732469.1, read as the reverse complement.
TGGGCGCAACCGCCTGTTCGATCGGTCGCCCTTATCTCTATGGCCTCGCGGCAGGCGGAGAGGCAGGAGTAGACCGCGTGCTGACGCTGTTGACCGAAGAGTTCGAGCGCACCCTGGCGCTTGCAGGGGTAAACGACGTTGCGTCGCTGGCTCGCCGTCATGTTCGCTCGCCGGCCAGACACGACGGGTGAAACCGGTACGCGCAGGCCTACACCGGACAGTCCGGCATCACATCTCACTTCCCAGTGTCCGCACCGCCTCGACCAGTTGCAAGCCGATGCGCTCTCGTCGTTCTTGATCGAGCCGTTCGGCCGGGGCTGTGACCACCAAGGCTCCGAGCGGACGATCGCCCGTGTCCAGGATAGCAGATGCGATGGCGACGGCGCCGGCCACGATATCGCCGTCGTTCACGGCGAAGCCTAGCAAGCGCGTGTGGGCGAACTGGTCGAGCAGTTCCTTCGTCGGGTCCGCTCCCAGCAAGCGTCTTTGCTCGGCTGCGCCCATGTAGGGTAGCACGGCGCGCGCGGTCGCGCTGCCGCGCGTGGGCACGACCAGACCGATTGGTGGAACCGTACGCAGCACCTGCGGGCTTTCCAGGGCGTCGATGACGACGAAGTTCTCGCCATCGGGCACCGTCAGATAGGTCGTCTCGCCCGTAGAAGATCGCAGGGCTTCGAGAACCGGGCGCGCACGCTGCCGCAGATCGTTGCTGGAGTGCGGCGTGCGCGCGAGTGTCAGGATACGCGGCGTCAACTCCCACCCCGATTGAGCCGCGCGGATCCAGCCGGCGTCCGCCAAGGTCATGAGATCGCGCTGCACCGCGCTTTTGTCGGCTTCAAGCAAGCGGGCCAAGGCGCTCACGCCAATGGGCTGCGAAGCCGCGACGGCTTCGAAGACTTCCAGCATGCGCCGACCACTCGAACCGCGCTTGACCGGCACTACCGCACTCCTGTATGCGTGTTACTATACAACACAACGTGTTACTATGTGACACACTTAGGTGGCGAGTGCAAGGAGAGTGTCGTATGTCCGACTCTAAGGCCTTTACAGTGGAGCCTCTGCAGCAAGGGCTGACCTTCGGCATCCGGATCGGCAAACTCGATAGAGCACAGCTGGATGACCCGGCCGTTCGCAAGCAGATCGATGATCTCTTTATCGAGCACGGCATGATCGTGTTCGAGGATGTCGAACAGACGGACGAGATGCAGCTCGCGATCAGCAGCTGCTTCGGTCCGCTCAAGGAACACCCGGTAAAGGCGGTTAGCCGTGTCGATTCCAGCCGCTTGCCCGGCGTGATCGAGATCCGCAGCCGCCGCGGCCAGGGCATCGTCGAAGTCGATGGCCAGCAGCTTTCCCACTGGCTGCCGTGGCACTTCGATCACTGCTATAACGACGAACTGAACCGCGCCGGCGTGCTGCGTTCGGTCGAACGCGTCGAGGAAGGCGGCATCACCGGCTTTCTGGACGGTGTCGCGCTCTACCGGATGTTCCCCGAAGATCTCCGGGTTCGGATCGAGGGCACCGAAGTGGTCTACAAGCTCGCGACCCAATACGACCAGCTCAAGTTCGGCAAGCCGGCGCAGTACCGCATGGTCGAGCCCAAGCCGATCCCCGCTTCGTTCTATGAGCAGGTCGCCAAGATGTCTCGCGCCATCCACCCGGCGGTCTGGGCCCGCCCGACAGGCGAAAAGGTGCTGCACGTCTCGGCCTACATGGCGGAAGGGCTAGTCGAAAACGAGACTGCCGAGGGTGACGAGCTGCTCGAAGCAGTCTGCCAGGAAATCAACCGCATCGGCGCAAGCTGCAGCTATCACCACAAATGGAGCGAGGGCGACATGGTGATCTGGGACAACACCCGCATGCTCCACTGTGTCTCGGGCAACAACCCGGACGAGGAGCGGCTGATGTATCGCACGACCATCGCCGGCGACTACAAGCTGGGCCGCTGGGAGACCACGCCCGTGGAGCCGGTGAACGCCGACGCCATGGCCTGACGTTCCAGAACAGCGGAGATCACCCTTGGCGAAGATCGAAGTCGACGGCCTGATGCTCGACTATGAGCTGATCGGTGACGAAGGTGCGCCGCCGCTGGTGATCACACCGGGCGGCCGCTACGCGCGCGACACGGCGGGAGTGCCCGAACTGGGCGCCCAGTTGGCCGAAGCGGGGTATCGCGTGCTGTTGTGGGACCGCCCCGGATGCGGCGCTTCGGACATCGCCTTTACCGCGCCATCGGAGTCGGTGATGAACGCGCAGGCTCTGGTCGGACTGATCGAAGCGCTGGACCTGAAGGATATCCGCATGGCCGGGGGCTCGGCCGGATCGCGGGTGACCTTGATGGCGGCCGCGCGCATGCCGCAGAACGTGCGCAAGATCGCGATCTGGTGGCTGAGCGGCGGTCCGGTCGGCTTGGCCGGCCTCGCCTGGTTCTACTGCGGTGACCAGATCACCGCAGCATCGAGGGGCGGCATGGAAGCGGTGGTGCAGCTGCCAAGCTGGGCCGACCAGATCGCGCGCAATCCGAAGATCCGCGACATCCTTTTGGCGCAGGACGCCGACACCTTCATCGAGACCATGCAGCGCTGGGCCCAGGCTTTCGGCTACCGTGACGATACTCCGATGCCGGGCCTGAGTGCGCAGGACTTCGCTGCCCTGACAATGCCGGTCATGACCTTCCGTTCGGGCAAGAGCGACATGGCACATACGCGGCGCACCTCCGAATGGGTGCACGAGCTGCTGCCGAACTCCACGATGGTCGAGCCCCCATGGCGCGAGGACGAGTGGAACTACGTGTCGACTTTCCCGATGGACCCGGCGAACCGCCGCGGCCGGTTCGAGCGCTGGCCCCTGCTCACGCCCATGCTGGCCGAGTTCTTCAGCGGCTGACCTCTTCGCTCGCTGCGTCCAGCACGCCATCGAGCGCATGCTGGAAGTCCGACTTGGACCAGAGCGTGAGCAGGACCGTGTAGATGTGCAGGACGGTGCGCGCGCCCTCGTCGTCGACGATTTGCGGGTCGAGCGGACCGCTGGCCTGCGACGCACCCGGCACGCGCAGCCGTACGGCTTTGTGTAAAGCCAGCACGCGAGCAACGCCCATGACTGCGACGTGGACGAAGAAGTGCTGCTTCAGCCGATCCGCCTCGACGACCGGTCCGCCATGCACCCGATATTGGTCGGCAAACAGGGCGATCAGCCCATCGACATCGTTGCTGGCGATGTCCAGGTGCGCCGCGCTGAGGCAGCCCCACAGGGCCGCGCCGAAGGTGATTTGCGACACCCGGCCCCAGTCCATCAGACCACACTGGAGCACGCCCTGCCCGTCTCGCCAGAACCACGCGTTGTCGATGTGCGCGTTCCAGTGGCACAGGGCAACAAGGTCGCGATCGGCGACCAGGTATTCGGTCAGCCGAGTGCCATGCTCGCGGATCCGCAAGGCATGGGCCAGAACGCGGTCGTAGAGCTCGGGCGCTCGCAGCTCGGACGGTAGTAGCTGCGGCAGATCGAGCGCGAACTGCCGCCCGCCATCTACCACCTTGCGCAGCGCCGCCTCGTCGTACGCGATCGGATCGGGCCCCGCCTTGTCGAGGTCCAGGGGGAAACGCTGCTCGATATCGTCCGTGAGCTGCCCTGCCTTGTGCGCCGCGGCGAGGCGCGCGAGAGCCGTGATCAGCGCCTGATAGTAGGGCAGCGGATCGTCGATCCGGTGATCGCAGCATTTCTCGTGCTGCGGCTCGATCCCGTCCCGACCAAAGGCCACTCGCTCGGTGATGAGCAATCCGGTGCCGCTCGCATGCTCAAAGTCGCCGAAGTACGCAGTCGGCACGCGGATCGGAAAATTTGGCGCGCGAGATACCGGCGCGAAGCGGGCTTCGCTCTCCATCTCGTAGCGGGCATGGTCGCGCCGGCTGTCGGCGAAATCGCGCGAGAACTTGACGAAGAGATCACGCGCAAGGCCCGGCTGGTCAAAAGCGTACTCGACCGACAGGAACAGCTTGTGCCCGGTACTTCCACCTGGGCACGGGTCCAGCCGAACGATCCGCGTCACGCTGTTCGCTGGCGAGATCGAGCCGAACGCGCGGAACGCCTCGGTCAGGAAAGCCTCGCCGCCACGACGGAACGCCGCTTCGTGCGCAGGCATCAGGATGCCGGTGTCGTCCCCGCGCGCGTGGTCGATCGCCTCCGCCGTCAGTGTGCCCGAACCGCTCATCCGATTGCGCCCCCGATCACTCCGTTACCGGGAGCATGTCGAGGCGGAAGTCGCAATGTTCGGCGGTCTGCTGCAGCTCGATCACATTGCCTTCCGGATCGCGGCCGTAGACCGATTTCACGTGGCCCATGTCGATCGGAGCGGGCGCGCCAAAGGTCATGCCGAGGCCTTTCAGACGCTCGTACTCGCCTTCGATGTCGCTGGCGATGTCCACGCAGAAGTGGGTGTAGCCCTTGTCGTATGGCGTCGAAGGCTCTGTCCTGCCCTGCGGCGCCTGGAACTCGAACATTTCGATGTAGCAGCTGCCGGCCCGCAGCATGGCGCCTCGCGCCGCGGAGCCTTTCACGTCGATCAGGCTGTCGAGAACAGGTTCATCCTTCCAGCTGAACTGTTCGCCCACCACTTCGAACCCGAACGCATCCCTATAGAAAGCGATCATCCGATCCAGGTCGTGAACGTGGATCGAGACATGGTGGATTCCTCTGATCATGGCGGGCTCTCCGGGGTCTGCATGCGGTGAGGTGCCGGAGCGCCCGACCCGGAACAACACCGCCGGCGCCCACTGGCATGGGCAGACAAGTCGCGGTGCATATCACGTCATCGGGCGCGCGCTCGGGAAGCAGTAAAGCGAAATGCTGCAAGGCGAATGGTAGAGAGGGCCGGTCCAATGGGCAGCATAATGATCCGGGGCGCCAGCATCTGGGACGCGACCGGCGGCGATCCGTTTGCCGGTGACGTGCTCATCGAAGGCAACCGCATCCGCTCCGTATCCCGCGGTTCGGGCGGCCTTGCGCAGGACGGGGCCGAGATCGTCGATGGCACCGGACTGTTCCTCATGCCGGGCATGACCGAAGGGCATGCTCACCTCTCGTTCGAGAACGTCACGCGTACCGAGGATCTGATCACCCCATCGCCAGAGCAGCAGGTGTTCACCGCCGCACGGGGCGCCAAGGCGCTGCTCGATGCCGGCTTTACCAGTGCCTATGGCGCCTCCGAAGCCAAGCTGCGGCTGGCGGTTGCGGTGCGTGACGAGGTGAACGCCGGACGCCTGCCCGGCCCCCGCATCCGCGCCGGCGGGCTGGAGATCAGCGTCACCGGGGCGATGGGTGACGAGGGTAAGGAGCATGATCCTCGCAGCGGTGGCCCGGCCACCATCGTCGACGGCGTGGAGGAGATGCGTCGCGCGGTACGGCTGCACTGCCGCGAGGGCGTGGACAACATCAAGCTCGATGTATCCGGCGACCCGTTCTACCCCTCGACGCCAGGCCATACCACGCCGATGACCTTCGAGGAAATTCGCGTCGCTGCGGAGACGGCGCATGCCTATGGCCGCAAGATCAATGCGCACACCCGCTCGATCGAGGGATCGAAGGCGTGCATTCGGGCTGGCGTGGACGGCCTGTTCCATTGCGAGTATTCGGACGACGAACTGCTCGACATGATGGAGGAGGCCCGGGATCGGATCTTCATCGTGCCGACCGTTGGTCTGTTCCACCAAATCCTCCAGGGCGAGGCTTCGGCACACGGGCTTACGCCTGAGGTCGGCGGCTACATGAACATTCCCGAGCTGATGGAGAACTCCATCCGCACGCACACCGAGCTACGCAAGCGCGGCGTGCGCCACCTGATCGGCGGCGACTATGGCTTCGGCTGGAGCAAGCAGGGCGAGCAGGCCCGCGACCTGCAGTTCTTCGTCGAGTACTACGGCTACAGCCCGGCCGACGCCCTCGTATGCGCCACGCGCAATGGTGGGCTGGCGATGCGCCCCGAAGGCGATCTCGGCACCCTGACCGACGGGGCTTTGGCCGACATGATCCTGGTGGACGGCAATCCTCTGGCGGATGTCGCCGTGCTGTCAGACCACTCCAAGCTCGTCCTGATCATGAAGGACGGGCAGATCCACAAGAATGAGAGCGCCAGCAGGGTCACCAAACCCGCGGCCGCGCGGAACCTGGAGAACGTGGGATGAATTTCGAGACCGGCACCATCGCGCCCAAGCCTGCCGTATTGGGAGAGGCGCGCTGCCCTGCGGAAAGCACCCAGGAAATTATCGCCCGCGACAAGGTGCCCGCTCCGGAGTGGGCCCGTTCGGAATCTTACGAGTACCTGGGCAGTCAGGACGTTTCGAAGGACCGCTACGTCGATCCCGAGTTCCAGAAGAAGGAATTCGATCGGCTGTGGACGCGCACCTGGCAGATGGCCTGCCGCGAGGAGCACATTCCCGAAGTCGGCGATTATTACGTCTACGACATCGGTCCCTACAGCTTCATCGTCACGCGCGTGGCCGAGAACGAGATCAAGGCGCACTTCAACGCCTGCCTCCATCGCGGCACCAAGCTGAAGCCGTCCAACACGACGGGCTCTGGCAACCAGATCAAGTGCCCGTTCCACGGCTGGAGCTGGAACCTCGATGGCACCAATAAGACCATCCCATGCCAGTGGGACTTCGCGCATGTCGACAAGGAGCGCATGCGACTGCCGGATGCGAGGGTCGAAGTGCTGGGCGGTTTCGTATTCATCAACATGGACCCGAACGCGCCACCGCTGGCGGAGTACTTCGGCCCCGAGATCATGAAGCACTTTGCGGCATGGCGGCTGGAAGACCGGTATATCTACCTGCACGTGCAGAAGAGCTATCCGGCCAACTGGAAGTTGACCGTCGAGGCGTTCCAAGAGGCCTACCACGTCGGCGACACCCACCCGCAGGTTCAACCTGCCAATGGCGATGTGAACTCGCAATACGATGTCTACGGCGAGCACGTGAACCGATTCATCTCGACGCTCGGCGTAGTCAGTCCGATGCTGGAGGGCAAGTACACCGAGCAGGACATCATCGAGAACTTCACGATGGGCGATAGCTCCGCAATGGGTGGTGCCAAGCCGCAACTGAAAGAGGGCGAGCGCGCCCGGCAGGTGGTCGCGGACATGTTCCGGTCGATGTTCGAGCAGGCGGCAAACACCGACCTCAGCCACGTGTCCGACACCGAGCTGCTGGACACATACTCCTACACGATGTTCCCGAACCTCTACGTCTTCCCGGGTATCTCGCTGCCGATGCTCTACCGCTTCCGCCCGGACGCGCGCGATCACCGGCGGTGCATCTACGAAGTCATGTTCATGCGGCCGATCCCCAAGGATGGACCGCGGCCCGAGACCGCAGAGGTCGAGATCCTCGACGACGACCAGTCGTTCGCGGAGGCGGAGGGCATGGACCCGGGCTTTGGTCGCATCCTCGACCAGGACACGGACAACCTCTACGCCCAGCAAGAGGGTCTAGAAGCCAGCGCCAAGCCCGGCATTACGCTCGCCAACTACCAGGAAATCCGGATTCGCCACTTCGAGGCCGCAGTCGACAAGTACATGGCGATGGAGCCCTACAAGCCGGAATGGTGACCCGAACGGAAGGCACACTTGTCCGCCATGGCTAGCGGACACGCTGTGCCTAGCGCCCGCGCGAGCGCTGCGCTCAAGGTAGCCCGTGACCAAAACCGTCGTGACATTGCAGGATCGCCTGGAGCAGACCTCCGGGCGAGTGTTCCTCACTTCGATGCAGGCGCTCGTTCGCCTGCCGCTCGATATGGCGCGGCGCGATCGTGCCGCCGGACTGAAGACCGGCGGCTATGTCACCGGCTACCGCGGATCGCCGATCACCACTCTCGATGCGCAACTGTGGGCCGCAAAGATACTGCTCGATGCGCACGACATCCATTTCGAGCCGGGCCTCAACGAGGAGCTTGCCGCTACCAGCCTGCGCGGCGCGCAACAGGTGCACTGGTTCGGCAAATCGCGCTTCGAAGGCGTCTTCGCGATGTGGTACGCCAAGGGCCTGGGCGTCGACCGCGCCTGCGAGGCGCTGAAGCTCGCCAACTTCGAGGGCACGCACGAAAAGGGAGGCGTGCTGGTCGTCGCGGGTGACGACCATGCGGCGAAATCCTCGGCCTCCGCGCACCAGTCCGAGCACACGCTGATCGCCGGCTTCCTGCCGATCCTGGCGCCATCCACGACCGAAGAGATCATCGCCTACGGACTGCTCGGCTGGGAGATGTCGCGCTTCAGCGGCCTCTACGTCAGCCTCAAGGCGGTGACCGACACCCTCGACCTGACCTCCTCGGTGACGCTGCCCGAAATCTCCATCGTACACCCTGAACTGCCGCTTGGCGCACAGCTCAACATCCGCCGCAGCTTGCCGCCGCTGGTGCAGGAATCCCTGGTGGTGAACGAGCGGCTACCGGCTGCGGTACAGTTCGCCCGGGCCAACGGGCTCAACCGCGTGGTGATCGCGCCCGAGCAGCGCAACCTCGTCATCCTGACCGCCGGCAAGGCCTATCTCGACGTGCGCGAGGCGCTTCTGGCGCTCGGCCTGGACGAAGCGCGCTGCCGCGTGCTCGGGATATCGCTGGTCAAGCTGGGCATGACCTGGCCGATGGATCAGGACTTCCTGCGCAGCGCCTGCGCCGGCGCGCGCGAGGTCCTGGTCGTCGAGGAAAAGCGCCCGGTCATCGAAGAGCAGCTTGCCTCCGCGCTCTTCGCCATGCCTGGCGCTCGCCCCACGATCGTCGGCAAGCGCGACGAGCAGGGACGCGTGCTCCTGCCGCTCGACAACGTGTTGGACGCCGGCCTCGTGCGCCGGACGATCGTCTCCCGTCTGGATGGCCTTGGCGTTCTCGATGCCCCTACCCGCGCTGCTGGTGAGCGGCTGGCGACCATGGAGTCCGCCGCCATCGCTCCGGCCGGCGCCGTTCGGCCCGCCTACTTCTGCTCGGGATGCCCGCACAACACCAGCACGAACGTGCCCGATGGCAGCCTGGCGATGGGCGCCACCGGCTGCCACGGTCTCGCCGCCTTCATGCCCGAGCGCCGGACGATGAACGTCGTGGGCATGGGCGCCGAAGGTCTGCCCTGGCTCGGCGCGCAGCATTTCACGGAAACCGAGCACGTCTTTTCGAACATGGGCGACGGCACCTACGCCCATTCCGGCATCCTAGCGATCCGGGCGGCGCTGGCCGCCAAAACTAACGTGACCTTCAAGATCCTCTACAACGATGCAGTGGCCATGACCGGCGGCCAGCCCCTGGAGGGCAACATCCAGCCCGACCAGATCGTCGCGGAGTTAATCGCCGAGGGTGTGACGCCAGTGGTCATGGTCAGCGACCAGCCGGAGAAATGGGCAGGCAAGCTTCCTGCCGAAGTCCGCGTTCTCGAACGCGATCGCCTCGACGCGCTGCAGCGCGAGCTGCGCGAGGTGAAGGGCGTCTCCGCCATCATCTACGAGCAGACCTGCGCCAATGAGAAGCGCCGCCGCCGCAAGCGCGGCAACTACCCCGATCCGGACATGCGGCTCTACATCAACCCCGCCGTTTGCGAAGGCTGTGGCGACTGCTCGCGTCAATCGAATTGCGTCAGCATCACGCCGCTCGAGACCGAGTTCGGCCGCAAGCGTGCGATCGATCAGTCGAACTGCAACAAGGACTACAGCTGCGTCAAAGGCTTCTGCCCCTCCTTCGTCACCGTACGGGGTGCCAGGATCGCCAAGCGCGCGATTGACATTGGGGCGCTGGAGCCGCTAATCGCCAGGCTGCGTGACCCTCGCATCGTCGACGTGTCCAACAGCTATGCCATGCTGGTGACCGGCATCGGCGGCACCGGCGTGCTGACCGTCGGCGCAGTGCTCGGCATGGCGGCGCACATCGAAGGCAAGGCCGCCAAGGTACTCGACATGACCGGCATGGCCCAGAAGGGCGGCGGCGTGATGAGCCACATCCGCTTCGCCGACGATGCCGAGCGGATCCCCAGCGCACGACTAGGCGTCGGCCAAGCGGACCTGCTGATCGCCTGCGACCTCGTCGTCGCGGCCGGCCCGGACGTCGCCAAGACCGTGCGCGCTGACAGCCACGTGATCGCCAACGAAGACGTGGTGCCGACGGGTGAGTTCCAGACGCGCAAGGACCTGGATTTTCGCGCCGCCGCCTTCGTTCCCGCCATCAGCCGCCGGGTCGAGGGGCAGAACATCGCTCTGGTGCGCGCCAACGCGCTCGCCGCCAAGCTGATGGGCGACACGATCTTCACCAATCTGCTGATGGTCGGCTACGCAGCGCAGACCGGGCTTCTGCCGATCGGGATCGATGCGATCACACAAGCAGTCCGGCTCAACGGCACGGCCGTGGAGGCGAACCTGCTTGCGCTGACCCTGGGTCGGATCGCCGCGGCGTTTCCCGATGAGATGGAGCGTTTCGCCCAGCTCGACCCCGCCCTGCCCGAACCAGAGAACCTGCCCGCGACGGTCGAGAGCCGCAGCCGGCATCTCGCAGGCTACCAGAGCGAAAACTACGCGGCGCAGTATCGTGCGTTCCTCGATGACGTCACGGCACGGCTCAGTGCCCGCAAGGTCGAGGCGGCTGAACCCTTCCTCATGGCAGTCGCCGCGCAGCTGTCGCGGCTGATGTCGTACAAGGACGAGTACGAGGTCGCGCGCCTCTATAGCGCGCCCGAGTTCAAGGCGGGCGTCGCCGCCCAGTTCGACGGCGATTACAAGATCGAAGTGAACCTGGCTCCGCCGCTGCTCGCCTTCCGCAAGGACCTCAAGACCGGGCGCCCGCGCAAGATCGCGATGGGGCGTTGGATCTTTCCCGTCTTCGGATTGCTCGCAAGGATGAAGGGGCTGCGCGGGACGCCGCTCGACGTGTTCGGCATGACTGCGGAACGCCGCATGGAGCGCGCGCTCATCGGCGAGTATCGGGCGCTGATCCTGTCCGTTGCCGATCGCGCAACGCAGGAGAACCTGGAACTCTGCACCGAGATCGCCGACGCTGCGGCGCTGGTCGCCGGCTTCGGTCCGGTCAAGGAAGCGGGTGTCGCCGCTTACCGCAAGCAGTTGGCAGAGTTGCTGGCACGGCTCGAAACGGAAACGGCAGCGCCGCCACACCGACAGGTCGCTGCTTGAGCGGCGGCGTGGCGCGCGATGGATTGCTTGCGGGCGTTCAGTAGCCGGTCGGCGCCACTGCCACCTTGAGACCATCGAGTTCGGCGCTCAGCTTGATCTGACAGGCTAGGCGGCTATTCGACTTGTAGAACTCGGATACGAGATCCAGCATTTCTTCCTCGATGGCGTCCGGTGCTCCTACCTTCTCCATCCAGGCATCATCGACGTAGACGTGGCACGTCGCGCAAGCGCAGGCGCCACCGCAGTCAGCCAGGATGCCGGCGACGCTGTTGGTGCGGCCGACTTCCATCAGCGACTGCGCCGTGCTCACGTCCTCGAACGTCCGTTCCGTCCCATCTTCCTCCACGAAAGTGACCGTAACACCCATTTTCTGCTTACTCTCCGTCCGCCATGGCCGAGGCGCGCGCGTCCATCAGCTCCTTGAAGTGATTGACAGGGTCGCCTGCCGAGATGCCGCCGTCAACTGCGAGCACGGTGCCGGTGATCTGCGCCGCACGATCGCCGGCCAGGAACAGCGCCGCCTGGGCCACGTCGTGGGGCACGCCCTGGCGCTTGAGCGGCTTGTTGGCGTCCCAGACCGGCTTCATCGCCACCTGGATCCGCTCGGCCTGCTGCACGGTGGCGCCAGGAGGCGCGAACGCGTTGAGATCGGTCGGGATATGCCCTGGCGCCAGACAATTCACCCGAATACCGTATTGGGCCAAGTCAATCGCCATCGACTTGCTGGCGTGGATCGCCGCCACCTTCGACGTGCGGTACGCAAGCATGGCCAGACCCGGGATAAGCCCGGCGATCGAAGCGTTGTTTATGATCGAACCGCCGCCATTGCGGGCCATATGCCGGGCCGCGCGCTGCGTCCCCCAGATCACTCCAAGCACGTTGACCTGCATGACCCGCGCAAAATCCGGCAACTCGTCGTCGAGGAAGTTCACGCTGGGCTTGCAGGACACGCCGGCGTTGTTGAACATCACGTGCAAGCCGCCGAACCGATCGACGGCGGCCGCCACCAGGGCGTCGATGTCTTCCGCCACGCCGACATCCGCGCGATGGTAGAACGCGGCATCACCCAGTTCGCGAGCCGTTGCCTCGCCAGCCCCATCGTTGATGTCGGCGATGACCACGCGGGCGCCTTCCGCCACGAACAGTTCCGCGGTCGCGCGCCCGATCCCGGACGCCGCACCGGTGACGATCGCCACCTTGCCTGCCAGTTCCTGACTCAAATCTCGCTCTTTCCTTGGGTTCAACTGCGATCCGGCACGCGCGGGGACTATGCCCGTTTCGTGAACGTGATCGGCAGGCTCGCGAGCGAGTGGGTGGCGACCGTGGGCAGGTAGCGCAACTCCTCGACCGGGACCGCCAGCTTGATGTCCTGGAGCTTGCGGATCACCTCACGCGCCGCGACGCGGATCTCCATGCGTGCCAGCGACAATCCGATGCAGCGGTGCGGACCACCGCCGAACGACACGTGGCGGCCCAGATTGCTGCGCTCCATGTCGAAGTCGCGCGGGCAGGCGAAGACGTCATCCTGATCGTTCGCGGAGGCATACATCAGCAGCAAGTGTGCGCCGCTGGGCAGGGTCTTGCCGCCCAGTTCGACCTCCTTGGTCGTCATGCGCGAGAGGCCGCGCACCGGCGGCTCGATCCGCAGCAGTTCCTCGACGAAGCGACCGAGCAGGCGATCATCGTCCGCCGCATCCTGCAGCAGTTGCGCGACCTTGGGCTGGGTGGCGAGGATGTAGAGGAGGTTCGACATCGCCGTCGCGGTCGTCTCATTGCCCGCGATCATCAGCGCGCGGACCAGCGAGACCACTTCCGCGAAGGTCAGCGTCGGGTTCTCCTCGCCCTCAGCCCGCGCGTGGACGAGATCGGAGATCATGTCCTCCCTCGGGTTCGCCTCACGGTCGCGGATCTGCGCGATCAGGAAGTTCTGCAGATCGCAAATCTCGCGGGCGTTCTCGACCATCTGCTCGCGGTCCTGCATGCGACCGATCTGCTGGGTCACCGCGTGCGACCAGCGCTGGATCTTCTCCGCATCGTAGACCTCGATGCCAAGCTGCTTGCAGATCACGCGGATGGTGACGGGAACACCGAAGTCCTTCACGCCATCGCACTCGCCGCGGTCGACGAACTCGTCGATACTCTCGCGAACGATGTCCTCGATCAGCGGCTCCAGCTGACGCACGCGATGGGCGGAGAACGCATTGTCCATCAGCTTGCGGATACGCGTGTGATAGGGCGGATCGGACATGATGGCGTCTGGGAAGAAGCCCTGCCCTTCCCGTTCCAGGATTTCCTGGAACTCCGCGAAGAACCCGGCGGCATATTGCGCCTTGTAGCCATGCTCGACCGAGTAGGTGATGGGATCGCGCTGAACCGTCTGGATGTCCTCGTAGCGCGAGATCAGGTACATGCCCAGCTTCTCGTCATAGTGGACCGGGTCCGCTTCGCGCATCGCGGTGTAATAGGCGGTCGGCTGTGCCGAGATGACCGGGTCGATCAGCGAGGCGTCCTGCAGCAGGTCCGATCCGTGCGGGACGGGGCACTGCCGTGCGGTCTGGGTGTCAGTGGCAGACATGTCGTGTCTCCGATTAGCCGTTCACCGCGGCGCTGGCCGCTTGCGGGGGAACGCGATCCGACACCAGAGCGTCGGTCGCCAGGAACTTGGTGGTGGTCCAGCCACCGTCGAGAGCGATCGACTGGCCGTTGATGTAGCTGCCTTCGGGCGAGGCCAGGAAGTACACGGCATTGGCCACGTCCTCGGGCGTACCCTCGCGATCGAAGGGGGTCATCTCGTGGTTCAAGCGTTGAAAGCCGCGGGCGTCCCAATAGTCCTTGGTCATGTCCGTTTTGATCACGCCAGGCGCAACCAGGTTGGAGCGGATGCCCTGCGGCCCATACTGCGCTGCGAGCGTCTGGGTCAGCCCCACCAAGGCGGCCTTGACCGCGCAATAGATGCCGCCGTCCAGTCCGCCGATGAGGCCGAAAGTCGAACCTACGGTGACGATCGCCGAGCCGGGACGCAAGACCGGCACCGCTTCGCGGCAGAAGCGGAACGTGGCCTTCAGGCTGATGTCGATCACCTCGTCCATGGCCGCGTCATCGGTCTGGTGAACTGGAGCCCAGCGCCCTGATCCGGCGTTGTTCACCAGGCAGTCGAGCCGACCGAAGGTGTCGATGGCAAAGCGGATGGCGCGTGCCGCGCTGTCCGGCTCGGCCACATCGAGCGAAAGGGTCGCGACTTCGGCCTGCCCGGCCAGACTGTCCGCGAGGGCGGCGAGCTTCTCCGGACGCCGCGCGATGGCGACGATCCGGTAATTCGCTGCCGCGAAACGTCGCGTGATCGCCTCTCCGATGCCCGCACTCGCGCCGGTGATGAGGACAACCGGCCTCGCAGTCGGGTCCTGCACCGACCCCATACCCAAGACCGTATGCTCGCCCATTCCCAATCCCACTCCGCTCTTGGATCGTCTGCGGCTCAGGGCAGTGGGTCGACGCCAGCTGCACGGCCTGTCGCTCCACATAGACCCAGCCGGGAGCAGCCCGCCAAGCCAAAAGGAGCGATTGCATTCTGCTGACAGACAAGAGCAAGTGCCATGTCAGTCCTGGGCAAAGCGGCGCGGGGCCGATGAGGCATCTCGCCCACAGGCGCGTCCGGCTGCTCGTGCAGACATGGCATGGCACTCTGAGGCAACTTAAGGTGACCCGGCACAAGAGAATGCCCAGCAAGGGCAATCCGGGAGGATCACGTGAAGCTCAACCGCAACGGATCGGGGCGCAAGTTTGGCGTTGGCTCGGCACTCGCCACCGCTCTGGCATTGGCTGCATCGCCCGCGTTCGCGCAGCGAGGTGCGAACGACGGCGCCGCTCCTCAGGCCGGGGTGGCCGATGATCACGGTTCGGAACCGATCGTCGTCACCGCGCGCCGCCGTGAAGAGAGCCTCGCGGATGTTCCGATCTCGATCACGGCCTTGGGCTCCGACGATCTGGTGACGCGTGCAGTCGTCACCGATGCCGATTTGCAACGCACCGTTCCCGGCCTCACCATCCGCCAGACGCAGGGCAACAACTCGCTCACCTACTCGCTGCGGGGGCAGAGCGCCGACATCTTCAGCGGCTCGCCGTCCGCGGTGGTGACGTACCTGAACGAAGTGCCGATGCCCGTCAGCGGCTCGTCCAGCTTCTTCGACCTGCAATCCGTGCAAGTGCTCAAGGGTCCCCAGGGCACGTTGTTCGGCCGCAACGCGACCGGCGGCGCGGTGCTGTTCACCTCGGCAAAACCGACGAATGCGTTGGAAGGCTTCGTGCGCGGCCGGTACGGCAACTATGATCGGCGGGAGGCCGAAGGCGCGATCAACATCCCGCTCGTCGATGACAAGGTGCTGCTGCGCGGCGCGTTCAACCTCTCCTATGCCGACGGCTATATCCGGAACCTGTATACAGGTGAGGACCTGGGCAAGATCAACCGGGAGAGTGGCCGGCTGTCCCTGACGCTCAAGCCGACCCCCGACATCGTCAACACCACGGTCGTGCAATACGCCAAGAGCCGCGGCACCAACACCGGCGCCTCGTACACCTACAGCGTCTATGGCTGTGGCGAGACCAACAACGGCTTTACGCTATCGTGCAGCGCGGGTCTGCTGTTCGGCCCCACGCTCGACACCGTGCTGGGGCCCGGTGCCTGGGCGCGATACCTGGCGGCGCACCCGAATGCCTATGCGCCTGGCTTGCTGGCCTATGTCGACGAGCAGAGGCGCTTGGGTCCCTACCGGACCAACCACCCCAGCGGTGCAAACCACTTCGGCGAGAACTGGAATATCTCCAACACGACTGAGGTCGACCTCGGCGCCGGGCTGCGCCTGCGCAACATCTTCGGCCTGGTCGACTCCTATACGGACTCACAGCAACCCCAACTCGGCGCGCCTTATGCGACCATTCTGACGGCGAATGCCGCAGTGGGCGAGTTCGGCAACGTCGAAGACTTGCGATCTTATTCGGAAGAACTGCAGTTGCAGGGCGAAGCGGCCGATGGCGCGCTCGAGTTCATCGTTGGCCTGTACCTTCAGCGGCAGAAGAACCGATCGCTCTATCCGCAGACGTACTTCGACCTTGCGCCGAACCCCGGATTTCCGACGTATGCAATCAACCACTTCCGGATCAAGAACTACACCGACGCGCTCTATGCGCAGGGTACTTACGACCTGGAGCGGATCGGCGCGCCCGGCTTCAAGTTGACAGCAGGCCTGCGCTATACGCGGGAGCGGGTCTTCGGCGTGCAGCTTGCCGGCTCGGACAACTTCGGCCCGCCCCAGCAGAAACGCACCTACAAGGATCCGAGCTGGGAAGTCGGCCTGGAGTACAAGCCCTCGCCCGATCTGCTGCTCTATCTCAAGACGCGGGGGAGCTTCCGCAGCGGCGGCTACAACGGCACGCTCGATCCAGTCGGCATCGTCACGCTGGGGGGCAGCAACTTCTTCAAGTCGGAGACGACGCAGGACATCGAAGGCGGCATCAAGTTCAGCGGTCGCGCCTTCGGCAGGCCCGCGTCGCTGAGCCTGGCCCTGTTCAACCAGTGGATCCAGGATGTGCAACGGGTCGAATTCCCCGATCCAGACGGCCCGGCAGGCCCCCTCGCCTCAATCGCCTTCACCACCAACGTGCCGGCAGAACGCGTGCGCGGCATCGAGGCGGAGGGAACGCTCATCCCGGCGGACTGGCTCAGGCTGGGCGGCCAGCTTGCACTGACGGACGCCGACTTCACCAAGAACCGGGTGGAGCTGTTCGGCAGTACTTATTCCTATGGCCCCGTTGGCGACACGCCCAAAGCGTCGGGCACTGCATGGGCGGAACTGACCGTGCCAGGCACGCAGGATGCGGGCGAGATCACCTTACGAGGCGAGGTCTATGCGCAATCGGGGCAGTACTTCTCGAACGCCGCGGCAAGTGTGTCGCCCCGCACCCGCCTGCCCGGCTATGCGCTGGTGAACGGGCGGCTAAGCTGGAAGGAGATCATGGGATCGAACTTCTCGGCGGCGCTCTTTGGCGAGAACCTGCTGGGCGAGGAGTACTTCGTGGGCGGCATGCAGCTGGCGGTTGCGCTCGGCCACAATGGCGCGGTCGTCGGCAAGCCGCGCACGTACGGTATGGAGCTGTCGTTCGCCTTCTGAGCCCCCTTACACCGTGACTCGGATCGGAAGGCACTCTATCGTGGCATCACGCCGTAAGAGCGTTCCTGGAGAAGGATAAGAATATGCCTGTGCTCGCATTCGACATGACGACCGCTAACCACGAATCGCGGCGGTTCGAGTTCCGCGGCCGGAACAAGGCGGATTACTACGACGGCGATCTGAAGCCCTTGTCGTCGCACAACGTCGACGTGCGCATCGAGAAGAGCCTCGCGGGCGAGTATGCCATCTGCAAGGAAGTGTCGCGGTCGGGGCTCGCGTTCCGCCGGTCCTGGGGGCACATCCGCAACGACAAGACGAACCTGGTGATCTTCTGGTTCATGCGGCGCGGGCACATGAGCATCGCCCATGCCGCCGGGCGCCATGTCGTTCACGCGGGCGAGTGCGCCATCACCCGCTCGACCCGGCCGTTCTACATGGAACTGGTTCCACCCGAGAACGGCGAGCTTGAGGTGATGCACGTCGTCGTGCCTTCCCACAAGATCTACGCCGTACTGGGCGACAACATCGAAGTCGGCCGTCCTTTCCCGACATCCAGCGGCGAACTGGCGCTGACCGATCGCATCCTCGACCTGGTGTTCGAGCAGGATGACCAGATCGACCAGGACATGGCCGAGCAACTGGTGCAGGCGCTGCTCACCGGGATCAGCAAGACCATCACGCGTCTCTCCGGCAATCCGCCGGCGCGCGAGTCCATCTCCGACAAGCGGATCGGCGACATCACGCGGTACATTAATCAGAACTTCGCCAATCCGGATCTCAATGCGCGGATGGTCGCGGACAGCTGCGGGATCTCGCTGCGCTACCTGTGTCACGTGCTGAAGAAGAGCGAGCTGTCGTTCTCGACCCTCGTCTGGGACAAGCGCATGGCCACCGCGCACGACTGGCTGAGCGACGAGAAGATGCAGCATTACGCCATCAGCGAGATCGCCTATCTCGCCGGCTTCAAGAGCAGCGCCCACTTCAGCCGCATGTTCAAGTCACGCTACAACGTTGCCCCGCGCGAGTTCCGCGGGCGCCAGGTGCCCGCGTTGGCATAGCACTTCCGTTCCGTCGCTCAGGCGGGCTTTCAGGTCACCCAGTCGCAAGTCGGGGCCTTGTCTACACCGCGACTTCGATCCATTCGTCCACGACGCGTATCCGATACGTGGCGATCGGCCATTTGGCTGGCGGGTTCTTTGCCTTGCCGCTCGCCAGGTCGAACCGGGCACCGTGGATCGGACAAGCAATCCAGCCGTTGCCCAAGCGCCCACACTCCAGCTTCTCGTCCGCATGCGAGCAGATGTTGGAGACGGCGAACAGCTTGTCGCCGACATGGCAGATGAGGATGGATTTGCCGGCGACGTCGACCGCCCTCTTCTCGCCCGTCTGCAGTTCGCTCTGCGGCAGGATTCGCAGGAAGGTCGGGTCGCCCATAGAAACATCGTCCGTTCGTTCGCAATACCGGCATCGGCGCTAGCACGCATGACGCCGGCTGCGCTGTGCTCACGCTGCACTGTGTCTTGCCGGATGTGGCAGCAGCGGTGCCGCACCTTGCGGACCATCCGGACGCGGCCTAGCGAGCAGGCTGAAGATGCACGTCACGATGGGCGGCGCTCGGGAGAATTGCGCGATGCGGCGAAGCCCCAGAACGGACTCCGGCAATGGCGGCATTGCCTCTCAGCAGGCGAAGCACTCCTCGGTCAGCGCCGTCGATCTCGGCCTCGCGCTCTCCGTCTATGGCAAGGACAAGGATGGCTCGCTGTTCGAGATCGGCGACACCACTTCGCCGCTTGCCCAGCAATCTGCCGCCGGCACCTGGCCGACCGAACAGTGAGAAAGGATGCGCCTCATGTCCTTTGAACTCAATCGCAAGCTCGCGGCCAAGCCTCCGGCACTGAAGACCGGGGCCAACATCGATCCGGTCACCGCCGACATCATCCGCGGCGCATTCGAGACTGTCTGTTTCGAGGCAGCCACCCATCTCGGCCGGGCCGCTTCCTCGCCCATCATCAACCAGTCGAACGAGCGCAACGCCGCTATCGTCGATGCCAACGGACGCCTTGCCATGGGCGCCATCGGCACCCCGCACCTGACGTTCGTCAATCAGATGATGGTCCGCTGGGGCCTGCTGAACTTCGACACATACGACTGGGGTCCAGGCGATGTCTTCGTCGCCAACGATCCCGACCACGGCGGTGGCCACTTGCCGGATTACTGCGTCTATGCCCCGGTGTTCGACGATGCCGGCGAGCTGATCGTGGTGCAGACGCTGCAGGCGCACCAGGGCGACACCGGCGGCAAGGATCCGGGCGGCTTCACTCTCGAGGCAACCGATATCTTCACCGAAGGCGTTTCCTACCCGTGCCTGAAGCTGGTCCATCGCGGCGAGAAGCGCCTGGACGTGATCCGCATGGTGGAGCGGAACAACCGTTTCCCCTCGTTTGCGGGAGACCTCGCCGCGATGGTCACCGGCGTACAAAAGGGTGCGACGAGGCTCCAGGCCTTGATCCGCAAGTATGGGTCCGAAACGGTCAAGGCCGCGATCAACCACTCGATCGACCACACCGAGGCTCGCTGCCGCCAGGAGGTCTCCCGATGGAAGGACGGTACCTACGAAGCGGTCGTCTTCATCGATCATGACACGGCCGGCACCAAGGACATCAAGGTCCAGGTCACGTGCCGCATCGAAGGCGACCAGCTGACGGTCGACCTGACCGGAACCGACGATCGCCCCGACCTGGTGGGCGTGTGGAATACCTTCGCCAACACGCGCAGCTACATCATGACGCAGGTCGTGGCCGCGATGGACCCGCAGATCGTCAAGAACGAAGGCTACTTCAACGCCGTCGACATGGTGATTCCGGAAGGGTCGATCGCCCAGCCGCCGCCGAACAAGCCCGCCGCGCTCGGGTCTTTCCACCCGGCCTGCGAGATCACCGAGGCGGTGTGCCTCGCGCTCAGCAACGTCGCACCGGAGCGCTCCGCACCCCAGCTTTACAAGATTGGGATGCCCAACGCCGTCATCGGCTTCGACGAAACCGGGACGATGTGGATGGACCAGGGCGTCGACTGCCGCTCGATGGACGTCTCAGCCGTTCCGGGGATCGACGGGTGGGGCTCGTGCCCGGTAAGTCTCGGCAGCCTCATCCTTTCCGAGGCCGAGGATGCCGAAACGCGCTTCCCCATCCTCAACATCAGCCGCGAGATGAAGACGGACGGCGGCGGCGCTGGGCAGTGGCGCGGCGCTCCGGGCAGTCTCAACGTGAAGCAGGTGCTGCAACCCACCACCGCGATGGCGTGGATGGTCTCCGCCGACCACCCTTTGCGCGGCATGTGCGGTGGCGACGATGCCATCCCCTACTCCAACCACTTCGAAGTCGGGACGCCGAACGAGCGCAAGATAGAGCAGACGGCGCAGGCCATGCTGCCGGCCGGCGCGGTCATCGCCTACCAGCACGGTGGCGGCGCCGGCTTTGGCCGCCCGCTGGAGCGTGACGTGGAAGCCGTGAAGGAAGACGTACTGGACGAATACGTCAGCATCGAGGCTGCGCGCGCCAAGTACGGTGTGGTGCTCACCGGCAGCATCGAGGACTACGACATCGCTGTCGATCACGCCGCCACGGATGCGCTGCGCCGTGAGTTGGCCACCGTTGACTGACTGGGGCTGCGGCCGCTTGAGGGGGAATTGATGGGCTATCGCGTCGGCATCGACATCGGGGGGACGTTTACCGATTTCGCGTTGCTCAAGGGAACACAAGTTCGACTTCACAAGAACCTGTCCACGCCGGAAGATCGCTCGATCGGGGTGATGACGGGGCTGCAGAAGCTCGCCGAGATGGAGGGACTTGGGCTCGCCGAGTTCCTGGGACAGTGCGACGCGATCGTCCACGGCACCACGGTGGCGGATAACACCCTGATCGAGATGAACGGTGCGGTGACGGGCCTCATCACCACCGAGGGGTTTCGCGACGAGATCGAGTATCGGCGCGGCTTCAAGGAGGACATCTGGGATGTCCGCCTGGAGCCCCCCGTGCAGATCACGCCACGTCGTCGCCGCCTGACCGTGCCCGAGCGCGTGCTGCACGACGGCTCGGTGCACAAGCCGCTCGATGAGGCTGCGGTGCGCGAAGCCTGTGCCCGGCTGCGCAAGCAGGGCGTGGAGTCGGTCGCCATCTCGCTCCTGTTCTCGTTCGTGAACCCGGCGCACGAAAAGCGCATCGCGCAGATCGTCGCGGAGGAGATGCCCGGCGTACAAGTGTCCACCAGCCACGAAGTGCTGCCCCGCGCGCCCGAGTACGATCGCACCAGCACCACCATCGTGAACGCCTACGTGGCGCCGCGCGTCTATTCGTATCTGGAAAAGCTGGTGCACCGCGTGCGTGACGCGGGCTACACCAACCAGCTGATGGTCATGCAGGCCAGCGGCGGCGTGATGACCGTCGACTACATCGAAGGCTCACCGATCCGCGTGCTGGCGTCGGGCCCGGCCGGCGGCGTGATCGGGTCGGCCCACGTCGGGTCGGCCAAGGGCTACGACGATATCCTGTGCGTCGACATGGGGGGCACCTCCTACGACATCTCGGTCGTGATCGGCGGCAAGGCTCCGGCCGAGGCGGGGTGGAACATGCACCACCGCTATCTGATCGGCGTGCCGATGGTGAAGGTGGA
The DNA here is from genome assembly GCF_902506425.1 of Novosphingobium sp. 9U. Taxonomy (NCBI): domain Bacteria; kingdom Pseudomonadati; phylum Pseudomonadota; class Alphaproteobacteria; order Sphingomonadales; family Sphingomonadaceae; genus Novosphingobium; species Novosphingobium sp. 9U. The sequence continues at coordinate 2,411,585 of NZ_LR732469.1, read as the reverse complement.
GACGCTGGGCGCCGGTGGCGGTTCGATCTGCCACGTCGACAACGGCGCACTGCAGGTCGGCCCGGCGTCGGCCGGATCGGAACCGGGGCCGATCTGCTATGGCCGGGGCGGCACCCAGCCGACGATTACCGATGCGCTGGTCATGCTCGGCATCCTCTCGACCGACGAAGGCTTCGCTGGCGGCAGTTTCTCGCTGCGCCGCGCCGGCGTCGAAGAGGCGTTCGCCGAGATTGGACGGCAGATGGGCTACGGCGCGGAGGAGGCGGCGTTCGATTGCTGGCGCGTGGTCAATGCCAACATGTCGCAAGGCGTGCGCCGGATCACCGCCGGCAAGGGCATCGACCCATCGGAAATGGTCATGCTCGCCTACGGAGGCAATGGACCGGTGTTCGCCGCGATCCAGGCCGAGGATCTGGGCATTGAGCGCGTCCTGGTGCCCAAGGCATCCCCGACGTTCTCGGCGCTGGGCACGCTGGTCGCCAATCCGAGCATCGACGAGGAGCGCTCGTACATCGTGCCGGTCATGTCGGCCGACACGGCGCGGCTGACGGCGATGTGGCAAGACCTGTCGGACCGGGCAGTCCGATACTTCAAGGCAGCCAACTTTGAGCCCGACCAGATCACCGCGCGTTACCAGATGAACATGCGCTATCCGGGCCAGAACTTCGCCCTCACCTTCGATGTGCATGTGGGGAAGGGTCTGGGCGACTCGAGCTTCATCGACGACGCGATTTCCACGCGTGCGATCGAGTTGTTCAACCGGCGCCACCAGGAAGAGTACGGCCACATCCGCGAGCACGAGTTGCCCGAGATCACCGGCGTGCGCCTTGCCAGTTTCGTCGAGACGCCCTCCCCTGCGGTCCTCAAAGGCACGAGTGTGGCGCCGCGAACGCCCGAGCCAGCCAAGCTGCGCCGCGCGAACCTGGGCCAGGGGTTCAGCGGAACGCCGATCTACGCCGGTGCTACGCTTGCCCCTGGACACGAGATCACCGGGCCCGCGATCATCGAAGAGACTTTCACCACCATCGTCGTATATGGCGGCTGGAGAGCCGTGGTGGACGATGCCGGAGACTACGAACTCGTGCGGGACCGTACCTGAGTTTCCGACCTCGCCCGCTCTGAGAGGTGGGCGAGGTCATACGAGGTAGCGCCGCGGGTAACCTGGTTATCGCAGCGCCCCGGCTTCACGAAGCCGGTCCTGCTCCTCCGCACCCAGCCCCATGACCTCGCCCAGGATGTAGGCGTTGTGCTCGCCCAAGCGCGGTGCGGGGCGGGTGATCTCGGCCTCGTCGCTCATCCGCCACGAAGGACCGAGCACGGCGCGCGCCTCACCGTCCTGGTCATCGACATGCCGGTAGAACCCGCGCGACCAGAGATGGCCATCACCGATCAGATCGACCGAGTTGGCGCTCTTTGCCGCGGCAATCCCCAGCGCCTGCAGCTCGCCCGAGAGGGGGCCCGCTTCCCGATCACGTGTCCAGCCCGACACGATCGCGTCCAACTCCGCCTCGTTTTCCTTTCGGCAGGCAAGCGTCTCGAACCGCGGATCGGCGCCTATGCCGATGGCGGTTGCAAGCGCCCGCCATTGCGCATCCGATTGTACCGCGATCGCGATCCAGTCGTCGCCGGTGCAGCGATAGAGCCCATGCGGGGCCATGTCGGCGTGGCGGTTGCCGTCGCATGCCGCAGCGCGCCCGTTCAGGCTGAAGTCCATTACCGTGTCGCCGATCAGGCTGGTGAGGATCTCCACCGCGGAAACGTCGACGAACTGTCCCTCGCCGACGCCCTCGCGGTGCCGCAACGCTACCAACGACGCGAACGCCGCCGCCGCGCCGAAGCTGGAATCGGAGTAGCGGATGTTCATGCCCGAAGGAGGCTCGCCTTCATAGCCGACCAGCGAACTCAGCCCGCTGAGCGCCACGAAGCACGGTGCATATCCCGTCTGGTAGGCAAGCGGACCCTCCGCTCCGTACATGCTCATCGAGGTGAGGATGATGTCAGGACGTACCGCCTTCAATGCCTCGTACCCCAGCCCCAGCCGCTCGAGCGCGCCGGGCCGCATGTTCTCGATGACGATGTCGCACGTGCCGGCCAGTTGCTTGAGCAGCGCCAGGCCTTCCTTGCTCTTCATGTCGATCTGCACGGACAGCTTCTGCGGGTTGACCGCCATGAAGCCAGGCGCCTTGTTCATGTCGCTCACCCCGAATGTGCGCGTCACATCGAGCGACCCCCGGCTTTCAACCCGGATCACCTCAGCCCCCAGGAAGGCGAGCAGCTTGCCGGCGAAGGGACCAGCCCAGACCTTGGTCAATTCCAACACCCGAACACCCGCGAGTGGTCCTTTGCCCGGCGCCTGCAAAGTGCGCGATCGCGCGGGTCGCTGCGCAGCCGCCGTCGTGCTGGCCAGCTTCGGAGCCGGTGCCTCGATCTTGGCCGGAGACGCACCAAGCTTGTAGCCCACCGTCGGGTACAGCGTGGGCCCCGCCTCGGGGTGCTCGACCGTTTGAAAGTAGCCGCGATGCTGCACCTGGGGCGACCGGGCGAGATCTCCCATGTCATTCACGGGCACCAGCGTGATGCCGTTCTCCTGTGCGATTGCAGCGGCTTCGTCCTTGTCGAGCCCCGCCAGCCAGGACACCAGGTGCTTGCGGCACAAGGCGATACGCTCTGGCGTCAGGCCCACTTCCAGCCAATTGGCCGGAAACTCTCGCACCTCCTCGGGATCGCCCATCAAGGTGCGCAAGGCCTGCCAGTGCCCCGGCGTCGACAGGAAGATGTAGATGAAGCCACCGCGGCACGGGAAGATGCCGGCAGGCCCGCCAAGATCGAATTGGTGCCGGCTTTCGCTCACGTCCATGTCGCCGGCGATCATCTGGCCCAGCACGTAGTCCAGCCGCCCCGCGAGCACCTCCTGCGCCGAGACGTCGATGAAAGTGCCATGCCCCGTTCGCGCCTGACGGTGGATCGCGGCGGCCACGCACAGCGCACCTTCGAGCCCAGCCTCGTAACTCGCCTGGAAGCGCCCTGCGCCTTTCAACGGCGGCTTGGCAGCATCGCCGGCGCTCGGCGTGTGATAGCCCAGGCCACTGGCATGCATGACGGTGAGGTCGGTGGCATGGGCACGCTCTGCAGGGGCATCGAGCCCGAACGGCGTGACCGAGCACAAGATCAGCCCAGGGTGCTCATCAAGGAAGCGCGTGGGCGAAAGGTCCGCCGTCTCCAGCCACTGCGCCCCATGGTCGTCGATCACCGCATCGGCACTGGCCAGAAGCGCCTTCAGCCCTGCCCGGCCCTCGACTGTACCGATATCGAGAACGAGCGACTGCTTGTTGGTGTTGAGGTAGGCGAACAGCCCGCTGCGTTCGGGGCCCTGTTCGTCACCAAGGAACGGCCCGAGATGCCGCGTCGGGCTGCCTCCCGGCCGCTCGACCTTGATCACTTCCGCGCCGAAATCGGCAAGCAGCTTGCCACAATACTCGCCCGCGACGTGCTCGGCGAGTTCGACGATCCTCAGGCCCTTCAATGCCGACACTGGCTCTCCCCTGCGTCCCGGTGCACGTTGAACCGCGGTATATGCTTGCCATGCGCGGGGGTAGTTGTCCTGATCAGCAGCCCTACCAGCCCAGCGGCGCAGTGTCGCTCCAAGGGCAGTCGAACCCCACGCCGATCATGGCTAGGCACCAGATACGAGAGAATGGGAGGATGTCGATGAGCGAGACCTTTGACGTGATCGTCGTCGGCTCCGGCGCGGCGGGGATGACGGCGGCGCTGCGCGCTCGCGATCTCGGCCTGCAGGTGCTCGTGGTGGAAAAGGCTCACAAGTACGGCGGGACCTCGGCAACCTCCGGCGGCGTCGCATGGATCCCGAACCACGGCCTGGGAGATAGCACCGATACCCGCGAAGAGACGCTGACCTACCTGGATGCGGTGATCAAGGAGCCGGTCAATCGCGAACGGCTGGAGGCCTATGTCGATACCGGCCGCGAGATGCTCGGCTGGTTGGGCGGCGAAGGGATCAACATGATCTCGATGCCCTGGCCCGATTACTTCGCCGAGCTGCCCGGCTCGCGCACTGACCGCAGCCTGGTCATGGCACCTTGGGACGGTCGGCAGCTCGGCGACAAGTTCCCACTGGTGCGCGAGCAGTACCCGCGCTTCAAGCTGTTCAACCGCTATGCGATGAACTTGGAAGAAACCTTCACCATCGCCGCGCGCGGGCCCGGCTGGAAGAAGATGGTCGCCAACGTCATCGGCCGCTACTGGCGGGACCGCAGCACCCGCAAGATCACCAGGCGTGACCGACTCTACGTGTCGGGCGCGGCGCTGATCGGCCCGATCCTGGCTAGGCTGGACGCGAAAGGCGTGGAGATCCGGCTGGAGACGAGGCTGGAGACGCTGATCACTGCCGAGGGCAAGGTCACCGGAGTCACCGTCAGCCACCTGGGCCGCCGTTACGACATCGAAGCTCGCCATGCCGTGGTGGTCTGCGCGGGCGGGTTCGAGTGGAACCAGGAACTGCGCGACCGCTTCTACCCGGTCAAGACCTCGATTTGGTGGACCAGCACCCCGCAGGGCGCGAACACCGGCGATGCGCTGATCGCGGCCGAGGCGCTTGGCGCGGCGACCGAACACACGGACGAGGGCTGGTGGGCCCCGACCATGATCCTGCCGAACCGATCCGCCTCCAACTTCGAGGAAGTGCACCAGGCCGTGTTCGACGTCGGCCGACCCTACAGCGTCTGCGTGAACCGCAATGGCGACCGCTTCGTCAACGAGGCTTGCAGCTATGACCGCTTCGGCGCGGCAATGGCAGCAGACCAGCTGGCAACCGGTGCCAACACGCCGTGCTGGCTGGTGTTTGACGCGGTGTTCCGCCAGAAGTTCACGGCCGGCGGCATCCTGCCGACCGCGATCATGTCGGACAAGTCGATCCCGGCCGATTGGTGGGATCACTACATCTTCAAGGCCGACACCGTTGCCGAGCTGGCTCGCAAGATCGATCTCAACCCCGCCAAGCTCGAGGACGTGACCCGGCGCATGACCGAGTACGCCACCCGTGGCGAGGATCCAGAGTTCGGCCGGGGCTCCACCATCTACGACAAGACCTTCGGCGATCCGACCTGCAAGCCCAACCCTGCGCTGGGCGCAATCCGCAAGGCGCCGTTCTACGCGGTGCAAATCCACCTTGGCGATCTTGGCACCAAGGGCGGCCTCAAGGCCGATCATAAGGCGCGCGTGGTGGACGGCAGCGGCAAGCCGATCCCGGGCCTCTATGCGGCCGGCAACGCGACCGGCAGCCCCTTCGGGCTCAACTACCCGGGCGCGGGTGGCACGATCGGGCCGGCAATGGTGTTCGGCTACATCGCTGCCAGTGACATCGCCGCACGCGCCACCAACCGGGACGTCGCGGCCACACTCGAACCGGCGGTGACCTGACATGGCCAAGTTCGTTGCAGCATGAAGTCCCCCGCAGCATGACGATGCAGACGGTCAAGACCTTCTGCCGCAATTGCAGCGCCTTGTGCGCCATGGAGATCGACGTCGAGGACGGAGTGCCGCTGCGCGCGCGTCCCGATGCCAGCCACTCCCCTTACGGCGGCTATCTGTGCCCCAAGGGCATCTCCAGCATCGAATTTCAGCAAGGGGCGGAGAACCGCCTGTTCGCCAGCCTGAAGCGTCAGGCACATGGACAACTCTCGCCAATCTCGAACGACACCGCAACGCAGGAGATCGGCGACAAGCTGGCCGCCTTGCTGGCCGAGCACGGCCCTCGCTCGATCGCGGTCTACCACGGCACCGGCGCCTATCGCAGCGTGCTGGGCGGGCTGATGGAGCGAGCCTGGGTCTCGGCGATCGGCACACCGAGCTTCTTCTCGTCGATGACGATCGACCAGTCGGCCAAGTGGGTCACGATGGGTCGCATGGGGATCATGGCCAGCGGGCGGCATGCGTTCCGCGATGCCGATCTGGTCCTGCTGGCCGGCGGCAATCCGGTCGTCACGCATCAAGGGGCGCCCTTCGCGTTGTCCGAAAGCGGCGCGCCCGGCCGGGCATTCGAGCACATCAAGCAGAACGGCGGCCGGATCATCATCGTCGATCCGCGGCGCACCGAAACCGCGCGCTATGCCGACCTGCTGATCCAGCCGCTGCCGGGGCACGACGCCGCCGTGTTCGCCGCGATCGCGCACATCCTCTTGCGCGATGGCACTTACGACCGGGACTTCGCAACCCGGCACTGCAGCCAGTTGGAGGAACTGCGCGCCGCTGTAGTGCCCTTCACGCCCGAGCTTGCCTCGACCCGGGCCGATGTCCCGGTCGAGGCGATCGAGACCGCCGCCCGCTGGCTCGGAGAGGCGCGTCGACCCACCGTGGGCAGCGGCACCGGTCCGTCGATGGCGGCGCACTCGAACCTGGCCGATCACATGATCGAGGCGGTCAACGTGCTCTCGGGCGGCTATCGCCGCGCTGGCGACCGCGTGCGCAACCCCGGGACTCTCAAGCCGAAGGTCGCGCGCGAAATGGCGCTGGCACCCACGCGCAGCTGGGAGCACGCACCCAAGTGCGTCTCGCAGGATGTCGGGCCGATCATGGGTGAGTTTCCGACCGCACTGCTGCCAGCCGAAATCCTGGCGGATTCCCCTGACCGGATCCGCGCGCTGATCGTGTTCGGCGGCGATCCGCTCGTGGCAGTGGGCGACCCCGCGCGAGCGAAGCCGGGGTTCGAGGCGCTGGAGCTGCTCGTATCGGTCGACTCGCGCCTGAACGAGACCGGCAAGCTGGCCGATTACGTCATCGCCTCCTCGCACCCGCTCGAACGCCACGACCTGTCGGTCTCGGCCGACTCCCTCGCGCCGGAGCCGTTCGTGCAATACACCGAGCCGGTCGTCGCCAAGCCCGCCGGGTTGATCGACGACTGGGAGTTCTTCTGGCGCATCTCCAGCCGCATGGGCGTGCCGCTCGAGTTCAAGTTCTGGTCCTATGGCCTGCGCTATGAAGACGTTCCGCTTGCCCTGTCGCTGTCGACGGTAGAGCCGCCCGATCCTGAAGACCTGTGCCGCTTCCTGTGCAGCGAGAGCCGCGTGCCGTTCGACACGCTCAAGGCCAGTCCCGGCGGCGTGCGACCCGAAGTGGAGCCGCACTTCGTTCAACCGGCACCCGTGGGCTGGCAGCAAAAGCTAGAGCTTTGCCCGGCAGACGTTGCGCACGAGCTGGCCGAACTCGCACGAGAGGTGCCCCAGCCCGTCTCGATGCAGCTGATCTGCCGCCGCGTGCTTCATGCCTTGAATGGAGCATTCCGGGACTCGGCGCGAACCCGCAGCCGCCTGCCGGTGAACTACGCCTATATGGCAAGCGTCGACATGGCCGCCTTCGGACTGCAGGACGGTGACCTGGTGGAATTGCGTTCCGCTCACGGCACTCTGAAAGCTTTGGCCAGGGAAGACGCGCGGCTGCGTCGTGGTGTGGTTTCGATGACGCACATGTTCGGTCCGCTGGTCGGCGGTGAGGACCCGGTCACTGACGGAGGCAGCAACGTCGGCCAGCTCACATCGCTCGGCGAGCGCCTGCAGCCGATCAACTTCATGCCGCTATTCTCCGGCATTCCCATCGACGTCCGCAAGATCGCGCCCACGCCTACGACACACCCATACCATCAGGAGCCCCTGCGTGTCTGAGATCATCACCGAGCGCCACGGGAACATCGCTGTCGTGCGGATGGCGCGCGCGGAGGCACGCAATGCGCTGACTGTCGCGATGGCGGCGGAGCTGACGGCCGCGCTGCAGCAGGTCAGCCAGGACAGCAGCTGCCAGGTCGTCGTGCTCGCCGGCGATGGTGAGACGTTCTGCGCCGGGCTCGACCTCAAGGCGGTCAGCTCCGCCGACGCCCCGCCGCTTGGCGCGGGCGAGTGGATGGCGCTGCAGGAGGTGTTCTCGGGGCTGATGACGCAGGTGCACAAGATGCGCCAGCCGGTGATCGGCGCCATTCAAGGCGCTGCCGTCGGCGCCGGGCTCGGCATCGCACTGGCTTGCGACGTGCGCATCGCAACACCCTCGACCAAGTTCCTGGTCGGTGCGGTGAAGCTCGGTCTCAGCGCCGGCGAGTGCGGGATCAGCTACCACCTGCCGCGGCTCGTCGGCGCCGGCCGCGCTTTCGAGATCATGCTCACCGGCCGTGCGGTGAGCGGCACCGAGGCCCAGGCGATCGGCCTGGTCATCGACCTGATGGACCGGGATGCCTTGCTCGATCGCGCGCTGGACGTCGCAAGAGCTATCGGCACGAACGCGCCCTACTCGGTCAAGCACACCAAGCAGGTGATGTGGGCCAATCTCGAGGCCAACTTCGAGAGCGCTCTGGAGCTGGAGAACCACGTACAGGTGGTGGGCCTGCTCACTGAAGATTTTGCCGAGGCCGCCAAGGCTTTCACCGAGAAGCGGACACCGGTGTTTCAGGGGCGGTAGCGCAATCGAGCTTGAGGAGCGTGTAGCTGGGATCATCAGTCCGTCGACGCCCGGGCGCACGGGCCATCAGCTTCGCCGGGCACATGGCGTGGCGAGTGTGTTGTGAGTTCACTGTTAGTCATTGCGGCTGCGGGGCCGACCGCCGAGTGAAGAGGTTGTGACGCCAAGGTACAAGCTGGCAATGACATGCTTGTTCTGCGGCGAGCAGCATTCCAGCGGGCGCAGAAAACGGAAAGGACAGGATGCATGGCGAAGACTGATCGCCCCGATCCAGAGGATATCATCCTCTACGAGAAGGACCCTAAGACCAAGATCGCAACGATCACCCTCAATCGCCCGGACTTCCTGAACGCGCCGACGATCGCGGCGCGGTTGCGCTACTCCGACCTGATCCACCGCGCCAATGTGGACGACGACGTCAAGGTGCTGCTGATCCGCGGCGTCGGCAGCAACCTGGGCGGCGGCGCCGACTTGCCCGAGCAGGAAGAGATGCTGGCCTCGGACGGCGAGTACTCGCTGCTGCACGAGTTCCGGATCGGCGAGGACGAGGACGTCAAGTACCCGCCCAAGGGCAGTTACCGCTACCTGGCGCAGCTGACGCAGCTCTATGCGAACCCCAACTTCGGTTGCCGCACGCTGCAGGACTTCAAAAAGATCAGCATCCTGGAGGTGAAGGGCTACTGCTATGGCTGGCACTTCTACCAGGCGGCCGACGCCGACCTGATCATCTCATCCGACGACGCATTGTTCGGCCACCCGTCGTTCCGCTACGTCGGCTGGGGTCCGCGCATGTGGCAGTGGGCCCAGATGATGGGCTTGCGCAAATTCCAGGAGATGGTCTTCACCGGCCGGCCCTTCACCGCCCAGGAAATGTACGACTGCAACTTCGTCAACAGCGTCGTGCCCAGGGACCAGCTCGAGGACGAAGTGGCCAAGTACGCGCATGCCTGCTCGGTTACGCGGCCAACCGACGTCGTCTACATGCAAAAGACCCTGTTCGAGGTCTTCAAGCAGCAGCAGGGCGAGTACATGGGCAGCATCATGACGGCTTGGCTGGAATCGATGCTCGGCCAGGTGAAGAACGATGCCGAAGAGTTCACCCTGGACAAGGAGACATTCGGCAAGGGCCTGAACAACGCGGTCAAGGACAACGACCAGATGTACCCGCCCGAATGGCGCCTCAGCAAGGGCGGCCGCAAGGGTCCGAAATGATGTAACGCTCGCCGCTGGCCGCCCTTTTGGCGACTAGCGGCGCGGCCCCGGATCGGCGATCGATGACCATGCAGTACGCGCGTCTTGGCAACAGTGGCCTCATCGTGTCGCGGCTCGCCCTGGGCGCGTTGACGTTCACGCAGGGCAACCGCACGCTTGGCTCGGTCTACAAGGTCGGCGCCGAGCTGGCGGACGAACTCGTCGCGCGCGCGATCGACGCTGGCGTCAATTACTTCGACACTGCCGACGTCTATGCCGACGGCGAGTCCGAAACCCTGCTCGGAGCGGCGCTGAGGCCGCATCGCGACAAGGTCATCCTGTCAACCAAGGTGGGCAATCGATCAACCGGACAGCGCGAGTTGACGAAGGGCGGCTTGTCGCGCCGCCACATCCTGTGGTCTGTGGACGAGAGCCTCAGGCGCCTGGGCACCGATTGGATCGACATGTACGTCGCCCATCGCGAAGACCCCTACACTCCGCTGGAAGAAACGCTCGACGCCTTCGACGCCCTCGTCCGAGCGGGCAAGGTCCGGTACCTAGGCTTTTCGAACTGGTCGGCCTGGACCGTTGCAGCGGCGATGGAGATTCAGAAAGCCAAGGGACTGGCCCCATTCACGCACGGACAGATGTACTACTCGCTGCTCGGGCGCGACGTGGAGCGAGACGTCGTGCCGATGATGGCGCGCTATGGCCTTGGCATGACCGTGTGGAGCCCCCTCGCCTACGGGTTCCTGAGCGGCGCCTACACTCGTGAAAGCCTGTCCCAGGCGGACAATCGCTTCTCTGGCTTCGACCTCCTCAAGTTCGACCGCGACAAAGGCTTCGAACTGCTTGAAGTGATGCGCGACATCGCTGGCGCCCGCCAGATCTCGGTCGCTCAAGTGGCGCTCGGCTGGTTGCTGCAGAAGCCGGCGGTCACCAGCATCATCCTGGGCGCGACGAAGTCCTACCAGCTGGAGGATAACCTCGGCGCCGCAGCCGTGAACCTGGACGATGCCGACATGGCGCGTCTCGATGAGGCTACCGCCTTGACCCCGATCTACCCGACCTCGCAGTGGATCGAGCCCGACGTGCGCGCCAGGCGTGCGCTGGCAGGAACGAGCCGATAGGATCATGCGCCGGACGGCTCGGCTCAAACTCGCTCACCAAGTCCGCGGGTGCTGCATCAGGCAGAGTTGACCGCATGTGAACCTCCGCATCATGACGGGGCTTCTGCCCTGGTAGCCTCCCAGGTGCCGATGCCTAATACGGCCGGCAGCGTGGTTCACTTGTAGTCGCCTGACGGCTCATCTGTGTGCACGGCAAGCCGCCTTCCTTCAATGCCGCGCGCTGGCTACTGAGTTCAGGGGCGAGCGGTTACCCACGGGCCAGCAGCAGACCCACGAACGGGCGAGCCCGGTGGCAAGGGAGATTGAAGTGGCCATGCAACTCGATGACTATCGTCTGCTAGGGCGCTCCGGCTTGCGCGTGTCTCCGCTGGCGCTCGGCACGATGACGTTCCGCGTCGGCAGCGGTTCATGGGGCAGCAGCGACGAAGAGGCGCGCGCCATGGTCGACATGTATCTCGAGCACGGCGGCAACTTCATCGACACGGCGGACTTCTACGGCCAGATGGGCCAGTCCGAAGTCCTGTTGGGCGAGCTGATGAAGGGCCGTCGCGACGGCGCCGTGATCTCCACCAAGTATTCGTTGACCACCAAGCCGGGCGACCCGAACGCCAGCGGCAATCATCGCAAGAACATGGTCCGATCGGTCGAGGATAGCCTCAGGCGCCTGAACACGGACTATATCGACCTGCTCTACCTCCACATGTGGGATTTCCGCACCCCGGTGGACGAGATCCTGCGCAGTTTCGACGACCTCGTGCGCCAGGGCAAGGTGCTCTACATCGGCCTTTCGGACACGCCGGCCTGGCAGGCCTCGCGCATGCAGGCCATTGCGGAGCTGCGCGGGTGGACGCAGTTCTGCGCCTTGCAGATCCAGTACAGCCTGGTGGAACGAACCGTCGAACGGGAGCTGATCCCGATGGCGCATGAGATGGGACTGGGCGTCTCGCCCTGGTCGCCCCTCGGCGCCGGCCTGCTCACCGGCAAGTACACCCGCGCCGACCTCGGCTCGGGCGACATGAGCGACATCGGTTCGCGCAAGGCGATCAACGCGGTGACCGGCAAGCTCAACGCCAGGAATCTCGACATCGCCGATCGCGTGGTCGAGGTCGCGCGTGAGATCGGCTGCACGCCGGCCCAGCTCGCGGTCGCCTGGACCCTGACCAACCCGGCCGTGAGCTCGCCGGTCATCGGAGTCCGCACCCCGGCCCAGCTCGAGGACAATCTGGGCGCACTCGCCGTAGACATCTCGGCCGAGCAGCTCGCTCGCCTCGACGAGGTCAGCGCCGTGCCGCCGGTCTTCCCGATGGATGTCCTGCGAGGCCCGGCCGAAGGCATGATGTTCGGCAACGTGCGGGTGCAAGAGCGCACGACCTGAACGAACGCACCGGGGAGAGCGACGATGAACGACCTGAGTTTCGCCGACCACTTCGGTGAAGGACGCACCGAAAGTCCTTACTGGAACGAAAGCGTCTGGTTCTCCTTCTCGATCCCGGAACGCCGTATTCACGGCATGATCCAGTACTACTTTCGCCCGAACATGGGCATGCTGAACGGCGGTCCGTGCATGTGGGATCCCACCGGCACGTTTCAGTGGAACTGCCTGTATTACAACTGGAGCCACTTGCAGGCAGCGCCGGAGGGCGGGTCCAAGTTCGACATGGAGGCGCGCAACTCGCTGCGCGTGAAGATGATCGAGCCGCTGCAGCGCTACAAGATCGACTACGACAAGGAAGGCTTCAAACTCGACCTGACCTGGGAAGCGATTGGCCCCGTCCACGAGCTGCACACGGGCGACCCAGGCCAGCAGTCGACCGCCAAGTTTCACATCGAGCAGCCCGGCCGCATGACCGGGACGATCCGCCGACATGGAGAAAGCTTCGCGGTGGACTGCTTCTCCATGCGCGACACCTCGTACGGTGCACGGGAGTACGAGTCGCTGGCGCGCGGCGGTTACTTTTGGGGGATTTCGCAGGACAGCGCCTTCCATGCCCTGTGCATGGGTGAAGGCTGGGAAGCGAACTGCATCGGCGGCTTCATCTGGAAGGACGGCCAACTCGGCAGCCTGGTCTCGGGTAAGCGAACGATCGTGGACTATGGCGATTTCGGTCCGGCGAAGGTCCTGTTCGAAGGGACGGATCGGCTCGGCCGCACGATGGAGGCGTCGGGGATCATCGACCCCGGCCTGGTCTTCACCGGGTACACCGATCACACCGTCGTCTGGTCGCTGGCCGAGTGGGACTGGGACGGGGTGACGCACTGGGGCGACAACCAGGAGTTCGCCCCTTCCGAGTGGTTTCGCCAGATGGCGCGAGGCGAGCGGCGGCTGGGAGAGTGAGCGTGCCGGGACAGATCGTCATCATCAATGGCACTTCGGGATCGGGCAAGTCGACCGCCGCCGAACTCTTCCAGAAGCGCGCGGACGACTATTGGCTGCTGTACGGCATCGATCACTTCCTCGCCGGCACGCAGCCAGCGCAATACGGGCATCACGGTCCCAAGTCGCACGAGGGGATCTATGCCGAGGCTGCCGACCCGGCGCTTCCGAACGGGCCTTTGCGCTGGAGGTTTGGGCCCAAGGGCGTGCAAGCCTTCGCCACGCTGCACGAATGGCTCGCGGCCGCATCGCGCCAGGGCTGCAACATCATCTTCGACCACCTGCTGCTGACCGATCCGCCCGTGCTCGAAGACTGCGTACGACGGCTGGCCGGATTGCCGGTCCTGCTGGTGACGCTCAAACCGCCTTTCGAAGTGCTGGAAAGCCGGGTCGCCAAACGCGCCATGGACAAGAAGCTGCCCGTCGACATCCTCGGAGACGACGCGGTCGCCAGGATCGTCGATCGGCTCTCACGGCTGCGGCCTTGGTTCTATCAGTCGATCTACGCGAACACGGTCTCCGATATCGAGATCGACACCAGCCAGCACGATCCCATCAGCGTGTGCGAGATGATCGAGCAACGCCTTGCCGAGGGCCCGGGGCTCGCGTTCGACCGGCTGCGGCGAACGCAAGATCCAGCTGCCGCGGCCTGAACAAGACGGCCGACACACTCGCAGCGCCACAGGAGAGCACATGTGAACCCGATCGCGCGGCTGACCGCCATCGAGGAGATCCGGAACCTGAAGGCGCGGTACTTCCGCTACATGGATTGCAAGCTGTGGGACCAACTCCCCAGCGTATTCACGCGCGACATGAAGGTCTTGACGCCGACTGGCGAAGTCTACTCCGCCAGTGGGCTGACCTATGCCGAGAGCTTGCGAAACAGCCTGACGTTCGCCGTCTCGTGTCACCAAGGTCTCACTGCGGAAATCGAGATCGTGGACGAGCAGAATGCCAAGGCCATCTGGGCCATGCAGGACGTGATCGTCTGGGATGATCACCATCCCACCTATGGTTGGAAGAGCATTACCGGCCGGGGCCACTACCACGAGAGCTATCGCATGGAGGTTGGAGCATGGCGCATCGCCACGCTTACACTCACCAGGGTCCGCCTGGACATTGAATGGCCTGAAAGCGCTCCGCTCCCGCACTCGGATATCTGAGGCGGGTTTGCTCTCGGCTCGCGGGTTATCAGTCTTCGAAGCCTACGAAGGTCGTAGCTTCCGCCACCGTCCTCCTCTCGGACACGACCGTGTTGGCGGCAAAGCTCATGTCGGGCCAGCCCAAGGCGATGCTCTTCATGATCACCTGATCCTGCGGCACTCTAGCGGCTTCGCGCACGACCGGCGATTGCATGATGCCTTGGCTGTTGATGACAGCGCCCAGGCCCCGCGACCAGGCGGCATTCACGAGCGCGGTGGCGACCGCACCACAGTCGAACGCCGTATCATCGCTGTCGGCAAGCAGGCGATCGTACGTGATGATGATGCAAACCGGTGCATCGAACTGGCGAAAGCCGCGCAGCACCCATTCGTCACGCCCTTGCGCATCCTCGCGACTGATCCCCATCGCGCCCAGGAGCTGCTTGGCGACCGCGACCTGGCGCTCTCGGTGTGCTCCCGCAAATGGCTGACCGGTGCGAAACTCACGCGCATCCGGATGACCATCGCGGATGCGGCCCACGTTGCCCGCTCTGATCCGGTCCAGCGGCTCGCCCGTGATGACGTGGAAGTAGTAGGGTTGGCTGTTGTATGACGAGGGCGCCCGCATTGCGAGCCGCAGGACCTCTTCGATCAAGTCCCCAGGCACCGGATCCGGCTTGTACCCTCGGATGCTGCGGCGGCCGAGGATGACCTCATCGAATTCCATACAATGCCACCAAGTCTCAGGCCCTCGGACGTCCTGGCAGATCCGGCGCGCAGCTGAAATGCCTCCACATCGCATGCCAGTTGCACCTTCGTGCAGCGCCTGTTGCTTCGGATCTGTTGGATCGTGGCATGGCGAGTTCGCTCTGGTCTCACCGCTGGTCATTGCCCCTGCGCAACTCATTATGAGAACAGAGATGCTGCCCCCGTGCCGCACCTAAGGAAAAGCAGATGGCAGACCGCGAAGAAATCATCGAGCAAATCAATCTCTACGGGCTCGCGATGGACACCCAGCGGTGGGCCTTGTTCGACAGGATCTTCGATGACGACTGCATCCTGGACTATGGCCCTACGTCCCGCTGGACCAATCTCGCTGACTTCAAGAAGGACTTCGGCGCCTTTCACGAAATCTTCGATGCCACGCAGCACATGATGACGAACCATCTCGTGGTTGTTGAAGGCGATACGGCCGTGTCCCACACCTACGGGTTGTGGCGGTTGATCCGCTATGCAGTTGCCGGCTCACCGCTTTGGGATGGTAGCGGCTATTATGATGACAAGTGGCTTCGAACAGCGCGCGGATGGCGCATCGTTCAACGTGTTTGCCGCGTGGTGTACTGGACAGGAAACCCTGCGGTGCAGTCGCCCGGCGGCGAAGTCGCATTTAAACTGGACCTCGCCTCACTGCGCGGCGACCGTGACGGAGCCGACATGGGGATCCTGCAACTCATTGAAAGACGCGAGTGATAGGGCTTTGGGCGACAGGCAGACTGTAGTGACCCAGGGGGCGAAGGAAACAATCACGAACGAGCGCGTTACGTTATCTATCATCTGAGGGGTGACACGCCCCTAAATTTGCGAGACAGCGCTTGCACTTCACGATCAATGGCCAATCCCACACCGCCGAGCCCGACATCCGCACATCCCTGCTGGACCTGTGCCGCGAACACCTGGGTCTGACCGGCAGCAAGAAGGGGTGCGACCACGGACAGTGTGGTGCGTGCACGATGCTTATCAACGGTCGCCGCATCAACAGCTGCCTCAGCCTTGCCGTGATGCATCAGGATGACGAGATCGTGACGATCGAAGGCCTGGGCACGCCCGAGGACCTGCACCCGCTGCAATCCGCCTTCGTTCGCCATGACGGGTACCAGTGTGGCTATTGCACGCCAGGGCAGATCTGCTCCGCCGTCGGCATGCTCGACGAGGTGCGTCAAGGCTGGCCGAGCCACGTGACTGCCCAGCTGGGCGCGCCAGAGTTCGATGATGACGAGATCAGCGAGCGGATGAGTGGCAACCTTTGCCGCTGCGCAGCCTACCCCAACATCGTCGATGCCATTCGGGAGTTTGCAGAAACCGAGGCCGCAATCGATGTCGCACCCCGCCAGTCCAGTGAGGCAGGCGCATGAAGACCTTCGCCTACACTAAGGCGGATACCGCCGAGACCGCGGTGCGCGATGCGCGTGTCAGAGGCGCGAAGTATATAGCCGGCGGCACCAACCTGCTCGACTTGATGAAGCTGCAGGTCGAAACGCCCGACAAACTGATCGACATCAGCCGGCTGCCGCTCAGCGACATCGAGGAGCGCGCCGATGGCGGTCTGACCATCGGCGCGATGGTGCCGAACAGCGACCTGGCTGCCGATCCGCGGGTTATGGACAAGTACGAGGTGCTGAGCCGGGCTCTGCTCGCCGGTGCGTCGGGGCAGCTGCGCAACAAGGCATCAACTGGGGGCAACCTGCTCCAGCGCACGCGTTGCTATTACTTCTACGACACGGCAACGCCCTGCAACAAGCGCGAGCCCGGCACTGGCTGTTCGGCCATTGGGGGGTTCAATCGCGTGCTCGCGGTGCTCGGCACCTCAGAGCATTGCATTGCGACCCACCCCAGCGACATGGCGGTGGCGATGCGTGCGCTCGACGCGACGATCATCACCCAGACTTACGAAGGCGACCAGCGGCGGATACACATCGCCGACTTCTATCGGCTACCCGGCGACACTCCGCAAATCGAGAATAGCCTCGAAGCGGGCGAGCTCATCACCCACATCGAACTGCCGCCTCCGCCCGCAGGTAAACAGGTCTATCGCAAAGTCCGAGATCGCGCGTCTTATGCCTTCGCGCTCGTGTCGATCGCTGGCGTAGTCGACGTCAAGGATGGCAGGATCGCGACCGCTTCGCTCGCCTTCGGCGGCCTCGCCCACATGCCGTGGCGCGATCCTGCGGTGGAAGCCGCGCTGATCGGCCAGGCACCGTCTGACGCTGTATTTACGACCGCGGCCGACGCGTTGCTGTCGGACGCTAAAGGTTACGGCTCGAACGACTTCAAGATCCCGCTCGCGCGCCGGGTTCTGATCGCCACCCTGCGCGATCTGACGGGAGAATAAGCGATGTTCGGCTTTGGCGGCGACACCAATTCGCTCACCATGAACAAGGCTCATCCTGACAGCTTGCTCGACACATCGGCGCAGGATGTGATCGGCAAGCCGCTCGACCGGATCGAAGGCCCCAGGAAAGTGTCGGGGCAAGCGACTTATGCAGCTGAGTATACGCTGGATAACGTCGCCTACGGCTTCCTCGTGCGGGCGACAGTTGGTGCCGGGAAGATCAGGTCGCTTGACGCCGAGGGCGCCAAGGCCGTGCCAGGCGTGATCGACGTCATCACGGATTACGCGACCTTCCTGCGCAACCCGCAGCAGGGTGGCGAGACGAAGGCGCCGACCCAAGGCGTTAAGGAGATCGCCTACTTCGGTGAGATTGTCGCGATCGTCATCGCCGAAAGCTATGAGGCGGCACGCGACGCCGCGCTGCAGGTCAAGATCGACTACGACCCCGCGGAGGGACGTTACAGCTTCGATGACCACCGCGGCGAAGCCGAGAAGCCCAAACCGCAGCAGATCCCGCCGCACTTCAGCCAGGGAGACATCGACAAGGCGATGGCCGAGGCCGCGCACACGATAGACGTGACGTATACGACGCCGAGCCAGAACTCCGCCGCCATGGAGCCGCACGCCAGCCTCGCAGTGTGGGAAGACGACGCCCTGACCCTCTACGGCTCATACCAGATGCCCGCATCGGACAAGCTGCAACTCGCCAAGGCGCTCGGCGTCTCAGCCAGCAAGGTGCGTATCGTCTCGGCGTTCGTTGGCGGTGGTTTCGGATCGAAGCTTGGGATCGCGCCCGAGAGCGTCGCGGCCGCCATTGCGGCCAAGCAGCTCGGTCGTCCGGTCAAGGCAGTAATGGCACGCCAGCAGGTATTCGACGCGACCCTCCGGCGGTCGAACACCGAGCAGCGGATGAGGCTCGGCGCCGGAATCAATGGCAAGTTGACCGCTATCGGGCACGAAACGCTCGTGTCGAACCTGCCGGGCGAGGACTTCTTCGAACCGACAGGAATGTCGACGCACTTCCTTTACGAGGGCGAAAACCGACTGATCACGCATGACATCGTCCGGCTCGACTGGTTGCTGTCGGGGTCCATGCGCGCACCAGGCGAGGCGGTGGGCTTGATCGCGCTCGAAGGTGCGATGGATGAACTTGCCGAGAAGATCGGCATCGACCCGATCGAACTGCGCAAGCGCAACGAGCCGCAGGTCGATCCCGAGAAGGACATTCCGTATTCGTCTCGGGCGTTGATCCCCTGTCTGGAAGCGGGTGCCGCGAAGTTCGGGTGGCACAACCGCAAGCCAGCCGGCACCGATCGCCGCGGTGATTGGCTGTACGGTATCGGCGTTGCCTCGGCCGCGCGGTCCAACAAGCTTCAGAAGTCCGAAGCCAAGGTGTCGATCACGGCGGACGGCAAGGCGATCGTCGAAACCGACATGACCGACATCGGAACCGGCACTTACACGATCCTGGGTCAGATCACCGCGGAAATCCTGGGCCTGCCTCTCGAGGACGTGACCGTGCACCTGGGCGATACGAATGCGCCTCCCGGTGCCGGTTCGGGCGGCTCGTGGGGCGCTTCCTCATCGGGATCGTCGGTCTACCTGGCGTGCGAAGCGCTCCGCAAGCAGATCGCCAAGGCCATGGATGTAGACGAAGGGTCCATGACGCTGAAGGACGGGCTGGTCATATCGGGCAATCGCAGCGTGCCTCTGCGCGAGCTCGTCGGCGACGGCTTGGAAGCGACAGGCGAGATCACCGGCGGTCGCCAGGACAAGACGTTCAATCAGGCAAGCTACGGCGCGCATTTCGCCGAAGTCGCAGTCAACGTGGTGACGGGCGAAGTTCGCGTTAAGCGCATGCTGGGTGTGTTCACCGCCGGGCGCATACTGAACGAGAAAACGGCGCGTTCTCAGTGTCTGGGGGGCATGACCTTCGGGATCGGCTCCGCTTTGTCCGAGGAGCTGATCCACGACACCCGCAGCGGCAAGGTGGTGAACCGCGACCTAGCGGAGTACCACGTGCCGGTGAACGCCGACGTGCCGCAGCTGGAAGTGGACTTCCTGTACGAGCGTGACATCCAGGCGAACCCCTTGCATGCCAAGGGAATAGGCGAGCTGGGCATTTGCGGCGCCGCGGCGGCTATCGGCAACGCGATCTACAATGCAACCGGCGTTCGGGTGCGGGATTATCCGCTCACCCTCGACAAGCTCCTCGAAGGTCTGCCTGCCATCTGAGGAGCGCGTTCGTCCTATCCGTGGGTTTAGCACTCAGCGCTTTGACACAGCAGCAGGCCCGGCTCGCTGATGGGCAGCTATTTTGAGACAATCGGGCGCGGACAGCGGACGGCTGCGACGTCTTGAACAGTGGTCAGCTGTCGTATGCTAGGCCCCTTTGAAGTAGGGATGTGCAAGCACGCGTTCGGCGTTTTGTAGACCGACACTGGCGTCGTTCATGAGCCGTGCGCCCGCAACGGTGCGGTAAACCGCGACACTCGCCTCGATGCGCCTGAAACGAGCGCCATTGGCGGCCAGGCGCGTGTAGAAGTCCCAGTCATTGCAATTGTGATAGCTCGGATCGAAACCTCCAACGTCGAGGGCGGTCTGGCGCCGCGCGATCGACCAAGAGGGGCCGATTACGCCGCCGCTGGCCAGCCCGGCACGCAGATCCCCGCCATCCCAGCCGCACTCGGGCGCCTGCACGACGCCGTCCTCCTCCATGCGACAGAAGTGGCCAACGATGACGTCTGCTTCCGCCATCAGCGTCGCGCTGAGTAAAGCTCCGGCCGCACCGGGCAGCCACAGATCGTCGCTGTCGAGGAACGCGACCCAAGGCGATCGGCAAAACGAAAGGCCAACATTGCGCGCGTTGGAGGCGCCGACGTTGCGCGGCAGGGTAGCGCCTATGACGACACCGCGATGGGCGTCCTCAAGCGCGCGGATGACTGCGGCACTTGCATCCACGCTGCCGTCGTCGACGACCACGACCCGGCTGGGCACATGTTCCTGCGACAGCACGCTGGCGACGGCATCAGCCAACACATGGGCACGATTGTAGCAGGGCACGACGACGTCGTAGGCAGGCAGCGGCAGGTCGGTAGGGAAGAGTTCGTTGATGTCGTGCATGCCGCCGCTATGTGCGCTGCAGCATGCAGGGACAAGGCCCCCTCCCCGCTTTTCAACTCGCTCCCAATGTCATCTTCGCGCCTGCGTAGAAGAAGCGCCCGACTGGTGAGATCGGCACGTTGGTCTCGAAGCCGATGTCCGGCTTCTGATCGGTGAAGTTGTTCACGCCCGCGTAGAACGCGAACGCCTCGCCGACTTGGTACTGCGCGCGGATGTCGTGCTGCCACAGCTCCTTGAAGCGGAAGTACTTGGGTTCGACGTAACTGGGATCGCCGTCGGTCGCCACCCGGTCGAAGCGCCGCACGCCGTTCTGCCAGCGCAGGTTGTAGTTCACCGTCAGCTCGCCCAGCGTCCAGCTCGGCGAGAAGGTCAGGTTGTACTTGGGCCGGAACGGACGATCCCGGTTGTCCTCGACGTCCGCGCCGATGGTGGGGATCTGCTCCAGACGGTGCAGGTACCCGCCGACCAGGCGCACGTCGAAGGTGCCCAGCCTGTCGGTCGCGACCTGGTAGGATGCGTTGAACTCCAGGCCGGCGGTGCGGAACGCCGCGACGTTCTCGGGCTGCACGATGTAGCTGTCGATGTAGCCGGTGCCGGCCTGGCGGCTGATGGCGTCGCAGAATGGGTTGTCGGTGCTGGGCTGGTCGACGCACAAGGCAGCGACTGTGGAAGCGCTGGCGGTGTTGATCGCGTCCTTGATGCGGATGTCGTACCAGTCGACCGCGATCTGCAGCCGCGGCACGAAGCCGGGGCGCAGCACCACGCCGGCGGTCCAGGTGCGCGCGGTCTCTGCCTTCAAATTGGCATTGCCCTGGCGGGCTCCCGGGATGTTGACGTTGGCGTTGGGATTGTTGGCGCTGGAGAAGTTCGCCGGATTGCCGCCGGCTCCGCTGATCAGCGCGGCACAGTTGGCAGCGCGGTACTGGGTGCCGTCGCCGCGAGCGCCGAGGTAGCACGGGTCTGAGATGAAGTCGCTGTCACCGGTGCGCGGCCGGAACACCTCGGCGATGTTGGGCGCACGCACCGACTGGCCGTAAGAGCCACGGAAGGTCACCGCCTCGACCGGCGCCCAGACACCGTTGAACTGATAGGTCTTGGTGCTGCCGACCGTCGAATAATCGGAATACCGGCCTGCTGCACCGACCGAAAGCAGGTGCGCGAAGGGCTGGTCCTTGAGCAGCGGCAGGTTGAGTTCGCCGAACGCCTCCCAGACATCGAACTTGCCGCTCGACGCGGTGGGGATCACGTACTCGTCGTACTGGTAGAAGACGTTGTCGAGCAGTTCCTGCGCGGGGCGGAAGCGGCTGGACTCGCGGCGGTATTCGCCGCCGAACGCGAACTGGACCGGACCGCCGGGCAGCTCGAACAAGGCGCCGAAATCACCGCTGATCGAGGCGTTGACGACGTGCTGCTCCAGCCGGGCATTGCTGACCGGATCGAACAGATAGTAGTCGTAAGATGCCGGGTCGACGGTATTCGCCCCGAAGGTGTTGACCGGAACGCAGCCAGCGGCACGCGCGGCGGCGGAGCGGCAGACGATCTGCCCGGTTGCAGGATCGCGCACCGCGTCGAGCGCAGCGGTGAACTGGTCGCTCAAACGGTCGTTCAGCTTGGTCGCGCGCACGTCGGTGCGGCCGTAGGTGTAGTAGGCGTCGTAGCTGGCGTGGTCGGAGATCTTGCCGGAGATATCGACGACGCCGCGGTAGGTGCGCCGGCGATCCTCCTCGCCGTGGCGGGGAATGTCGAAGTTGTTGCGGCTGATGTCGATGGACGTGAGGCCCGCCTGCTGCGCCGCGTTCAGGATGGTTGCCGGGATGTATGGGTTGTCGAGGCTGACCGTGGCCGGGTAGTTGCCGCCATAGCCGGTGAAGGTGCGCACCGTGCTCTGCACGAACTTGCCTTCGATGCTGACCTTGAAAGCCTCCGATGCCTCGAACCGGCCAAGCAGGTTGACGGCGTGACGCTCGGTCTTGGGAAAGATGTCGCCGATGTAGCCGGCGACCGGCGTATCATCGCCGCCTAGCGAGTAGCCGTCGTTCTGCAGGACGGTGCCCGGCGTGTAGATCCGTCCGTCGCCGCGATAACGCACGCCGCCGATGTCGACGTAACCGTAAGTCGAACTGTCCGGATAGCGGATGTCGCGCAACGGGCCCTTCTGGTAGCTGCCCGCGACCGTCGGATCGTAGCCGTTCAGGTTGACGAAGTTCGCGCGGTTGGCGCTCCTCAGGTACTTGCGATCGTCGTTGGCGAGCGGGTCCTCGGCATTGTACTCGTAGGCGAGGGTCAGGTTGGCGCGGCCCTCGGCGAAGTTGCGGCCCACGATCAGCGAGGCGAACCGGTTGCCCGCATCGCCCTGTTCGGAGATGCCGAACTGGGTGCGGGCGGCGATACCGTCGAAATCCCGGCGCAGCACGAAGTTGACCACGCCCGAGACACCGTCTGCACCGTATACTGCGGAGGCGGCGCCGGTCAGCACGTCGACCCGCTCGATCAGGTCGGTCGGAATGGTGTTGATGTCCACCGCGGCGCTGTCGGGCTGGCTGGCGACATGGCGCCGCCCGTTGACCAGCACCAGCGTGCGGGCAGTACCCAAGCCACGCAAGTCGAGCAGGTTGAGGCCCACCTGCCCCAGCGCGCCGTCCGCCTGCGAGTTGCCCGCTGTGCGGGTGCTGTCGAGCGAGTTGGTCAGCGCCGGCACGCGCTGGAGGAAGGTGGTGACGTTGGTGTTGCCAGACTGCGCGATCGCGGCCGCATCGAACGAAACCACCGGATTGGGCGCGGCATAGTCGGGCCGGCGGATGCGCGATCCGGTCACGACGATGGTGTCGGCCGCGGCTGCGTTCTGCCCTGCGCTCGGCGCGGCGGTGGGCGCCGCTTCCTGTGCCAGCGCCGGCGATGACGCCAGCAACATGGCGGAGCCTGCGAGCAGCACGCTGCGCATCGTGATCGTAGTCGTCATGGCCTTGAGCACCCCTGCTTGGCCGGCTTCGAAAGAAAGCCGTGCCGGGCGAACCTACGAACATGCGAATTGTTACGGTCGCCCCCTCGGGCAACTGGCGCAACCGTGGTCGCTTAGCCAATACGTGCTTATGGGATATGCGGGGGTTCACCGACACGATCACATCACGCGCAGGAGCATGCTGGCCGGCACCGCCGCTTTGGCCCTGTCCGGCTGTGCATCGCGGTCCGAGCGGGTGCCGCTTAGGTTCTGGGCAACCAGCTACGAGGGTGACTACGCGCCGCTCCTGATGACGGCGTTCACGGCGTCGACGGGCATCCCGGTCGATGTGCAGTCGATCCCCTCGACAGCGGCGCACGAGAAGATGCTGACGGCCTTTGCCGGTGACGCGTTGCCCGACGTGCTGGTCCTGCCGGCAGGCTGGATCGGCGAGTTCACGATGATCGGTGCGATCGCTCCGGTGCCAGCGCCCGACCTCGTGGCGGATGTGGTGCCGGCGGCGCTGAAGCTCGCGCAAGTGAAAGGCCGGAACTTTGCGGTGCCGTGGTCCGCCGCGCCGCAAGTGCAGTTCTACCGCCGCGATCTGCTGCGCGATGCAGGGTACGAGGCACCGCCGAGCACCTGGGAGGCCTGGCGCGCGATGGGCCGCGCGATTAAGCGGCGTAAGCCCGACGAATACGTGTTCCTCACGCTGCTGAACTGGCCCGACACGCTGTTCTCGATGTTGTACCAGACCGGTATGACGATGCTGCGCGATCAGGACACGCGCGGCAACTTTCGCTCGCCGGAAGCTGAGGCCGCCTTCGCGTTCTACCTATCGCTGTTCACCGAAGATCTCGCCCCTCGAGCGCTCTCCACCGAAGTGCAGGATCCCTTCGCCGCCTTTGCGCAAGGGCGGTACGCGGTGTGGCCGAGCTGGCCCTCGCTGCTGCTCGACCTGCATCGCCGCCGGGCCGAGATCGCGCGCGAGACGTGGGGTGTGGCGCGCCTTGCCGGGCGAGATGGTGTGGGACCAGCGGCGATGATCGCCTCCAACGTGGCGGTCAGCGCGAGGACCGCGCAGCCGCAGGCCGCCTGGGCGCTGGTCCGGCACTTGACCTCGACACAGAGCGAGCTGCGCTTCCAACAGTTGATCGGCAACCTGCCGGCGCGCGCGAGCGCCTGGACCTCGCCGCAGCTGAAGGTGCCGGTGCTGCGGCCCTTTGCCGAGCAGATGAGCCAGCCCGCGATGGCACCCAAGATCGTCGAGTGGGAGCGCATCCAGATCGAGGTCCAGCTGGTCGCCGAACGCATCGTGCGCGGATTGCTGACGATCCCCCAAGGCCTGGCGATGATCGACGGGCGAGTCGACCAGATCCTCGCCAAGCGACGCGCGCTGGTCGAGGCAGGCCACATCACATGACCCGCCAAGAGCGCACCGCCTGGCTGTTCACCGCGCCGGTACTGGCGATCATCGTCGCAGTGCTGGTGCTGCCGGTCACGCTGGCGCTGGCACTCAGCCTGACCGATTACAGCATCTATGCGCTGGCCGACTGGGACAACGTGCGCTTCGTCGGCCTAGGCAACTTTGAGGAGCTGCTGCGCACTGCGCTGTTCTGGCGGGCTCTGGCCAATACCGCGCTGTTCGCGGTGCTCGGCGTGCCGATGGCGATCGGCGCTTCGCTTGCCTCGGCGCTGCTGCTGCATGACAGCACCGTGCGCTGGAAGCCGCTGTGGCGGGTCGCGCTGTTCGCGCCCTATGTCACCACCGTGGTGGCGACGGCCGTGGTGTGGCGCTTCCTGCTCAACACCCGCTTCGGGCTGATCAACTTCGCATTGGAATGGCTCGGCCTGCCGCCGGTCGACTGGCTAGGCGATCCGCATGCCTCGATCCCGGCGATCCTGCTCTTCGTGACCTGGAAGATCTTCGGCTACAACATGATCGTGTTCACCGCCGCGCTCTCCGCCGTGCCGCAGGACCTGATGGAGGCCGCGCGTCTCGATGGCGCCTCGCGCTGGGGGCGGTTTCGCCACGTCACCTTGCCCGCGATCGGGCCGACGCTGCTGCTCGCCTCGGTGATGAGCGTCGCGGGCTTCCTGCAGATCTTCGCCGAGCCTTACGTGATGACGCTGGGCGGGCCGGCGCAGAGCACCGTCACCGTGCTTTACTTCATGTTCGACGAAGGGTTCAAATGGTGGAACCTGGGGCAGGCCTCGGCGGTGGCGCTGGTGCTGTTCGTGCTGATCCTGGCGATCACCTTCGTCGAGACGCGGATCGGCAAGCGGAACCAGTGGCTGTGATGGGGCGCCGCCGCACCCGTGCGATCGTCGCCAACGCTCTGGTCGCCCTGCTGACGGCGGTGACGCTGGTGCCGTTGGTGTGGATGGTCACCGTCTCGTTCATGCCGCGCGGCGCCTCCAGCCACTTCCCGCCGCCGTTCTGGCCCGAGCGCTGGTCATGGGAGAACTACTACGAGCTGCTGGTCCGGCGCGAGATCGACGGCGCGTGGTTCGACTATCGCGTGCTGCCGGCGCTCGGCAACAGCCTCCTGGTGGCCGTGATCGCAACCGTGCTGGGCCTGCTGCTGACGGTGCCCGCGGGCTATGCCTTCGCCAAGCTCCACTTTACCGGGCGCGAGCGGCTGCTCAAGCTGCTGATCGCGGCGCTGGTGGTGCCGGGGCAAGTGGCGATGCTGCCGCTGTTCCTGCTGTTCAAGGAGCTGGGGCTGGTGAACAGCTATGCCGGCGTGATCCTACCGGGCCTGGCAGGCGTGTTCTCGATCCTGTTCGTGCGCCAGGCCGCGCTTTCCATCCCCGACGAGATGCTCGATGCCGCCCGGCTGGACGGGGCGAGCGAGGCGCGGATCTTCCGCTCGATCGTGCTGCCCCTGCTGGCGCCGATCACGGTAACCCTGGCGCTGTTCCTGTTCCTCGGCAGCTGGAACGACTTCCTGTGGCCGCTGATCGTGCTGACGGACCAGCACAAGTACACGCTCCCGGTCGCCGTCGCCGCGATCGTGCGCGAACATGCTTCCGAGGGCGAGTTGATGATGGCGTCATCCGTGGTGACGACACTGCCGGTGCTGCTGATCTTCCTGCCGCTGCAGCGCTACTACATCAGCGGGCTGCTGGGCGGCAGCGTCAAGGGCTGAGCCGGGGCAAGGCGATCCCTTGCGCGTCGAAGACGTGGACCTGGGCCGGCGGCACCCCGAAGCGCAGCGCCTCGCCCAAAGTGATCACCCGGTCGCCCGGCAACTGCGCGACGACCGTGTCGATCCCGCCGCGCGCACCCAGGTGCGCAAACGACAGCGGCCCCAGGCGTTCGAACAGCTCCACCTCGCCGCCAAGGGGCCCTGCGTCATCCGCCACCAAGTGCTCGGGTCGGAGGCCCACGGTGACCGCCTCGCCCACCGCATCGCTGGGGGCGCGCACGTCCGCCCGTAGCCTCTCGCCCCCGGGTAAGCGCACGACGACACCCTGTTCATCGACGACTTGGAGAACCGCAGGGATCAGGTTCATGCCCGGAGAGCCGATCGCCCGCGCGACCGCGAGCGTTGCCGGCGACACATAGAGCTCCAGCGGCGCGCCAACCTGCTCGATCCGGCCCTCGCTCATGACCACAATCCGATTGGCCAGCGTCATCGCTTCGAGCTGGTCGTGCGTCACGTAGATCATTGTCGCGCCCAAGCGGCCGTGCAGCCGCGCGAACTCGTGCCGCATGCGGACCCGCAGTTCAGCGTCGAGATTGGACAGCGGTTCGTCCAACAGCAGCACCCGCGGCTCGCGCACGATAGCGCGCGCGATCGACACGCGCTGGCGCTGCCCTCCCGACAGCGCCGCGGGGCGCCGCTTCAGCAGCGCGGTCAGCTGCAGCGCTTCGGTGGCCGCCTCGACCCGCGAGCGGACTTCGGCCTTGCCGAGGCGCTGCACCTTGAGCGGAAAGGCGATGTTCTCCTCGACCGTGAGGTGCGGGTAGAGCGCATAGGATTGAAACACCATCGCCAGACCGCGCTGCGCCGGCGCGACATCGGTGACATCGCGGCTGTCGATGAACACCTGACCGCCGGACGGCTCCTCCAGCCCGGCGATCAGGCGCAGCAGCGTCGACTTGCCGCAGCCGGACGGCCCCACGATCACCACGAACTCGCCATCCTCGATATCCAGGTCGCTCGGACACAGTGCATGGAACGGTCCGAACCGCTTGCTCAACTGGGTCACACGGACCGATGCCACGCCTCGCGCTCACTCTCGTTCAAACCGGCGCCGAGGGGATCACGCGCCTGGGTCCAAGCGTCACCACCAAACACCGGTGTTGTCGAGCGTGTTCAAGGGGCAATCGTCTGCATGGTAGATCGGGGCGCCCTTTGCCGGTAGACCGCGATCTATCGGGTCGGCGCGAGATAACCGCAGTGAATGCTTCCAGATTTGGCGCGGTGAAAGGCGCTGCAGCCGGCGCTCGGCCAACGGACACGAGTTCCTCACCGTCCTTGACGCGCGCGAGCAATCTCCTCGCCGCCGCTCCCCTGTTCGAGCGCCGGTTCGGACGTGCGCCGCTGGCGCCTTACGATCCCGCGGCCCTGGTGAATGACTTCATCTTCCATCGGATGATCGATCCTGACTGGTCGCCGACGGAGCGAGCGTTCGTCGACAAGGAGCTGGCGAAGATCGAGGCTCGCCGCCTTGCTCCGACGCTGCGAGCGCCCGAGACGCTCCACGTCATCGACATGGATGGGGTCACGTCAGCCGCCGATCTACACGACCTGCTGCGCCCCTTCTTCGGCACCTCCGCGATTGCCAAGCCGACGCATGCGAGCGGTGTCGCCATCTTCCTGAGCGGCACCGTGTCCGCCGGCGATATGCAGCGGCTCCATGCCGTCGCCACCCGCGACTACGCGATGGTCGTACGCGAGATGCAATACTTCGAGCAGCCGAAGAAGGTCATCGTCGAAGCCATGGTTCCGACCACAGGAGGCAGCTCGCCCGACGACTACAAGTTCTACTGCGTCGGAGGCGAGCCACTGGTGTACCAGGTCGACCACAGCCGCTTCGGCACGCCCTGGAGCCGCCTGTTCCGCCTGCCAGACTGCTCCCCGATGCACCCTGGCGATGGCTTGGCGGCTCCCGCAAGCTTCATCGAGGCAACGCCGAACCGCCTCGCCGAGATGGTAGCTGCCGCCCGGGCGCTGGCTGCAGGCTTCGAGTTCGTCCGCGTCGACCTCTACAACGGTGCCGATGGCGTTTACTTCGGCGAGATGACCTTCACGCCGGCGGCATCGCTCGGGATTGCACCTTCGATCGTCGGTGACCGTCCGGACAGCGAAACGCACCGGGTCTACAGCGACATCATCATGGCGGCGCTGCGATCGGGACGGCGGGCTTAGCCTGGCTGGGCAAGACGAACGCCGACCTACCCCGGAGGGCAAACACCTACCACGAGGGAACTCCTGTCGTGCGCCAACTGCTATCCCCGCATGACAGAAGACCGAGGAAGCGGCTTCCGCGCAGTTCCGCGCGGGCGGTTGGCGCGATTGGGCACGTTCGGACGGTTGGCGGGCGGCGTCGCGAGCGGGATGCTGGCTGAGGGTGCGCGGCGCTTGGCGCAAGGCGAACGGCCGCGCCTCAGCGACATGATCATGACACCTGCGAACGCCGCCCGCCTGGCGGACCGGCTGGCCCACTTGCGCGGCGCGGCGATGAAGCTGGGCCAGATGATTTCGATGGACGCCGGCGACTTCCTCCCCGCCGAGCTCAGCCTCATCCTCGCACGCTTGCGCGACCAGGCTCAGCGCATGCCACCTGCGCAGCTCGATCGCGTGCTCAGGCAGGAATGGGGCACAGACTGGCGCCGCCGCTTCCTCCGTTTCGACGCGACACCGATCGCAGCCGCCTCAATCGGCCAGGTGCACCGCGCCACCTTGCCGGACGGGCGCACACTGGCGGTGAAAGTCCAGTATCCGGGCGTCGCCGACAGCATCGATGCCGATGTCGACAATGTCGCGACCCTGCTGCGCCTCTCCAACCTTCTCCCCGATACGATCGATCTTGCGCCGCTACTCGCCGAGGCCAAACGCCAGCTGGCGGACGAAGCCGACTACTTGCGCGAGAGCCGCGAACTGCGCCGCTTCGGCGAGCTACTGGCGGACGATCCGCGCTATGTCGTCCCGGACTTGGAGGAGAGCCTCACCACCGCGCGTGTGCTGGCGATGAGCTTCGTCGAAGGCGGCCCCATCGAGAGCCTGGAACAAGCCCCGCAGGCGGATCGCGACATCGCGATGACGGCGCTGATCGAACTAGTGTTGCGTGAGCTGTTCGCGTTCGGCGTGATGCAGACTGACCCGAACTTCGCGAACTATCGCTGGCAGCAGGATACGAAGCGCTTGGTGCTCCTGGATTTCGGTGCCGCTCGTCCGGTGCCGCCGCAGACAGCGAATGGCTATCGCGCGCTGATCGAGGCAGGACTTGCGCGCGATCTCGACCGGGTTCGCGAGACGGCGGTGGCTGCCGGCTTCCTGGGACAAGGCGCGATGACGGGCCATCACGCCGCAATCGACCGCATCATCACGGCGATCGACGCAGCGATGAACCGGCCCGGCCCGTTCGACTTCGGTGACCGCACCTTTGCGCCGGTGGTCCGCGAGGAAGCGCAGGCCCTGCTCGCCGACCGCGCCACCTGGCACGTCCCACCTGCGGACACGCTGTTCGTGCAGCGCAAGGTGAGCGGCACGGCGCTGCTGGCGGCCCGACTAAAGGCGCGTGTCGCGGTGCGCGAACTGGCCGCTGCCGCGATCGCGTCGAGCCAGGTGCCCGTTGAGGCATGACCGCATGCGCCACCCCGCGATCCCTGAAACGTTCCGCTCACGAGCAAGGAGCCTGTGACATGACCGACGAAACCGTCCTGACCCGCAGACGCGAGATCGCCGTCGAACATGTGCTGTTCAAGCTTATGGAATACGTCGAACAGCGCGAGCCCGGTCTCCTCGACTTCATAGAGGCCAGCCTCGATCACCTCGGCGACAACGCCAAGGATGCTACCAAGGACGACGAGGCGGTGCGGGAGATCGCCCGGCAGATGGTCGCCGGCGCTCGGCGTGAGCGCGATCGGCAGCAATGAACCGCAAGTCGCAAGCCACCGCACGCCCCCCGGCGCTGCCGAGGCTCCTGGGGTACGCCGGCCTCCTTCCACAAGCCGCTGTGGTCGCCGTGCTGGTCCTGGGCCCAGCCCGATGGCACTTCTCCGCGTTGTCGCTCGGCTATGCCTATCCGGCGCTGATCCTGAGTTTTCTGGGTGGAATGTGGTGGGGCCTCGCCGCGCGCGCAGCCGACGAGCCGCCGGCATGGGTCTGGCTGGCCGCCGTCGCACCATCACTGCTAGCCCTCGCCACCGCCATACCCTGGGCAGTGGGCGCGACTTGGCCGGGCCCATCGTTGGCGGCGCTTGGTGTGTCTCTACTCCTCAGCCTCCTCGTGGATCGCCGGCTCGCAACCACAGGTCGAGCGCCCCCATGGTGGATGGCCCTACGCAATCCCCTTTCGATAGGCCTGGGCATCCTCACCGTTGCTACTGGCGCTATCGGCTAATCCGAGTGATCAGCGCCAACTCGGTGGTCCAGATCGATCATCCCGCTTGCTAGGCGCGAGACCGCGGTTCAGGTCGTATCTGCAGCTTGCAGGTGGCACGATTTGCTCCGTGCGCAGCAGATGCGCGAACCGCAAGGAACGATCTCGCGTCAGCAATGCCGCAATTCTGTCGATTTGCCGATCCAGTAATTGCTGGGGACTGCTGCGGCGGGCTCTCGCGAGAGGGTAGGATCCGACTACAGCGTTCAAGATGCAAATGAAGCGAGAAAATGTCTGGGGCGGTGGAGCGATATGCCTCACGTGATTGTAGATGTTGGCGATGCATACTCGTACTTGGCCGTGGTCTTGCTCGCGACCTCTTCGGCGCTCACTCCCGGCGCAAGCTCCACCAGCTTGAAGGCGCTTGCATGATCGGGCCGGGCGAAGACGCACAAGTCGGTGACGATCATGTCGACCACGTTCCTGCCGGTCAGCGGCAGGGTGCATTCGGGGATGAACTTGGGGCTGCCGTCCTTGGCGGTGTGCTCCATGACGACGATGATCTTCTTGACGCCTGCGACGAGGTCCATGGCCCCGCCCATGCCCTTGATCATCTTGCCCGGGATCATCCAGTTGGCGATGTCGCCGTTCTGGGCGATCTCCATCGCGCCCAGCACAGCGAGATCGATGTGCCCGCCGCGGATCATGGCAAAGCTTTGCGCGCTATCGAAGTAGGCGGAATGCGGCAGTTCGCTGACGGTCTGCTTGCCCGCGTTGATGAGGTCGGCGTCGACCTCGTCCGCGTAGGGGAACGGGCCGATGCCCAGCATCCCGTTCTCCGACTGCAGCGTCACCGTCATGCCGGCGGGCACGTGGTTGGCCACCAGCGTCGGAATGCCTATCCCTAAGTTCACGTAGAAGCCGTCCTGCAGTTCCTGCGCGGCGCGAGCGGCCATCTGGTCGCGGTTCCAGCTCATCAGGCGGTCTCCCTCTCGCGCGTGGTCACAAACTCGATCTTCTTGTCGTAGGGCGCGCCCAGGATCAGGCGCTGGACGTAGACGCCGGGCAAGTGGATCGCGTCGGGATCGAGGCTGCCGACAGGCACGATTTCCTCTACCTCGACCACGCAGACCTTGCCGCAAGTCGCGGCAGGCACGTTGAAGTTGCGCGCGGTCTTGCGGAACACCACGTTACCGGTCTCGTCCGCCTTCCAGGCCTTGACCAGCGCCAGGTCGGCGAAGATGCCCTGCTCCAGCACGTACTCCTCACCGTTGAAGACCTTGGTCTCCTTGCCCTCGGCGATCAGCGTGCCCACGCCAGTCTTGGTGTAGAAGCCGGGAATGCCCGCACCGCCCGCCCGCATGCGCTCGGCCAGCGTGCCTTGGGGTGAGAACTCCACCTCCAGCTCGCCCGAGAGGTACTGGCGCTCGAACTCCTTGTTCTCGCCCACATAAGACGAGATCATCTTGCTGACCTGCTTGGTGCGCAGCAGCTTGCCGATGCCTTCGTTGTCGATCCCGGCATTGTTGCTGGCGAACGTCAGGTTCTTGACGCCGCTGTCGCGCACGGCATCGAGCAGCCGCTCGGGCAGGCCGCACAGGCCGAAACCGCCGCTGGCGATCAGCAGTCCGTCGCGCAAGAGGCCGTCCAGCGCGGCGGTGGCATCGGGGTAGAGCTTCTTCATCGGACAGTGTTCCCCTTCCCAAGCGGAGTTTTTCCGGACATCGCGTCGGTGTTGACGCACAACCACCTTCATCGTGCGGCTTGTAGCCTGCCCTACAGTCCTACCGCTCGATACGCAAGCACAGGGAAACCGCAGCTGCCATGCAGATCCCCGGCGTGATCACCACTTGCGAATCCCGCCATTGCCGGTAGGGTTATCCGACAGTTTATCGGATTTGGAGAGGGCAATGACGATTTCGGGCGCTTCGATGCCGCCGCGCGTCGACGCGGAGAGCCATCGCGCCAGCTTTGTTTCGCAAATGCGTATGGTGCCTGGCGCGGTGGCTATCGTCTGCTCTGCGGAAGAGGGCCAGCGCTCGGGATTGGCGGCAACTGCATGGAACTCGGTCTGCGCCGATCCGCCCATGCTGTTGGTCTGCGTCAAC
Organism: Novosphingobium sp. 9U; assembly: GCF_902506425.1. Lineage (NCBI taxonomy): Bacteria > Pseudomonadati > Pseudomonadota > Alphaproteobacteria > Sphingomonadales > Sphingomonadaceae > Novosphingobium > Novosphingobium sp. 9U. The sequence continues at coordinate 2,378,456 of NZ_LR732469.1, read as the reverse complement.
CGCAGCGCAAGCGCCCATGACCTCATCCTGCGTTCCGGCGCCTTCAGCGTAAACCTGCTGGACAGCAGCGACACCGAGACGGTTGCGATCTTCTCGGCCCAGCGTGGGCTGAACGGCGCCGATCGATTCGTGGCCGGTGCCTGGGAAGATGGTCCCATGGGTCAGCCCATGCTCAAGCGCAGCGTTGCGTCTTTCGAATGCCAAGTGGAAGAGCATCACCAATACGGAACACACTCGGTCTTCATCGGCCTGATCCATGACATGCGCGCACGTGCAGAGGGTGACCCGCTCGTCTATATGAAAGGCAGCTATTGCCGAGCGACGAACCTGGAAGAGGCCGTCTCGTGAGACAACGCGAGGGCGGGAGGACGCCGCCCCGAACGAAGAAGAAAGCAACGCCATGATCAACAAAATCGTTTCCTCCTTTGCGGAGGCCGTGCAGGATCTTCGAGACGGCTCCGCGATCATGATCAGCGGTTTCGGCGAAGCCGGCGTGCCGGCCGAGCTGATCGAGGCCGTAGTCGATCACGGGGCTACCGATCTCACGATCATCAGCAACAACGCCGGGACCGGTGAGATCGGCATCGCCGCGCTGATCAAGGCCAATCGCGTGCGCAAGGTGATCTGCTCCTACCCGCGCATGGCCGGATCCACGCACTTCGAGGAGCGCTATCGCTCCGGCGACCTTGAGCTGGAGCTGGTTCCCCAAGGCAACCTTGCCGCCCGCATCCAGGCTGCCGGCTCCGGCCTCGGCGCCATTTTCACCCCGACGGGGTACGGCACGATGCTGGCCGAGGGCAAGGAAACCCGCGAGATCGACGGCAAGCACTACGTGCTGGAATACCCGATCCATGCCGACTTCGCGTTGGTGAAGGCCCGCGCTGCCGATCGCTGGGGCAATCTCGTGTACCGCAAGGCTGGGCGCAACTTCGGCCCGATCATGGCGATGGCCGGCAAGCAGACGATCGTGCAGGTCGACGAGATCGACGAACTCGGCACGCTCGACCCAGAGACGGTGGTGACGCCCGGCATCTTCGTCGATCGGGTTGTGCTCGCGTCGGCACCTGCGGCAAAGGCGGCATAAGAAGGATGGAAACGATGCAACGCATGGATCGCGATACCTTGGCCGCCAGGGTCGCCCGCGACATTCCCGAAGGTGCCTACGTCAACCTGGGCATCGGCTTGCCGACAAAGGTGGCGAACTACCTGCCGGGTGGACGCGACTACTTCCTCCACAGCGAGAACGGCATCCTGGGCATGGGCCCTGCACCGGCCGAGGACGCGATCGACTGGGACCTCATCAACGCCGGCAAGCAGCCGGTTACCCTCCTCACCGGTGGCTGCTTCTTCCACCACGGCGACAGCTTCTCGATGATGCGCGGCGGCCACATCGATATCTGCGTGATGGGCGCATACCAGGTGTCGGTTAAGGGCGACCTCGCCAACTGGCACACCGGCGCCAAGGACGCGATCCCCGCCGTGGGTGGCGCCATGGACCTGGCCGTAGGCGCGAAGCAGGTCTTTGTGATGATGGAGCTGCTGAGCAAGACCGGCGAGAGCAAGTTGGTGGACGTGTGCACTTACCCGCTCACCGGGCTGGGCTGCGTCTCGCGCATCTACTCGGACCTGGGCGTGTTCAGCGTCGGCCCCGAGGGCGCGCGCGTGATCGAACTGGTGGACGGCCTGACTCTCGACAAGCTGAGCGAACTGACTGGCCTCGAACTCGAGATGGCGGCCTGACATGCTGACGCAAGTTGTCGAGCAATTGGGCTTTGGCGCCTTCTCGCTTGAGGTGCGCGAAAACGGCGTGGCGCTGGTGGTGTTCTCGCGACCGCCGGTGAACGCCGTGTCGCTCTCGGTCTACGACGATATCGGCCGCTTGGCCGAGCACATCGACTTGAACGACCGCATCAAGGTGATCGTCATTGCGGCCTCTGCGCAATCACGTGCCTGGTGCGGCGGCGCCGACTTGCGCGAGTTCGAAGGTATGACCGCGGCCCGTCGCAAGGAGCGCTACGACCACATCAACGAACGCCTGCCGCGCTTCCACCGCATAGATCGGCCGATGATCGCCGCGATTAATGGCGCGGCGATCGGCGTCGGCGTCATGCTGGCGGGCATGTGCGACTTGCGCGTCGCCAGCGAGAGCGCGAAGTTTGCCTGCCCTGAGGTGGACTACGGTCTGATCGGCGGCAGTGCCGGCCTGCTCGCGACCTTGCGCATGCCTGAGGCCAAGGTCCGGGAGATGGTCTACACCGGCCGCGCCTTCACCGCGCGCGAGTTGGAGAGCACCGGCTTCTTCAACTACGTCGTGCCGCGGCCCGCAGTGCTGCCCCTGGCGCTCGACCTCGCCGATCAGATCGCCGGCAAGGCCCTGCCCGCCTTGCGCGCTCGCAAGCTGGCTTCGCTGATGTTCGAAGGGCCGGAGTGGATGGACGCCTACCTGGAGGCGCAGGAAGCCTCGTCCGCCTTGGTGGAACGCCCCGAGAGCGAGGCGGCGGTGCAAGCAGCACTGCGCCGCGGCCTCGATGCCCACTGATCCGCGCCAGATCGGGTCGTTCGCGCTCGAATGGCTCGACCAAGGCGTCCTGAAGATCGTCTTCTCCAGGCCGCCGGTGAATGCTGTCTCGCTCTCGGTCTATGAAGACCTTGGGCAGATCGCCGCACTTGTCGAAGACAACGATGCCGTGAAAGCACTCGTTCTCACCGCACCTTCCTTCGCGCGCGCCTGGTGCGGCGGGGCGGACCTCAACGACTTCAAGGGCATCGACAAAGCGCGCCGGCTGGAGCGCTACGCCTTTATCAACGAGCAGTTGCCGCGCTTCCACGCGATCGACCGTCCGATCATCGCCGCGATCAACGGTGCCGCGATCGGCGTCGGCATGGTGCTCGCGAGCTTGTGCGACTTCCGTGTTGCCGCGGAGGACGCCGCCTTCTCGTTGCCTGAGATCGACTATGGCCTGCTGAGCGGCTGCGCAGGCCGCTTCGTGGCGCTGCGCCTGCCGGAACCGAAACTGCGCGAGATGCTCTACACCGGCCGCAAGTTCACCGCGCGAGAGATCGAAAGCACCGGCTTCTTCAACTACGTAGTCCCGAAAGATGAAGTACTCACCAAGGCGCTGGAGCTTGCTGGCCAGGTTGCAGCCAAGGACAGCGCGATCATGCGCGCGCGCAAGCGCAACTCGCTATCGCTGGAAGGCACCGAGTGGTTCGACGCCTACGTGACGGCGCAACGCACGTCGGCACGGTTCGCCGGGTCGGAGGCGAGCCGCAAGGGCGTCGATGCCGTCCTGGGCCGCCCGGGCATCTAGATCAGGCGACCGGCCAGCCTCTGCTCGATGATCTGATGTGCCTCGGCCATGATGCGCTCGATCAGCTCGGCGCAGCTTGGAATGTCGTGGATCAGGCCTTGTGCCATGCTCGACCAGAAGATGCCGGTGTCGATCTCACCGGTGCGCAGGAGCTCTCGGCCCCGCTCGCCGCTTACGAGCTCGGCTATGTCCTCATAGCGAGGCTCAGGACCGCTGGTGCGGCGCAGGACTTCCTGTGAGACCGCATTGCGTCCGACGCGGGCGCTATTGCGGAAGGGGCGGAAGATCAGGTCGGTCTCGCGTTCGTCGCCGTCGAGATAGGCCTGCTTGATCCGCGCGTGGATCGGCGCCTCGCGGGTCGCGCAGAAGCGCGTGCCCATGTTGACGCCCTCTGCCCCGAGCGCCAGCGCCGCAACAAGCCCGCGCCCGTCGGCGATGCCACCGCTCGCCACGACCGGCACCTTTAGCTGGTCGGCCGCGACCGGGATCAGCACCAGACCGGGAACGTCGTCCTCTCCGGGATGGCCGGCACACTCGAAACCATCGATCGAGATCGCGTGCACGCCATGCTTCTCGGACGAAAGCGCGTGCCGCACCGAGGTGCACTTGTGGATGATCGTGATGCCGCGCGCGAGCAGCATGTCCCAGACGCCGCGCACTTCGGGCGTACCTGCGGTCTCGACGATGGTCACGCCGGCGTCGGCAGTGGCGGCGACGATCGCCGGGTAATCAGGCGGGCGCGTCGTCGGGAAAACGGAGATGTTCACGCCGAACGGTGCGCCCGTCATGCTACGACAGCGCGCGATCTCCGCAGCAAGGTTTGCGGAATCGGGAAAGGTCAGGGCGGTGATCAAGCCCAGGCCGCCGGCATTCGACACGGCGGACGCAAGCTCGGCATAGCCGACGTTCTGCATCCCGCCCTGGATGATGGGATAGCGGATCCCGAACAGCTCTGTGATGCGCGTCTTCACGCGTCGCGCGTCAGGCGCCGGTCCACTCGGGCGAGCGCTTTTCGAAGAAGGCGGCAGTGCCCTCAGCCTTGTCCTTGGTACCGAACAATGCCGAGAAGGCGTGCCGTTCGAGGACGAGATGCGCCGCCTGCTGCGTTTCGAAGGCGGCGCGGACCATGGCCTTGCCCTGCTGGATCGCGAGCGGAGCACGGCTCGCCAAGGTCTTCGCCATGTCGAGAGCTGCGGTGAGCGCCTGACCATCCTCGACCACGTCGCAGACCAGCCCTGCAGCCATCGCTTCGCGAGCCCCCAGCGGTTCGCCGAGCAGGACCATCTTCATCGCCCGGCTACGTCCGACCAGGCGCGGGAGCGTCGCGGTGCCGCCGGCACCAGGGATGATCCCGAGGTTGGTCTCGGGCTGACCGAACTTGCCGCCCTCGCCGCTTATGACCAGATCGCAGCACATCACCAGCTCGTTGCCGGCGCCCAGCGACCAACCCTCGACGGCTGCGAGCAACGGCTTGGCGAAGGTGCGAATCCGAGCCCAGATCGCCGGACGCGGATCGCTCAAGGCGCCGCTGGTGTCGCGGCTCGCGAGTTCGTTGATGTCGGCACCTGCCGCGAAGAAGCGATCGGATCCCGTGATCACAACGACGCGCACTTGCGTGTCAGCCGCGGCCGCATCCAGCGCGTCGGCCACGCGAGTGAGGAGATCGGTTGCAAGTGCGTTGCGCTTCTCCGGCCTGTTGAGCCGCAGCAGCAGCACGCCCTCGCCCTGCGGTTCGACGAGGAGGATCTCGGGAGTCTCGGCCATATCAGTCTCTCAGGTATTGCGAGGGCAGGTACATCGCCTGGCCCGTCTCCTCGGCGATCGTGCGCAGCGTCCGGGCCACAGTGGCGCGGCCCACACGGTCGGCCCAGGCGAAAGGCCCGAAAGGATAGTTGGCGCCAAAACGCAGGGCGGAGTCGATGCCCTGTTCGTCCGAGACATGCTCGAACACCGCGTCAGCCGCAGCGTTCGCGATCTGCGCGAGCGTGCGGCAGACGATCAGCCCGGGGCGGTCGGCTATCTGCACTGCCGGACGGCCGAGCGCGGCGATCACGCCCTCGGCTGCTGCCGACGCTTGCGGGCCCGACGCGGAATAGCCAATGGGACCTTGCCCGTCGGGCGTGAACCAGTCGATCAAGGCAACTTCGCTGCCGACCCGCTTCGCCGCCGACCGGGCAGTGGCGCCCGCCGTCATTCCGACCATCGCATCGTCGACCGCAAGCAGTTCTCCCGGAGCGAGCTGGCCCGCGGCCGTCCGGTGAGCACCGTTCGCCTGCGCCCGAGTAGCCGCGATCTCCGGCAATGGTGGAGCGCCTTCGGAATGGTCGTAGATCCCTCTGCCGCTCTTGCGCCCCAGCCATCCGGCATCGACCAGCGCGCTCTGCATCAGCTGCGGCACGAAACGGGTCTGGCCGAAGTAGGACTCATAGACCGACCGGGCGACGGAGAAGTTCACGTCCTGGCCGATGAGGTCCGTCAGCTCAAGCGGGCCCATGCGGAAGCCGACCGCGCGAAACAGCGCGTCGATCTCGTGCGCTTCGGCCGCCTTCTCGGACAAGGCGGTGAAAGCCTCCGCGTAGTAAGGCCGCGCCACGCGATTGACGATGAAGCCGGGCACGTCGGCAACCGGCACCGCTACCTTGCCCCAAGTCTCGGCCGCAGCGATGACCAGTTGTGCGGCCGCGGGCGCCGTAGCCGGACCGCTGATCACCTCGACAAGCTTCATCGCGGTCGCAGGGTTGAAGAAGTGCATGCCGACGAAGCGCTCTGGCCGGCTCAATGCGCGAGCGAGGCGTCCGATCGGCAGTGACGATGTATTGGTGGCGATCACCGCCTCCGGACTCACCACGGCCTCAAGCCCCTCGAACAGGCGACCTTTGATGGCGGCGTCCTCGATGATCGCTTCGATCACCAGTTCGCAGTCCGCAAGTTCGTCGAGGCTGGAGACCCACTGCATGCGGCCACGGATCGCAGCGGCATCTTCGGACGTGAGCTTGCCCTTAGCGGCGAGCTTCTCGATCGACTTGGTTATGCGAGCCTCGCTGCCGGCCAGCGCATCGGCGTTGACGTCGAACACCTTGACGTTCGCACCGCGCTGAGCAGCGATCTCGGCGATGCCCGAACCCATGGCTCCTGCCCCGCAGACGGCAATTCGCACTGGCGCTTGCGACATCAGGCGGCCTCCTCGAGCGTCAGCAGGACATCGCCGAACTCGACCAAGTCGCCCGCGTTCCGGGTAGCCGAGGCCAAGCGCCCGCTCACGGGTGCGGGTAGATCCTCTTCTTCGTCGAGCACTGACAGCCGAGCGACAGGCTCGCCCTGCTCGACCCAGGTGCCCTCAGGAACCACCGAGACCAATGTCGCCACGTGGGGCGCCTTCACCTCGTGATGGGCTCCCGCGGCGGGCGCCTCAAGCGCCGAGCCCTCGTTTGCCGGCAAAGCCGCACGCATCGGATTGGCACCGCCGCTATCGCGCGCGATGAACAACTCCAGCTCTGCGCTCGCGACGTGAATCTCTTTCCAGTCGCTCGCGAGGAAAGTTTCGAGCATGGCGCGCGCGTTGTCGATCGCAGCTGCTGCGGGATCGGTCTTGACGCCCATGATCAGGCTGCCTTCTTGCTGTATTCGGGCAGCACGACCTGCTCCAGCCAGCGAGTATGGATCCGGTTCTCCACAAAGTCCGGATGGGTGATGATCGCGCGCTGCAGATCGAGCGTGGTAGCCACGCCTTCAACGGCGAAGTTGTCGATCGCGTCGACCAAGCGCGAGATCGCCTCGCTGCGATCCTTGCCATGCGCGATGAGCTTGCCGACCATGCTGTCGTAGAACGGCGGGATCATCGCCCCTGCCGACATGTGGCTGTCGAGCCGGATGCCGGGCCCCGTTGGCGGCTCCCAGCGCATCACCCGGCCCGGGCTGGGGAGGAAGTCACGCTTGGTGTCCTCGGCGTTGATGCGGCACTCGATCGCATGGCCGGTCAGCTTGACCTGGTCCTGGCTGACCGAGAGCTCGGCGCCGCCCGCGATACGGATCTGCTCCTGCACCAAGTCGAAGCCGGCGATCATCTCGCTGACCGGATGCTCAACCTGGATGCGGGCGTTCACTTCGATGAAATAGAACTCCTGGCGCTGCACGTCATACAGGAACTCGGCCGTGCCGGCGTTGCGATAGTTGACGCTCGCGGCCAGATCGCACGCGGAGCGGTGCAGCTGCGCGCGCAAGTGATCGGGCATGGCAGCACAAGGCGCCTCCTCGATCAGCTTCTGGTAGCGCCGCTGGACGGAGCAGTCGCGCTCGCCGAAGTGCAGCACCTTCCCTTTGCCGTCGCCCATCAACTGGACCTCGACGTGCCGGGCCTCGGGCACGAAGCGCTCCATGAACAGCGTGCCATCGCCGAAGGCAGCCACGGCCTCAGCAGAGGCGCGGTGGAACCCGGCTTCCGCATCGTCGCCATTGTAGGCGATCACCATGCCTCGTCCGCCGCCTCCGGCCGAAGCCTTGAGCAGGACCGGATAGCCGATGCGGTCGCCCTCGCGGCGAGCATCGGCGGCTGAGGCGATGCACTCGCTTCCGGGCACCAATGGCACGCCTGCTGCACCGGCCATCGCGCGCGCCTGGAGCTTGTCGCCCAGGGCATCGATGACGTCCGGCTCCGGCCCCACGAAGGCGATGCCGTGCTGCGCGCAGAGCCGCGGCAAGATGGCACGCTCGGACAGGAAGCCGTACCCCGGATGCAGACCATCGCACCCGCTCTCGCGCGCAGCATGAACGACGAGCCGCGGGTCAAGATAGCTTCTCGCCGCCGCTGCGGGCCCGAGCACCACCGAACGGTCGGCCAGCCTGGCTGCGGCACTATCCCGGTCGGCATCGGAGACGGCGACCACCGTCTCTATGTTCAACGCTTGCGCTGCGCGTACGACCCGAAGCGCGATTTCACCGCGATTGGCGACAAAGAGACGCTTGAGCGCCATTAGGCCTCCACAATTGCAAACAGGGGCTGCCCGGCCTCGACCATGGCGCCGTCTTCGACTAGGACAGAGTGCACGGTACCTGCGGTCTCGCAGCGCACGGCCGTGAACAGCTTCATGACCTCGATCAGGCAAACCTCGTCCCCAGCGGCGACCTTGGCGCCCACTTCGACGTAGGGTGCAGCGCCGGGCTTGGGCGAGCGGTAGAACGTGCCGAGGTTTGGCGCGGTGACGATGACGGCGCCGGCGGGCACCGATGTTGCGGAGGCAGGTTGAGCCACCAGAGCAGGAGGGGGCGCCGACGGCTTCGGGGCAGCCTGAGCCGCAGCAACCGGAGCGGCTTGCGGCGCGCGGGCTGTCTGTACTTGCAACGGGCTGGGCGCAGCACTGTCGCTGGAAACGTAAAGCTCGAAAGACCCACTGCGAAGATGCAGTTCACGCAGGCCCGATCTGCTGAACTCTTCCAGCAAGGTCTGCAGGTTGTCGGGCAACTCACCGCTACTCATTCGGCGCTGTCCTCAAGAAGAGATCGAAAATTGGCGGGATCGGAGGGGGTAGGGGAATTCCGATCCCGCCCAGGGGGGAGAACTTTAGTACTTGTAGCTCACCGACACACCGTAGACCGCCGGCTTGCCGCGGTAGCGGATCAGCGTGTCGAGGTAGGTCGAGATCGCCGTGGTGTAGGCCTTGTTGGTCACGTTCTGGCCATAGACCATCAAACGCCAGTGATCGTCGGCGCTGGAGACCCCGGCCCGAAGGTCGAGCGTCGTATAGGCGTTGATCTCGAAGTCGTCGGCCGGCAACGCCGCGTTCTGGAACGTGGTGTTCTGCTTGCCCTGGTACACCACGGTGCCGCCCAAGAAGGCGTTCGCGCTATCCGTAACTGGGAACTCGTACTGCGCATCGAAGTTCGCACTGAATTTCGAGGTATAGGGCAGCTGCGACCCGCGGAAGTTGCCGGTATAGCCAGCAGCATTGTACACCGCGTCACCGTCCTCGGTGAAGGCATAGTCACCCTTGACCTTCGACTTCAGGTACGTGCCACTGGCGGAGAAGTGCAGACCCTCCACCGGTCGCACGACCAGCTCGCCCTCGAGACCGTAGATGTACGACTTGGGCACGTTCAACATCTTCTCGAGCAAGCCGAACACGGTGTCCTGCACGCGGCCACGGACCTGCTTATCCTTGTAGTCGTAGTAGAACGCCGCAGCGTTCAGCTGGACTGCGCGATCCGCCAGCGGAGCCTTGAAGCCGACTTCGTAGGCGACGACCTTCTCCTGCGTTGCCGGAGCGTACTGCAGCACGCGTGAAGCGCCGATCGCCGAGAAGATGCCCGCCTTGTAGCCTTGGCTCACCGTAGCGTAGAGCAGCGTGCCCTGGTCGAACTTGTAGTTCACGCCGATCCGGTACGAGACGTTGTCCTCAGTCAGCTTGCGATTGACCGGGTCGAGCGTGGAACGCGCGGTCCCGAGCAGGAGATCGCCGGTCGTCGGGAAGCACTGACCCGGAGCAATGGTGATTGGAACGCTGTTGAGGGCCGCCCCGAACAGCGTCGCGGCACCTTGGCCCGTATCGAACGCAGGGTCGCTGTAGCAGTACGTCGCTTCCTGCTTGTTCTTCGTATAGCGGATGCCGCCCTGGATGTTCAGGTTCGGCGTGATTTCGAATTCTGCATTTCCAAAGATGCCGTAGCTGCGCATCCGCGACGAGAACTCATTCGACGTGGTCGTGATCAGGTCCGCGTTCGCGGAGTAGTCGTTCAGGAAGAAGAAGTTGTTCTGCTGTGTGCGCACGTTGTCGTAGCTGGCGCCGACGATCGCATGGAGCGTATCGGTGTCCATCGCCAAGCGCAGTTCCTGATTGAAGGAACGCACATTGCCCGAGAGCGGAACGTCGACAACGCTGGCCACCGTACCGTCGAGATCCTGCGCATAGTCGAGCTTCTTCTTGGCGATAGCTGCCACGTAAGTCAGCTTGAGCGTGTCCGACAGGTCGAGGTCGGCGCGGCCCGAGAACTGGTAGTAGCTGTTGTCCGACTTGCCCAAGAGACCGGGGGTCCATTCGGCGTCGCGCGGGTTGTTGCTGATCGGCGTACCGAGCAGCGCGTTGGCGCCGGCAGCGGTTCTCGCATTGGGGCTGCGCAGCCGGCCAACTACGACAGTCTGTCGGCCTGTGAAGCTGGCGTCATAGCCGGGCGAAGTTGGCGTCGTAAGAGAGGCGTAGCGGGCTGCATCGACGTAGCCGTAAGGGTTCCCAGATGCAGCCAACTGAGCTTGCGATCCGTAGACGTTGAGCAGCGTGCCAGCATACTGAGGTGCGAGAGGATCCGAGCGGTCCTTGGAGCCGGTCGCCATCAGCTCGATCTTCAGCGCGTCGATCGGCTGGATGTCGACCGTGAGGCGGCCCATAATCTTGCGCTGGTCGCCATTCTCGTCGTTAGGACGCGAGATGCTCCGCTGCCAGGCGCCGCCGGTGACACCCTTGACCGCAAGGCGGGCGCTGACAGCCTCACCCAACGGCCCACTGACGAAGCCGCTGGCAGTGAAGCGATCGAAGCGCTCATACGATGCGTCGGCACCAGCTTCGAACTCGTCGCTCGGCTTGCCCAGGACATAGTTGACGGCACCACCGGTCGCACTCTGACCGAACAGCGTACCCTGCGGGCCCTTCAGAACCTCGACACGGGCGATATCGAGATCGAGCGCGTCAGACATGGTCGGCACGTTGCGCGGGATCTGGTCGGTGTAGACTGCCACCGACGGTGCGGCGCCGAAGGTCGCGTCGTAGAGGCCGATGCCGCGCAGCGTGTAGACCGGCGTCGAATAGAGCGATTGCGTGAACGTGAAGCCGGGAACCAGCTTGCCGAGATCCTCAGGGCCGGCGATACCGCGGTTCGCGAGATCGGCCGAGCTTGCGGCGGAAATCGTCAAGCCCACGTCGTTGGCGGACTGTTCACGCTTGTTGGCGGTGACGATGATGTCGCCAGTCTGGCTGGCACCAACGCTAGCGCTCGTGCCGGGGGCGTTGGCCGCCGTGCCCGCGGACGACGGAGTAGATTCGCCGCCTGATGGCGCTCCGCCGGGCGCGGTCTGCGCCAGCGCAGGACTTGCCGCAGCGATAAGGGCGATACCGGCAGATGCCAGGAATAGATCGACTTTCATGCTTCTCATCCTCCCGATGTCGGGCGCCGCTTGTTCAGGCAGCTTGCCGACGTGGTTTCTCGTCAACCGGCGATCATTGCGCCGTCGACAACATGTTCCGCTCCGCTCACGAAGCTGGATTCATCTGATGCTAGGAACAGCACCACGCGTGAGACTTCGTCCGGTTTGGCCAAGCGGCCGAGCGGGATCAGGTCCGCCGCGCCTCCGCCATTCTCGTCCGTCGCCGCCACCATCATCGGTGTCAGGATGTAACCCGGATGGACCGAGTTCACCCTGATGCCGGCATGGCCGTACTGCGCCGCGATGAGCTTGCTCATTCCGCGAACCGCGAACTTGGTCGAACAGTAGGCGACGTTCGACGATGTCCGCGTCCCGAGCATTCCCGCGATCGAGGAGACGTTCACGATGGAACCGCCTCCCGCCGCAATCATGCCCGGCAACACCGCCTGCATGCCGAGGAAGGGTCCCAGCTCGTTCACCCGGAACACGCTGGTGAACTCCTCCTCGCTCAGATCGAGGATCCCTTTGACCGGACCGATGATCCCGGCATTGTTGACCAGGACCGATACGGTGCCGAAGTGATCCTCTGCGCGCTGCACCACGTCCATCCAGTCGGACCGGCTGGAAACGTCGTGACGCACGAAGATCGCGTCAGGCCCAAGTTCGGCTGCGAGAGCCGAACCGCCCTGCTCGTTCACGTCCGTCAGGACGACCTTTGCGCCCTCCTCGACGAAAAGCCGCGCGTGCGCCTCGCCCATGCCCTGGGCGGCACCCGTGATAATCGCGACCTTTCCGGCGAGGCGGCGCATGGGTCAGGCCACGGCCGCTTCTTGGCTGACGCCGACGTGCGGTGCGACTTCCTTGACCAGCAGCTCCATCGACCGCTCCCAGGGCTCGGGATTGTCGATGTAATCGTGGCTGTAGACCAGCAATGTGCCGAACGGGCCGCCCAGTTCGTCCATCCAGTGGTTGAGCTTTTGCTTAACCGTCTCGACCGAACCGACGATCCAAACATGCTCGGCCAGGTATTCGCCGTCGACCTTGTCCGGATCGAAGCTGGGATCGTGCAACAGGCCCTTGAGGACGCCGAAGCGCGTGTACGTCGGCTTGATGTACTCGTTCCAGGCGTGCGCAATGCCGCCATCGATCGCCAGCTTGCGCGCTTCCTCGTCGGTATCGGCGACGATCACGTCGCGCACGACGCGGTGCATGGAGCGGTCCGAAGGGCGGCCAGCTTCTTCCATTTTCTCGCGGTAGGTTGCGAAGTGGCTGCGCAGGAAGTCGTTGCCGGCGTAGACCGATGCCGGGATGTAACCGTGGGTGCCGGCAAAAGCGATCGACGGCGACGGCGAGGAAAGGCCGGTCATCGCCATGTGGATGTCGCCGCCCCACGGCCGCACGTCGCGCAGCTGCTTGCCACCAGTCGCCTCGGGGAAGCCGGCGTTCCAGAACTTGCCTTCGAACTCGAACGGCTCGCCCTTCCAGACGCGCTCCATGATGTCGATGGCCTCGAGCATCATCGCGTGGTTTTGCGACATGTCCTTGATGCCACGCAGCGCCGCGTCAGTGGGATAGGCGCCGTTGGCGACACCCAGCATGTAGCGCCCTTCCAGGATCTGGCTCAGCCAAGCCGTCTGGATCGCGAGAGTGGCGGGGTGGTGATATGGCAGCAAGTGCGCCAGCGGGCCGAACTTGATCTGCTGCGTTTGCAGCGCGGCAGCCGCAATTACCAGTTCAGGACTGGGAATGCCTTCCCAATTCAAGGTCGCGTGCTCACCGATCCAGTACTCGCTAAAACCGATCTTGTCGGCGTGGACTGCCTGCTGGATCGCCCACTGAAAAACTTGCCGCGGGGTGCGCTCGGGGCGCAGGAACGGCGTTTGAAACATTCCGATCTTCATGTCTTCACCCTATGCAAATGGGACAAGCACTTGGACGCGACGGCGTCGATCAGCCGTAGTCCTTCCACTCGACCAGCGTGCCGGCGTCATCGAAGCGCATGACGCTGCAGAACTTGAGCCGGAAGCCCTGCCCTGCATCGCCGAAGCCGGGCAGGTCGACTTGGGGCGTGCCGACGTACCAGCCTTCACGAATTACGGTATCGCCGACCACTTGGACCCGCTCCGGCTCTTCGAAGCGGCGATCGGGGATGAAGTCGCTCGCAAACTTCTTCAGAATGCCGATCAGTTCGTCTCGGTCATTCAGAACGAAGTCGCGGTTGAAATGCGCAAAATCGACGTTCGGTGCGATGATCCGCTCCATCGCCGCAAAGTCCTGGCGGTTGTATGCATCCACCAGCGCAGCGGCCTGATCCTGAGCGAGAGGCATCAGCGCGACACCTCGGCTCGCTGTACCACGCAAACTACGTCTTCGACGGAGTGTTCGATTGTCATAGCCACTCTCAGCATCTCCGTCTCCCATCCCGGCGTCACCTCAATCGGCGCGCTCTGTTGAACTTAGAGGTACATGGGCCAAACTGAGGCGTCAAACCTAATTCGACATTTCGTCGGAAATTTTTGTATGAGCGCCGCTAGGTTGGGGTACTCAAGCCCCTCATGGGAGCATCCAGCGAGGCTTGCCGCATTGGGAGCTTGGCCATTTTCCGCGGCTTTACGGAGCAGCCATGGCTGGGCGGTTGACCCTGGCTGTGCTGCACGGCAAAGTCGATAAGCGTTCGGATTTGGAGAAAGTGTTTGGCGACTCAGCCAGAAGTAGCCGCCGATGTGGCAGACGGCACAGCTTGGGATAACCTGCTGGAGGAAATATCGACACGGGCGAAGCGGGACACCGAGCGCAAGCAAAACCGGAGTCGGCGAACCGAGCAGCAGATTCTTAAGGGCGCGCTACGCGTCTTTGCTAAGGACGGAATCTCTCGCTCCAAGATCGCAGACATCGCAGCGGAGGCGGGGATCTCCACCTCGACGTTCTACGAATATTACAAAAGCAAGGAGGAGCTCGCCTACGACGTGCCCATGGCGCACCTTGGGGAGTTCTTCGAGGGCTATCGCGCTTTAGCACCCTCGACGTTGTCGGCGCGCGCACGCCTGATTCTCTACCTAACCATGTCGGCGGATTACGCGCGCGAGCATGCCGAATGGGCACGCCTTCTCTACCTTGAGATCTGGCCCAGCGTCTTTGTTGCCGAGACCGAGCTGCTCGACAGCCTCAACGACTTCGCCCGCGTAATCCGCTTTCTGTTGCGCGAGGGCATTTCCGAGGGTTGGATGAGCAAGGACAAGAACTTGCTTGAGACGTCGGCGCTGATCTTGGGCGGGTCCAACCAGCTCGTCATCACCTGGCTGCTGAACCGCAAGCCGCGCAATCTCACCAAGGCTGGCTCGGAATTCGCCGAGCGGATCGTCAGGATGCTGGAACTGGAAGCAGATTGAGGGCCGGCCTCCCGTAAGGAGGCTGGCCCACCAGATTAGACGTCCCAGACCAGTCGGAACGGCTTGACGCTGCCGACGATGCCGTTGGTGTAGCTGAGCGGCGCATCGTCGGCCAAGCGGAACTCGGGAATCCGCGCAAACCACTCGCGCAACACGATCTTCATCTCCATGCGCGCAAGGTGGGCACCCGGGCAGGTGTGCGAACCCTTGCCAAAGGTGGAGTGCTTGCGGCCGGGGCGGTTCAGGCGGAAGTCGAGCGGATCTTCGCCAGCGTCGGTGTCCATGGCGACCACGATCGTCGGTGACATGACCATGTCGCCCTTTGCGAGCGTCACGCCCTCGAACTCGACATCGTCGCGTACTTCGCGGGCCGACGAGACCACTGGGAAGCGACGGAAGAATTCGAGTAGCGCGTCGTTGATCAGCGCAGGGTCTGCGGCGATCGCCTGACGCAGCTTCTGGTCCCGCGCGAGATAGGAAAACGTGAACCCGAGCATGTTGACCACGGTATCGAGCCCGCCGACAAGCACCTGGGTGCAAATGTTCAGCGCCTCGATGTCGGTCAGCTCACGCCCATCGATGCGGCTGCTCACCATGCGGCTGATCATATCCTCGCCGCCACCGTTGCGACGCTCCGCAATGACTGGCGTCAGATAATCGCGGAAGGCGGTCAGCACTTCTGGGTAAGTCATCGACCCGTCGGGTCGGGTGAACTGGTCGGCCAGGTGCTTGAGCTTGGGCAAATCGGCGAGCGGCAGATCGACTAGCATCATGAAGATGGTGACCGGCAGCTGCTCGGCGAAGTCATGGACGAAGTTGCACTCGCCCTTGGACGCGAAGCTTTCGATCAGTTCGACAGTGAGATCGACGATGGCGCCTTCCATCGGCTTGAGCGGCTTGGGCCCCAGGTTCTCGTTCAGGAGGTTGCGGAACGGGCGATGCTCGGGCGGGTCGAGCGAAAGCGGGATCAGGCGATACGCTTCGCCTGCAGTCTCCTTGGGGACCAGCACGGTGTGGTTCGAGAACCGCTCCGAGTCGGACATCACCACATCCGACGCTTCTCCACGCAGTGACACCCAGTGTCCACCGTTGTGCGGAGTCCACATCAGCGGGTGCGGCACCGTCTTCATCAGGTCGAACCAGAACTGATGGAAGTCTATGCCCTCGGGAATGTCGCGGTAGATGTCGAAGTCGAACACCCGGTCTTCGGGCACGTTCGCCGGCCTCGCGTGGGCCAGGACATCGCTAGGATTGAGCGCTCCGATTTCCATACTCAACTCTCCGGAAGATCTCTGCCCCGCCCTTGCAGCAGGTGCGATAAAAGAAACTTTCCTCGGCTTTTTTCCATGCTATGCCGCAATGATCAAGCGGTATTGGCTGCTTGCAACAAGTTTTACCGATGAAGAGTCGGATTTGAGAGAGGCAATATGAACAGACTGGATGGCAAGGTCGCAATCATCACCGGTGCGGCACAGGGCATGGGCGCGGAGCACGCGCGCAGGTTCGTGGCTGAAGGCGCTTTCACCGTGTTTACCGACATCAACGCCGAAGCGGGGGCCGCGTTGGAGGCAGAGCTTGGCGAGCGATCGCTGTTCGTGCGCCACGACGTCGGGTCGGAAGACGATTGGGCACATGCAGTCGCCAAAGCCGAAGAAAAGTTTGGCCCGGTTTCCGTGCTGGTGAACAACGCCGGCATCTTGGGCCCGGGCGAGAAAGCGGCCGAGCTTTCCCTGGCGGCCTTCGAGACGGTGTGCCGGATCAATCAGACATCGGTGTTCCTGGGGACCAAGCATGTCGTACCCTCGATGATCCGCGCAGGCGGCGGCTCGATCGTCAATGTATCTTCCATTTCCGGCATCGTTGCGATCTATGGCACGCCGAACGTCGCCTATGCCGCGAGCAAGTTCGCAGTGCGCGGCATCACCAAGCAGGTCGCCATCGAATATGGCGAGCACAAGATCCGCGCGAACTCGGTCCACCCTGGCTACATCCGTACGCCAATGATGACCGCAGCGCTCGACGAGGAGCAGATCGGCATCGCCAGCGGCTCCGTGCCAATCAAGCGCGTCGGCGAGGTCGAGGATGTTTCGAACCTCGTCGTCTTCCTGGCTTCCGACGAGGCCGGCTTCATCACCGGCACGGAGTACATTATCGACGGCGGCCTGACCGCTCTTTGAAACGAGAAAGGGGCGCCAACCTGGCGCCCCTCCCCTTGTCCCCGAATATCGACGATCAGCGGCGCAGCGACAGCTCGAGCCCGGCCGACTTGATCTCCACGACCGGCATCGTCGCAACACCCATCAGCTTGCGCACCTGCTCCAGTTCGGGCGTCGAGAGCAGCGGGTAGTCACGGCGTACCGGACCTGCCGCACGCATCTTGTCGATGTCAGCTTGCGGCACCGATGCGCGCAAGATCAGCTCGTCCGGGTCGGTGGTCCCGTACTGCTTTTCCAGGGTCTCGAGATCGGGATCGGGCGGCGGGTTGTCGAGCACTTCCTTGGCGCGCGGGCTGCTCATGATGCGGTCCATGACCTCGGGATCGACCGGTGCCACGGTGTCGCCGTAGAAGCCCGCTGCGTATTGAACGACCTCGTCAGGTACGGTGCCGTAGCGCTTGCCGGTGACGACGTTGAGCACCGCCTGGATACCGACCAGCTGGCTGAACGGGGTCGCCATGCCCGGATAGCCAAGATCGCGGCGCACGGCGGCGACTTCGTCGAGCACGTCCGACAGGCGGTCGGTCATCTTGTGCATGTCGAGCTGGGCCTTGAACGTGCCCATCATGCCGCCGGGGATCTGATGCTCTTCGGAGAAGGCGTCGTACTCGGCGTACTGGTCGACCAGGAAGCCAGCCGCCTTCCCGACCGCACGGAAGTGGTCGGCAACCGGCTGGAGCAGGCTGGTGTCGAGCGAATGGGTGTGTCCCTTCAGCTCGATGTTGCGCACCATGATCTCGGTCGAGGGCACCGAAGGCCCGTTCGCCATCGGCTTGCTCGCGGTGTGCAGCACCGAAACGCCGAGGTCGACCGCATCGAGGTACGCCTTGGCCGACATGCCGAGCAGGTTGTTGGCGTGGAACTCGATCGGCTTGCCGTTCGCCGCGGCGACGATGCCGGGGAGCAGGCCAACTAGGCGCTCCTTCTCCAGCACGCCTGCCGTGTCGTAGAGCAGGATGCTATCGACGTCCGGGCTGGCGGCGAGGATGCGCACCTTCTCGGCGAAGTACTCGTTGGTGTGCACCGGCGAGAGCGCGAACATCACCGCCGCGGCGACTTGCGCGTTCGATTCCTTCGCGACCTTGGCGAGCCGCAGCATGTTGTCGATGCCGAACAGCACGTCGTAAATCCAGAACGAGCGCACGCCGTGCGCGCACAGGCGGCGCACCCACAGGTCCATCAGCGCCTTTGGGCTGACGCTGAAGGTGACGTTGGCGTTTGCACGAAGGCCCGCCCGCACCGGCGTGTTGGGCATCGAGGCGACCAGGAGGTCGAGACCCTCCCAGTAGTTCTCTTGACAATAGCGCGTCAGCACGTCGAGCATGCCGCCGCCTGTCAGGTCAATGGTGGTGAAGCCGGTACGGTCGAGCAGCGGCGAGACGGGCAGCGCCATGCCGGCGCGCATGCGCAGGCCCCACAGGCTCTGCTGGCCATCGCGCATGGTTTCGTCGAGGAACTGGATATGGGCCATCAGCAATGTCTCCTGGCGGCTCTGGCGGCCGCCCAGCGTTATTCTTGTTCGATGTAGAGCAGCGGCTGTCCGCCATCGACCAGTTCGGCGTCGGCCGCGGCGATGTGGCGGATGGTGCCGGCAACTTCAGCGCGGACGGAGGTGAACAGCTTCATCACCTCGATCAGGCACAGCTCGGTTCCCACGGCAACCTTCTGCCCGACTTCCACGAAGGCCGGAGAGCCGGGCTTGGGTGAGCGGTAGAAGGTACCCAGGTTCGGCGCATTGACCGCGACCCAAGCGGGATCGATCGCTCCCTTGCTGGCCGGCGCCGCAGCCGGAGCAGGTTGCGAAGCTGCGGCAGCCTGTACGGTCGAGGCACTGAACGCCGGCAGCGGCGCGAGCGCATTGCCGCCCGACTGAAGCACGGAGGCGCTCTGCGCCTGTGCCGACAGCAGCACGCTGACGTTGGGGCCAACGACGCGCAGCTCCTTGTAGCCGCCTTGCGCGAACAGCTCGTTCAGGAGTTCGAGGTCACGAAGCAGACGGTCGTCGCCAGAGGCGTTCGTGTCAGCCATCTCAAGCCACCCGGCGCTCTGGCAACGCCTCGCCGGTGTCGCCGCGCATCGCCAGCGTCTCGGTGGTGACACGGGCATAGTGCCACGCACGACCGCCGAACGCGTGTTCGATCACCTTGGCGCGGCGCAGATAGCGATGCAGGCCAAGCTCCCAGGTGAAACCCATACCGCCGTGGATCTGAATCGCATCGTTGCACACGTCTCGCGCGATCTCTGAGCAGTAGGCTTTGGCAGCCGAAGCACTGCGCGAACGGTCAGGCTCGTTGCCGGTGCAAGCCCAGAATGCGTAGTATGCGGTCGCCCTGCCCACCTCGACCGCCACGGCCATGTCGGCACAGCGGTGCTTGATCGACTGAAACGCGCCGATTGCCTGGCCGAATTGCTGCCGTGTCTTGGCGTACTCAACCGCAAGGTCCTGCATTCGCGCAGCGATGCCCATCGCCATGCCAGCATGGAAGGTAGCAGCGACATCGATCAGCGTCTCAACCGCTTCTCCTGCCGAGCCTTGCCCCAAGATGGCCGTGCTTTCGACGGCGACATCGGCAAGGCGCACCTCGCACAGCCCAGCAGAGGGATCGAGCGCTTCATGCTCACGGATCGTGACTCCAGAAGCCGTTGGATCGACCAGGATCAGCGCGGGGCCTGCCTCGCCCTTGGCGAGAACCAGCAGCAAGTCCGCATCGACTGCACCGGCAACTGCAATCTTGGTTCCGCTCAACCTTCCACCGGTCGAGCTGCAAGCCACAGCACCGGGAGCGTCGCCCACGCCCGCCTCGGCCGCCGCGATCGCGATCCGCAGTTCACCGGCAGCGACCTGCGGCAGGAACTTGGCCTTTTGAGTGGCCGTGCCGAAACGGTTGAGCAGTTCGGTGGCTATCAGCGTCGACGCGACCAGCGAGGGTGCAAGGCCACTGCCCAGCGCCTCTACCGCAAGCGCAACGTCGATCAGCGTCAGGCCGACGCCACCGTCAGCCTCGCTCACCAGCAGCGAGAACAGTCCGAGCTCGGCAAGAGCCTGCCAGGCCGCGTCGTCCTGCCCGCGCTCGGGATCGGGTCCCGTCAGCGCCGGGAAATCGGCCAGCACCTTGGCGACCGTCTCGCCGAGGCTGCGCTGCTCCTCATTGAAGGCGAAATCCATATTTGACCCCTGTTATGCGCTCAGCGCGGCAGGCCGAGCAACCGCTCGCCAATGATGTTGCGCTGGATCTCCGAAGAGCCGGAGTAGATCGTGAAGGCCTTGGACTGCAGGTAGCTCATCTGGAACCTGCCGCCGGCGGCTGCCTGCGGATCGTTGCCGGATATCACCGCCTCCGGGCCCAGGATGTCGAGCGCATTTTCATACATGCGCTGCGCCGCGTGGCTCCAGTACAGCTTGATGATCGAGGCGTCGGGTCCGCGGCTCTCGCCGTGCAGGTAGCGGCTGAAGCTGCGCAGGGCGGCAAGGCGCATGGCTTCGACTTCGACGATCGAGCGGCCGAGCTTTTCGAGCACCAACGGATCGTCGGTCAGGACCCCGTCCTGACGCGGCGTCTCAGCCGCAACATCGATCAGATGCTCCAACTCCTGCTTGAACCGGATCTGGCGACCGAGGCAATCCTCCGGACCGCGCTCGTAGGCGAGCGTGGTCATGGCGATCTTCCAGCCCTCGTTGACCTCGCCGACGAGGTTCTCGATCGGCACCTCGACATCGTCGAAGAAGGTCTCGTTGAACTCGCTTTCGCCCGAGATCTGGCGCAATGGCCGGATCGAGATGCCCGGGCTGCTCATGTCGATCAGTAGGAAGCTCAGGCCCTTGTGCTTGGGCGCGTCGGGGTCCGTCCGCACCAGCGCGAAGCACCACTGCGAGAACTGTGCGTAGCTGGTCCAGATCTTCTGGCCATTGACGATGAACTTGTCGCCACGCCGCTCCGCCCGCGTGCGGACCGATGCGAGGTCGGAGCCGGCGTTGGGCTCGGAGAAACCCTGGCACCAGATCTCGTCCGACGAGATGATCTTGGGCAGGAAGCGCGCCTTTTGCGCCTCCGTGCCGTACGTCAGGATCGTCGGCCCGGCGAGGTTCTGACCGATGATGTTCAGGCTTTCGGGAGCCCGCGCGCGCGCCATTTCCTCGGCGAAGATCGCCCGCTCGACCAGGGTAGCACCCCGACCGCCGTATTCGATCGGCCAATTGATGCCGGTCCACCCGCCCGAGTGCAGCTTACGGTCCCAGTCGCGGCGGAACATGTAGCGTTCCTCCTCGTCCTCGGGTTCGAAGACGGTCTCGCCCCAGCCGATCGGCAGTGCGTCCTTCAGCCAGCTGCGCAGGCGCTGGCGGAAATCTTCCTCATCGGGGGAATAGCTGAAGTCCATCGACTGCCTCCCTTCAGCGCCAGGTCTGGTCGTCGGTCTGCGCGGCGCCGCCCTTGAACTCGGGAGCACGCTTCTCGCGGAAAGCCATCACACCTTCCATGTAGTCGGGCGACACAAAGGCGACGGTCTGCGCGTAGGCCTCGTACTCGACCATCTGGTCGAAGGTGGCGTATTGCGACTTGTTGAACAGCGTCTTCATCATGCCGATCGCGGTTGGCGCATTTCGGCTGATCGCCAGCGCCATCTCGCGTGCGGTGGACAGCAGCTCGTCATGTGGCACGACCTTCTGCACGAGGCCGAGTTCCAGTGCCTCTGCCGCGGCCACCTTGCGCGCGGAATAGGCGAGCTCCTTGGCCCGGGCGATCCCGACGGCGCGTTGCAGGAAGAACAGGCCGCCCAGATCAGGCACCAGGCCGACTTTCGCGAAAGCCTGGGTAAAGCTGGCGTTCTCGCTGGCGATCGCGAAATCGCAGGCGAGCACCATGTTCGCACCGGCGCCCGCGGCCGCACCGTTAACGGCGGCGATCACTGGCTTCTCGATATCGTGCAGCGGCTGCAGCACGTTCTTGAGAATCCAGCGGTGACGCGCGCTCAACTGCAGCGGCGTCAGGTCGGTACGGCGGTTTTTGAGGTCGGCGCCGGCGCAGAAGCCCCGGCCTGCCCCGGTCAGAATAACGCACGAGACTTCGGGATCCTTGCGCAGCTTGGGCAACGCATCGGCCATCTCGCCATAGAGACCATCGGTGGTCGCGTTCATCGCGTCGGGACGGTTGAGCGTCAGAGTGGCGATGCGGTCGCTCACCTCGACGATGATGTTTTCGTAGGACATGCTCGGGAGGCCTTTCAGGAGGTCGGCGACGGCGGCGGCTCGTGAGCCAAGTCGCCGGCGGTCGATTCCGGGATTGCGAACCACTGCTCCGGCACGCGGACCGGAATGCGGAAGTCATGGGCGGGGATGACGATGTCGGAAGCGTCGCGAACCCGGCGCATCGCCGCTTGCCAGTCGCGCTCGCTTTCGCTGCGAATGTTGCCGGTCATGAACGCGTCGGACAGCGAGCGCTGCGGGCGGTCCGTGGCGCGCGGGTCGGCCGGATACCAGTAGCGATAGTGGTCGCCCAAGTCCGAGGCGACTGCCACCTTGCCCTTCTCGGTGGTGATAATCGGCACTTGCATGCCGGGCGTGTGGCTCGGCACCTTGAGAATGCGGAAACCCTCGAACAGATCGCAGTCGCCGTCCAGCGCGCGGATCTGCGATCCCCGCCGGCGTGCGACAAGATTGCCGATCGTCGAGGCCCAGTAATAGATCCGCTGCGAAGGCACCGGATCCGCCGCGTGCGAGATCTCGTCTCGCTGGATCACCACGCAGGCGTCCGGGAACAAGTCGAGGTTCTCGGCATGGTCGAAGTGGCCGTGTGTCAGGACGATATGGTCGATATCACCGGGCGTCAGGCCCTCTTCGGCCAGAACCTTGGTCAGTGTCGCGTGACCGCCACCCCAGCCCTCGACCTTGAGTCGCTTGGTGACCAGCGCCACGTCGGCCATCCCAGTGTCGATCAGCACATTGTGCTGACCGTCACGGGCAAGCCAGACATGGATCGGGTCGCGCTGCAGCCCTGCCCCGTGAGGCAGGTACAGCTCGCCGATGCGCAGGGAGGTGACGGTCCAGTTGCTCACTCTTCGATCACCTCGAAGCGGTCGATGTCAGCCATCGATCCGATGCGTTCGCCTTCCTTCCAGATTGCGCGGACGCGGGTGCCCGGCTTGATGTGCTCCTTGGCGTGCTCCAGGCTCTCGATCTCGATCATATGGATGAGGCGGGTCGAGGCGCCGTCGAGCACGATCTCGGCATAGACGTAAGGGGGCTCGCGGGTCTGGCCCAGGAACTCCATGTTGATGATCGAGCAGCCGCGGATGGTGCCGGTGTCGGCGCACGTCTTCCAGGTGCCGGTGTGCTTGTGCGAGATGTCGTCCACCTCGCGCGGGGGCAACAGTGCGAGGTCGCTACCCGGCGAGCGCACGCCCATGACGCGGCCGTTCTCCTTAATCTCGTCGAACATGCGCCCGTAATACGGACCATAGGCATGCTCATAAGGGAGCGAGAGTGCGTACTTGATCGTGCCCAGCGCTTCCTCGGTTTCGCTCAGCGGCGCGACCGAACCCACCGGCGCATCGGCGGCCGGACGGAAGCCCTTGATCGCAAGGACGGACTCCTGGACGCTGTCGTCCCACTCGGCCTGCACGCGCTGGCCGATCTTGAGGTCACCAAAGTCGCCCAGAATGCGATGGGCGAATTCGTTGGTGCAGCCATCCAGCTTGATGAAGCCGATGATGTGGCCGTCGGAGCGGGTGAAGGCAGTGAGTTCGCCGGTCTGCGGAGCCTCGACGAAGCTCTCCATCATCTCGCCATGGGTAGGCGAGAAGTCCTGCGCCGGCGCGATCACCGTGCCATCGGGGAAGCGGGTGCCGACGATGCGGCGGTTCTTCACTTCGGCCAGGAACGTGCCCACCGCCTTGCCGGGGGTCAGCGTGTAGGGAAGGCTGATTTCCGCATGGAACGTGGGGAGTTCGATCGGCTGTGTTTCGGGTGCTGAGTACATGTCTGCTCTCCCTCAAGCGCTCAGGACGGCGCAGCCGCGCAAGTTTGCCCAGCCTCCGCCGGACTGCACGAGCGCGAGCTTGGCGTCCTTGATCTGGTGGCTCTCGTTGCGGCCCATGACTTGCGTCGCGGCCTCGATCAGGCGGATCACGCCGACCGCGCCGATCGGGTTTGCGCCCATGCAGCCGCCCGAAGGGTTGACCGGGATGTCGCCGTCGAGCTGGGTGGCGCCCGAAGCGATCAGCTCGGCCGCCTGGCCCGGAGGACACAGACCGAGGCTCTCGTAGTAGTTGAGCTCGAAGCAGGAGTACGGCTCCTGCACCTCAACCACGTCGAACTGGCGGCGCGGGTTGGTGATGCCGGCGGCGCGGTAGACCATCTTCGATGCAAGCGCGAGCGGCTCCGACAGCATCAGCGAACGCTCGGCGGCATTGTCGGCCTCGCAGCAGTAAGCCATACCCTGGATCCAGGCGGGACGGTCGGTCGAGTGATGCGCCATCTTCTCGTTCGAGAGGACGATGGCGGCAGCGCCGTCCGAGATCGGCGGCACGTCGTGCAGCTTGATCGGCCAGCACAGTGGCTTGGACGCGAGCACTTCCTCCACCGTCGTCGGCTTCTTGAAGTGCGCATAGGGGTTGTTCACCGCATTGCCGCGGTTCTTCACCGCCACCATCGCGGCCGCTTCCTCCGTGTGGCCGAGCACGTCCATGCGGGCACGCCAGTAAGCGGCCGAGAAGCCCATGATGCCGACCGCGAACTCACGGCCCCAGAACGGGTCGTAAAGCGTCGAGATCGAGTACTGCAGCGGCCCTTCCGACAGCTTGTCGTAAGCGACCACCAGGGTGCGCTGGGCATAGCCGCCCGCCACTTGGTAATAGCCTGCGAGTGCACCGGCAAAGCCGGCACCGCCGCCGCTGGTGACGCGCATGACAGGCTTGTTCTGCGCGCCGATCGCGTTGGCGACCCACAGCTCGGGGTGGTTGACGGCAGCGAACAGCACAGGGCCGCTGGCGACGACGACGCTGTCGATATCCTCGATCGTCAGCTTCGCATCGGCGAGCGCGCGATCGACCGCTTCACGAACGAGGCCGGCGGGGCCGACATCGGTACGGCGGCGCGCGTGGTGCGTCTGGCCAACGCCGACAATTCCTACATGATGACCCATGATCAAACCTCGAGATTGAAGACGCAGTTGCCCTGCATGCCGACGCCGATGGCGCCGTGAACGACGGCCCGCTGCGGGTTGCCGCCACCGTAGAGCTGCGGCTCGCGCAGTTGGCGCACCGCTTCCACCATGCGCACGAGGCCCGTCGCCATGATCGGATCGGCAGGGAGTGCGCCGCCCGAGCGGTTCACCGCGACCTTGCCGTCGAAGGCCTGATCAAGGCCCTTGCCGCTTTCGGCGAGACCAAGGCCTTCGATCGCGAGTAGTTCGCCGACGACCGACGAAGCGCTGATCTCGGCAATATCAGCTTCCTTCGCCGACCAGCCCGATGCGCGAGCCGCCATGGCCGCTGCGCTCTCTAGCGAACGCAATCGCGAGGTATCGCGATCTGCAAAAGAGTGGCTGTCAGTGCCCGAACCCATGCCGGTGACGAACACCGGATTGCCGCCACTGCGGCGCGCCAGGTCTTCGCTGGCGATCAGGATGGCGACAGCGCCATCGAGGGGTCGCGCCATCATCAGGTCGGTGAGCGGCGCTGCGCACTCGGACGAACCGAGCACCGCGTCAACATCGGGCAGGCTGTCGATCTGAACGCCGCCGTTCGCCTGTGCAGCTTCCCACCGCTTGGCAACGATCTCGGCGATCTGGCGCTCCGACAAGCCGCTCGCAGCGAGGTAGCGCTGGGCCTGGATGCCGCTGGCGGCACGCTGGCTGAAGCCGACCGGCCGCTGGTAATAAGGATCGACCTGCGAGACCCAGTAGTTGTCGACGATCGATTCCGAGGGCTTCGAGTAGGCCACGATGAGACCCAGCGAAGCGGCGCCCGAGCGGATCTTGTTGACGCCGTAGAGCGCCGAATAGATGCCGTCTTCTTCGACGCGCGCCTCTTCCTTGTGGTGCGCACCGAGCGCACCCAAAAAGCCGCAGTTCGAGATTGAGCGGCCGTCGAGCACGTCGCTCCCGGAGTCGATCACGAAGTCGACGTCGTCGATCGAGAAACCCGATCCCTTGAACACGGAAGTGACGACCGACGAGATTAGGTCGATATGCTGTGCGTCCCGCCAGGCAGGCCGCAATTCGGTCTGGGCAGTCGCTACGACCGCCACCTTCTTTAGCGCCATCAGTGCAATCCTCGTTCCAGCAAAGCCGGCTTATGCGCCGCCGATTCATCGGCTGGAGCCACCGCCCTTGGCTTGGTGGTATGCCGCACCATTGCCGCCGTCAATCTCAAATTCGACGATTTGTCGGATTATGAAAATTCGTCTACAAGCATGTGCTAGCGACAACGCGCAGGATAAAACGCGATTCTTTCCGGTTGCATTCGGCAAAATCCCGAAACAAGATCGGAAGCGGGATGGAGATGAACTGATGGGTTTGGATGTGACCGGCAAGTTCCGGTACCCGCCACCACGAGCAGACTGGCTGTCGCAGCGCGTCGAGGAGGTCATCGACCCGGCGCTGCCGATCATCGATCCGCATCATCACTTGTGGGAAGAGCACGGCGAGCCGTACTTGCTCGACGAATTGTGCGCGGACGCCAGCGACGGGCATGACGTTCGCGCCACTGTCGCGGTTCAGGCACACTATGCCTATCGCCAACATGGCCCCGCCAGCCTCGCTCCCGTGGGTGAAACCGAGGCCTTCATGGCGGTCCGCGCCGCCGCACGCGCGGGTGGATGCGCGACGCGTATTGCCGAGGGCATCGTTGCGCATGCCGACCTCACCTTGGGCGAACTGGTCAATGACGTGCTGGAAGCGCATTTCGATGTCGCAAGCGATGCATTGTGCGGCATCCGCCACTCGGTGTCGCGCGACGAGCTGTTCCCCAACGGCATCGTCCTGCGCCCTGCGCCGGCAGGTCTGCTTGCGGATGCAGCTTACCGTCAGGGCTTGCAGGCC
Organism: Novosphingobium sp. 9U; assembly: GCF_902506425.1. Classification (NCBI taxonomy): domain Bacteria; kingdom Pseudomonadati; phylum Pseudomonadota; class Alphaproteobacteria; order Sphingomonadales; family Sphingomonadaceae; genus Novosphingobium; species Novosphingobium sp. 9U. Next base: position 2,351,375 of record NZ_LR732469.1, on the reverse strand, counting down.
CTGGAACGGCAAGGCCTCGTCTACGACGCCATGCTCTATCACGCGCAGATTCCCGAACTCACACAAATGGCGCAAGCGCTGCCCGGGCTGACGATCGTGCTCGACCACATCGGCTGCATTCTCGGCGTCGGACCATACGAGGGACGCGAGGCGGAACTGCTCACCACGTGGCGCAAGGACATGGCGGCGCTCGCGCAATGCCCGAACGTGCACGTGAAGGTCGGCGGCTTCGGCATGATCGTGTGCGGCCCGACATGGCATGAGCGCCCGCTGCCGCCCACCTCCGAAGAGCTTGCCGAAGCTTGGCGGCCTTATGTCGAGACCTGCATCGAGCTGTTCGGTGCGCAGCGCTGCATGTTCGAGAGCAACTTCCCGGTCGACAAGGCGATGTACTCGTATCGAACCCTGTGGAACGCGTTCAAGCGCCTGACCGGGGCATTGACGGAAAGCGAGCGCGCTGACCTTTTCGCAGGTACCGCGCTGCGTACTTACGGTCTTGGCCCTCAGTTGCTCGCGGAAGGCAGCCTCACAGCGGCGAAGGCTGACGCACGTGTTTAATCGCGCCACCGCCCTGTTCGAGCGTGCCGGCGACTGCTCCGACAAACCAGCGATGATCTTCACGGATCGGGCAATCACCTTTGCCGAACTGGCGCGCGAAGTGCTGCTGATGGCCGGCATGCTTGCCCGCCATGGCGTACGCGAAGGCAGTCACGTCGGCATCCTGCTTCCGTCGTCACCTCAGTTCGTGATCGTGCAGCAAGCGCTGTTCGCACTCGGCGCGGCGGTGACGCCGCTCAACACCCTCTATCGTGCCGGCGAGATCGCGCATGCGGCTCAGAGTTGCGATCTGGCGTTCCTGATCACCACGGCAGAACTGGCCGAGCCTCTCGACGCGGTGGCGCTTCATGCCGCGGTAATCCTCGTCGGCCCTGATAGCGGCAACGACGAGCCGCTTGCCGCACTGGCTGACGTCGATCCCGCCGCGCCGGCCATGCACTTGCTGACGAGCGCGACGACTGGCAGGGCCAAGGGCGTCGCGCTGACCGGGGCTAACCTCGCCGCCAACTACGACCGCACACCGGCTTGGCTTGGGCTCAGCCAGGACGATGTGATCCTCTGCGCGCTGCCGCTCTACAACACCTTCGGTCTCAACCAGTGCATCAATGCCATGCTGGTGACCGGTGCCACGATGGTGCTGCTGGACAGGTTCGACGCCGCCGCCTGCCTCGCCGCAATCGAGCGGCACCGCTGCACCTTCTTGCCTGCGGTGCCGACGATGCTGCAGAAGGTCTTCGATCATCCCGACGCGCGCACCGCCTCGCTGCAAAGCCTGCGGCTGATCATGACCGGCGGCGCGCCGGTGCCCTCCGCCCTACTCAAGCGCATCCTGAGCGCGGCTCCTGATGTGGAGGTCCTGACCGGCTACGGCCTCACCGAGGCGACGGCGCTAGTCACGCTCACGCAAGTGCGGCTGGATGCCGATGGCGAGATCGAGCGGGGCCGGACCATCGGCCGGGTCTTGGATGGCATGGAACTCGCCATCCACGACGATACTGGCCTGGAGGTCCCAGCCGGTCAGACCGGCGAGATCGTCGTGCGCGGCCCCAATCTGATGGCGGGCTACTACCGCTCGCCGGTCGACACCCACGAGGCACTGCGCGACGGCTGGCTGCGCACCGGCGACATCGGCCTGATCGATCCCGAGGGCTATGCCTACATCGTCGACCGCAAGAAGGACGTTATCATACGCGGCGGCCAGAACATCTACCCGATCGAGATCGAGGAAGTGCTCTACCAGGCGCCTGGCGTGGCCGAGGTCGCGGTAGTGGCGCGCGGCGACGCTATGTTGGGCGAAGTGCCTGTGGGCTTCGTGGCGCTCGCCGATGGCTGCTCCACCAGCGCGGGGGCCCTGATCGCGCACTGTCAGGAACAGCTCGCCCGCTTCAAGGTGCCGGCTGCGATCGAGATCCTGCCGCAGCTGCCCAAGGGTCCCACCGGCAAGATCCTGCGCCGCGCGCTGCGCGATCAGTTCGAGGGGGCGACGGCGTGACCGACACTCCGATCCCTGGCCGCCTCCGCTTTATCGACATCCAGGGCAGCCGGCGCGCAGTCCTCGAGTGGGGCGAGCCGGGCGCGCCGATCGTCCTGCTCCAGCACGGCATGCGCGACCACGCGCACAGCTGGGATTGGGTCGGCGCGCATCTTTCGGACCACTACCACGTCTTCGCACCCGACATGCGCGGCCATGGCGACAGCGACTGGATGCGCGACGGCAACTACGGCTTGCCCCAGTATGTGCTGGATCTCGCGCAGATCGTCGACACCCTGTCGTCCGAGCCGATCAAGATCGTCGGCCACTCGCTCGGCGGCCACATCGTCCTGCGTTACGCAGCCAGCTTCCCCGAACGGGTCGAGAGCCAGTTGCTGATCGAGTGCATCGAATTGCCCCTGGTCCGCGACGAGCGCGCCAGCCCGACGCCCTATCCGCAGCGCGTGCGCAAGTGGATCGGCGACGAGGCCAAGCGCCAGACGGTCTCGAAGCGCTATTACCCGGACCTCCAGACTGCGCAGGAGCGGATGGCGGCGGCCAACCCCGGCATCGATGCCGCTACCGTCGCTCACCTCACCCGTTACGGGGTGATTCAGGATCCGGTGCACGGCTACCGCTGGAAGTACGATCTCGCCTGCCGCTTGCGTCCACCCGAGGACCAAAGCGGCACCGGCCTGGACCAGATCCTCGATGCCGTCGCATGCCCCACGCTGCTCGCCTACGGGGACGACAGCTGGATCCCGCGCCCTCCGGCCGAGCGGCTCGCGCGCCTGCGCCAGCACCGCCTCGTCCGCTTCGCCGACGCCAGCCACTGGCTCCACCACCAACGCCGAGAGGCTTTCTGTGCGCTGGTGGACACCTTCCTCGCCGACCCGGTCGGCACGATCACCAACGAAAGACTAGTTCATGCGTGAAGCCGCTATCATCTCCACCGCCCGCACCGGCGTCGCCAAGGCATTCAAGGGCGCGTTCAACAACACTGATGCGCCCGAGTTCATGGGCCACGTGATGAACGAGGCGATCCGCCGCGCGGATATCGACCCTGCCCGCATCGACGACGTGCTGGTCGGCGTCGGCACCCAATGGGGTACCCAGGGCAGCAATCTCGCCCGGACCGCCAGCTTCGCCGCGGGCCTGCCGCTGACTATTCCGGGCACCACGCTCGATCGCAAGTGCGGTTCGGGCCTGACCACCCTCGCCCTTGCTGCGCGCAGCATCATGGCGAACGATATCGACGTCGCGCTGACCGGCGGTGCGGAGTCGATCACGCACACCCGCAACGCGCATGCGCCGACTTACCGCGGCCAGCCCCAGGTCGTGATCGACCAGCAGCCGCACGCCTACATGGCGATGATCGAAACCGCGGAGATTGTCGCCGAGCGCTACGGCATCAGCCGCGAAGCGCAGGATGAGATCGCAGCGTTGAGCCACCAGCGCGCGGCTGATGCTACGGCAGCCGGTCGCCTCGCCGACGAAATCGCGCCCATCACCGTCACCAAGAACGTGATCGCCAAGGACGGTAGCGTCACCGGCACGGAAACCGTGACGCTCGCGGCCGACGAGGGCATCCGCGGCGAAACCACCGCCGAGGGCCTCGCGAAGCTCAAGCCGGTGTGGAAGGACGGCCAGATCATCAAGGAAGGCCGCTTCATCACGGCTGGCAACGCGAGCCAGCTATCGGATGGCGCTGCCGCGCAGATCCTGATGGATCGCGCCACCGCCGAGGCCGAAGGCAAGGACATCCTCGGCATCTTCCGCGGTTTCCAGGCTGCTGGCTGCGGGCCCGAGGAGATGGGCATCGGCCCGGTCTTCGCCGTTCCCAAGTTGCTGGACCGCGCCGGTCTGAAGGTCTCCGACATCGACCTTTGGGAGATCAACGAGGCCTTCGCCAGTCAGTACCTCTACTGCCGCGACACGCTCGGCATCGATCCGGAGAAGATCAATGTGAACGGCGGCGCAATTGCGCTTGGCCATCCCTTCGGCATGTCGGGCGCCCGGATGACCGGCAGCGTCCTACTCGAGGCGCGGCGTCGCGGCGCGCGCTATGCTGTAGTGTCGATGTGCATCGCCGGCGGCATGGGTGCGGCGGGCCTGTTCGAGATCCCGCAGTGAGCCAACGCGAAATGCGCTTCGACGACGATGTCGTGATCGTAACCGGGGCCGGTCGCGGTCTCGGCCGCGAACACGCGCTCGGCTTCGCAGTGCGCGGAGCGGCGGTGGTCGTCAACGATCCCGGCATCGAGGAAGGTGCCGAACATGGCGTCGCCCAGACGGTCGTCGACGAGATCGTCGCGAAGGGTGGTCGCGCCGTGGCCGACCGCAACTCGGTCGCAACCCGCGCCGGCGCGGAGGCGATCGTGCAAGCCGCGCTCGGCGCGTTTGGCAAGGTCACGGTGCTGGTCAACAATGCTGGCATCATCAGCTTCGCGCCGCTGCCGCAGATCCGCGACGAGGACTGGCGCGCCATGCAGGCGGTGACGCTCGATGGCACCTTCCACATGTGTGCCGCCGTCTGGTCCCATATGGCGCAGCAAGGATACGGCCGCATAGTCAACACGACCTCGAACGCCGGGTTCGCCGGCAACGAGACGCTGGTCGCCTATGGCGCTGCCAAGCTGGGCGTCGCTGGCCTGACGAAGTGCCTGGCACAAGAAGTCGCGGGCACCGGCATTACCGTGAACGCGGTCGCTCCGATGGCGGTCACGCGCATGAACCGCGACGCCTTCTTCGACGGCAAGGAGGCAAGCGGCAACGACTGGCAGGCCGATATCCGCGGCGGTCGCGTGCCGATGGGACCGCCTGCGGCCGTCACTCCGACCGTTCTCTGGCTCGCCCATCGGGATACGACCATCAACGGCGAGGTCTTCTCCAGCTCCTCCGGCAAGGTCGCGAGAGTGGGGTTTGTGGTTGGCGAGGGATGGTTCGACCCTGACCATGGTCCCGAGGACCTTGCCGCCCACGCCGATCAGATCCGCAAGCTCGGCGACTACCTCGACCCGACCAGCACCTCGGATGAACTCGCGGCCATTCCGCCCCTCTTCGCACAGGCCTGACCCGATGACCTACACGCAGCCCCGCACCGACTGGACCCGCGACGAGATCGCCGCGTTGTTCGACCTGCCGTTCACCGAACTGGTCTACCGCGCCGCCGAGGTGCATCGGCAGAGCTTCGACCCCGCCGAAGTGCAGCTCTCCACGCTGCTGTCGATCAAGACCGGCGGCTGTGTGGAGGACTGCGGCTACTGCTCGCAGTCCGTCTCGGCGAACTCGGGCGTCAAGGCGACCAAGCTGCTCGAAGTGCAGCAGGTGCTGCAGCGCGCCGCGCAGGCGCGTGACCAGGGCTCGACCCGCTTCTGCATGGGTGCTGCTTGGCGCAACCCCAAGGACCGCGACATGCCCGCCATCATCGAGATGGTGAAGGGCGTGCGCTCGATGGGCATGGAGACCTGCACTCCCCGGCCGCCGCCACCGCCGCTTGCGTTCGAGCCACCGCTTGGCGGTGGCGGCGGAGGTCCGCCAGGCCCGCCCGGGCCGCCGAGCGCCTGGCCCAGCATACCCATCGCCCCGCCCCGCTCGCCACGGCCTTGCCCGCCTTGCGCCTCGGCGCTGCCGAGCCGACCGCCGAAATTCAGGCCCCAGCGCATGCGCGAGCTGGCGATCTCGTCGAAGGTCACCGGACGACGATCGATCGACACCAGGCGACCCGAGGCGTCGCGCGTCACTCGGCCGGGGAAGGCGGCTTCGATCGCCGGCGTCAGAAGCGGGAACGACTGCGTCACGTCGCTCGACCGGTTGCGGAAGTATTCGACCACCAGGTTGGAGCGCTGAAACAGCGGCAACTGCCAGTTCGCCGAGAGCTTGATGTCGCGCTGCTTCTCGGCGACCAGATCGGGATTGCCGCCCGAGGTCACCGTCACCAGCGCCGTCTCGCCGCGGGTGAAGTCATACGTGGTGACGTTGTAGGACAGCACGTTGGGGCTGCCCAGCTGGCTTAGCGAAGGCGCCGCTTCGTTGACGATGTAGCTCGCCTGGAAGCTGAGCTTGCTCGTCGGGTTCCAGGTCAGGCCGGCGCTCCAGTCGGTCAGCGTGCCGAAGTCCGACAGGTGGTCGATCCCGCCAGAGAGGTTCAGCGTCCAGTCGCCGATCGCGCCGAGCACGTTCTCGCGCTTGCTGGTCAGCGGCAGCGCCAGGTTTATGCCGGCGGAGGCGTCGCTGCGATCGAGCACCACCGAGCCGAAGTCGTTGCGCGTGTCTCGATTGTCGCTGCGGCTGTAGTCGAACCCGGCCCGCACGGTGGCGGCGGCCTCGCCAGCGGGCAGGCGCAGGACGTTGCCGGCCAGGGTCACGAGCGAGCTGGCGGTCAGGTCCTTGGAACGCGCGGTATCGAAGCCGTTGTCCGCTAGGCTGGGAAGCGGCCCGGCGATCGCCAGCGTACCCGCCGCCGCCGCATCGCGCAGGCCGGCCAGCTGTGTGGAGGTCAGGCGCCGGTCCACCTTGGTGGTCGCATCGGTATAGCCCGCGTCGACCGTGCCGGTGAGCTGCCAGGCACCCAGCGGACGGTTGTAGGCAAGCCCGGCCTGGAAGGCGTCAGACGCCGCCCGCGTACGCAGCGGATCGTCTAGACTGCGCAGCGCGGTGGTGCCGTTGGGCGCAGTCAGCTGCACCGTGTCGAGACCGGAGAGCGAGCGGGTGTCGGTGCGCGTATAGGCGCCGTTTACCGTCAGGCCGCCGCCGATACCGTCCTTGCCCAGTCCCATCGCCGAGGTGCCGCCCAGCGTGATCACCCGGCTCGATGCCGCCAGACTGCGGTAGCGCGCTGGATCGGGATCGCCCGCCACCGTCGGCACCGTACCAGGCTCCTGGATCACGTTGCGCTCGGCTTCGGTGAGCAGCGAGGTGTCGGTGATCTTGGTCTCGATCGTCGTGCGCCGCTGGCCATCGATGCGGAAGGTGCCGGCCTCGACCTCGTAGTTCGAATAGCCGCCGCGCGTGGGATAGTTGAACTCGCCCGAGACCTGCTTGCTCTGGTACTTGTCCTTGAGGATGATGTTCACGACCCGCTGGTTGGGCGGATAGCCGAAGCGCAGCGCCACTTCCTCGGGCAGCACTTGCAGGCGGCGGATCGCCTCGGGCGGGATCGAGCGCATTTCGCGGAAGCTGGAGATGCGCTGACCGTTCAGCAGGATCACGGGCCGCCCCTCGCCGCGTCCACGCCCGCTGCCGGTCTGCGGCGAGATCGCGTCGAGCAGCTCGTCGATCGAGGCCGCGCCATAGGCAGCGATCTCCTCCTCGTCGAAAACGGCAACCGGTTGCTGCGGCGTCTGCACCTCGCCCTTGATGCGCCCGGCAACGACGACGATCTCGCCCGAAGCGTCGACACCGCTGCGCAGTTCCTCGTCCTCCTCGTCGTCCTCGTCATTGCCAGGGGACTGCACCGCCGGAGGCGACACTTGCGCCGTATCCTGCGCGAATGCCGCGACGGGGGAGACCCCGGCCAGTAGGGAAGCAGTAAGAAGGGAGCGCACGCCAGTTCTCCGAAGACCTGCAGACTTCTCTGCGGATTTGCCGTGAACCAGCCCTTGCCGTGCAGGCCGGGCGAGGGACAAGCCGCGGAGTGCACCAAATTGTCGCAAGTGCGAACAAGTTCCCGCAAGTCAGCACCCTGGCGCTAGATTCCAGCGACACTTCCCTTTTGCATGCGCCGTAGCTATGTCGCGCCGCGATGATGAACATGAAAAACGGAAACTGATCGCCGATGGCGAAAGAAGAACTCCTCGAGATGCGCGGCAAGGTAGTCGAGCTGCTGCCTAACGCGATGTTCCGGGTGGAGCTGGAAAACGGCCACGAAGTGCTTGGTCACACCGCCGGCAAGATGCGCAAGAACCGCATTCGCGTGCTGGTCGGCGACGAGGTCCTGTGCGAGCTGACACCTTACGACCTCACCAAGGCGCGCATCACCTATCGATTTATGCCCGGCCGAGGTGGTCCCGGACCTGGCGCTTACTAGTTCCTGACGTCCGATCCGGAGCCACGACGTGAACGCTCCTGCGGAAACTTCGATCGCCGACGTGTCGCCCATGCCTCGCCTGATCCTCGCCTCGGCCAGCCCGCGGCGGCGTGAACTGCTGGGTCGCCTCGGCCTGGCCGCCGACATCGTGGCTGCCGCCGACATCGACGAGACACCGGCGACGCGCGAGGAGCCACGCGTTTACGCGCGGCGCATGGCGCGCGAGAAGGCGGCCGCGGTGCCGAGCGAGGACGCCTGCGTGCTCGCGGGCGACACGGTGGTCGCCGTTGGCCGACGCATCCTGCCCAAGGCCGAGGATGAGGCGACCGCGCGAAAATGCCTGGAACTACTCTCCGGGCGCCGCCACCGCGTGCTTTCGGCCGTAGCCTTGCGCTCGCCCGACGGCAAAGTGCGTGAGCGCCTGTCCGAAACAGCAGTGCGCTTCAAGCAGCTCAGCGCCGCGGAGATCGCTGCGTACCTTGCCGGCGGCGAGTGGGAGGGCAAGGCAGGCGGCTACGCCATCCAGGGCGCGGCCGAAGGGCTGATCGCGTGGATCTCGGGCAGCCACTCGGGCGTGGTCGGCCTGCCGCTGTTCGAGACGCGCGCCCTGCTGCGTGCCGCCGGGTTCGCGATTGCCTGAGTGGCTAGTCGAACAGGGCATCGGTGAGGATCGCGCGATCCTTGTCGAAGGCGGCCTTGTTGACAGCGGGGAGATCCTGGCCGCTCGCCTGCAGCGCCACGACGGCCTCCACGCCGGATTGATCGCCGACGCCAAGCTGATCGCGCGCGCGCGCGGTGCCCGTCGCGGCACTGTGCTGTTCGACACCGGCGAGGAAGCGCTCGTCGACGGCCTGCCGCCCGACGCCCGCGAGGGCGCGCCCGTGCGCGTCCAGGTCACGCGTGCGCGTCTGGCGGAGAAAGGGCGCTACAAGCGAGCCCAGGCGCGGCCCACCGATGCGCGCCCGCGTGCCGCCCCTGCCCTGGCTGATGGCTTGCGCGCAACAGGACTGCCGGTGCGCACCGTTCGCCGCTTCCCGCAAGACCCCTGGCCCGAGTTGCTGAACGAAGTGTTGGACGGCACCGTAGCTTTCCCCAGCGGCAGCCTGCTCCTCAGCCCCACACCGGCAATGACGCTGATCGACATCGACGGCACCTTGCCTCCGCCTGCCCTAGCGCGCGCGGCGGTCCCGGTGATTGCCGGCGCCATCGGCCGCTTCGATCTTGCCGGATCGATCGGCATCGACTTTCCCAGCCTGGAGAGCCGAGAGGACCGGCGCGCGCTCGACCAGGCGCTGGCCGATGCGCTGGCAACCTGGCCACACCAGCGCACGGCGATGAACGGGTTCGGCTTCGTGCAACTTATCTCGCGGTTGGAGCGCCCCTCGCTACTCGCCACCGTGCAAGGAGGTCCGTGGCGCGCCGGCGCGCTTCTGCTGCTGCGTCGGCTGGAGGACGAGAGCCGCCCCGGCAGCCTCCTTGCGCAAGCCCACCCGCGTGTGATCGCCGCAGTCGAACCGGAGTGGCGCGATGAGGCGGTACGCCGCACCGGCCGCGCCATCGCCTGGCAAGCCGACCCCACGCTTGCACCGCTCGGCGGCTTCGCGCAGGCACTGGCATCATGAGTCGCACCGATCGCCCCTGCCCCATCTGCCGCAAGCCCCGCGTGGCCGAACACAGCCCCTTCTGCTCCACTCGCTGTCGCGACCGCGACCTGCTGCAGTGGCTCGACGAAGGCTACGCCGTGCCCGGCCGCGCTGCTCCGCCCAAGGATGCCGAGGAAGAATAACGGCCCGCCCGACAGGGGCCAAAATCAGGCCAAGAAACAGGGTTGCCAAGCTGGATCGGCTTCGCCATAGGCGCTGCTCCAACCGCTCGCCGGCCTTTCGGGGCCGCCGCCGAAGCGATGCCCGGGTAGCTCAGTTGGTAGAGCACATGACTGAAAATCATGGTGTCGGCGGTTCGATTCCGTCCCCGGGCACCACTGCCAAGCGCCATGATCGCGTGACATCGCGCGGCGCCGTGCAATCGCAGGTCGCAGAACATGCGTCTGACTTGACGTGGCACTCCGCATAGCGAGCGGCATACCACGGCTGTCTGTCGGCACAGGTCTGGTGCTGGCGTAGATCGAGCATGGGCGGCAAAGTCTGTTTCGATGCGGTAGCGATTTCGCACCGGTCGGATGAACACGGGCAGGATGCCACGGTGAAGAAAGCGCTCAAGATAACGCTGCTTTCGACTGGCGGAACCACCGCCGCGATCCTGCTGCTGATCGGGTTGAAGTTAGGCAGCACGGCGCCACCGACCACCGTGCTCGAGCCTGCGGTTCAAGGCGCGCCTGTCGGTGGCGATACCGGCGGAGTGGTTCTCCGGGCAACTTCGGCTCCGGTCACCTTGCCGGACCTCGTGTACTTTGGCGCCGCTTGGCAGATGTTGAACAAGCAGGTCGGAGCGCCGCCGCTCGTGCTCGGCGCCGGCTACACCAACGCAAGGGTCGAGCGGACGGGCGACGGGCTGTTCTTCGCGGGGATCGTTGATCGGCTCGACCGGGAAGGCAATGTTAGCGACGTGGTTCTCGCCTTTGGCGGCGCACAAGCGGCGGGAGACTTCATCCAGGGCGAGGCCCTCGCCCATGGCCGCGTTCTGGCAGAGCCGAAATGGGCCGCCGTGTTGCTGGAGAGGATCTGGCAGGATCCACGCTATGCCCATGCCCGCATCCATGTGACCGGCCACTCGCTGGGCGCCGGCTACGCGATCTTCGCGGGGATGGACGCGGTCGCCAGGCACGGAAAGGACGCAGTCGCTTCGCGGCTCAGCATCGTTGCGTTCGGAGTGCCCAACTGGGCGCCGCAGTCGGCACGGTATTTCCGCCTCAGCCCTCGTGCCCTCGATGCCGTGTTCACCGGCTATACGGCGCTGAACGACCCGGTCATCACCAACGGCGGCACCGATCGCGTCGGCATTTCCAACTTCCTGCCGCCGCTCACCGGCCCTACGGGCTTCAGCTCGATGTTCAACGTCGTCGCGGCGCACTGGCCGACGGCCTACATGACAAGCCTGGGCTTACCCGACTGGCTCACGCCGGGCCAGAAGGCAGCGAGCATCGCCAGGGTGAGCAAGCTGTTCATCACCGGCGCCGGCGAGGACACGAAGTACGGCCCGCCCGGCAGCTTGCCACTGGTGGTAGAGGGAAGTGCCCGCGACGATGCGATTACCGGCGGATCGGGAGACGACTGGATCGCCGGACACGGCGGACGCGATCGCCTGCGGGGTGGCGGAGGAAACGACCGCTTCGTGTTCCTGAGGCCGACCGACAGCCGCCCTGGCGCGGACACGGCAGACCAGATCCTGGATTTCGGTCCAGGCGACCGCATCGATCTCTCGCGCATGGATGCCGACGCGACCAAGGAGGGCCGCCAGCCATTCACGCCGGTTTCCTCGCGCGTTTTCACCCCGCCGGGACAAGTCACCACGTGGTCGGACGGTGCAACGACGTGGATCGCCGGCAACGTGGATCGCGACCCCGCTGCAGACTTCCTCATCGAGGTGACGGGGCTGAGGCGCCTGACGATGGCGGACTTCGTGCTGGTGCCGCAGCCGGGCGACGAAAGGCTGCAGCCCTACATCGATGGCAAGGCTGCGATCCTGCGGCCAAACTGATCGGGCCGTGCCGACCGCCTGATCCGAATACGGCGGCCATGCGCAGCACTACCGCCCCGGCGAGTAGCCCGCCATGTCCTGAGCCACGGCCTTGTCGAAGGCATTGCCCAGGCCCACCGATCCGAACACGTTGATCATCAACGTCGCGCGGAGGCGGCGTTGGAGGTCGACCCAAGTTGGGTTCCGGCTGCGCCGTCCCATCCATAAGTGCCCTCGGCGCGGCCGAATCCATCGACATCGCTCGTCACCACGAAACCGCCCGTGCCAAAGCCGTATGCTTCGCCGGGAGCCACCGGCGCGGGACCCTTCATGACCACGCCTGGCGGTATCAGATAGAGCGCGCGAGCCTGGCAGTGGCCGCGCTCAGGATGCGCTTGCGACCGAGCCTGGCCTCATCCAGCAGCATGTGCAGAAAGGCGTTCGTAGTCGCGCGCGGTGCTCACCAGCCCGGCGCCACCTTAAGGATAGTCGGGCACGCGCAAGTAAACCGATGTCGCCGCGGTGCCGGTGTTCTGCTTGATCCGAGCGGTGAGGCGTAGCGCTGCATGCACTGAGGATAGGGCCTGCGCTGCCGAAGCGCATGCCCCCAAGCCCAGCAGGGTGATCGTGGCGAGCGTGCGAAAGGCACCCATAAGTGTGGTCTCGATTGGGTAGCTAGAGGCGTCAGAAGTTCAGCTCTTCGCGCGCTGTAGCCAGAGTGACCCGCGCGCCGGTGGCATAGAGGCTCTCCAGCCATCGCGTGACCGGCCGCAGCACGACGGGATTTTCTCCTAGATCGCCGAAGAGCGAGCGGATCCCCAGTAAGTGACGGGGATCGGCGCCGCCCTCCCACGCTTTCCGGCTCAGCTCATTGGCGAGAGGGTGGGAGACGGCCAGAGGCTCGCCGGCTTCGTCCTCGCCACGCACACGCCGCAGCCACGCCGCCAAGGCAAGCGCGAGGAGATCAATCGAAGCGCCGGTCGCCACCCGGTCGCGGATAGGATCAAGCAGGAGATTGATCGGTGCGTCCGCGTTGACCCGGTCGACGGTGTCCTTGATGCGGCTGTTCGAGAACCGCGCGACCAGCTCTGTCTTGTACGCGTTGATGTCCACGCCGGGCAGCGGGGGCAGCGTCGGCCCGGTCTCGAGATCCATCAGGACGCGCATGTAACTGCGCAAGTCCGTGTCCCGCATCGCTTGGTCGATGTGCGTGTAGCCGGCCAGGCGGCCAAGCCCGGCGATCGCCAGGTGGCTGGCAATGAGCAGCCGCAGTTTCATCATCTCATAGGGCTGAACATCGGCGACGAACTGTGCGCCCACACGCTCCCAGGCCGGTCGCCCCGCAACGAACGTGTCCTCGATTACCCATTGCGTGAACCGCTCCGACACCACCGGCCAGCGATCGGCAACCCCGTAGTTCAGCGCCAAGTCGTCGATGTCCGCAGCTGTGGTCACGGGCGTGATGCGGTCGACCATCGTGCTGGGAAAAGCGGCGTTCTCGGCGATCCACTCGGCCAGCTGCGGGTCCTGCTGCTCGGCCAGTGCGAGCACCGCGCGGGAGAGGACCGCACCGTTGTGCTGGATGTTGTCGCAACTCAGCGCAGTGAATACCGGCAAGCCGCGGTCCCTGCGGCGACGATAGCTCTCGACCAAGATGCCGATCGCTGAGCGCGGCCGCTGTGGATCCGCCAGATCGTGGACGACCGCCGGATGGGTCAGGTCCAGCTGCTTGGTCGCGGAGTCCAGGCAATAGCCGTTCTCGGTGACCGTCAGGCTCACGATGCGGATTGCGGGATCCTCGATCGTCGCCAGGGTCTCGGCAGAGGATGCACCGGCGAACAGGACGCGGCTGATCGAGCCGATGACCGTAGCGCTCTCGTCCTGATCCTGCCGCTCGACGAGGGTATAGAGGCCGTCTTGCGGCTGCAGTGCGTCGGCCATGCGCTGATCGGCGGGGAGCAGGCCGACGCCGACGATGCCCCATTCGGACGCGGCCGGCTCAACGTTCATCAGCGCATGCGTGTATCGCGCCATGTGGGCGCGATGAAAGCCGCCGAGCTCGATATGAACGATCCCCGGCACGACTGAACTGGGATCGTATGCGGGGCCGATCACCCCCGCGGGGAGCTTGCGCAGGTTAGCGCGCGATAGAGGCACCACGCTCAAGAAGGCGATCCGCCGTGCAGCGCCTGCTCACCTAGAACGATGGCGCCGAGCGGCCCTGCTCTGTCGCCGAGGCCCGGAGGAACGATGTAGGTGTCGGCCTGCGCGACCTCGTCTAGCGACACGTAGCCGGCCAGGCTTGCGGTCATGGCGGCCCGCACGCGCGGGAACAGGTGCGCGGTTCCGACCATCACGCCTCCGCCCATGACGATGCGGCGCGGCACGCCGGTCAGCACCAGCGTGTGAAGGAGCTGACCAAGCGCATGCGCCACTCCGTCCCAGGCAGGGTCCTCCGACGAGAGCATCTGGGCCGGCTTGCCTGCTCGCGCCGCGATCGCCGGCCCCGAAGCGAGCCCTTCCAGGCAGTCGCCATGAAACGGGCACACGCCGGGCCATGCGTCACCAGCAACACGAGCGACGCGGATGTGGCCGAGTTCGCTGTGGGTCAGCCCGTCCAGCGGCTTGCCGCCGGCAATCAGGCCGACGCCGATGCCGGTGCCAACGGTTACATAGGCGAGGTCCGCCAGGCCGGCAGCCGCGCCCCAGCGCGCCTCCGCCAGCGCGGCGCCGACGACATCGGTGTGGAAGCCGGTGGGAACCGCGGTCTGTCTCGCCAGGCGCCTTGCGACGTCGGTGTTCGCCCAGTCAGGCTTGGGCGTCGCGGTGATGTGCCCGTAGTGCTCGGAGGAACGATCGATGGAGATTGGACCGAAGCTGGCGATCCCGAGCGCTGCGAAGCCACGCCAGCGCTCCAGCACCGCCTCGATCGCGGCGAGAGTCTGTTCGGGACTAGTAGTGGGTATCTGCACCTCCTCCGCGATCGCATCCGGCCCGCGTGCGAGGATGCAGTTGATCTTGGTGCCGCCCAGCTCCACTCCGGCGATCAGCGGTGCGTCTGTCATCGCAACTCCCCTTTCGGTCGGCAAAGCCGCGGTGGCTCAGATCGTTCCGTTGCGGGCGATGCGGCCAAGGTGATCAACACTGGGCTTGGGCGTCCGCACGAAGGTCTTGCGACGCCGGGCTGGCAGGCGCAGCGGCGGCTGCGGCCTTGATGACGGTCCGCCTCCGCATTGTCCGCTCCCTTGATGCCAAGCATGTTGAACTGTTCCACGCGCTATAGCTGCCTAGGTTGCGCACCCTAGCGTAATGGCTTTGCCGCCTGACAGAGACACTGTGCCGCCGCGTCGCCCCGCAGCCCCGCTTTCGTAGCCTGCGGTCGTGCTCATAGCAGATGAGCATGCCGTGGCTTCGTGACCGGATTGATCCGGCACAGCGTTCGAGCGGATCGGCATACTGATCGCCCCTGCCACTCATCCAACCTATCGGATAGGAGAATGGTAGCTATCAGATACGTGGTGCGGCGAAACGCACCCGGGTCTCGGGATTGAGGGAGAGAACATGACAAGGTTCAACAAGGCGGTGATCCGCAGCGTTCTGCTATCGGGTGGCGCCTCGCTGGCGCTGCTGTCGCACGGCGCGCAGGCGCAGACGGTCACGTCCGAGACTGCGCAGCCGCAGCCCGCGGAGCCGAGCGACGGCGGCATTGCCAGCGACGGCGCCGGCGTCTCCGAGATCGTCGTCACCGCGCAGAAGCGCAGCGAGCGCCTGCAGGATGTCCCCGCCTCCGTCGCCGTGCTGAGCACCCAGGATTTGACCAAGCAGGGCGCGGTCCGCTTCGAGGACTACGCGACGCGCGTTCCCGGCCTCACCTTCACGTCGGTGCGCACCGGCCAGGCGCAAGTGACCTTGCGCGGCATCACCACCGGTGCGGCGCAGTCCGCTTCCTCGACCGGCTACTATGTCGACGAGGCGCCGATCGGCTCGGTCAACGCCTACACCGGCGGCAGCTCGACCACCCCGGACCTCGATCCTTCCGACCTCGCGCAGATCGAAGTGCTCAAGGGCCCGCAAGGCACGCTCTACGGCGCTGGCGCAGTGGGTGGGCTGCTGAAGTTCGTGACCGGCCAGCCCGACTTCGAGAACGTCACCGGCCGCATCGCCGGCGGCGTCACCTCGGTGAAGAAGGGCGATGTCGGCTATTCCGCTCGCGGCCTGATCAACATCCCGCTCGCCAAGGACGAACTGGTCCTGCGCGTCAGCGGCTTCGACCGCCGCGACTCCGGCTTCATCGACAACGTGACGCCGCGGCTCGCCAAGGACGATCTCAATGGCGCGCGTGTCCGCGGTTTCCGCGGGCTGCTGTCCGCCAAGTTCGGTCCGGACGTGCGGCTCGACATCCAGGCCATCGGCCAGGACACCAAGACCGACGGCACCAACTCGGTCGACGTCGATGCGCTGACGCTCCAGCCGATCGAGGGCGATCTGAAGCAGCGCCGCCAAGTGCGGGAGACCGGCTTCGTCAAGTTCCGCCTCTACAACGCCACCGTGCGCGCCGACCTTGGCCAGATCGGCCTGGTTTCCTCAACGACCTACCAGCATACGCGCCTCAACCAGCAGGCCGACGCCTCGCGCGGTCTGGGCGTCGCGCTCGGCGCGCTGCTCGGCATCCCGGGCGGCATCGGCTTGCGCGCCAACCAGACGACTTACTCGGAGCGTTGGGTGCAGGAAGTGCGCGCCACGGGCACGAACCTCGCGAACGGCCTCTTCGATGCGCAGCTGGGCTTCTACTACACGCACGAGGACGACTCCAACCGCGTTCCCAGCTACGATCCGCTGCTACCCTCGACCGGCGCCCCGCTGCCGCTCCCCAACATCGTCACCGCCTCTATCCTGTCGAAGTACGAGGAATACTCGGTGTTCGGCAACGTGACCCTGCACCTGGGCGATCGCTTCGATGTGCTGGGCGGCATCCGCTACAGCCACGACAAGCAGGACTACGCGCAGGATTACGCCGGGCTTCTGGTCGGCGGCCGGCGGATCAACACCGGCGACGAGAAGGCGAACATCTTCACCTATCTCGTGAGCCCGCGCTTCAAGATCAATCCGGACATGATGATCTACGGCCGGGTCTCCACCGGCTATCGCCCGGGTGGCCCCAACGCGGTGCCGCCGCCGTCGGTCTACCCCGATGCGCCGCTGCAGTTCGATCCCGACAAGCTGACCAGCTACGAGATCGGCTACAAGGCATCGTTCCTGGACCGCAAGGTGACGCTGGACGCGGCTTTGTTCTACACCGACTGGAAGGACATCCAGATCCAGACCAGCGCCGGCGGGTTCAACTTCTTCGTCAACGGCGGTTCGGCGCGCAGCAAGGGCGGCGAGGTCACGCTGCGGGTCATGCCGACGCGCGGGCTCTCGCTCGGCCTCAATGCCGGCTACACGCTTGCCAAGCTGGCGTCCGATGCGCCGGCGGCCGGAGGCATCGATGGCGATCGCCTGCCTTACGTGCCCAAGCTGCAGGGATCGTTGACGGCGGAGTACAAGACGCCGGCATTCGGCGACTTCAACGCCACGATCGGCGGTGCGGTCAACCACACCAGCTCGCGCGAGTCGGACTACAGCAATCGGTTCTCCAAGCGCTTGCCCGCCTACACCACGTTCGACCTGCGCGCCGGACTTGAGGACGAGCGCTTCAGCCTGTCAGTGTTCGCCAAGAACATCGGCGACAAGCGCGGCGTGCTGGTCCTCGCACAGCAGGGCCTCGCCCCCAGCGCCACCGCCGGCCAGGTCTATGGCGCGGCCGTGATCCAGCCGCGTACGATCGGCGCGGAGGCGGCGTTCCGCTTCTGATGCGACAGGGCAGCGCCATGACACGCGAAACCGAAGTCACAATCCCGGCGGGCACTCTGCGTGGGTCCGCGGCTGGTGGGATCAGGACCTTCCTGGGGGTGCCCTATGCAGCGCCCCCGGTCGGGGAACGACGGTTCGCAGTACCGCAGCCGGCACCAGCCTGGGACGGCGTGCGCGAGGCAACCACGTCCGGCCCGAACGCTCCGCAACGGGTACGGGAGATGCCAGGGCTGGAACTGCATCCGCTCGTCGGTCATGGCTGGGTTCCGGGCGACGATTACCTGACGCTCAATGTCTGGGCGCCGGAGAATGCCAGCGAGTGCCCGGTCATGGTGTTCATCCATGGTGGCGCTTTCCTGCTGGGCAGCAAGGACGCTTCGGTCAGTGACGGCACAGCCTTCGCGCGTGACGGGATCGTCTGCGTGGCAATCAACTACCGCATGGGCGTCGATGGGTTCCTGCCCATCCCCGGCGTGCCGACCAACCTGGGCCTGCGTGATCAGATTGCCGCGCTGACCTGGGTGCGCGACACCATCGCGGCATTCGGAGGCGACCCGGGCAATGTGACCGTGTTCGGCGAATCTGCCGGTGCCATGTCGATCGGCGATCTCGTCACCGCGCCGCGGGCGCAGGGGCTGTTCCGGCGCGCGATCATCCAGAGCGGCCATGGCGCGATGACCCGCGATGTCGGGATCGCGCGCAAGCTGGTGACCAAGCTCGCCTCGCTGCTCGGGATCTCGCCCACTCGCGACGGCTTTGCCGCGGTGACGCCCGAAGCCACCTTCGACGCCATCGAGAAGGTGAGCGCGCCCACCGCTCGCATCGACCTTCGCGACCCGACGGGACGCGAGCCCGTGTTCGGCATCAGCCGCTTCGTGCCGGTGCACGGCGACGACGTCCTGCCGCTCGCGCCGCTTGAAGCGCTGAAGCAAGGCGCCGGCGCCCAGATCGACGTGCTGATCGGCAGCAATGCCGAGGAGATGAACCTCTACCTCGTGCCCACCGGCGCGCGCGCCAAGGTCGGCCGGCTGCTTGCCTGGCTGGCGCTGCGCAAGTCGCAGCCACGTGCCTGGCGGGTGCTCAAGGCCTACGGGATGGGCCAGCGCGGCGTATCGCCGGGCGTGGCGCTGAACCGGGCAATGAATGACCTGGTGTTCCGCTGGCCGGCACGCCGCTTCGCCGAAGAGCATCGCGGCCGCACGCACATGTACGAGTTCGACTGGCGCTCGCCGCGCTTCGATGGCGAGCTTGGCGCAGCGCACGGAATGGAACTGCCGTTCGTGTTCGACACGCTGGAGACCACCGCCGTGCCCGAAGGCCTGACCGGCACAATGCCGCCCCAGGACCTCGCCGACCGGATCCACGCCATCTGGGTCCGCTATGCGACGGACGGCACCCTGTCCTGGCCCGAGTTCACGCGAGAGCAGCGCAACGTCTTTCAGCTCGCCGCCGATCGCACCATCCACGAGCCGCCGATGCCCGCGGCTCCGTTCCTGCCCTGAAGCAAAGGTCCCAGCGCGTGCACCACGAACCCATCGCCCGCTCGCCGATCGATCCGGCATTCCTGGCACGGCTGCAGGATCGCTTCGGCGAACAGCTGGCAACCAGCGATGCCATCCTCGGACAGCACGGCGCCAGCGAGTCGCACTTCACCCCCGTCCTGCCCGACGCGGTGGTCTATGCCCGCTCGACGCAAGACGTGGTGGATCTGGTCAACCTCTGCGTCGCGGCCGGCGTGCCAATCGTCGCCTTCGGCGCGGGCACCTCGATCGAGGGCAACACCGTACCGGTGCGCGGCGGCGTCAGCGTCAACCTTTCCGAGATGAACCGCATCGTCGCCGTCAATGCCGAAGACTTCGACTGCGTGGTCGAAGCCGGCGTCCGGCGCGAGCAACTGAACGAGCACTTGCGCGATACAGGGCTGTTCTTCCCGATCGATCCCGGCGCCAATGCCACCATCGGCGGCATGGCATCTACCCGCGCGAGCGGCACGAACGCCGTGCGCTACGGCACCATGCGCGAGGCGGTCCTCAGCCTCAAGGTCGTGACGCCCGAGGGCAAGGTGATCACCACCGCCCGGCGCGCCCGCAAGTCGGCCGCGGGATACGATCTGACGCGGCTGTACATCGGGTCGGAAGGCACGCTGGGGATCGTCACCGAGGTGACCCTGCGCCTGCATCCAATCCCGGAGGTCATCTCCTCGGCCGTATGCGGCTTCGAGACTCTGGAAGGCGCGGTGCAGACGGTGGTGCAGTCGATCCAGCTCGGCGTTCCGCTTGCGCGGGTCGAGATCCTGGACGACATGCAGATCCGCGCCGTCAACCGCTGGTCGAAGATGGACCTCGCCGAAGTCACCACGCTGTTCTTCGAGTTCCATGGCTCTGCCGCGGGCGTCGCCGAGCAGATCGAGATGGTCGGCTCCGTCGCGCAGGAGAACGGTGGCGGCGAGTTCCAGTGGGCCACCTTGGCCGAGGACCGCAGCAAGCTGTGGAAGGCGCGTCACGAAGCCTACTACGCCGCCGTGAACCTGCGTCCCGGAGCGGTCGGCTGGACTACCGATGTTTGCGTGCCAATCAGCCGGCTGCCCGAGTGCATCGCCGAGACCAAGCAGGACCTTGCCGGCGCCAGCATGCCGGCAACGATCCTGGGCCACGTCGGCGACGGTAACTTCCACGTCATCTTCTCGATCGACCCGAACATCCCTGCGGAGATGGAGGAGGTCGAGGCGATCAACACCCGATTGGTGCAGCGCGCGCTCGACATGGAGGGCACCTGCACCGGCGAGCATGGCATCGGGCTTGGCAAGCAGCCCTGGCTGGTCGCCGAACTAGGCGAAGCCGTCGACGTGATGCGCACGATCAAGCGCGCGATCGATCCCATGGACTTGTTCAACCCGGGCAAGATCTTCGCCTTATGACGGCAGCGACCCTCGCGGCTGCGCCTGGCCTGGAGCCACGACGGTTCTCGGCGGCGCTGCCGGCGCTGCTGCTGCTGGCGATCACCGTTGCCAGTGGCAGCGCCCTGCAAGGTGTGTTCTCGACTGTGCAGGAAGCGGCCAAGGCCGACCTGCATCTGACGGACACCCAGCTGGGCCTGGTCCAGGGTCTTGCCACCTCGATCCCGCTGGCGGTGCTGTCGGTGCCGCTGGGGCTGCTGGTCGATCGTGTGCACCGCATCCGCATCCTGATCGTCATGGCCATTGGCTGGGTGATCGGTTCGGCCCTGACCGCCTATACCCACAGCTTCGCGCTTCTGTTCGTCGCGCGCATGCTGGCGGGCCTGGGTGCGAGCACGGCGGTGACCGTGGCGATCTCGTTGGCCGCCGACATGTGTCCGCCGGCGCAGCGCGGCCGGTCCATGCTGATCCTGACACTTGGCAAGTGGCTGGGCACCGCCGCCGCATTCGCACTGGGCGGATGGCTGTTCGGCCGTTTTGGCACATCGCCCTTTGCTGGTCTCGCGCCATGGCGCGGCGTACACCTGGCGCTTGCGATCGGCGCGGGTGCGGCGATCCTCACGTTGCTAGCTTTGCGCGAGCCGCCTCGCGCGGAGCGCAGCAGCGTCGAGCCGCTGCCGATCAAGGCCGTGTTCTCTCGCCTGTGGAGCATGCGCGGCTTCTTGGCGCCGCTGTTCGGCGGTCAGGTCGGCGTCGTCATGGCCGATGCGGCCGCAGCGATCTGGGCCGCCCCCGTCCTCTCGCGCGAGTTCGGGCTGACGCCGGATCAGTTCGCCGGCTGGATGGGGCTGGTGATCTTCGGATCGGGCGTCACTGGGTCGATCCTTGGCGGCGTCGCGGCGGACTGGGGCGTGCGCGGCGGTAAGCAAGGCGGCATCCTCATCGGTGCGGTGATCGCGTCGGCGATCGCGATCCCCGCCACTCTGTTCCCGATTGCCCCCTCCCCCGTGTTGTTCGGCGTGGCCTTGAGCGTATTGCTGACCGGTGGAACCATCACAGGCCTGATCACCGCTACCGCGATCACCGTTACCGTTCCCAACGACATGCGCGGCTTGTGCGTCGGCTTGTTCCTCGCCGTCTCGGGACTGGTCGCCTTCGGTGTGAGCCCGACCCTGGTCACGGCAGTCAGCACGATGCTGGGCGGCGAGGCCTATCTCGGGACCGCGCTGGCAGCAGTCGGCTTGCTGGTCAGCGTGCTCGCCTGCTGGTGCTTCATTGTGGCCAAGATGCGCACACCTATCGGATAGGTCTTGTGCTGCCTGTCAGATAGCAGTACTGCGCCTGTAGACCGTTCGGCGGCGATGGAGAGGGTATGCAGTTCAAGGCGCGTCTGGACGTATCCATCAGGATGCAAGTGTACATGGGACCGGGCGAAGTACCCGAGACAGATATCCAGCCAGACGCCATCCGCATCCTCTTCGATCTTGGGCGCAACGGACAAGCGACACTGACGATCGGCGACCATGGTTGCGAAGGCGCCAGCGACATGGTCTTCATCGTCGACCGAGCGGGTTGCCAAGAGGTTATCGGTGTCGTTCCGGATGCCACCGGCGAGTGGCACTTGCCCAGCGAGCAGCGCGCCATGGTGATGGCAATCCTGCAGTGCAGCCTGCCCGAACCCGCCGGGCAGACGCTGCGCACGGTCAAGGCCGTGGAGCTGCTCTGCGCCCTCTCCACCGATCTTGCGAGCGGGCGGCTGGTCCGCGCCGATGGCGGAGGCGAGCTGTGCGAGCTCGACACCCAGCGCATCATCTCGGCGCGGCGCATGATAGACGAGCGCTGGCACGAGAAGCTGACCGTGGACTCGATCGCCAGGGCCTGCGGCGTCAACCGCGCCAAGCTGACGCGGGGCTTCCGGCTGATCTTCGGTTGCACCATCGCCGATGCGATCGCCGAGAACCGTCTCAGCGGCGCGCGCAAGATGCTGTTCGCCACCGACCTGCCGATCGCAGCGATCGGCTATCGCTGCGGTTACCTTAACAACGCGGCGTTCACCCGCGCGTTCTCTCGCCGCTTCGGAACGGCACCCAGTTCGCTACGGGCAAGCGGGGTTCTCGCCGCGTGAACCAGCCTGCTTCGATGCTGCCGCCAGAATCGCTGGTGAACCAGGCCATGCGCATGGTGCGTGAGCATATCACCGCCAACAAGCTGAAGGTCGGTGACGTCCTGCCGGGAGAACAGTACTTCGCGAACGCTCTGGGTGCGAGCCGGGCTGTGATGCGCGAGGCATTCGGGGCGCTCGCCGCGCTGCGGCTGATCGATGTGGGCAATGGTCGCAGGCCGAGGGTGGCTGCCATTGATGGCTCGGTGCTGGCGACTTCTCTACAGCATGCGGTCTCGACCGAGCAGATCACCGTCCGGCAAGTGTGGGACGTGCGCCGCACATTGGAGCTGCGCACGGTCGAGCTGGCCGCCCTGAACCGTGCACCATCGCAAGCCTATCGCATTCTTCGCCACGCAGAGGCCATGCTGTCCGCCAATGGCGACCTGTCGGTCATCACCGAGCAGGACATCGGCTTTCACCAGACCATCGCCGAGGCGAGTGGCAACGTGCTGTTCCAGCAGATCGTCCGCTCGTTCGAGATCCTGATGCACGTGGCGGTGCCGACGGCCTGGAAGACCCGCGTGACCGACGCGCAGAAGCAGGCCATGCTCGACCATCACCTCGCCGTCGCGACCGCAATCGCGGCGGGCGACGCCGGGGCAGCGCAGGCGGCGATGAACTCGCACTTCGACCTTTCGATCCAGCGCGTCATCTGACCTCCTGCGGCCGCTCAGGCGGCCATGCTGTCCAGCGCCGGTCGCTCCGCCTGGATCGCGGCGACCTGCACGTAGTACTGCTCCATCGCAGCCTCCTTGACCGGCCCGTAACCGCGGACCTGATCGGGCAAGCCGGCCAGCCGTGTGGCACGATCGAGCGAAGCGCCGTCCAGCGTGTCGCACAGTGCGGCGATCATGGCTTCGTAGTGCGTAGCCAGCTCCCGCTCGGCCTTGCGTTCGGCGGTGTAGCCGAACGGGTCCGCCCAGGTGCCGCGAAGCCGCCGCGCTGCAGCCAGCGCGCGGAACGCGGTGAACGCCCAGGGTCCGAACTTGCGCTTGGCAGGGCGCCCGGTGCGCGGGTCGGTGCGCGACAGCAACGGCGGCGCGAGCCACACCGAGATCCGCTTGGTATCGGCGAACTGCGCCTCCAGCGACTGCCGGAACGATGGGTCGGCATAGAGGCGGGCCACCTCGTACTCGTCCTTGTACGCCATGAGCTTGTAGCCATTCGCGGCGACCGCACGGCGGAAGTCCAGCGCACGATCCCCCAACCGCTTGGCGGCTGCATCCACCCGCTGCATCAGCTCGGCATAGCGCGCGGCGTAGCTTGCATCCTGGTACTGCGTCAGGTCGGCGATCCGGCGCGCAATCATCGCCTCGACCGTCTCCTCCACCACGGCCGGAGCCTTGGCGATCCCGGCTATGGCGTCGACCGCATCAGGATCGATCGCGGCCAGGCGACCCCAGGCAAACGCCCGCTTGTTGAGCGGCACGGCCGCGCCGTTCGCCTCGATCGCCGCCTCGAACGCCTCGGCGGTCAGCGGCAGCAGCCCCTTCTGCCAGGCATACCCGACGATCAGCACGTTGGCGGCAACGCTGTTACCGAACAGACCCTCGGCGATCTGCGTGGCACGGAGCAGGAAGCCGCGGTCGGCCGCGCGTCCGAGCAGCGTCTGCACGATCTGGCCGGTCGGCAGCTTGGCATCGCGATCGGTCACGACGTCCGCCGTCGGCGTCTCATCACCGTTCAGCACGATGGCGCCGCGCCCTTGGGCAAACTTGCGCAAGGCATCGGGGCTGGCGGCGACGAGCGAGTCCGTTCCCAGCAGCAGATCCGTCTCGCCCGCACCGATGCGCACGGCATGGATCGGTGAGCCCTGCGGCGCGATCCGCACCTGACTGACGACCGCGCCGTTCTTCTGCGCAAGGCCTGTGAAGTCCAGCACAGTCGCGGTCAGCCCGGACAAGTGCGCCGCCGTGCCCAGCAGCGCGCCCGTGGTCAGCACGCCCAAGCCGCCGATCCCGGCGACATAGATGTTGTAGACGCCGTTCAGCTGCATCGGCTCGGGTGCGGGAAGGCTGCCGAAGCGCGCCTCCTCCATCGCGAGGATGTGCGATGCCTCCGGCCTGCGCACCGCGGCGCCGTCGATCTCGACGAAGCTGGGGCAGAACCCCTTCACGCAGGAGAAGTCCTTGTTGCAGGCGGACTGATTGATCCGCCGCTTGGTGCCGTAGGCGGTCGGCAGCGGCTCGACCGCGATGCAGTTGGACTGCACCGAGCAATCGCCGCAGCCCTCGCAAACGGCGGCGTTGATGAACAGGCGACGGTCGGGATCGGGGAACGCTCCGCGCTTGCGGCGGCGGCGCTTCTCGGCCGCGCAGGTTTGCTCGTAGACGATGGCGGTGACACCGGAGATCTCACGCATTTCGCGCTGTATGCCATCCATGTCGTCGCGGTGATGGATCGCGACCCCTGCCGGCATCTGGCCGTGCCAACGATCGGGATCGTCGCTGACGAGACGGACCTGGCCGACGCCTTCAGCCAGCAGCTGCTCCACCACCCGGCGCGGCGCGATCGCACCTTCGGCCGGCTGCCCCCCGGTCATCGCCACCGCATCGTTGTAGAGGATCTTGAAAGTGATGTTGGTGCCCGCCGCCACCGCAGCGCGGACCGCCAGCAAGCCGCTGTGCTGGTAAGTGCCGTCGCCGATGTTCTGGAAGACGTGGCCGGTCTGAGAGAACGGCGCGGCGCCGACCCACTGCAAGCCCTCACCGCCCATCTGGCTGAACGTCGCGGTCTTCAGCTTGGGCTGCGACAGCGCCATGACATGGCAGCCAATGCCGCCACCCGAGATCGAACCCTCTGGCGTTCGCGTGGAGCTGTTGTGCGGGCAGCCCGAACAGAAGAACGGCTTGCGCGCCGGGAACGGCACCACCGTGCCGCGATCCGCTGCCGTCTCGATCGCGGCGAGACGAGCCGCGATATCGATCGGACCACCTTGACCCAATCGACGGACAAGCGCGCGGGCGACCATCAGCGGCGTGAACTCGGAAACGATCGGAAGCAGCTTGCCATCGCGATCGTCGGTCTTACCGGTGACGCGAGGACGCGGGCCCGAGCGGTTGAACAGCGCCGACTTGATCTGCGCCTCCACAGTGCCGGCCTTCTCCTCGACCACGAAGATCTCTTCGGCCTCGCCGGCAAACGCCAGCAGCGGCTCGGTCGCAAGCGGCCAGCTCATCGCCACCTTGTAGATCGACAGGCCGAGTGCGTCGGCCTCGTCCTCGCCGATGCCCAGGTTGGCGAGCGCCTGCATAAGGTCCTGATGCGCCTTGCCCACGGTGACCACGCACATGCGCTTGCGAGAGGCGGCGAACACCGGCGTATCGATGCGATTGGCAGCAGCCCAGCCGATCGCCGCCGGGATACGCTCTTCGATCATCCGGCGCTCGTACTCGAACCGCTCGGCCGGCCAGCTGATGCGTGGATCCCAGTTCAGGCCATGCGCGGGCACCAACTCGGGTGGAGACACGAAATTGGGGAAAGCGTCGGGCAAGTCGAACGTCGCCGCACTCTCGACCACTTCGGCGATCGTCTTCATCGCCACCCACACGCCAGAGAAGCGCGACAGGGCGATGCCCGCCAGGCCCAGCGTCAGGATCTCGGACACGTCCGCTGGCTGCAGCACCGGCATCATCACCGACTGAAAGATGCCGTCGGTCTGGTGCGGGAACATAGAGGATTGCGCGCTGTGGTCGTCGCCGCCGATCGCCAACACTCCGCCCAGGGCAGAGGTGCCCAGCATGTTGGCGTTTCGGAACACGTCACCGGTCCGGTCGACGCCATTGCCCTTGCCGTACCAAATCCCGAACACGCCATCGGCCTTGGTCGGGCCGTATGCGCGATGCATTTGCGCGCCCCACAAGGCCGTGGCGGCGAGATCCTCGTTCAGCCCGGGCTGGAACACCACGTCGTGCGCATCGAGAAAGGCCCGCGCCTTCCATAGTTGCTGATCATAGGCGCCAACGGGCGAGCCGCGATAGCCGGAGATCAGGCCGGCGGTGTTCAGCCCTCGCCGCCGGTCCAGCCGGCGCTGCATCAGCGGCAAGCGGACTAGCGCTTGGATGCCGGTCATGAATGCGGGACCACTCTCGGCGTTGTAGATGGCGTCGAGACTGGTGATGCGATCGATCTTCACGGCATGGCTCCTCTGAGGGAGCAGGTATAGCTCACGTGAGGCGGCATAAGGCACCAAAGGTGTTTGCAGATGCGCGGCTGGAGAGTAGATACCGCCATCGTTGCAGACTCCAGTGGGTTATTATGCTACCGCCTGTACTCGATCGCTATGACCTCCGCATCCTGCAGAGACTCACGGAAGACGGGCGCATCACCTGGCGCGACCTGGCCGAGGAGATCGGCCTGTCGATTACCCCGACCATCCGCCGGGTGCGGATACTGGAGGACGCCGGCTACATCACCGGCTACGCGGCGCGGCTCGATGAAGGTCGGCTGGCAGGGACGATGATCGTGTTCATCTCGGTCACGCTGGAGCGCCAGGTGCGTGAAGCGCTCGAGCAGTTCGAGGCGAAGGTCAGCGACCTTCCGGAAGTGATGAGCGGGTTCCTGATGACGGGCGGCGCGGACTACCTGCTTCGGGCGGTCGTCAGGGATCTCGATCACTACCGCGACTTGCTGGAGAGCCTCACCCAGATCGCCGGGGTGGCGCATATCCAGAGCAGCTTCGCGCTGAAATCCTTTATCAATCGTCCCGCACCGGCACTTTCTGGCATGCAATAGAAGCCCGTTCGATCGGTTGTGCCGCAGCCCGCGCGACATGCAAGCCATCCAGCCGCTGTTCACGGGGCTACGAAAGTTGCGAGCCAACCGCGTCGTAAGTGCTGAAGGGCAAGCCGCGGAAAATGGTCTGCGATCCGCATCTCATTGAATTATCTTCGGAACGCTGCACTGCGGCAACCGTTGCGCTTCCATGCTCGGCCTCTCGCTGCCCGAACCCTATATCGTCTGGCTGGCCGGGGCGGGCGTACTGATCGCCCTCGTCGCTTGGCTGCCACTTGCGTTGAAGCGACTGCCGCTGTCGTTGCCGATCATCTGCATCGCCATCGGTGCGATCCTGTTCTCCCTGCCGGCGGTCACCTTGCGGCCGTTCCCGATGGACATGCCGAAGGCGACCGAGCGGCTGACCGAGTTCGTCGTCATCATCGCGCTGATGGGCGCAGGCCTGAAGCTCGACCGCGCGTTCAAGTGGCGGCGTTGGAGCGTCACGTGGCGGCTGCTCGCGGTCACCATGCCGCTCAGCATCGGCGCGATCACACTGATCGCCGGGTGGGGCCTGGGCCTGGGCTGGGCCGCCGCGCTTCTGCTGGGCGCTGCCCTGGCGCCGACCGATCCCGTGCTCGCGGCGGACGTACAGGTCGGCCCGCCCAAGTCGGGCGAGGAAGACGAAGTGCGCTTCGGCCTCACCTCCGAAGCCGGGCTAAACGACGGCCTGGCGTTCCCGTTCGTAAACCTGGCGATGGCGCTGGCCCTGGCGGCGAGCACAGGCGAGCCGTGGCTGAAGGAATGGGTGCTGCACAGCGTCGTGTGGGAGATCGCGGCGGGCATCCTGGTCGGCTGGCTGATCGGCAGGCTGTTCGGCTGGCTGACCTTCCATGTGCCGGCCGAGACCAGGCTTGCGCAGACCGGCGACGGACTGATCGCCATCGCGGCGACGTTCATCTCCTATGGCGTTGCCGAAATCCTCGACTGCTACGGCTTTCTATCTGTCTTCGTGACCGCGCTGGCGCTGCGTCGCTCGCACCGCGACCACGACTTCAACTACCAGATGCATGCTCTGACCGAACAGGTCGAACGCATCGCCATGATGGTGCTGCTGATCCTGTTCGGTGGCGCAGTGGTGAACGGACTGCTGAGCCCGCTCGGCTGGCAGGACTGGCTCGCTGCGATCGCGATCATCCTGGTGGTTCGGCCGATCGCGGGCATGATCGCGATGACCGGCTTGAAGGCGGACTTGTCGGAGCGCCTGACGCTCGCCTTCTTCGGCATCCGCGGGGTCGGCTCGTTCTATTATCTCGCCTACGCACTGAACCACGGCAAGTTCGCCGATGGCGACCGCTTGTGGGCAATCGTCGGACTGGTCGCCCTGTTATCGATCCTGCTGCATGGGCTGACGGTGACGCCAATCATGCGCACGCTTGATCGCCTGCACGGCCGCGATCCTGACGAGGAGGAGGCCAGACCCGATCCGGTCGGCGCGCCGGCTTGAGCGCCTACCCTGCAGGCTCCCCCAAGGGCAATCCGGTCGCAAAATGTCGCACTCGTCAGATCGCAGCTTGCAGGCGCAAACAAAGGTCGGATAGGCCAGACCAACTACTTGGACCAAGGCGACAGAATTGACGTTAGCTTGCCCTCTGCCTGGCCTGCGCCGGAACTCCGCGCGCGGCATCGTTCCCGTGCTCGCTCTCATGAGCGTGGTGGTGCTCGCCGGCTGTGGCAAGTCGGAAGACAAGGGGAAGGGGCAGCGGCCCCCACCTAAGGTCGGCTTTGTCGTCGCCGCCCCCAGCGCGGTGCCGCAACCGGTCACGCTGGGTGGCCGCACCGTAGCGTTCGAGACCAGCGAAGTGCGCCCGCAAGTCGCAGGCGTCATCCAACGCCGCTTGTTCGAGGAAGGCAGCTACGTGCGCGCCGGGCAGCCGCTGTTCCAGATCGACCCGAGCCTCTACCGCGCCGACGTCAACCAGGCGCAGGCCAATCTCGCCAGCGCGCGCGCCAGTGCCGACGCTGCAGTGGCCAAGGCTCGGCGCTACAAGCCACTGGCCGAGATGCAGGCCGTCGCCGCGCAGGATTACACTGACGCTGCCGCACAGGCACGCGTGGCCCGCGCGACCGTGGCGCAGAACAACGCCGCGCTGGAAACCGCCCGCGTCAACTTGCGCTTTACTACAGTACCTGCGCCGATCAGTGGGCGCATCGGCCGCTCGCTCGTCACCGTGGGCGGGCTCGCCAGCAACAGCCAGACCACGCCGCTAGCGGTCATCCAGCGGACCGATCCGATGTTCGTGGACATGCAGCAATCCGCTGCGGACCTCACCGCCCTGCGCCGCAAGCTGCGTACCGGCGGGATCGAGGCGGGCAGCACGCAAGTGACGCTCAAGCTGGAGGACGGCAGCGACTATCCGCAGACCGGCACCGTCCAGTTCTCCGAAGTGACCGTTAACCAGGACACCGGCACCGTCACCTTGCGCGCGCGCTTCCCCAATCCCCAGGGCATGCTGCTGCCGGGCACATTCGTGAACGCGGTATTTAACCAGGCGATCGAGACCAACGCCTTCCTCGTCCCGCAACAGGCGATCCAGCGCGATTTCGACGGCTCGGCCTACGTCATGCTGGTCGGGCCCAAAGACAAGACGGGGGGGAACAAGGCCGTGCGCCGCAAGGTCATGGCCACGCGCACGTTCGGCGCCAATTGGGTCGTCACCTCGGGCCTAGTCCGCGGCGACCGCATCATCATGCAGGGGCTGAACGGCCTCAAGCAGGGCGCGCCGATCGTCCCGGTTCCGGCCAGTGCTCCGCAGGACCCCACCAAGGCGCCCCGCGGTGGCGCGGGCGGCAAGTCCGGCGCCGGACAGGGTGCACCCTCGAAGCAGGGTAGCTGATCGCCCGATGTCACGCATTTTCATCGATCGGCCGATCTTCGCCTGGGTTCTCGCGATCATCGTCATGCTCGCCGGCGCCGGCGCGCTGACGATGCTGCCGAACCAGGAATATCCAGACATCGCGCCGGTTCAGGTCAACATTTCTGCCACATACCCCGGCGCGCAAGCCCAGGCGATCGAGAACAGCGTCACCCAGGTGCTGGAACAGCAGCTGACCGGCATCGACGGGCTACTGTACTTCAGTTCGCAGTCCTCGAACCGTGGCCGCGCGACCATCAGCGCGACATTCGCCAAGGGCACTGACCCGGATATCGCACAGGTCCAGGTCCAGAACCAGATCCAGAGCGCGCTCGCCCGCCTGCCGCAGCAGGTGCAGACGCAGGGCGTGCGTGTCACCAAGTCGAACCCCGACCAGCTGATGCTGGTGGCGGTCTACGATGCGACCGACACCCGCTCGAACCAGGACGTCTCGGACTACCTGGCTTCGAACATCCAGGACCCGCTATCGCGCGTCGACGGCGTCGGCGAAGTGAACGTGTTCGGCGCGCCGCACGCAATGCGCATCTGGCTCGACCCGCGCAAGCTGGCGGCGGTAGCACTGATGCCCAACGACGTGGTCACGGCCATTCGCGCGCAGAACACGGAAGTGGCGGCGGGCGAAGTGGGCGGCGTGCCCTCGCCCGATGAGCAGATGCTCAACGCCACCGTGACGGCGCAGTCCCGCCTGCAGACACCCGAGCAGTTCCGCGCGATCGTCATCAAGACCCAGACCGACGGCTCCACCGTGACCGTCGGCGATGTCGCCCGGGTCGAGATCGGCGCGGAGAGCTATTCGGTGGTGAGCCGCGTCAACGGCCATCCCGGTGCCGGTATCTCGATCTCGCTGTCCCCCGGTGCCGACGCGCTGCGCACGGCCGAGGCAGTCAAGGCGCAGATGAAGGACCTCACCCGCGACATGCCGGAGGGGCTGGAATACGTCTACGGCAGCGACACCACCGACTTCATCAAGCTCTCGGTCGAGGAAGTCGAAAAAGCGCTGCTCGAGGCGATCGCGCTGGTCGTGGTCGTGATGTTCGTCTTCCTGCAAAGCTGGCGCGCCACGCTGATCCCAACGATCGCGGTTCCGGTCGTGCTGCTCGGCACCTTCGCCGTGTTCTACGTCGTCGGCTTCTCGATCAACACGCTGACCCTGTTCGGCCTGGTGCTGGCCATCGGCCTGCTGGTGGACGATGCCATCGTCGTGGTCGAGAACGTGGAGCGACTGCTGGAGGAGAACCCCGGCATGAGCCCGCGCGAGGCGACGATCAAGTCCATGGACGAACTCACCGTCGCGCTGGTCGCCATTGCGCTGGTGCTCTCCGCGGTGTTCCTGCCGATGGCGTTCTTCGGTGGGTCGACCGGCGTCATCTACCGCCAGTTCTCGCTGACCGTGATCACCGCCATGGTGCTCTCGGTGCTGGTGGCGCTGATCCTTAGCCCGGCGCTGACCGCGACGCTGCTCAAGCCCAAGAGCGAGGAGCCCAAGCCCGGCCTGCTGCGTCGTCGCTTCCCTGCTGTCGGCGATCGTCTGGTGCGCTTCAGCCACGGCTTCAACGAGCGGTTCGATCGCCTGAGCGGGCGCTATGCCGACACGGTGGCCCGCGTGGTCGATCGCAAGTGGCTGTTCCTGGTGATCTACGCAGTCGTGGTCGCGATCATGGCGCTGCTATTCCTGCGCCTTCCCAGCGGCTTCCTGCCGACCGAGGACCAAGGCACGGTGATCGTCCAGTACCGCCTGCCCGCCGGTACCGTGCTCGGCCGCACGCAGAAGGTGCAGCAGGCGGTGGAACGCTACTTCCTAACGCAGGAAAAGAGCAACATCTCCAGTATGTTCACCGTTTCGGGCGGCGGCCAGGGTGCCGCCGGGCAGAACACGGGCAACGGCTTCGTCAAGCTGAAGGACTGGGCCGACCGTCCGGGCAAGGAGAACAATGCCGACAGCATCGTCCAGCGCGCCTCGCGCTCGCTGTCGGTGCTGCGCGACGCGCAGGTCTTCGCGCTGGTGCCCGGCGCGGTGCGCGGCCTGGGCACCTCCTCGGGCTTCACCATGGAGCTGCAGAACGCCAGCGGCATGAGCCGCGAGAAGTTCATCGAGGCGCGTGACCAGCTGCTCGCCGCCGCCAACGCCGACCAGCGCCTGACCGGCGTGCGCCTGAGCGACTTGCCCGATGTCTCCACCCTGTCGGTCAACGTCGATCAGCAGCGCGCGACCGCCTTCGGTCTCACGCCTGGCAACGTCAACGACACCCTGGCCACGGCCTGGGGTGGCACATACGTCAACGACTTCATCGACAAAGGGCGCGTCAAGCGCGTCTACGTCCAGGGCGACGCGCCCTATCGCAGCCGGCCCGAGGACTTGGGCCAGTGGTACGTGCGGTCCAGCAGCGGCGCGATGTCGCCCTTCTCGGCCTTTGCGCAGACCGGCTGGTCCACGGTGCCGAGCACGACCTCGCGCTTCAACGGCATTCCCTCGTACGAGTTCAGCGGCCAGGCAGCGCCGGGCGTCAGCTCGGGCACGGCGATGGACATCATGGAGGAACTGGCGGGCAAGATCCCCGGCACTACCGTCGCCTGGGCGGGCCAGTCGTATCAGGAGCGGCTGAGCTCAGGCCAAGGGCCGCTGCTCTACGGCCTGTCGCTGCTGGTCGTGTTCCTGTGCCTGGCCGCGCTGTACGAGAGCTGGTCCATTCCGGTCGCGGTGCTGCTCGTCATCCCGCTCGGCCTCGTCGGCGCGATCTTTGCGGTGACGCTGCGTGGGCTGGAGAACGACGTCTACTTGCAGATCGGCTTGCTGACCACGATGGGCCTCGCCGCCAAAAACGCGATCCTGATGATCGAGTTCGCCGAGCAAGCCGAGAAGCAGGGCAAGCGCGTGATCGATGCCGCCATCGAAGCCGCCCGAATCCGCTTGCGCCCGATCCTGATGACCAGCTTCGCGTTCATCTTCGGCGTGCTCCCGCTCGCCCTGGCGACCGGCGCAGGCGCCAACAGCCGTGTCGCGATCGGTACGGCAGTGGTCGGCGGCATGCTCACCGCGACGATCCTGGCGATCTTCTACATCCCGCTGTTCTTCGTACTCGTCCGCCGTGGCGTGCGTGACGGGCTGCGCGCAGCGCGAGCACGGATCGCGCCTTATCGCAGCCGTCGCGACGAGGAACCGCGCGAGAGCGATGGAGAACCGGCATGACCCGCGTGCGTCTGACCCTCTCGCTGGTTTCGGCCCTGGCGCTGGGTGCCTGCTCGCTCGCGCCCAAGTACGTCGCCCCCACGCCGCCGGTGCCGCAGACCTGGCCTGCTGGGGACGCCTACCTTTTGCAGAGCGAGGCGAACCTGCCGGTGGTCTCCTACACCGAGGTCTTCCGCGATCCGCGCTTGCAGCAGCTGATCGCGCAGGCGCTGGAGAACAACCGCGACCTGCGCGTCGCCGCGGCCAACCTTGCGGCGGCACGCGCGCAAGTGCGGGTCGTCCGATCCGATCAGTTCCCGGCGATCGGCGTCAGCGCCTCGGCCACTTACGCCAACCGGGGGAGTTCGACTACAGGCAACACTGGGTCGGGTACGGGCTCGGGCACGGGAACCACCCGAAGCTCGGGCAGCGGCTGGTCCTATGGCCTACAAGGCGGCGTCTCCAGCTTCGAACTCGACTTCTTCGGCCGCTACGCGAATGCCACGGAGTCCCAGCGGAACACGGCGCTCGCGACCGAGGCGACCGCACGCACCGTGCGGCTGGGGCTGATCGCCGACCTGGCGCAAGCCTGGGCGACGTATGGCTCGGACGTGGACTTGCTCAGGCTGGCCGAGGCGACCGCGGCCAATGCCCAGCGCAGCGTCGAGCTGACCAGCCTGCGCCTGAACGGCGGCGTCGCCCCGCGCACCGACTTGCGCCAGGCCGAACAAGTGCTGGAAACCGCGCGCGGCGACCTTGCCCAGCAGAGGACGGCGCTGGCGCAGGACGCCAATATCATCCGCCTCTTGATTGGAGCCGAGTTCGACCAGGCGCTGCTCCCCGCCGGCATCGCGCAAGTGAACAATACGCTCGCCACCCTGCCCGCCGGCACCAGCTCGCAAGTGCTTCTGCGCCGTCCCGACGTGGTTGAGGCCGAGTACCAGCTGCGCGCGGCCAATGCCGACATCGGCGTCGCGCGTGCGCAGCTATTCCCGTCCATCTCCCTGACGGGCCTGCTCGGCGTGGCGAGCTCTGCGCTTTCCTCTCTGTTCAGCGGCGGTGCGTTCAGCTGGTCGGCAGGCGCCGACGCCTCGTACTCGCTGTTCAACGCAGGCGGCCGTGTCGCCAATGTCGAGGTCAGCCGCGCTCAGCGCGACGCTGCCGTTGCCAGCTACGAACGCGCCATCCAGGTGGCCTTCCGCGAAGTCTCCGACGCCCTGGCCGACCAGGGCACCCTGGCCGAGCGGCTGCGCGCCGCCTCCGCCAACACCGCCGCTGCCGCGGACACCGCCAAGCTGACCGAGGCGCGCTATCGTTTCGGTGTCGACAGCTTCCTCGCCAGCCTCGACGCGCAGCGCAGCCTGTATGGGGCACAGCAGTCGGAGATTGCCACTCGTCTGGCGCAGGCGAGCAATCGCGTGACGCTCTACCGCGTGCTCGGCGGCGATGCCGCGACGGCGACTGCAGCGCTGCCGTCCCGGCGGTAATGCAGAACCCCCTCCCCTCAAGGGGAGAGGGTTAGGGCTCAAGCAAATACCGGCACGATCTGCGGCAGGTCCACCGTGGTCCGGATGCCCGGCTCCGCTGCGCACACTGCGGCGATGGCATTGACCGGGCGGTGCGCGGTCAGACCCGGTGTGAACGCGGCATAGTCCTCCTCGGGCACCGGGAAGTGAATGTCGACCAGCACCGGCGTGTCGCCTTCGGTCTGGATGCGCCAGCCCGAATCGCGCAGGTTCCAGCCTTCGTCCTGAATATCGGTGGTGACGTACCAGTTGGCGCGGAAGCGAAGCACCGAGCGACCCTGGTGCTTGCAGGTGATCGTCGTCCGCATTGCGCCCACCGTGCCCGCCTCGACCGTACCGGCGGCGATGTGGAGCGTCTCCTTGGTGCCGGAGAGTTCGCCGAACGCCTCGATCTCGTCGATCGGCAGGCCGATGGCTTCGCCGATCTGCGAGAGCGAGCTGCCGAAGTCGCCCTTCAGGTGCTCGGCCCGGCGTTGGTCGTAAGGGCCGACGGGTTCGCCGAAACCCATGATCTGGAACAGCATTTCGGGCGAGTCGCGACTCGAGACGTCGGCGTACTCGTCGATGGTGATGAGGTCATGCCGGCGCGCGAGCGACAGCAGCGGAATGGTCAGCGCCTCGGTAACGAAGCCAGGGCTCGAGCCGGTGCTGTAGATCGAGGTTCCGCCCTGCTGGCAGGCGTCTTCGATACGCTTGCGATTGGCCGGCTCGATCGTCCCGGGATGGTGGAAGTCGCCACGCGTGGTCACGACGTTCTTGCCCGACGCCAGGATCGACACCAGCTCGTCCCAGTCGGTGCCCTGGCGCATGTAGAGCACGCAGTCCGCATCGAGCGCGATCAGGTCTGCCGCCGAGTTGGTGGCCTTGACCCCGGTCTCGCTACCGAGGCCTGCCAGTTCGCCGGCGTCCTTGCCGACCTTGCCCTCGGAACTGACCCACAGGCCGACGAGCTCCATCTCAGGATGCTCGATCACGCTGCGCAACGCGCGGCTGCCGACGTTTCCGGTCGCCCACTGGATCACGCGGTACTTGCGGCGTTCGGTCATGTCAGGCTCTCCTCGTCGGCTCTATGGCCACGTGCGAAACGCCGGAAAGGACATTCCCTCCCCGGCGTCGCGTGTCATTCTTGCTAGTCCCGCGCTCCCAGACAATACCCGTCTGGGAACACCGGTCTCCCATCAGAACTTGAAGCCGACTTCGCCACCGAAGGTCGTCGGCTTGCTCCAGTTCGCGCCAATGCCGAAGTTGGAGTACTGCACCTGCGTCAGGTAACGGCTGTTGGTCACGTTGTCGCCATAGGCCGCCAGGTACCAGCGATCGTCGGGAGCGGTCCACTGCGCGCGCAGCGACAGAGTCTCGTAGCCGCCCTGCTTAAACTGGATGCCCGAGGGTCCGAAGAAGAAGCTCGACGAGTAGGACAGGTTGCCGGACAGCGCGAGTTCGCCGCTCGCCAGTGGCGTGGCGTAACGCGCACCGATGTAGCCGGTGAACTCGGGCGTGCGCTGCATGGTCACGTTGTCGAGGTTCTGACCGAGCACCAGGAACGTCACTCCGTTGGCAGCGCATCCTGCGGCAGCAACAGCGCCCAGCGAGGCGCACGGCGTGTAGATCGGTGCATTGTTGAAGTCCTTGTAGCGTGCGTGCACCCAGGACGCGCCGGCAGACAGATCGAGACCCTGCACCGGCCGCACGTGCGCGGCGCCTTCCAGGCCGTAGATCTCCGACTGGGCGGCGTTGACGATCCGCGCCGTGCCGGCCTCGTAGATCGAGACCTGCAGGTCGCTGTAGTCATAATAGAAGCCCGCGCCCTCCAGCGAGAAACCAGGCTTTTCGTACTTGAAGCCCAGTTCGTAGGCATTGACCTTTTCGGGACTTACCCGGCTGCAGACATAGGGCGCGTTCTGGCAAGAGCCGCCGACGTCCACGACCGCCGCCTTGTAGCCGCGCGTGAACGAGGCGTAGATGCTCGAGCGATCGTCGGGCTTGAAGCGGATCACCGCGCGCGGCGTCAGGCGGCCGCTATCAGCGAACTTGATCGCACCCGGGTCGCAATCCTTGAGGTAGACGCGTCCGCCAGTGGCCGAGCACGTAGTCCCGTTCGGCAACGTGATCGGTGCCGGATTGAGGAACCGGGTGTTGTAGTAGGCGTCGTCCACCTTGTCGTAGGCGTAGCGCAAGCCGCCGGTGAGGAAGAGCTTGGGCGTGATCTCGTAAGTGGCGTCCGCGAAAGCGGCATAGCTGCGTACGGTGGTGCTGGAGCCGCCTAGGCGAATGCGATTGGCAGCGCCGCCGGTGTCGATTCCCGTAATGTACTGGTCGGTGTTCTCGAAATAGAACAAGCCGGCGGTCCACTGCAGCTTGGGGCCGCTCTTGGACGTCAGGAGGAGTTCCTGGCTCCAGGTCTCGTTATTGTTGGGCAGTCCGAGCTGGAAAATATCCGCGCCCGAGTAGTCGAGCTCAAGCGACGAATTTACCTTCTCGTTGCGGTATTGCGAGTACGAGGTGAGGTTCGCGAAACCCAGATCCGCGGTCAACGTCGCCTGCAATACGTCCGAGTTCGAGCGGAAGAACTCCGGCTGCGATCCCGATGCGATCTCGTTCTTGCGCGTGGTGAAGGTGCCGGGGATGCCACCGAACGGAGCGCCGACACCGATCTGGTCGTCCACGTAGCTGGAGACCAGCAACGGCGAGGGATCGTCGACCTGACCGTGCTTGTAGCGCAGCAGCAGCGAGACGTCATCGGTGAGGTCGGCCTTGAGGCTGACGCGCGCAGACCAGTTCTCGTACTTGCCGACATCGCGATCGGTCGAGATATCGTGCTGCCAGCCGTCGCCGCGGCGGTACTGCCCCTCGACGCTGAGCGCGACCCGGTCGGAGATGACGAAGTTGCCGATCCCTTCGATGCGCGCCTCGTTGTAGCGGCCGTAGCTGGCACGGCCTTCGAACGAGTTGGCGTTAGTATTGGGCTCGCGGGTGGAGACCAAGATCGCGCCGCCGGTGGTGTTCCGGCCGAACAGCGTGCCTTGCGGGCCCTTCAGGACCTGGATGCTGCTGACGCTGATCAAGTCGAAGTCGGCCGCCAGCGGGTTGGGCGAATAGAACCCGTCGATGTAGATGCCGACGTTACCGCCGCCGCCAGAGGTCGCCACCGCCGTGCCGATGCCGCGGATGGTCGGCTGAAAGAAGCCGCCGGCGAAGTCAAAGCGCAGGGCGGGCGTCACCTTGCCGATATCAGACAGCTGCTGGACGTTGGCGGTGTCGAGCGCGTCGGACGAGAGGGTGGTGATCGAGATCGGCACGTCGACCTGCGCCTCGGCGCGGCGCTGCGCGGTAACGATGATCACGTCGTTGTCGGATGCCGCTGCGTCCTGCGGGGCACCGGCCGCACCGGCCTGCGCAAAGGCCGGATTGGCTACGATCGTGGCCCCGACCAGAATGGCTCCGATTGCCGCGGACGCGCGAAGCTGCTCTTTCAGCATGTCTCTCTCCCCTGTTTCGATTTGCTCTTTGCCGGCATTTCTAGCGCGCCGCGCAGACAAATCCAGAGGAGAATTGGACGACTGTCAAAAGTCTCGCGCGCTGCCGCAGGGATGCAACACTGCCCGGGATGGTGCCCGGGTCAGGGCCCGATGTATCCGACCGTCTCCTGGCGTGGGTCGAGCGACTCCGCCTTCCAGCGGACCGATCCGAACGGTCGTTCCAAGCGGCGGGTGACGCGGCGGCCGCGCTGCCGGTTGAACGCGTCCGCATCTGCTTGAAGCTGGTACTCGGGCGCGGTGTAGCGATCGCGCATGCGCAAGTAGTCGCCCCAAGTCGGGCAATGGTAGCGCTCGGTCCAGAGCGCCGGATTCTCGATGTCGCGCGCCAGCGACCAGTCGAACCCGCCGAGCCGCTTGCGCACGCGCTGCAGGTTCATCATCGTGTCGTAGAACTCGCGTGCCTGGTCCGGGTCGACGTCGTACTCCACCTCGACCACGATCGGGCCCGAGCGCAGGGTGAGTGCCAGCGCGACCTCAGGCTCATAACCGATCTCGACCATCGAGGTGTCGCTGTCCTCGTTGGGCAGCGGCAGGACGAAGCCGAGCAGCACTGTGGCCGCCACCGCCACGCCGGAGGCGACAAAGGCGAGCGACACTCCGGTCACGCCGGCGATTTCGCCCCAGGCGTACGCGCCGATGCCGATGCCGGCGGTAATGGCCGAGGAATAGAGCGAGAGAGCGCGCGCCGTCACCCAACGGGGAGCCGAGAGCTGCACCGTCACGTTGAGGATCGCGACCGTCAGGATGTTGCTCATCCCGATCACGAAGAACGCGGCGCAGCTGAGCACGGTGTGCGTGCTCAGCCCGATCACCACGAGCGCTAGGCCGGTCGCGACGGCGAACAAGCGCACCGCTGCCTCCGTGGTGAAGCGCTGCTTGATCTGCGAGACGAACAGCGCGCCCAGCACGGCGCCTACGCCCTGCGCGCCCAAGAGGATGCCGTAGACGGCCGCATCACCGTGCAGCAGCTCCTTGGCGACCAGCGGCGCCAGACCGGCGGCCGTCGCCGTGCACAAACCGAAGGCGAAGATGCGCGTCAGCGCGGTCCGGATCCCTGGCGAGTGCAGCGCGAAGCGTGCGCCGCCGATCATCGCCCGGTCGATGCGCTCGGGCGGCAGGCGTGAAGGCGTGTGGCGCCGCTTCCACAGCACGAACGAGAACAGCAGCGGCAGGTAGAGCACGGAGGTCAGCCCGAACACCGCTTGCGCGCCGGCCGCCAGCACGATCACGCCGCCCAGCGCCGGGCCGAAGCTGCGTGCGACGTTGTAGCTGATGGTGCCCAGCGCCACAGCGGCGGGCAGGTTCTCCCGCGAGACCTGCTCGGGGATCGAGGCCTGCCACGACGGCGAGTAGAGCGCCACGCCCGCGCCGATCAGCGCGCAAAACAGCAGCAGCAACCAGGGCGTGGTGAGGCCTAGATAAGCGATCGTCGTCAGAACGGCGGCGGCCACGGCGGAGAAAGTGAGACCGGAGATCGCGATCCGGCGGCGATCGAACATGTCCGCGATCGCGCCGGCTGGCAGCGTCACGAACATCAGCGGCACCATGAGCGCGGTCTGCACCAGCGCCACCATGGTGGGCGAGTTGCTGAGCCGCGTCATCTCCCAAGCCGCGCCAACGCCGAGGAACAACTGCCCGAAATTGGAGAGCAAGCTGGCGCTCCAGATCCGGCGGAACACCGGTTCGCGCAGCGGCGCGAACGCTCCGCCCGGTCTCTCCTGACCTCCGTTCGCGATAGTGCCCAAGTTGTGTCCCCCACTCTGTTCTGCTGGCCATGGCTT
Source organism: Novosphingobium sp. 9U (assembly GCF_902506425.1). NCBI lineage: Bacteria > Pseudomonadati > Pseudomonadota > Alphaproteobacteria > Sphingomonadales > Sphingomonadaceae > Novosphingobium > Novosphingobium sp. 9U. The sequence goes on along the minus strand of NZ_LR732469.1, from coordinate 2,311,108 downwards.
TTGATATGGCCGATCTGCGCGTCAAGCTGGCATGGGCCCGCACGCGGCACAACCCGCACAAGGCGAGTTCGCGGCACAGTCCACTCGCACAATCTGGATAGCGCAGCGGCGTTCCAATATGCTAACCTTTGAAAGCAATCGCACCCGCGATGCCCTGTCGGATTGCATTTTCCCAGGCTACCTCGCATGTCCCGGGCACACTCGAATTGCGCAGGAGACCACCGTGGCAGACGCCTATATCATCGACGCTGTCCGCACCCCCCGGGGCCTTGGCAAGATGGGCAAGGGAGCGCTCTCGACCATGCATCCCGAGCATCTCGCCGCCACCGTGTTCACCGCGCTGAAGGAGCGCAACAACCTCGACACAGCGGACGTTGACGACATCATCTGGGGCACCTCGGCGACGCTCGGCCTGCAGGGCGGCGCGATCGGCCGCATGGCGGCGATGGATGCAGGCTATGATGTGCGCGCCAGTGGCGTGAACCTTAACCGCTACTGCGGCTCGGGCCTGACCGCCACCAGCCTCGCCGCCGCGCAGATCATGTCGGGCATGGAAGACCTGGTGATCGCCGGCGGCTCCGAGCAGCTGAGCTACGTCAACCACTATAGCGGCAAGATGCGGGAGGCCGGACTGGGCTCTGGCGGCATGGGCGTGGGCAATCCGCGGCTTCAGGCCAAGCACCCGCAGACCAACCAGGGTATCGCGGCCGACGCGATCGCCGCGATGGAAGGCATCACCCGCGAGGAGCTGGAGGAATGGGGCGCGGAAAGCCAGCGCCGCACCGCCGTGGCCCTGCAGGAAGGCCGCTTCGACAAGTCGACGATCACGGTCAAGGACGACGAGGGCAACGTGATCCTCGATCACGAAGAATACCCGCGGCCCGAGACGACCAAGGAATCGCTGGCAACGCTGAAGCCAGCGTTTGAGATGTTCTACAACATGCCGAGCCAGAAGGACGGCCCGACGTACGCCGAACTGATCAAGCAGAAGTACCCCGACCTGGAGTTCTCGCCGATACACCACGCCGGCATTTCGTCTGGCGTGGTCGACGGCGCGGCGGGCCTGCTGCTTGCGTCGAAGGACTATGCCGAGAAGCACGGCCTGACGCCGCGTGCGCGGGTGGTGGCGACGGCCAACGTCGGTGACGATCCGACGCTGATGCTCAACGCGCCGGTGCCCGCAGCCAAGAAGGTGCTCGCGAAAGCCGGCCTGACCAAGGACGATATCGACGTCTTCGAGATCAACGAGGCATTCGCCGTCGTCGTCGAAAAGTTCATCCGCGACCTCGATCTCGATCGCGCCAAGGTGAACCCCAATGGTGGTTCGATCGCGATGGGCCACCCGATCGGCGCGACCGGTGCCATTCTCGTCGGCACTGCGCTGGATGAGCTGGAGCGCACCGGCGGCCGCTATGCGCTGATCACCATGTGCGCTGCGGGCGGCATGGCGCCGGCCATGATCATCGAGCGCGTGTGACCAACGAGGACGGCACCGCTGTAGAGGTCTCGGCCGTCACGGTATCGGGCGACCTCCTGCCGGGAACCAAGGGCCAGTCGGTAGAACCGGCCGGTCCCGACTCGGCGCATGAGGCGCGCCGCCATATCGGCCTGCGCTTCACGATCATCGCACGCCTGCTGCGCAACAATTTCGACCGGCAGGTGGTCAACCTGAACGTCACGCGGTCGCAGTGGGCGATGATCGCGGTGGTCTCGCGCGTGCCCGGCGCCACCCAGCGCACCATCGCCGAGGCACTCGAGATGTCGGAGGCCTCGGCCGGACGCCTGATCGATCGCCTCTGCGCAGACGGCCTGCTGGAACGCCGCGACAGGCGGGACGATCGCCGCGCTCGAGCGGTGTACCTTACCCCAGCTGCCGAGCCGTTGCTGGAAAAGCTCGCCTCGATCGCCCGCGCCAGCGAGCAGCGCATGTTCAAGGGTTTCAGCCAGGATGAGTTGGACGCATTGGGCAGCTACCTGGACCGCATCTACGACAACGTGAGTCGCGGCTGAGCCGAGCATCGTAAGGGGTGAGCTACGACAAGCTCACCCTGGCCGGTGTTGGGGTAAAGCGCCCTGACCTGCCAATGGCCACACGGAACCAGCGAGATCCGGCCCGTCCTCATACCGCTTGTGTTGAGCTTGTCGAAGCACGTCACCAAACGGTGCGTTTCAGCCGACGGGTTTAGGCTCACCCCCACAAACAAAAAGGGCGGCGCCCCCCGGCACCGCCCTTTCTCGAAAATCAGCTTGGGCCGATTACTTGGCCGAAGCGACTTCCTTCTTGCTGAGCGAGGTGGTCACCTTGCCGCCGACCGAGGTGATGGTCGAGGCGGGAACGGTCACCAGCTTGCCGGCGAGGATGATCTGCGGGTTGCCCTCAGCGTTGACGCGGTAGATCGGGGCGAGACGCGCACCGTTGCTGTACAGCATCTGGCCGGCGTTGAGCTTGGCAGCCGGAGCGGCTTCCTCGGTGACTTCGCGGACCGACTGGGTGGTCTCGGCGAAAGCGGCCGGAACCGAGAAGGTGGCGACAGTGGCGACGGCAGCGAGAGCGATGATCTTCTTCATGACGTATTCTCCGATATGCATCGGGGGTGACCCGGTAGGCTGAAGCTATCTGCTTGCCTTACTCACCTAGGTTAGGATTGCATGTCGCGCAAGTCAATTGCGAATGTTGCAAGCGCGAAGTAGATTTACTCAACTTCCTTAGCGTCCCTGTTGAACCGCGGTTAAGGCAGTATGCAGCTGCGGAAGACGCGTTCCAGATCGGCTGTCAGCTGCGTCAGATCATCGTCGTCACGATGGCCTGCGCAGTTGATCCACCCTGCAAATCCGCGCAAACCGGAGCTTACGGGAGCCGGCTTCGTTTCGGCCGGGCACAGCAGGGAAAAACAAGACTATGGCCACCAAGGTGATGCAGGGCGTGAAGGTGCTGGAAGTCGCCCAGTTCACGTTTACCCCGGCTGCCGGCGCCGTCCTCGCCGATTGGGGCGCGGACGTCATCAAGATCGAGCACCCGGTGCGCGGCGATACGCAGCGCGGGTTCCTCAACATGGGCGGCGTGAAGCTCGATCCCCTGCGGCACACCCTGATCGAGCACCCGAATCGCGGCAAGCGCTCGGTCGGCATCGATCTAGGCACGGCGGAAGGCCAAGAGTTGCTCTATGAGCTGGCCAAGCAGTGCGACGTGTTCCTGACCAACTTCCTCCCCCAAGTGCGGCAGAAGAACAAGTTCGACGTCGAGCATATCAAGGCGGCCAACCCGAACATCATCTATGCGCGCGGCAGCGCTTGGGGCGACAAGGGTCCCGAGCGTGAGAAGGGCGGCTTCGATGGCACCGCGTTCTGGTCGCGCAGCGGCATCGCCGACTGCATGACCCCGCCTGAACTCCCTGGCCCGCTCTCGCAGGGCATGCCTGCATTCGGCGATTCGATCGGCGGCATGTTCATCGCCGGCGGCATCTCGGCCGCGCTATTCCATCGTGAACGCACCGGTGAAGCTGCGGTTCTCGACGTCTCTTTGATGAGCACGGCAGCCTGGGCCTCTGGCGCCAACATCGCGCAGGCGCTCGAGACCGGGATCATCACCAAGAACTCGATGCCCAGTTCGGGCGGCGCGGGTACCAACCCGTTCATGGGCAACTTCTGGACCTCGGACGGGCGCACCATCAACTTGTGCATGGTCAGTCCCACTGGCCTGATCCGGGACACGTTCGAGCACATCGGCAAGCCCGAATACGCGGACGACGAGCGCTTTGCCGACGTGCTCAGCTTGATGAAGAACGCCAAGGCGGCCAGCGACATCCTGGTTGAAGCCTTCGCCACCAAGCCCTTCGCCTACTGGCGTGAGCATCTGAAAACGCTGAAGGGCCAGTGGGCCCCGATCCTCAACCTGATCGAGCTTGCCAACGACGAGCAGGCGATCGCCAACGACACGATCATCGAAGTCGAGGCGTCTGACGGTGGCGAACCGATCAAGCTGGTGCGCAACCCGGTTCAGTGGAACGGTGAGGCGACCGAGACCACCCGCGCGCCCCAGGCGAGCGAGCACACCGAGCTCGTGCTCATGGAAATGGGCGTCGAGTGGGACAAGATCGAGGAGCTGAAAGCCAAGGGCGCGATCGCGTAATCAGCCTGGACGGGAACACGTCGGCATGACGCAGGTGATGAAGGGCATCAGGGTCCTCGAAGTGGCCCAGTTCGTCTTCGTGCCTGCGGCCGGTGCCGTGCTGGCCGAATGGGGCGCCGACGTCATCAAGGTCGAGCACCCGGTGCGCGGTGATGCCCAGCGCGGCATGCTGACGATCGCGGGCGCGACCATGGACCCGGTGGTCAACCCGATGATCGAGCACCCCAATCGCGGCAAGCGTTCGGTCGGGATCGACATCGCCACGCCCGAGGGTCGTGAACTGGTGCTCGAACTGGCCAAGACCGCCGATGTGTTCATCACCAACTACCTGCCCTCAGTGCGCAGCAAACTCGGTATCGATATCGAGGACATCCGGGCGGTCAATCCGGATATCATCTACGCACGCGGCTCTGGCTTCGGTGACAAGGGGCCCGATCGCGACCGCGGCGGCTTCGATGCGACTGCATTCTGGATCCACTCGGGCGTGGCGCATGCGCTGACGCCGCAGGAGTCCGCAGTCCCACTCACGATGGGCATCGGCGGCATGGGCGACTCGCAGAGCGGCATGTATCTCGCCGGCGGGATCGCCGCCGCCCTGCTCCATCGCGAGCGCACGGGGGAGGCGACCGAAGTCGACGTGTCGCTGTTCAATTCGGCGATGTGGATGTCGGGCATGGTCCTCGCGCCGTACCTGCACACCGGCAAGATGATGCGCGTCGGCATGCCCGCGCCCGGCGGCGCGCTGGTGAACCCGTTCATCGGCCATTTCCTAACCAGCGACAATCGCGTCATCAGCCTGTTCATCATGGTACCCGGCCCCTACATCCGCGACACCTTCGCGCACCTGGGCGTACCCGAAGCGGCCGATGATCCGCGCTTCGGCGAGGCACGCGCGCTGATGGAAAACAGTGCCGCCGCCAGCCAGATCATCACCGCTGCCATCGCGGCGCAGCCTTTCGCCTACTGGCGCGAGCACCTCAAGACGATGAAGGGCCAGTGGGCCGCAGTGCAGAGCCTGCTGGACCTGGGTGAGGATCCCCAGGCGATCGCCAACGACACCTTCATCGAAGTCGAGCCGATCGACGGTTCCGCGCCGATGCGCATCGTGCGCAGCCCGGTCCAGTTTGATCACCAGCCCTTCACCACGAGCCGCGCGCCGCAACCGTCCGAGCACACCGAGTTGATCCTGCTGGAACTCGGCCTTGAATGGGACGACATCGCGCGCCTAAAGGCAAGTGGCGCGATAAATTGAACACCAGATCAGCACGAGGATGATGAGATGAAGCCCGGTACCCGACTGAAGAGCCAAGCCGACGACACCGAGGTCATGGTGATCCGCACCGGCGGGGGCACGATTGAATGCGGTGGCGCGCCGATGGCCGAGGGCAAGCCCGCCGAACTGCTGCCGCTCGCCGCGGACTTCTCGGCCGGCACCCTGATGGGCAAGCGCTATGTCGACGCCGACGGCGCTTACGAGCTGTTGTGCGTGAAGCCGGGCAAGGGCTCGCTCTCGGTGGACGGCATCGCGCTCGTCACCAAGGATGCCAAGCCGCTTCCTGCGTCCGACTGACCTACCTACACACCCTCGACCCAAGAAGGGCCGTCATACTGCCATGAACATCGCGCTTCTCCTCGAAATGGCGGCCGAAGCCGCGCCCGATCGCATCGGTCTCGTCTGCGACGGCAAGCGCTGGACCTATGGCGAGCTGCTCAGCGCGGCGCGCGGCGCGTTCGAGCTGATCGTCGAGAGCGACGCGCAGTATGTCGCCCTGCTGGATGAGAGCAGCGAGGCCGCGCTGATCGCGGTTTTCGGTGCGGCGCTGGCCGGCGTGCCCTACTGCCCGCTCAACTACCGCCTGCCCGACGCCGACCTCTCCGCCCTGCTCGGCCGCATCGCGCCAGCGCTGGTGATCGGCGACGAGGAGCGGGTGATCCGTGTCGCCGCCGACCAGGGCCATACGATCCTCAGCCGGGAGGAGTTCACGCAAAAGGTCCAGGAGACGGTCCCGAGCGAAGACACGCGCGAGGCCGATGCAGGCGAAGGCGTGGCCATCCAGCTGTTCACCAGCGGCACCACTGCGGCGCCCAAGGCCGCGATCCTGCGCCACTCCAACCTGCTGGGCTACATCCTGGGCACTGTCGAGTTCGCCTCGGCCGACGAGGACGACGCGGCCTTGGTCGTCGTGCCGCCCTATCACATCGCCGGCATCTCCGCCCTGCTCTCCTCGATCTACGCGCAGCGCAAGATCGTGATGCTGCCCAACTTCTCGCCTGAGAGCTGGCTCTCGCTGGTGGGCGAGGAGCGCATTACTAACGCCTTTGTCGTGCCGACCATGCTGGCGCGCATCGTCGACGCCATCGAGAAGGGCGCGCCGGCCGAAGTCTCCAGCTTGCGCGCGGTCGCCTATGGCGGCGGCAAGATGCCGCTCGAGGTGATCCACAAGGCGCTCGAGCTGTTCCCCACAAGCGGCTTCACCAATGCCTATGGCCTGACCGAGACCAGCTCCACCGTCGCCCTGCTCGGCCCCGACGAGCACCGCGCCGCGCTTGCCTCTGACGACCCGAAGGTGCGCGCGCGCCTGACCTCGGTGGGCAAGCCGATCCCGACGGTCGAGATGGAGATCCGTGGCGAGGACGGCCAAGTGCTCCCCGTTGGCGAGGCGGGCGAGATCTACGTACGCGGCGACCAGGTTTCGGGCGAATACAAGGAGAAGTCGGCGCTCGACGCCGAGGGTTGGTTCCCCACCCGCGACGCCGGCTACATGGATGAGGAGGGATACCTCTTCCTCTCGGGCCGCGCCGACGACGTGATCGTGCGCGGCGGCGAGAACATGAGTCCCGGCGAGATCGAGGACGTGCTGCTGACCCACCCGGCCGTGGCCGATGCCTGCGCCTGCGCGGTGCCCTCGGTCGAATGGGGCGAGGCGGTCGGCGTCGCGGTGGTCACCCGCGAGGGTCACGAGCCGCCCGCCGAGGACGAGCTCAAGGAGCTGATCCGGGCCCGCCTGCGCTCCAGCCGCGTGCCCGAGCGCATCGCTTTCGTGACCGAGCTGCCCTATAACGAAATGGGCAAGCTGCTGCGCCGCAAGGTCAAGGACGTGCTCGCGGCCTGACCGGCACCACCGGTTTGGACGATGGAGGCAGGTTCCCTCGTCACCCTGAACTCGTTTCAGTGTCCATTCGTCGTCCCGCCCCTCCGTGTGATCCCGCAAACCACATGGCCACAGGTGAACCAGACTTCCGATTGACGCGGCCCGATGGACCCTGAAACAAGTTCGGGGTGATGATGATTGATCGCAATGTGGCAGGCACTGCAGAAGCCGAGACTTGCGTGAACGCGCCGCTAGACGTGTCCACTGGCGCGCCAGCCATTCCGCTCGCGCGATGGGCCGATCGCCGGCTTGCGCAGCTCGCAACCGAAACTGGCAGCGCCCGCTTGGCCGAACTCACCGGCGCCACGCTGGTGGGCGAGCGCGGCTCCAACGGTGATTACCGGATCAACGGCCAGGTCTCGGCCGGACTGGGCGGCAGCCGCTTGATGCCGACGCGCGATGGGGGCTGGTTCGCGCTCACCCTGATCCGCGCCGAGGACCGTGACTTGCTCCCCGCCCTGTTCGGCGAGGCCGACTTGGCCATCCACGACAACGACGCGATCGCCGCAGCCGCGCTTTGCCACGACTGCGCGGAACTGGTCGCTCGCGGACGCGACCTGGGCTTGCCGGTGGCCTCGGCGGACGAAGTCCCCGTGAGCCCACCTGTCGAGATCCTGGTGCATGGCCCCACGCGGCTGCGCTCTGTTGCCGAGCCGTTGCTGGTGATCGACATGTCCGCCATCTGGGCGGGGCCCCTCACCGGCCACCTGTTCTGGCTGGCCGGCGCCGATGTGGTGAAGGTGGAAAGCCTCACCCGCCCCGACCTCATCCGCCGCGACGATCCGGCGACGTTCGACTTGATCAACCAGGGCAAGGCAAACGTCGTGGTCGACTTTGCAGACTCGACGCAGAAAGCCGCGCTGATCGCCTTGATCCGCCGCGCCGACGTCGTGATCGAATCGTCGCGTCCGCGTGCGCTCAAGCACTTGGGGATCGATGCCGAGGCGCTGGTGCGCGAGGTGCCGGGGCTCGTCTGGCTGTCAGTGACCGGGCACGGCGCGCGCGGAGAGGCAGCGAACTGGACCGGCATCGGCAACGATTGCGCCGTGGCCGGCGGCCTTGCCCGCGCACTGGCCGACAGCACCGGCGAGATCGGCTATGTGGGAGACGCGATCGCCGATCCGCTCACCGGCATCACCGCCGCGCTGGAAGGCTGGCGCGCGCTGCGTAGCGGCCGGGCGCAACGCATCGGCCTGTCGATGAGCGCCATCGTTGCACAAGCTCTGGCAGAGGAACGCGCGCACGATCCCGAGGCGCTCGAACGCGAATTGCGCGCGTGGAGCGCGGCAAAGGGCGAGCGCTTCCCGCAAGTTCCTCGTCGGCCGCTGCTCGCCCCGGTGCACGCCATCGGTGCAGATAACGCGCGCTACCTCTCATGCTGATCCGCGACGCCGAGGTATGGGGTCACGGCCGCTGCGACCTGCGGATCGCACAAGGCACAATCGCAGCGATCGGCCACCTCGATCCGCAAGGCACCGAGCGCGTGGTCGCTGCGCGGGGCGGCGCGCTGCTCCCCGGTTTGCACGATCATCACCTGCACCTCGCCGCGCTCGCCGCACGCGATGCCTCGATAGCCTGCGGACCGCCCGAAGTGGTGGACGCCGCCGACCTTGCCCAAGCCTTGCAGTCCGCGCCGGGCGATGGATGGATCCGCGGCATCGGCTATCACGAGAGCGTCCTGGGCCACTTGCCTGACGCGACAGCGCTGGACCAGTTCGTCGCCGACCGGCCGTTGCGCATCCAGCATCGCTCCGGCCGCATGTGGTTGCTCAACACCCAAGCGCTGGAACGCCTGCTCGCGACAGCGGAGCCGCCTGCAGGCCTGGAGCAGGCGGGTAGTCGCTTCACCGGCCGCCTGTTCGACGCCGACGCCTGGCTGCAGAGCGCGCTCGCCAGCACGCCGCCACGGCTAGACCGCGTGAGCGCGCAACTGGCGCGCCATGGCGTGACCGGCGTGACCGAGATCTCGCCGCGCAACGATCCCTTCATGGCCGCGCACTTCGCGTCAGAGCGCGCGCGCGGCGGCTTGCGCCAGCGGTGCGTCCTGGCAGGCGCGCTGTCGCTGGCGGACGCTGCGCCAGTGGGATGGACGCCAGGCCCGGCCAAGCTGCACTTGCACGAAGCCGCATTTCCCGAGTTCGATGCCGCCGTCGCCTTCATCCACGACGCGCACCGGCAGCACCGCCCCGTGGCCGTGCACTGCGTCAGCGAGGTGGAGCTGGTGTTCGCGCTGGCCGCGATCGCCGAAGCGGGACCATCGCTTGGCGACCGGATCGAGCATGTCTCGGTAGCGACGCTCGGCCTGCTCGACCGCATGGCCGACCTGGCCTTGCACGCCTGCGTCCAGCCCAGCTTCGTGCATGAGCGTGGCGATCGCTATCTCGCCGACGTCGAGCCACGCCATCAAGGCGATCTTTATCGCCTGCGTGCGCTTGTGGATCGCGGCATACCCCTCGCGGGCGGCAGCGATGCTCCCTATGGCACTGCCGATCCCTGGGCCGCGATGGCTGCTGCCGTCTCGCGGCGCACGTCCTCGGGCGTCGCGCTCGGGCGCGAGGAGGCCTTGTCGCCGGACGAAGCCCTCGCCCTATACCTCGCCGACCCGCTCGACTTCACCAGGACGCGCCGCATCGCGGTGGGTGAGCCGGCGGACCTCGTGCTGCTGGATCGACCGTGGCGCGAAGCACGCGAGCGCCTGTCCTCAGCCGACGTCGTCGCCACCATCATCGCCGGGGAACTGGTCCACGATCGCGTCGATCAACCCCCAGGCGAGCGCCTGGCGCGCGCCGAGCCGGCGGCCTGAAAGCATCATCAGCGCCGCGCGCTGCCGACCGATGCGGCGAGGGATGGACACGCAGCCACCGGCCCCCGGGATGATCCCCATCGCCAGCTCAGGCAGCTGGAACCAGGCCCGCGCAGTCGCGGTGATCCGGTGGCCGAAGGCGGCGAGTTCGAGGCCGGCCCCGACACAAGCCCCGTCGATCCGTACCTCCAGCCTGTTCGCGCAATCGATTGCAGAACGCGCCGGCAGCGTCGCCATGCGGATCGCGTGCGCGGCTGCGGGATCGTTCGTGGTGCCAAACTCCTGAAGGTCCGCACCGAGGCTGAACGCCTTGCCATGCGCTTGCAGCACCACGCGGGTCACATCCGGATCGGCGGCGGCCAGGGCAAAGGCCTCGAACAGACCGTCACGCATCGACCGGTCGATCGCATTCGACGCTTGGGGACGATCCAGCGTGATCACCAGCGCTTCGCCCATGCGGCTGAGCGCGACTCGGCCTTCCACTGACCCGACGTTCGTCTCCCGTGCGCCCTTCCATTGCCCATGCGCCGCGCTGCCCTGCAGCATGGCATAGGCCATGGATTCGACACTCAGCGCATCGAGCGGGGGCATCGTCTCGGTCACGCGCAGCACTTCCACCAGCGTGGCAGCGGCATGCGGCTGGGCCAGGATCGCCGCGGCCAATGGCGCCGGATTGGCCCCAGGTTCCAGCAAAACGTCTACTTGGGTGCCGAGCGGATGGTTGGCCGCACCGAGCCCGATCACCGGACAGGCGGGCAGATACAGGTCGGTGGCGTAGCTCTCTCCGGTCAGCAGAACCAGCGCCAGCGGCTGAGTCCAGGGCTCTTCCAGCCGTGAGAGACGCGCCGGCGTGATGGTCAGCGAAGCGAGATCCATTGCGCCTGTCCTTGGCCGATCAGACGCGCTTGTCATGCGGTTTTCGCGAATCGGCCGCGCCTCGTCACGCCGCATCTCAATACCGTTCTCCCTTGTGAGGCGGCGCCATGCATGATCTCCTCTTGAGCATTCCGCGACTCAAAGCTAAGCAAGGTAAGGAAAAAACGAGACCTGCTCGTTTTCTCGTTGACGCGCGGCGCCAAGCGGCTGATGTTGGCACCCACGTCACGATTGAATGGCGGGTTGGAGGAGATGCGTATGCCCACGATGACCGCAGGCTCTAACAAGGCGAAGATCGCCAGACGCGTGATCGAAGTGCTCGAATTCTTCGATGACAGCCATCGCGAAGCGACCGTGATGGACATCGTCCGCCGCTACAATCGCCCGCAGTCCAGCACGTCCGAACTGCTGTCGAGCCTGGTGGAGCTGGGCCTGTTGCACAAGGACCCGTATACCCGCTCGTACTGCCTGACGCCGCGCGCCGCGCTGCTCGGCAATGCCGGCCAGTCGGAAGTGGTGCGCGATGGACGCCTGGTGCGCCTGATGGACCGGCTGAGCGCCCAGACGGGACTTTCGATCTCGCTGATGGGCATGGTCGGCCTCGACTCGCAAGTCATCGTGTGGCGCCATGGCCCGCGCGCGCCGGTTTGCACGCGCGACCTCTACGGCGGCTGCAAGGAGCCGCTGGCCCGCAACAGCGCCGGTCAACTGATGCTGTCGACGGTGTCCGCCTCGCGCTGCGAAGGCATGGTCCGCCGCCTGAACGCGGAAGCGGACGCTGCGCACAAGTTCTCGGCTGCCGAGATGCTCGCGCGGATCGAGGCCCTGCGTGAGCGGCGCTATGCGTTCGGCCCGGTGGGCTTCGGCTCGGAAGCCGAGTCGCTGTGCGCGCTCGTTCCTCGGCAGCCCGAAGACCACCCGCTGGTGATCTCGCTGGTCTACGGCCGTGAGGACAAGGTGAACACCGAAGGCCTGCTGCAGAGCATCGGCGAAGCCATGCGCGCTTGCCTGCCCGATCCCGACAGCGACAATGTCGAGGCGCTGCAGAAGACCGCTGCTTAAAGGTTTGGCGGCAGAATACGCCAACTGTTTAGAGGCTCAGCACAACCAGGCCCCACCCCCTTGGGGAGGCGGAGACAGGTGGGGGTTTTCGATGCGGGCGTAGACGCGCCGCCTTCGGCGACGCCCCCCTCCCCGCCGCGGAGGGGGGCCAACCTTTCGCCGGATCAAGCGTCCTGCGTCACCACGCGCGACATGCGGTCACCGTCCTCATGGCGCATGAACATCTTCATGATATCGCCCGAGGTGACCGGACGCACGTCGCCCTCTTCCAACGGCCGCTCGCCGAGCGACGACTTGGGCGTGATGTCGACGTTCGCCGCCGCCGCCTTAGCCCGCAGCGCGCCAACGGTGAGTTCCTCACGCTTGTGGTGCTGGAACGGATCGAAGCGGAACCAGCGCATCGCATTACCGTGCGTGATCTTGTCGATCTGCGTCTCGGTCAGGTGGTTGATCGTCGGCCACAGGCGCTCGGGCACTTCGGGCCAGAGCGTGTCGGAATGCGGATAATCGCACTCGTAGGCAATGTTGTCCTCACCGATGAACTTGATGTTCTGCAGCCCGAACGCATCGTCGATGAAGCAGTTCAGGAAGTGCTTGCGGAACATCTCGCTCGGCTTCTTGTCCTGAAAGCGCGAGTTGGTCCAATACTTGTGGCGCGAGTTCGAGAAGTCGGCGCGTTCGGTGAAATAAGGCACCCAGCCGATCGAACCTTCCGAAAGCGCGATCCGCATGTCGGGATAGGTGTTCAGCGCGTCGAGCTGCAGCCAGTCCGAGGCGGCATAGGCGATCGTCATCGGCATGGTCGAGATCCACGCCTCGATCGGCGTTTCCATCGAGGCATGCGGTGCCGGGTTGCCGCCGCCGATGTGGAGGCAGATCGTCATGTCGAGATCGTTGATCGCCTTGTAGAACGGATCCCAGTATTCGTTGTGAATGCTGGGCAGGCCCTGGCAGGTCGGGTTCTCGCTGATCGAGACGGTGTGGCAACCCTTGTCGGTCACCCGCTTCAGCTCGGCGACGGTCGCGTCCATGTCCCAGGTCGGCAGGATGGCGCAGGGGATGAAGCGGCCCGGGTAGGCACCGCACCACTCGTCGATGTGCCAATCGTTGTAGGCGGCGATATGAGTGACCGCCATCTTCTTGTCCGGCACGCGGTGGAGGCGCCCACCGGCAAAATCGAATACCGAGCCGAAGTTGAGCGAGGCGGCAACGCCGTTGACGTCCATGTCCTTCACCCGCTCGTGCACGTCGTAGACGCCCTCACGCAGCTGGTCGAGCGAGGTCGGCTCCATGCCGTATTCCTCGAAAGGTCGGCCGACGACGGCGTTCAGCGCCACCGAGGCGAAAGTCTGACCCTGGTAGTGCCACACGTCCTTGCCGGCTTCGTCCTTCAGCAGCCTGGGCGCGGTCTCCAGCGCCTCCCCCGACAAGTGGTTCTTGAACATGTCGGGCGGTTCGCTGATGTGATCGTCGACCGAGATGATCACCATGTCATTCATTTCCATTGTCGCTCTCCCGTGCTTGTCTGGTTCTATTCGGTCGGGACGAGCCCGAGCCGGCGGCTGAAGTCCTGACCGGGCGTCCTGCCGGTCATGCTGAAGTCGAACACTTGCCCCACCCGCCGCGTTACGGCGGCGCGTTTGGGCTGGAAGGTGTAGCAATTGGGCGAGATGCGCGCGGCGTCGCTCTGCTCGGCAAACGGGATGGTGCGCCCGTGCGCGACCAGGCCCGCCCACTGCAACAGTCGCGCCGCCTCGGCACGATCGGTGGGCATGGCTGCGATCAGGTCCCGCAGCATCGGCAGTGCGCGCCCGGCCAACTCGGCGGGAGCGGACAGCAATCCATCCTGCTCGATCCAGCGCAGCATCGGCTCTCCATTGCGCCACAACGTCAGCTCGCGCCGGCCATCGACGGGATCGCTGACGGCGATGTCGTAGCGGGTCTCGGCCGCGTCATCGGCGTGCGCCGCGGCGAGCACGGCGAGGTCATGCAAGTGCGTGCAGTTCGCCCGGCGCGCCAGCCTCGGGCTGACTTCGGCGAGCGGCAGGCCGGTGAACGTGTCGACCAGCACCGCCGCAGCCCCGGGGCACGTCGTCCAGGGCATGCGATCGAGCAGCGGATCGACGGCAGACACACGCCCAAGGTGGTGGCGCAGCCGCACGGCCATGGCGTGGATGTCGTCCTCCAACAGCGCGAGAACGGCGCCGGGCTGCGGCACGATGCGGATGTGCCGACGATAGCCGGGTACCGCCACCAGCGTGGCATCGGTCTGATCGTCCAGGCTCTCCAATCGCGCCACGTTCTCTCCCGATCGGCTGCGAGGATTCCAGCGTACCACCGCCGCACTGGCGCACCAATCGCGGCGCCAGAGGATCGCACCCGCGATGGCCCCATTTGGGAAGTTGAACCGCCCACCGGGATATGATCAGGATTGCTGCAAAGGCGAATGCGCCTTCAACGACAACATAACTCCTGGAACGGCACACCCATGAATTTCGACCTGACCGAAGAGCAGACCATGGTGCGCGACACCTTCGCGCGCTTCCTGGACGAGAACTCCACCAGTGCGCGCGTGCGCAAGGCGATGGAGACGCATGGCTTCGATGCCGAGCTGTGGGCCGGCCTTGCGGAACTGGGCGCCCTGGCGATCCGCGTGCCCGAAGAGGCGGGCGGCATGGGCCTGGGCCTGTTCGACGCGGTCGTGGTGATGGAAGAGGCCGGGCGCACCCTCGCTTCCGGCCCGCTCGCCGAAGCGCTGGTTGCCGCGCGCCTGCTCGGCCAGCTGGGCGGCGCCGAAGAACTGCTGGAGAGTGCCATTGGCGGCGAGAGCCTCGTCACCATTGCCTTCCACGACATTGCCGACCGGCCCAAGCAGTGGATCGCGGGCGGCACGCACGCCCGGGCCGTCGTGGCGCGTCGGGGTGACGACGTCGTGCTGGTCACGATCCCCGAAGGCACCGCCCAAGCCGAAGAGACGCTTGCCACCACACCCATCGCCGAGATCGAACTCGGCTCGCTGGAGTCGCAAGTCCTCGGCTCGGGCGATGCCGCGCTGGCGACCTTCGCCGCCGGTCTGGACGAGTGGAAGCTGCTGATGGCGGCCGCACTCTCCGGCCTTGGCCGCCAAGCCTTGCAGCTGGGTGCTGCCTATGCCTGTGAGCGCAAGGCTTTCGGGCAGCTGATCGGCACCTTCCAGGGCGTGTCGCACCCTCTTGCCGACCGTCTGTGCGAAGTCGATGGCGGCAAGCTGATGGTCTGGCGCACGCTCCGCGAGATCGCCGACGGGCACGAGGACGCGGCCGGCAACGTGTCGCTGGTGCTGTGGCACTGCGCCACCGCTGCGGCCGCCGCGGTCAGCCAGGCGCTGCAGACGTTCGGCGGCTACGGCCTCACCACCGAGTACGACATCCACCTCTACAACTTGCGCGCCAATGCCTGGGCGCTGGTGCGCGGCGACGTGCAGGACCTGCTCGCCGAAGCCGGGCGTCGCTTCTACGGCAACGAGACAGCGCACTTGCCCGAGGTCGGCGAGCTGCCGATCGAGTTCGACATCGGCGAGGAAGCGCGCGCCGTGGGTGCCGAGGTGGACGCCTTCTTCGAGACGCAGATCACCGACGAAGAGCGCAGCCAGTTCCACTACAGCTGGGAAGGCTGGGTACCGTCTGTCCACAAGAAGCTTTCGGACGCCAACCTGCTGTTCCTGGGCAATCCGCAGATGGGCGGCCGGGCGCTCGGGCCTTATGCCAAGAAGTACGCGCGCGAGTGCTTCAACAAGCACGGGTATGCGAACCCCGGGGCGGGCGTGACCGAGATGGTGGGCTACATGATGGTCCACTACGGCACCGACGAGCTGAAGGCGCAGGTGCTCGACCGCATCAAGCGCGGCGAATGCATCACCTCGCTCGGCTATTCGGAGCCCAGCTGCGGCTCGGACGTGTTCGCCGCACAGACCCGCGCGACGCAAGTCGAGGACGGCAGCTGGCGCATCAACGGCACCAAGATGTGGACCAGCGGCGCGAATTTGTCCGAATACGTGCTGATGCTCACCCGCACCAACCCGGACGTGCCCAAGCACAAGGGCCTGACGATGTTCATCGTGCCGCTGAAGGCGCAGGGCGTCGAAGTGCAGCCGATCTACACGTTCCAAGACGAGCGCACCAACGTCACCTTCTACGACAACGTCGAAGTGCCGGACACCTGGCGCCTGGGACCGGTCGACGGCGGCACCAAGGTGATGGCAGCCGCGCTGGAGCTGGAGCATGGCGGCGGCTTCTCCAAGACCATCGAAGAGACGCTGGACGCCTGCGAGGAGGTGCTGGAGGATGCCGGCCGTCTCTCCGATCCGTCGGTGCAGCAGCGCCTGGCGCGCATCCGCGCGCACATCATCACTGCCGAGATGCTGGAGTTCCGCTCGATGTGGGCCAGCGTCGAGAAGAAGCCCAACCTCGCATACGGTCCGATGGCCAAGATGTATTCGTCCGAGGTGTTCCTGGTCGACGCGCGCGAAATGCTGCAGCTGACGGCCCCCGCCTCGCTGTCGAAGCGCGAGGGGCCACTGCAACTCATCAACCAGAGTTACCGACACGCACACGGCACCCGCATCTACGGCGGCACCAGCGAAGTGCACCGCTCGATGATCGCCGAACGCGGCCTCGGCATGCCCCGCACGCGCGGCTGATCGGACAAGGGAGAGGAACAAGACCATGACCGAAGACGCCGAAGCTCCGCATCTCCTAACCGAGGTCGTCGATGGCACGATCCTCGTCGCCACGCTGAACCGACCCGACAAGCTGAACGCGATCTCGCGCCAGATGATGGACCTGTTGACGCAGGCCGTACTGCGGCTGCGCGACACGCCCGAATTGAAGGTCATGCTGATACGCTCGACCGGACGCTACTTCAGCTCCGGCGCCGACTTGCGCGGCGGCAATCAGAACGTGATCGCGCCGGTCTACGACAGCTCGTCGGCGCGCGGCATCCGCGAGAACCACCGGCTCAACCTCAACAACATGCAGCAGTTGTGGGACGAGATGGAGCACATCGAAAAGCCGATCGTCGTCGCGCACCATGCCATGTGCGTCGGTGGCGGGCTGGAGATGAGCCTCTCGTGCGACTTCCGCCTCGCCGCCAAGAGCGCGGGCTACGCCTTCCCTGAAGGCTTGTTCGGCGTGCTCCCGGCCTCAGGCGGCGTCTCGCGCTTGGCGCGCATGTGCGGCCCGCACTGGGCGCGCTGGTTGATCATGGCCAACAAGAAGGCTGATGCCGACATGGCCTTCACCATGGGCCTCGTCCATCAGGTCTATCCCGACGAGACCTTCGAGGAGGAGGTCATGGAGTTCTGCCGTCACCTGACCAAGCAGAACGGTGAGCAGATGGGCGCGGCCAAGATCGCCATCGAGCTGTGCTCCGAAGTCGGGCGCGAACAGGGCCGCCATGTCGAGCGCATGGCAAACTCCGCGCTCATGCTGAACCCGGACTACATCAAGGGCATGGAGGAGTACCTGAAGGGCGTCGGCGGCAAGAAGGGGTAAGCTTTGCCGCCAGCGACCTGCTTTACGCGGAGTGTCGGACCAGCGTCGTCCCGGGCCTGACGGGACCGGTTCCGGCAGCGCCGAACCTCTGAGTGCAAGCGCCTTACCGCGAGCTCGCGACCTGGTGAAATCGGTCCCTGGTCAAGCCCGGGACGACGCGTGGATCAAACGTTCTCGCCCCGCATGTCCCGGATCGCCATTTCCAGCAGCCGCGCGCTGCAGCTGAGGTAGCGTTCTTCGTCCCGATCGAACGGCAGCCCGGTCAGCTTGGGAAAGCGCTTGTCCGTGGACAGCGTGATCGAGCGCTCGATGCCGGTCATCAGCACCGTCGCCATCGACGTCTCGGGCGTGCCCGGTTCGCGGTCGCGGCCGCTCATTTGTCGGACGATCAGCGCGATCAGCGGACGTGTCGAGTTGATCCGGTGCAGCATCATGCGCACGTCGAGCTGGTCTGCCAGGGTATTGCGCAAGTGAAGCAGGCCCGAATGCCGCGCCCAGAACTCGTGGTAGGCGCGCACGAAGACCTGGGTGCGCGCAGCCAGTTCCTCGTCGCTCCACCGTTGGCGCACTTGCGCCATGTAGGCTGCCTCGGCTGTCGCCATGACGGGTTCGAGCACTGCCAGCAGCAGCTCGGTCTGGTCGGAAAAGTAGTTGTAGAGCGAGGACATCCCCAACCCGGCGCGCCGCGCGACGCCGCTCAGCGTGAAGGCTTCGTCCTGGTTGTCCTCGATCAGCTCGAGCGCGGCGGCGAGGATACGCTCGCGCGTGACGCGGCCCTTGCGGCCCAGTTTCTGGCCCGCAAGGTTATGGCTCACCGCATCGCAGGCGATGGAGACGGCGGCAGCAAGCGCCGGCGGGAAGGCCGGTTCGATCTGTCTTGCTGCGGCCGCCCCCCTGGCCATCTATTCGATCAGGCCGGTTCGGCCTGGCGCACCGGCCAGGCGAGCATCTTGAGCTCGGTGTACTCCTCGATGCCCTCGACACCCCATTCGCGACCGACGCCGCTGGCCTTATAGCCACCGAACGGAATGTCGCCCGAGATGCACATGCCGTTGTTGACGCTGACCGAGCCGGTGCGGATGCGCTTGGCGACGCGCACCGCGCGGTCATGGTCGCCGGAGCTGACGCCGCCCGAGAGGCCATAGTTGCTCTCGTTGGCGATGCGGATCGCGTCCTCATCGTCCTCGTAGGGGATCACCACCAGCACTGGGCCGAAGATCTCTTCCTGGGCGATGCGCATGTCGTTGGTGACATCGACGAACACGGTCGGCTCGATGAACCAGCCGCCGCCCTTGTCCGGGCGTGCGCTGCCGCCGTGAAGCAGCGTGGCGCCTTCCTGCTTGCCGATCTCGATATAGCTGAGCACGCGCTCCATCTGCCGCTTGGAGACGACCGGGCCCATGACGTGCTGCGGATGCTCGACATCGCCCCAGTTGTCGCCGAAGTTGCTGTAGGCACCCTTCAGGATCTGCTTGGCTTCCTCGTAGCGGCTGCGCGGGACCAGCAGGCGGCTCTGCACCGCACAGCCCTGGCCCGCGTGGAACACCAGCATGGTCATGCCGACTTCCATCGCGAAGTTGGGCGCATCGTCGAGCACGATCTTGGCCGACTTGCCGCCCAGCTCCAGGAACACGCGCTTCAGCGTCTGCGCGCCCTGCTCCATGATGCGCTTGCCGACACCCGTCGAGCCGGTGAACGAGATCAGGTCGACGCGCGGATCGGTGACCAGCATCTCGCCCGCGAGCGCCGGATCCTCGCCGAACACGACGTTGAACACGCCCTTGGGAATGCCCGCCTCGTTCGCCAACTCGCCGAAGATCGCGCCCATGCCGGGAGTGTTCGGGGCGGGCTTGAGGATCACGGTGCAACCGGCGAGAAGCGCCGCCACGACCTTGCCGATGTTGACGTAGAGCGGCACGTTCCAAGGCGTGATTGCCCCGACCACGCCGATCGCTTCGCGCACCGCGACGCGCTTGTGGATCGAGCCGAAGGCTTCCTTCTCGCCGTAGTCCTTCTCCCATTCGACGCGGGGGAACACGGCCAGGTAATCGTCCCAGCCATCGAGCGCCATGTTGACGTGGGCGCGGATGACGGCACCCTGCGCAGCGCCCGCTTCGTGGATGGCGAGCTGTGCCAGGCGCTCGCGGTTGGCTTCGAACAGCTCGCGGTATTTCGTCACGATCGCCAGGCGGTTCTCGCGGTTCTCGTCCGAGGACCAATCGGTGTTGTCGAAGGCGTTGCGCGCAGCAGCGATCGCGGCCTCGACGTCGTCCGCCGTCGCATTCGCTGCCTTGCCGACCGGCTCGCCCGTCCAGGGGCTGGTGAGATCGTAGGTGGCCCCGCCGGTCGCCCCGCGCAGTTCGCCGTCGATGAAGAGCTTG
Organism: Novosphingobium sp. 9U; assembly: GCF_902506425.1. Taxonomy (NCBI): domain Bacteria; kingdom Pseudomonadati; phylum Pseudomonadota; class Alphaproteobacteria; order Sphingomonadales; family Sphingomonadaceae; genus Novosphingobium; species Novosphingobium sp. 9U. Next base: position 2,291,174 of record NZ_LR732469.1, on the reverse strand, counting down.
GCTTCGGGAAGTGTGGTCATGATCGGGTCCTTGGCGATTCGCTTAGGGGTGTTTTCGGGCAAACGAAAGAGTCAGTGCTTGCTGGCGCTCACCGAGATGTGCGGCAGCTGGACGTCGGCAGGCAGGTCGAGCAGCGCACGGAACACGCCCGTCACGTTCTCGCAGTTGGAGATCGGCCGCTCGCGCAAGTTCAGGCCATTGGCCATGCAGCGCTGGTAGAACTCCTGCGCAGCCTGGGGATCCCACGCCGGCGGCTCCTTGCCGATCTCGTACATCTGCCCCGCACGCACGGTGGTGACGCGAATGCCGAGTTCTTCGACTTCGGCGGCCAGCGCCTCGCTGAAGCGCTCCAGCCCGGACTTCGTGCTCTGGTACAGCGAGAGCATGGCGAAGGGCACCGCGATCGACTCGCTGCTGATGTTGATGATCTGGCCACCGGCGGCCATCATCGGGATTGCCGAGCGGCAGCAATAGATCGGCCCTGCCAGGTTGGTCGCCACCGAACCGGCGATCTGCGCGTCCGTCGCGTCGACCACCTTGAACGGCTCGTAAATCGCGGCGTTGTTGATCAGCACGTCGATCTTGGGAAAACGCTCCGCGATCGTCGCGAAGGCAGCGCGCACCGAATCCGGCGAGGCGACGTCGCACTCCACTGCCAGATGCGCGTCGCCCAGCTCCTGTGCGAGCGCCTGTACCTTGCTGAAGGTGCGGCCCAGCAGCACCAGCGTCTCTCCCTCCGAGGCGAACCGCCGCGCCAGCGCGCGCCCGAGTCCTAGACCTGCTCCGGTGATGACGATCGTCTTGGCCACACTCTCTCCCGCAATGTTCTGGCCCGCCAGGTTCCGGGCTGGATTTGCGCTCACCATATCGCCAGAACAAGAGACTGCCTATCGCATCGGCGATGGTTCGTGCGAAATCGGGAACAGCGTTCCCGCGGTAGCCGACTTGCGCTCGCCGTTACCCTCGCAAGGAAGGTTCGCCAGCATCATCCTGAGCCGGCGCATCACCCGCCGCGGCTCCCGGCCGCATGTCGACGATCAGGCGGGTGAGGCGTTGAAAGGCGATGCGCCAGCCCTTTGCCGTGCGCACATAGCGCTCGTGGTAGTGGCCGGTGCCCAGCAGGTCGAAGCTGTCCTTGATCACACGGTCCTGCATCGCCCAGATCACGACGGCGGCATCCGGACCGTCGAAGGTCATCTGCGGCTGATGGACGTGGTGGGTGGTCTTAGCCCCGGCCAGGCTCTCGCGCACGAAACCCGCCATCTGCGCGGCGCCTTCCACCCGCGTGCCGCCGCTTTCGGTGGTGTCGAAGATGCAATCGGGTGTGAACAGCTGCGCCCAGGCGTCCCACTGCTTGGTGTCGAGCAGGTAGCAGTAGTCCGCCTTGACGTTGCAGATCGCGAGCCAGTCGGCAAAATCGGTCATGAGGGTTCCTCTGCTGTAGTCCCGACCTCTGATGAGGGGTGGTTGCTACACCACCGCCTCCAGCCGTTCAGCGGCGAGCTTGCGCAGTTCGGCGGTCTTGATCTTGGCGCTGCCGGTGGTTTCCAGGTCGCTCTCGGCCACGAACAGCACGCGGCGCGGGACCTTGTAGCTGGCGAGCTTTTCCTTGGCGAAAGCCTTGATCGCCTCGACGCTGGGCGACTTACCGGCAACGGGAACGATGCAGGTCACCACCAGTTCGCCGAGCAGTTCGTCCGGCACGCCCACGGTCTGCGAGACCTTGACCTCCGGATGGTCACGGATCACCGCATCGATCTCCAGCGGAGATACGTTGGCGCCGCCAGTCTTGATGATGTCGTTCAGCCGGCCTTCCCAGTGCAGCCGCCCGCGCTCGTCCACGAAGCCGCCATCGGCTGTGCGGAGGAACCCCTCGGAGTCGAGCGACTCGTCGAGCGGGATGCCGATGTATCCCAGCATCAGCGTCGGCCCCTTCACCGCGATCTCGCCGCGCTCGCCGACCGGTACGGTCTTGCCCGTCAGCGGCTCGACGATCTTGATGGTGGAACCGGCGGTGGGAATGCCGTGGCTGTCTCCGGCAATCTCTGGCGAAACACCCGATGGGAACACCGAAATCAGCGTGAACGTCTCGGTGTTGCCGTAGGCTTGGCCCGGCTCCATCCACTCGCTGTGAATGGTCGGGTGCTGCGCGATCGGCATGCGCTTGTCGACGTAACGCATCGGTGACAAGTCAACATCGAGGTAGTTGGGCGCCGCCGCCAGTTGCGGCCACTGGTGCGGCCAGGCGATCGGCAGGTTACAACGCTCCTTTTCCATGATCTCCAGCGCTTCGGCTGCATCGAACCAGCGTTGCAGCAGCAGCGTGCCCCCGGTCGAGAGCGTGGTGCCGAAGGCCATGGTGAAGTTGCCCGACCAGAAGAAGCCGTTGGCCGACCAGGTGCGCGGCGGATGCGCAGGGTCGATCGCGTACCACTTGGCCCAGCGCCAAATCTGCAGGCAGACCGCACGGTTCGCGTTGAGGATGCCTTTGGCCTTGCCGGTCGAGCCGGAGGAGAACAGCAGGATGCCCGGGTCCGCCGGAGCGACGGCATCGGCACGGGCGTTCACGGTAGCATCGGCGATGTCGCGCCCGCGTGCCAGAAAGGCGCTCCAGCCCTCAATCATGCCGAGGGGCTCCTCGCCATCGATCATCGCGGCATAGCGCAGGAACGGATAGCTGGTGGATTGCAGGGCGCCGGGCGCCGCATCCTTCGCCAGCGGCTCCAGCTCGAGCAGGACTTGCGCGAAGTCCTTCTTGAGCACGCTACGCTCCAGCAGCAGGCACGACACGCCCGATGCCTTGAGCACCACGTCGAGCTCGGTCGCGGTGTAGAAGGTGCTGATCGGCGTCGGCACGCACCCGGCCAGTGCCGCGCCGAAGGCGGCAGCGAGGAACTCGGGGCGGTTGGTCATCAGTATGCCGACGCGGGTGCCCTTGCCCATACCTAGCGCCACCAGCGACTTGGCGACCTCCATCGCGCGATCGAGCAGATCGGTATAGCTCCAGCGGATCACCCGGTCGCCCAAGTGCAGCACCGCGGCCTCGCGCGGGCCATAGCGCTCGGCGATCTCGCGTACAAAGCCGGCAAGGGTGAGCGCACCCAGGCCTTCCTCTTCGGAAAGCGGAATGCCGCGCACTTCGGACACGCCGCCGACGATCTCAGCCAATTGCGTCATCGCTTCTCCCCTTTCCGATGTCGATGGGGCTCTTGCGTGAGCCCTCGTCTCGTTACGCCGAACTTGCTGGCCCCTCCACCACTCGCTCCGCGAGCGGTCCCGCTGACAGCAGGTCAGTGGTGGAGGGGACTGGCTATGCTCGCGATCAAGCGTTCACATCAACGATGTAGCGGCCCTTCACCTCACCCGACATGAACTTCTTCGAGGTTTCGATCGCTTCGCCCAAGCCGATGGTCTGCGCGATGGTGTCGAGCTTGGCCGGATCGAGGTCCTTGGCCAGCCGGTCCCAGGCCTTCAGGCGCTTGGCCTTGGGTGCGTTGACGCTGTCGATGCCGAGCAGCGACACGCCGCGCAGGATGAACGGCATCACCGTCACCGGCAGGTCGAAGCCTTGCGCCAGACCGCAAGCCGCGACTGCGCCGCCGTAGCGCGTCTGCGCGCAGGCGTTCGCCAGGGTGTGGCTGCCGGCGGTGTCGACGACGCCGGCCCAGCGCTCCTTCTGGAGCGGGCGGCCCTTCTCGGCGTACTCGGCGCGGTCGATGATCGTCTCGGCACCCAGGTCCTTGAGGTAGGCCTCCTCGCTGGTCTTGCCGGTCAGCGCCGCGACCGAGAAGCCCAGCTTCTTCAGCAGGATGATCGCCACCGAGCCGACGCCGCCGGTGGCACCGGTGACCAACACTTCGCCCTGTTCTGGCGTCACGCCCCAGTCGACCAGCGCATCGACGCACAGCGCGGCGGTGTAGCCGGCGGTGCCGATCGCCATAGCCTGCTCAGGCGAGAAGGCGCCTGGCAGCGGGATCAGCCACTCGGACTTGAGCCGCGCCTTCTGCGCCAGGCCGCCCCAGTGACCTTCGCCCACGCCCCAGCCGTTGAGCACGACGGTGTCACCCGCCTTGAACTCGGTTCCGGTGCTCTCGCTGACCGTGCCGACAAGGTCGATACCAGGCACCATCGGGTACTTCTTGGCGATCGGCGAGCTGCCGGTGATCGCCAGCGCGTCCTTGAAGTTCAGCGTCGAGTAGGCAACGTCGATCGTGACATCACCCTCAGGCAGAGCGCCGTCGTCCAGCTGCTGGAGCTCGACCGTCTGCGGCCCCTTGGGATCGCCGCCTGGCTTGTCGATCACGATTGCCGAAAACATCGCATTCTCCTCGCTGGCCGGCGCCGAGCCCCGGCACTACGCCCCCAAAGGGCTATCAAACCTGTGCGCCTGCACAAGCGGCATGTGCCGCGTCGCGTCAATGACGCTGGCAGCGCTCATCGCCCGAGCGAAGGCGTTACTTTGCAGCGGTGGGCCGCACCCGCTCGGCAATCTCGGCGAATGCCTCGACACGCATGGTGCCGAACAGCGAGAGTCGCACGATCTCCTGGCTGAAGCGGCGGCTGAGTTCGAGCCGCTGCTTGGGCGTATGGGCATGGGCGCGCGCCAGGATCGGCCAGAAGAACACGCCGGCGAGGTTGACGACCGAGAGCACGTCGACGTCGATCCCCGGCTCGGCCATGTTGGTTCGCGCGAACCGACCGAACGAGCCCGAGTATTCACGCCAGAACGGATCCTGGCGCGGGTCCGGCGAGGCGAGCACCTGCTGCAGCCAGACGCGGCACATGTCGGGATTGTCCATCGCGAAGTCGCACAACCGCTCGGCCATGGCGAGCGGATCGACTTCCTCCACGCGGCGCTCGCCGATCGTCGCGGGATCGCCGAAGACGGCGCGGAACAGCTTGTCGGACACCCACTGCACGGTCGCCTCGATCAAGCGCTCGCGCGTCTCGAAATGCTGGTAGGCGGTGCCGCGATTGACCGCTGCCAGGTGCGCCACTGCGGACAGGCTGACGCCCTCGGGACCATCCTTGGCAAGCAGGTTGCTCGCCGCTTCGAGGATGGTCTCACGCGTGGCGATAGGATCGCGCACTCGGCGGCGGGTCTTGGCTTCGACGGCGGATGCGGCTGCGCTCATCGCTGAAGCATAGCCGCCAAAGCACTAATCGACAATGTTGATCAGATAGGAAGGCGGTGCCGCTTATCCGAGCGCTGCGACCTCCGCCAGCACGCGCTCGGCATGCTCCTTCCGGCAGATCAGCAGGTCCGGCATATAGACGTCCTGCTGGTTGTACACCAGCGGCGAGCCGTCGATCCGCGAGGCGTGCAGCCCCCAGCCGAGCGCGACTGCGACCGGCGCGCAGCTGTCCCACTCGTATTGCCCGCCCGAGTGGAGGTAGATGTCCGCTTCGCCGCGCAGGATCGCCATGGCCTTGGCACCAGCCGAACCCATCGGCACCAACTCGGCGCCCAGGACCTTGGCCACCTGGGTCGCCTCGCGCGCGGGACGCGTGCGGCTGACCACCATGCGCAACGTCTCGGGCGCGGGTGGCACCTCGCCGGGCTGGTCGGAGCGGAGCACTGCATCGCACCCAGGCAGCGCCACGGCGCCGAGCACCGGCTGGCCGTCCACCGCCATGCCGACATGCACCGCCCAGTCCTGGCGTTCCTCGCCGTACTCGCGCGTGCCGTCGACCGGATCGACGATCCACACGCGGCTCTGCGCCAGGCGCTCGGCGTTGTCCTTTTCCTCCTCGGAGAGCAGGCCATCGTCCGGCCGCTGCTCACGCAAGGCATGGACCAGGAACTGGTTGGCCGTCTGGTCGCCCGCCTTTCCGAGAGCCTTGCCACCGAACACCCCCGAGGCACGGACCTGGAGCAGGATCTTGCCCGCCTGCTCCGCCAGATGCGCGGCGAGATCGCCATCGTTTTCGATCGGCATCAAGCGTCTCCGAGCAGTCGGTCGATGATCAGGTCGGCGGCCTGTTCGGCAGTGATCGCCTGGGTATCGATGCGGATCTCGGGATTGCGCGGCGCTTCGTAGGGGCTGTCGATCCCGGTGAAGTTCTTCAGCTCGCCCGAGCGCGCCTTTTTGTACAGGCCCTTCACGTCGCGGCTCTCGGCGACGCGCAGCGGCGTATCGATGAACACCTCGATGAACTCGCCTTCGGGCAGCATCGAGCGCACCATGTCGCGCTCGGCCTGGAACGGCGAGATGAACGCGGTGATCACGATCAGCCCGGAGTCGGTCATCAGCTTGGCGACTTCGCCGACGCGGCGAATGTTCTCGATGCGGTCGGCCTCGGTGAAGCCCAGGTCCTTGTTGAGGCCGTGACGCACGTTGTCGCCATCGAGCAGGAAGGTGTGCCGGTTCATGCGGTACAGCTTCTTCTCGACCAGGTTGGCGANCACCTGCGATTGGTCCGCCGCGACCGCAGCACCTCGCCAGGAACTGACGCTTTCGCACCATGCGGCACACTGACCCAATTCGAACTCGCACCCTCTGGCGCATGGTGCGAATGCTCGTCACCACCATCAGCATCACCCACAAACGTCATGCTCATCTCCTAAACCAGGAGACGCCTCCTCACGCGCTCGCCCGCTGCCGTCCATGTGGGGCGCTCGCAGCGCTAACGCCGCTGCCGTCGTGCAGGAACGAAGTCTGGGCGATGGACTTCGTGTCCGATGCCCTGTTCAATGGAAAGCGCTTCCGCGCCTTGACCGTCGTTGATGCGTACACCCGCGAATGCCTGGCGATCCATGTCGATCAGGGTATCAAGGGCGAGCAGGTGTTGGCCGTCATGGATCGCCTGCTGTTCGAGCGGGACGATGCACCTGCCAAGATCAGGGTGGACAACGGCCCGGGATTTATCTCTCGGGCCCTCGACCATTGGGCCTACATCAACCGCGTCACGCTCAATTTCAGCAAGCCGGGAAAGCCTACGAACAATGCCTTTGTGGAAAGCTTCAACGGTCGGCTGCGCGATGATGCCTCAACACGCACTGATTCTTGTCTTTGGACGACGCCAGGAGCAAGATCGAGGCGTGGCGAACGGACTTTAACGAGACCTGACCTCACACAACCCTGGGTTCATGACACCGGCCGAATTTGCTTCATCGGCCGGGTTGACCCCGGCCGATGAACAGCCGGATCTCTCCTTCTGGCCGGTGGCAGAACTGGGACAGGGTCAAAGGGGTCACGTCACCATGTTTCTAGCCGGAAAAAATCCGGGGAGCACGTCTCGCAGCTAATGTCGCAGCTCCCTTGATACGTGGACGATTGTTCCTCCACCGTTTTCGTCAATGGCGGGCATGAGACCTCGTCTAGACCGGGTTCATAACGTGCGCATAGTATCCATCATTTCCTTGAACATGTTGTCGTAGGTGAACGTGTCCGATCGGTCCCGCAGACGCGCTACGCGCGCAGCAAGAGTTCCGTTGCGGCGCTCTTGCGTGAACTGCGAAAACGCTTGCGTGAACGAGGCGATGGAGTGCGGGTCGAAGTAGATTCCGTCTTCACCCATCACCTCAGGGATCGAGGTGCTGCAACTTGCGAGAACCGGAACTGACTGGGCCATAGCTTCAAGCACCGGTAAGCCAAAACCTTCAAAGAGCGATGGGTACACCAGTGCTTGGGCCGCCGACAACAAAGCTGCCTTTTGCTTTTGTGACACAAAGCCGAAGTGAACTATGCGCCCCGACTGTATCGCCCATTCCAGCTCGTGATGTCTGACCTGATCAAAAAAAGACGTCCCCCAGCCGTCGCGCCCGCAGAATACGAAACGGCAAGCATCAAGAACTCCAGGATTTTGTTGCAACCAAGCCAGTAAAAGGGAAACGTTTTTACGTGGTTCTATGGTTCCAAGACACAGAATGTATGGTTCTGCTGTTCTGTCAAAGCTGCGAGAGATGAATTCATTTGCAAGAGCGAGATCGGTGTTGTGACCCAAGTACGTTACCTGAATCTTCTTCTCCGGTACATCGAAGAACCACTGCAGGTCGAGTGCCGTCGACTTTGATATCGTGAAGAACTGGTCTGCCGTTTCAATCTGCGCAGCGAGTTCGTTCAAGTGGAACCGAATTGTATCGTCAGCGTGGGTTTCCGGAACGCTAAGGTACGACAAGTCATAATAGAGATGGGCTTCTTTGCGAAACCGACGGAAAGCCGGTTTAACATGAAGAAACAAGGCTAAATCTTTAGCCGGATCGACAGATGGGCATTGACCTACAGGCTTAACCGCGTTTGCGGCGAAAGCTTCACGAAGCTTGCGGCCATGGCGTTCTTCAACACAACTTTCGATAACCGTAGGGTCAACGATGTGCTGGAATGCACTAAACTGATAGTGGAAATCATCTTCCCTGACGCTCAATGCTCGAGACGCCACTTCACAAACCACGTTTGATATGCCTGTGAACTGTTCTTCCCACAAGGGGGCAATGTCGATGACTAAATTGGAGCGTGCTTTGTGAAACATTTTCACTGAACTCCCGCCACTTTCCTGAAATCCTGGTCAAAACGAGAAAGTCCGTAACGCTCTTCCACAGTCTGACGGGCTCTGGCGCTCTTTGCGTTGCGCATTGCGGAAGTCATATCTGTTGCCTTGGCGAACGATGTCATTAGTTCCTCCTGCTCTGGAGGAAAGTGCGTTAGCTTGAGACTGCCCGCCAGAGCACTAAAATGCGCATCCGCGGTCGCAGAGCTTGTCGGAAGAACAAGTGCATTTTCTTCGGTGATATAGTCGCCCATTGCCGTAGCGGTCGAACTGATTGGGACCATTCCAACAGCCATGGCTTCTATCAACGGGAGGTTAAGGCCTTCTGCTGAGGATGATGAAATGTAGAAATCGAACTTTTTATAAAGACCAACCATCTGGGACGATAAAATATTTTTTCCAAAAAAGTATATGTCTTCAGATATATTTTCAGTACCAAAATGCTTTTCCAAAATCTCTATAGAATGTTCTGCGAGTGTAGTTACATTATCGATTACAAGCTTAATGACTAAAGCAGATTTTTTGCTTTTCCCAATGCTACTTTTATATTTTGTAAATGCTTGAACCAACGATGCAAAGTTTTTCCGGCGATCCCATGGGTTCATAACGATGAAAAACACGTGATGATAATTCTCCCGCACTGCTCCGAGAGATGAATAAGCAAAATTATGCGGTTCGCTAGGAGCGTAGTGGCAACAAACAATATCGCCTGAGAACTCGTGACGCTTATCCATCAAAGCCACCACCGGCGGTGGTAGTGCGACTGCACTTCTAACTCCGTACCTTTTTAAATTGCTTGCACTGAATGAAGACCAGCACATAACCCGTTCGGCACGCTTCATAATAGCGACATAATTATTGTTTGGATTTCCATCTAAGCATTCTTTGCTAAATTCCGGAAATTCCCAGCCGCATACAAAGAAATTTCTAACACCGAACATAGGGCGGATATGTTCGATTGGTTTTACGGCTATATGGATGTCTTCAGCAGAAATATGGGCGAGATGACGCGCCTCTTCCGACTGATAAATGTCAGGTGCTGAGATATTCCATGTGTGAATGTGAATCTTTTCTAGAGCTTCGTGGTACATCTTCGATATAAGTTTCCATGAATAATGTGCCTTCCCGTAAACTATTTCTTTAGAATTGGAGAATGGTAGTCGCTCATGGCCAATTGCATCGCTGATAAAAACTTTCACGACCACCTCATTCTGCGATTTTTAAGATGTCTTCGACAGTCATATACAGTTTAGTTTGACTCTCAGCTTTTGTCTGGTTATTTATAAGTGCGTGATAATGCCGCTCCGCCAAATCACAATTATGGTGAACGCCGTTTTCTATTTCAACGATTAAACCAATAACCTCATCAATGCGCCGAGTTACTTCAAAATTGGAATTATCCATGCGGCACGTTACTTTTTCGAAAGTAGATCTAAGGTTTTCAGTTGAAGTGACAACTTCATCAAGGCGAATACTCATGTCAATGACAGAATAATTGACACGGCGTACCGCTCTTTCCATAGTAGAATCACCATCTTGGTCATAGAACGCTCGAAAAATCCACCCTACTAATGGTAAGTGAGTGCGTCTGTGACGAGCAATCATATGACTCAAGCCATCTACTTCTACCTTGTATCTCCGCCCTTCGCGCGAGCTTCGCAATTGGCTGAGAATAGAAGCTTTCGTCCAGCCAGATCTAAGGCGTGATATATAATAATTTTCTCCGTCCGGGTCAGGAAGACGACCTAATAACGTAAGGTACGCACATCTTAAAAACGATACCCCTGACAAGGACAGCAGAGATTGCAAATTAGAAGCTGGCTTTGTGCTATCTACCGAAACTTCTGAGTTTTCAAATATCGCTTCTCGAAAATGTTTCATTTCACCCTTATTCCGCGCAAGGTAACTGGAAGATCGTACTGAAATATCACGTTCCCATGACGACATATCATATAGACCTAGTTTGGACGCCATCCGTCGAACACGTCCAGCTAAGCCCGTGCTTCGTTGTTGACGGACAGCGCAAACAAGAGCCTCATACCCTGCTTTGGTGTTTTCTAAATTCAAAATAATCTTATCAGATTGGAGCAGAAGTTGTTTACGCTCATCGTAAAGTTTGCTTAAGGTTTGTTGAGATAGAGCTATTTGCTCGAGCATATCGGAAATCACGCTTTCGGATTCGCTAATGCGGGAAGTCAGCGCCATGATCGTTGCGTCAGTCTCACTGCTTTTACGTGCAAGTTCCTGACGCGCATTCTCAAGAAGAGCATTTAATCTCTCGCCTTTTTGTTTGGCATCGAAAATCTGATCTTCCCACTCAATCCGGTCAAGTTCCCACGCGGAGAGGCGCGCGCTTAGTTCCTTGTCAGCGCGCTCAAGCTGCACACGTACCTCAGCCTGCAGCCTTTCATATCCTGCGACACTGTCGATGTGCTTATCGGTAAGTTCGGAAAATTGTTTTCGTGCCGCTTCTTCCCGTTTCGCCCATTCGACGGCATTGCGGTCGCCACTTTCCACTCGCGAGACTAATGCCGCGATTGTCCAAGCGGCCTTTTCACGGGTGTTTGAAGAGGTTTGCCGTTCCTCGTGGAGTAGCTTTTCGTAACGATCGCATTTCTCACTGGCCAACAAGATTTTCGCTTGCAGCGAGGCAACATCCCTCGCCCATGCGGACGTACGTTCATCAAGTAAAGTGGCGGTGTGCTCTCGATCAAAGGTTAATGCTTGAACTGCCCTTTCCAATTCCTGCTTTTGGCTCTCAACATGTTGATAATTCTCAAGGAGCTTGGCGCTAGCTGTTCTGGCTTGCGTTGCTGCCTCAGCCGCCTTTGCCGCGGCAGCTTGAAGCCGAAGGGTATCGTTCTCGTGTTCTCGGCATATTTCGCCCACCGAAAAGTGATGCGAAGCTACTTGAAATGCATCAAACACGTTTGGCGGTGTTTCGAAAGCTGCATCGAGCTCCGAATGGCTATCCGAGACAAAAAAGCGACTTAGCCCATCAAAATGCACTTCATGGTAGCCGCGAACGCTAACTTTCTGGACCCATGCAGCTTCCGTCTTCCGCTGGCTGTTTGGATGCGTAGCCTCAATCACGAGTATCCAGGGTCGAACGTTACATTCGCCCCAGCTGTCCAAGACGTCGGCCTCCATGCCCTCAACATCAATCTTCAGCCAATGAATGTCGTCTGCCGTGACGGAACGTAGTACACTGGCCAAGGTGACTACGGGGACGGTGGTAACGTCCACCTCATACCCGATCTGGCGGTGCTCTTCGGCAATCAAGGCAATCCCTGTAGAAAGGCCGGTGCCGCGGATGCAAAAAAATGTGATGGGATCCTGCGAAGTCCCCACTGCAGCCTGGATGACCAAGTCTTCAGGGCGATCGTTTCTCAGGGCGTCGGCGTAAGTGACGTTCGGATCAACATTCACCCCCCTCCAACCCCGTAGGTAGAAGGCTTTGCTTACGGAATCGACCACCGGATCCTGGGCGCCGATATCAACATAGGCGCCATTCTGTACATGCCGGAGAGCCCTCCACAGCAGTACATCTTCAAAATTCTGAGAGTAAGATAGAATTGATCTTCCATTCGTCATAATATCTAACGCCGAAACAAAATGAAAAAGATTCTAAGATATCAATCCGTTTTTACTTGAAATGTTTAGAATCACGAGATATCAACCTTGAAGTGGAAATGTCCTATTGATTTCTATTTAATAGGCAGCCACGAGTCTCTATATTTACCTCATCCTTAATATCCGTCGTTAGAAAATTACGCGATTCTTTGGAGACATTTATCGCCGGCCAGACTCTATGCCCGCAGTCCGAATTCGCCATTCCGCCTGACATCGTAACCGAATTGCCCTGAATGGTCATTCCTCCGGTGAGGTGGTCCACGTTTATGCCCAGTTGGGCGTTGCTCACCTTGTTGGCTGATACGGTACCGCCGAATGTTTTTGCGGGATACCACGGTTCGCCGCCAATCATTATCCCATAGCCACAACGCCGAGAACGGCCACAATCGATTTTGTTTTGAGACGTAACGCTGCCAGAAAAATTGCCACTGGTGTTGCTCCATGCATGGAGCATCAATTCGGCAAATGATGCACGTTTGAATGAGGATGAGTGTCTAAAGCTGTTGTTTTTTACGATGCACTCCGTGCATCCTCCAAAGATAAGTTGGACGTCGGTATTATCTAAGAAGGTGTTGTTTTGGATCACCGCGCTGGCAGCATCGTGGACGGTGATGCCATCCGCCCACATCATGAGGGTATCGTGCTGCCCATTGGGACCAATCAAACTGTCCGTCACAGACAACCCTTTCACCCCGGCCATCACCTCGAGCGCTGTGTAACAACTGAAATTCCTAAGCACCACATTGGCCATGTGAAAGCTATCGCCTTTCACGCGAATTCCCCCGGCAAGCGGACGGTGTATATCATTCAAGCAAATACGCTTTTCCCAAACCTTGCTCCGATCCACCCCTCCTTGAATAATAAGCGACTGTAGGACAACATTGTGCCCTTCAATCTCAATAGGCATTTTCCCTGATTCCGAGGATGGCAGCATACCCACCAACAATACTGCACAGCTTTCTTCGGCTTTGTGTGAGCATGGTGCTGATCCCCTTATAACCTTTGTTTTTATAGTTATAGAGCTTCTTATTTTAAGCTGCTGTGAGATTTTATATTTGCCTGGCGGTATTTCTATAACTGCGCCTTTTTCAGCATTATCGATGCAGTCATTTAATGTAGTTGAAGCATCTATACTTTCGTTCTTGTATTTTTCAATAGGACAATCGATATTTTTAGATGAGGAGGGGGAGGTGATTTGGAAGAAGGATGGTAACGATAAAATAAATATCGTAAAAGCGATTTTCATGGTAATCCTTTGTTGTGGAAACTCGCGCTAAAGTTGCTTGATTATAACGAGAGTCTTGCGATTAAGCATCTCGCGCGCGCAGAGGCAGGCGTCGGCTCCTTAGCCACGAGGAAGCCAAACGTTGTGGTAGTCGTAGTCTAGAATGACCAGTGTCTCATGGGCATCGGCCAGGTCGTTGAACAGCTTCCGGGTCGTCTGGGTACGATGTAAGGCCACACGAGCTTAGTTATACGCAATGTACAAACGGCGCGCGCAGATGAACTTTATAGCCGCGAAGAGATTGGCGACGTTCTAATATCGGGTGGCGATCAAACCCGGAACCGTTTTAGCCCGTTCAAAAAGTGCACGAGATTGATCTGGCGGTAGAGCCATAACGAGAAGCCAAGGCGCTGCTTGTGGTGGAGTGTTGGGAATGGTAGCCCTGATATTTCTGACCACGGCGGCTTTGTGAATGGCGGTGCTGCATAGCTTCGTCGCCGAGCGGAGGCACCGTTTGGAGCGACCTCAATCAGCGCTTCAGCTTCGCACGCATCGCGACCCTGCCGCCCATCAGTCGCAGGTACCAGGATGCCCATCAGCATCGAGTTTAGTCGTAAGGCCCGGGAAAGTCCCATGTCATGATGCTTTGTCGATCAAGATTATTAAGCGTTCGGACAACGCAACGGACCTTTAAATTCTGCTGCAACTCTGGGTATTTTAGCGCACATAGCGTGGCTAGGCCTGTGCTATCGACCATAGAAGACCGAGAAATCTCTATTACTTCATCAAATTGAAAAGCAAACATGCATCAAATACGTTTGCTCACCAGATGATCCCCTACTTACCAATTATTCATGCTTGGCGATGATGGATAATATTCACATCGCCAAGCATGTCTTATTATCCACCAAGCATCCAAGACAGCGTGTCGTGCAACTCGTGGGCGGGCAGCTGTCCAGTCAGATTTTCGATCTTGCTGCGGTCGCCCCACAACGTTTTTACCTCGTTCTCTCGGACGAAAGCGGGGTTGACGGTGACATCAAAATCATGACCTGAAATTTGCTGGATCATCGATATCACATCTCGCAGCGTCTGCGCTTTGCCAGAACAGATGTTGAAGACTTGGCCAATAGCCTGAGGATCGTTCAGCAGTGCGGCGTAAGAAAGCACTACGTCGCGCACGTCAGAAAAATCGCGCGCTACATCCAGATTTCCTAGTTCAATCGTCGTCGCGCCGCGTCGGACGTGATCGATGATCTTGGGAATGACGAAATTGATTGCTTGCCCGACACCGGTATAGTTGAACGGCCTTGCGGTGATAATTGGAAGCCGGTCCTGGTAGAGGCGCGCTACAAACTCCATCGCCAGCTTGCTGACCGCGTAATCGTTAATCGGATCGGGCGCGACGGTCTCGTCGATCGCGCCACTGACGCGATTGCCATAGATATTGGCGCTGGACGCAAGGAGCACTGCATCGGCGCTGCCTGCGGCACTCACCGCCTCCAGAAGATTGCGGCTGCCTACGACATTGGTCCGGTAGATGTCCTCGACTATACCGTGCGAGACGAAAGCGATCGCAGCCAGATGTGCGACCTTGTCGGGCTGCTCGGCGATAAAGACTTCCTTAAGGCCCTGCGCGTCGGTAAGATCGCATATGTGGGAGGAGGCCAAGCCTTCGATCGGCGTGGTAATGGCGCTATGCGAGATGCCAACCACCTCATGCCCCCGCCCTGCCAGTGCCGTCGCCAGATAGCGGCCCGTGAAGCCATCCACGCCGGTAATCAATATTTTGCTCATAACCATCTCACCGTCGCTGGTAGTGTGCTACCCGGCGGCGGCAAGCACCGCTGGGTTACACCTCGCTATTTACTCGACCGACTTCCTGTCAGGGAGGTCAGAAGGATGCGTTCACGCTGTTCCGCAGGATGTCGGCATCGACCATCATCTTGCAGAGCTGCTCCAACGTCGTTTCCGGTTTCCAGCCCAGCTTGCTCGTCGCCTTTTCCGGATCACCGATCAGCAGGTCGACTTCCGCAGGGCGATAGAAGCGCGGATTGACCCTCATAACCGTTTTGCCAGTGGCGGTATCGACCGCAATTTCCTGGTCTTCCTTGCCGGAAAATTCAACGTCGATATCCGCTGCCTTAAACGCCATCTGCACGAAGTCGCGGACGGTTTCTGTCCGGTTGGTCGCCAGCACATAGGTGTCGGGTTCGTCAGCCTGCAGCATTCGCCACATGCCTTCGACATATTCCTTGGCAAAGCCCCAGTCACGCCGCGGATCGAGATTGCCCAGTTCCAGGCAATCGAGCTTGCCGAGCTTCACCTTGGCGACGCTGTCGGTAATCTTGCGGGTTACGAATTCGCGGCCCCGCAGTGGGCTTTCATGGTTGAAGAGAATGCCGCTGCATCCGAAGATATCGTAGCTTTCACGATAGTTAACCGTGATCCAGTGCGCATAGAGCTTGGCAACGCCATAGGGACTGCGCGGATAGAAAGGCGTGTCTTCCTTTTGTGGCACGGCCTGCACCTTACCGAACATCTCCGACGTGCTCGCCTGGTAAAAACGGATCTTGGGATCAACGATCCGTATCGCTTCCAACAGGTTGAGTGGGCCAATGCCGGTGATTTCGGCGGTTGTGACAGGCTGGTCGAAAGACACGCCGACAAAACTCTGCGCGGCAAGGTTGTATACTTCGGTGGCGCCTGTAGTCTGCAGCAACCGGATGCTGGAAGACAAATCCGTCAAATCATATTCCACCAAGGTCAGATTGGGGTGATTGGCAACGCCAACTTCCTCGATCCGCCAGAAGTTCACGGAACTCGTCCTGCGATAGGTGCCGTAGACCTTGTACCCTTTGCCCAGCAGCAGTTCGGCCAGATAAGCACCATCCTGGCCGGAAATTCCCGTTACTATCGCGGTCTTCATATGTTCCCTCATGTGACACAAACATCCGGCGTCAGGCCGGCAAAAGCGATCCGAGCGGCTGTGTCGTCCATCCTTACGCCGGATGCAACTCCGAGCATCGAGTTTACAATTAGAAAAGGATATCTGAAGGACACGAGGTAGCTAGCGGATGCTTCATGCTATTGGAGGTGGTCTGGAGAATCTGAGTACTGAGAAAATTAAATTTTTTCCTGAGAGCAGCGAGGGGCTGCGAGACAAGAGCAGAATGAGCAATCGACCACGGCGCAACCACAGTCTGGCTTTCCAAGGCTAAGGTGCCGCTTGCCGCGATTAAGGGCGAGAATGACGCTGGCGAATGATTTTTTGGAAGGCCCGCTCAGCAAAGCAGGTCTGTTGCCGAGCGAAAGTGATGATAAACTGGTCCCACACGGTGCCAATGAAGCGTCAGCCGCAAGAACCTTAGTCACGGGATATCGATCACGATGAAAGCCGGCTTTGCATCGAAGTACCCGTGGAAGCCTTGGCGCGCTACGGCAAGCGGAAATCTTCAATACAGATCAGGGTAGCCAATTCACCTGCCAAGCCTCCACCGGCGCACTCCGGCGCGAAGGGATTTCCATCAGCATGGATGGCCGGGGTGCCTTGGTGGGCTAATGCCATGATCGAGCGCCTGTGGCGTTCAGTGAAGTACGTGAAAGTATATCTGCATCGGTCAGTGGGAGCCGCAGTCCGATTAGCCGACATTTGGGTCCTACAACGCCCGGAGGCCTCCTTCGAGCCGTGGTGCCTATTCGCCCGATCAAACCTACTTTAACAATCGGACACCTCGAAGAACCGTCTGATTTCGGCATGATGGCAAGGTGAAGGCGCGCGGACGAATTGGGCGCCTCAGTTTTTGGGGCTGATCCGCTGATTTCCGTAACGGATCCGAGAGCACAGGCCGTTTTCGGCGTCATGCGGTCGCAATTCGCCCCTCCAGCCAAGCCAGTCGCTGCAAATTATAGGCGAGATTCGCCATCCCAATCTTGATGCGGGCGCGAGCGATGCCGATGGTGCGTACCGCAAGGCCCATGCGGTGCTTTTGCCCGGCGAAGACGTGCTCGACGGCGGAGCGAACCACCGACCGCTTCGCATTGGCCCGTGCAATACGCTCGGGCATCGGGCGGCGATGCGGCTTTCGCTGGTGGATGTGGCTGGTGAACATGCCCTTGGCCGGGAACGCCTCGTTCTTCTTTGATCGGTAGGCCGTATCGGCCCAGACGCCCGAGGCCGTGTTATCTGGACTGATCAACACCGGCAGCCTTGCGCCATCATGAGCATTGGCGGCGCTGGCATCCCAGGTGCGGATCAAGCCATGTGCGCGATCGATCCCTATGTGGTTTTTGTAGCCGAACATGGGGATGGCAAGATCGACCGGCTTGAAGGCCTTGGGGGCCGCGCCTTCCTTGACCTTCGCCTTGGTGTACTTGACGCTCCAGCGGGCATCGCGATCCTTTTGCCGGATCTTCGCAGGGTTATCCTTCCAGCGCTCGGGTATCCGGCCCTCCTTGATAGCCGCCTTCTCCTCCTCGGTGTTCCGCTGCTTCGGGGCCGGCACTACGGTCGCGTCGATGATCTGCCCGCCCATGGCAAGGTACCCTCGGTCTGTGAGCGCGGCATCGAAGCGGGCAAATAGCCTGTCGATCGCCTTGGCCTTCACCAGACGCTCCCGAAACAGCCACACTGTCGTCGCGTCGGGTACCGTGCCATCCAGGCCAAGCCCCAGAAAACGCTGGAAAGAGAGGCGATCTTTGATCTGGAACTCGGTGGCTTCGTCCGAAAGCGAGTAGAGCGCCTGGAGTACGAGGATCTTGAACATGGGGACCGGATCAAGCGGCGGGCGGCCACCCTTGCCGCGAGGACTATGGCGCAGCGCCGCGACCAGCGGTCCTCGGAAAACTTCAAAGTCCACCACTGCCGCCAGACGCTCCAGCGGATCGCCCGCCGCGCTCAATGCCTCATATCGGTACGAACGATCGAAGAAACCCGGCTGCCCTGCCATCATCGCCTCCGCTATCGCGCAAAGGCAGTGAATCACTTCACGCCGTCACACGCCACGAGTTTTTCGAGGTGTCCAATCTGCTACCGGCCTTGCAGAGTGATTTTTGCATCGACTTGCGGGTTATCTCTCCGCAAGCGGCAGCTCGAACAACCAAACCGCAGACGATCCGTCCATTAAACGTCAAAGGCATTCAAAATGAAGTAAGCCACTTTTGTCGACTTCGATCAGCCCGTCCAGTGATCACTGCGACTCTCCTTATAAAATGTTATAATTAGATTAATCAATCTGGTGCGAAAACTGCATGTAGCGGTTAAAAGTTCATATAGTAACTTCCGAATACGGATGAACCTTGAGAACTCTTCTGCAGGAACAACTAAAAGACTTGACTATGTAACTTATTCAAGGGCCCCTAACCCATCTGCTAAAGTCCAGTATTATATTACATACGGGTGCCGTAACAGGGGAGTCTCACCCAAAGAATTGGCACTTTTTACGCACAGGGAACATGAACCCGCGGCGGCTGAGCGATTTAACCGTGCAGCGCGAGAGATCGATGTCGCCATATCGATGTCGAACACAACCGATAAGATCATTGCATATATGGGCGTTAGTAAAAGCATCTGCATATCGCCTGGCGTTGAACTTGATCTGTTCAGGCCTTTGGTCCGCATCGGCGTCGTTGGCCGGACCTACCATACCGGCCGCAAGGGTGATGCGCTGGTCCGCGCAGTGACGGACGTGCCAGATATCGAATGGCATTTCACTGGCGAAGGATGGCGTGGCCCGGCGCAGAATATCGACGAAGACAAGTTACCTGATTTCTACAGGTCTATATACTCGTTCCCGCCATCAATGAAGGCGGTCCAATGTCCGTATTGGAAAGCTTGGCGTGCGGAACACCTGTCATTGCATCTTATGTTGCCGCAGCACGCCGGCGGAAATTACGGCGCCAGGTGTAGATCAAACCCGTCGAAACATCGTGCCGCCGCGCGACCTGCGCCACCAAAGCGCCTGGCGCAAACGCCTCGCTCAAAATCTGCACCCGCTCCTCGTCGCTCCACCCTCGCCGCCGCGCTGGGCCGCCAAAAACCGTCACCTGGCCCACACCAACTCCTACGCGTACTTTTAAGAGCATGCTTAAGAGCGCTCGCTCACCTGCACGGCACCCGCAAGCGGAGCACGCGTTGGGATTTCCCTGCCGATCTGCCGCGCGAAAGGGTCGTGATCCCTGCACCCGAGACCTGCCCGTGCTGCGGCTCGGACGATCTGAGCCACTTGCCCGCAGACATAACCGAGACGCTCGAGCGAGTGCCGGCTCGCCATAAGGTGATCCAGACCGTGCGGGAAAAAGTCTCCTGCCGCCGCTGCGAGAAGATGGGCCAGCCTCCGGCACCGTTCCACGTAACCCCACGCGGGATGTTCGGCCCGCACTTCCTGGCAAGCCTTGCTTCCCAAAAACACGGGCTGCATCAGCCTCTCAACAGCCGGCGTGACCGCCTCGAGCGAGAGGGCATTTCCTTGAGCCTCTCGACGCTGGCGGATCAGATCGGGGCGATCTGCGTGGCGGTGAAGCCGCTGTTCCTGCATCTGGAGCCCCACGCGCTTGCGGCAGATCGGCTGCACGCCGACGACACCACAGTACCGCTGCTCGCCAAGCACAAGGCCGAGGTAGCGCGGATCTGGGACTACATCCGCGACGATCGCCCGTTTAGCGGCCCGGCACCGCCGGTGGCGCTGTGCTACTACTCGCGTAACCACAAGGGCGAGCATCCGCGGGCACATCTGGCCGGGTACAGCGGGATCCTCCAGGTCGACAGGTTTGCCGGCTTCAACGAGCTGTTCCGCGACGGCCGCGTCGAGCATCTGCTTGCGCAGCTCACGGCGCCAAGTGAATAGCTGTGAGAGGCACATCGCATGCCTGCGCGCCACAGCGCTGATGGACTCTTGACCCGAGTAGCTCTCAGCGATGATCGAGACCTTTACCTCAGGTAGCCAATTCCGGCGCTTTCCTGCCCCGTTGAAGATCTCAAGCCGCTGAGCCCCGCTAGTACCAGCATCGTCATATGACATCGTCATAGTACCAGCCTCTTCACCCCGATCAAAGGCGGCGAGACTCGGCCACCCGATCATACGCGCAAGGTGGGGCTCAGGCGCCGCTTACATTTCTTCAGCCAGGCAGCGAGGTCGCTCTTCGCCTCTGGCGGCGCGCGGCGGTCATTGATCCATGGCAGCTCCTGAAGGCAATCGTCGTCTGCTTTGCGTGGAAGATGGTCGAGAGCGTTGGGCAGGAAGTGGACATAGCAGCGCTGGAACCAGGCGTCGGGGAGCACCTCGCGAACGGCTGCGCGCAAGCCGGCATGATCGTCGGCAACGATATATTCAACGCCCTGTAGACCACGCTCTTTGAGGCCGACCAGGAAATCCTTCCACGACGAGCGGCTCTCGCGATTCGCGAGCTCAACCGCGAGGATCTGTCGCCGGACTTCCAATCGACGCCAAGCGCGATGGGCACCGCGCATGAGCGAACGACGCCTGCCTGGCGGACCTTCTCATTTTTGGCGGCGATGATGGGACAGGCGGACGGCTCATCCAGCCGGCGTCGGGCAAACGCCGTCAGGCTTTCGTCCAACTGCTTGTTGATCGCCAAGATCGTCAAGGCGGAGAAGCTGTGGCCACACAGCTTGGGTGATTGCCTTTACCTTGCGGGTCGAAACACCCTGCACGTACATCTCTGCCAGCGATGCCACGAGCGCCTATTTCGACGGCTGATAGCGCTCGAATAACTCGGTCGAGAACCGCCCGTCACGGCCTTGGGGCACTCGCAACTCGAGCTTGCGACGCGCGTGACAAGCGTCCGGTTGTAATGCCCAGACCGATAACCGACCCGGCCGTCCGCGCGCTCGCTCTTCGAAGCGCCAAGCGACCCGATCATCTCTGCTTCGAGCATTGCCTGCAGCAGATCCTGGACGATCTTGCGCAACGCGTCGTGGTTCGCGCCCATCAGCTCTTTGACGGCAGCGGTCTATGGCTTATTCTCATTCCTGGTCATGGTGGGGCTCCATCGGAGTTGGTGAAGTCAGACATCACCAGCCTGCCGTGGCCGCTCAGATCCTCAACGGATTTTGCAGAACCTCCCGCACATTAACCGCTCGCGGATGTTAATTTGCTACTCGCGGCCGCCCATGCCCTGTAGATGATCTCGCATACGGACGCTGCCCCGTCCTCCAAGCATCGCCGCCGTCTTCCTCTGAGCACAGGGCTAGTGAGACAGTCGCACACAAGGTGAGCGGAAGCGCTTAACGAGGGTACGTCTGCCGTACCCCCGCCATGTTGCACAATCGTCACATCTGCTCACAATTTGCTAGGTGGTGGTGTTCCCATTGCAACCTTCGAGGTCCAAGGGCCGTTCCCGCACTCGAAATTAGATGCTCAAGGAGTGATTATGAATACCAAGGCTCTCACGCTCGCAGCGATCGTCGCAGCAGGCTTCGCAGCGCAGCCCGCGTTCGCACAGGACACGGCTCCCGAAGTGGCTGCCAACGGAACCTCGTTCCGCGGCGTCCGCCTTGAGGCCAATGCCGGCGGCGACCGCTTCATGTCCGAGGGCGAGCACAACGACAAGTTCGGCTATGGCGGAACCATCGGCTTCGATGGCACGCTGGGCGATCGCGTTGTGATCGGTGCCGAGGGCAGCTACTGGGTACCGGGCAAGGGCAACGAGAACTGCACCGGCCTGCCGAACAACAACAGCATCTGCCACAAGGGTTTTCAGGAAATCGGCGCGGCTGTTCGCGTTGGTTATCTTGTCACCCCGCAGTTCCTGCTGTTCGGCAAGGGTGGCTACGTTAACCGCGAGCAGCGCAAGCGCATCGACGGCCCGACCGGCACCCAGCTGGTCTACGACCACTACAATGCCGACGGCTACCAACTGGGCGGCGGCGCCGAGTTCACCCTCACCCAGGGTCGTGCGCCGGTCTACGTAAACGCGCAGTACGTCTACTCGAACTTCCACGGTCACTCGTCCGCCCAGCGCGTGATGGGCGGCATTGGCATCCGCTTCAAGTAAGCATTGTGAAGGCCGCCCGGTACACCACGGCACCGGGCGGGCTTCTCACTTCCGATTGATAAAATCGGCGTTCATGATGCTGGCAAGACCGCACGTCGCCAGCACCGGTCCGACCCAATCGATGGTCTGGTCCAGCTTTGGCCAGACACGGACGTCGAACACCGCCCACCGTGGCATGTTCGCGCGCAAGCCGGCGCCGTAGAGCTCAATCCAGCGGTATTCGGCCTGGGCCACTTCGCGCCCGATGAAATAGCCTGACGCCAGCGCGGCTCCGGTCCACCATCGACCCGTCAGCAGTCCGACGATGGCTTGCACGGCCAGCGCCACAAGCGCGTGCTCAAGGTACATCATGGCAAAGCACCGTACCGTTCATGGACCGGTGGCATCCAGGTATTCGGCGCAAACCATCTGAGAGCGTCCCTGCGGAGCTGGTCGGATAGCCTGCCTCGGCCCTTGCGCCCCACCCTCATGTCTCCATGTCCGTCGGTGTGCGGACGCCGACAGATCGCCAAGGCTGGCCGATCTGCGCCTCCCACCGATCGCGCAAGCTCCAGAGCCAGGAAATACGCCGCTCGGCGAGACCGGGAATGCTCAGCAGATCTCCCCCGAGCCATGGCAGGAACGGGTTGCGCCGCGCATAGGACCACAGCTCCACACGCTCGCCGGCCTGCACCGCAGCGCCGCGCGCGTGAAACCCCACCGTATCAGCCACGACCAGTGTGTTTCCCGTGACCGTCACCGCCTCGGCATCCGACAGGTCCATCGCTTGCAGGTCTTGGGGCGACACGCGGGGCGAGCCGCGCGCCGACAAACGGTCGATGCTCGTCGGTTCGGCGAGACTGCGCCGCTTTTCCCAAGCCAGCCGCTCCGGCGTGAAGCGGTGCGATCCACGCACGAAGGTAAACGGGCCTTGCTCCTCGCTCACGGGATTGAGGAACAGCCACGCTTTCAACGAAGCATGAAAACTGTCGGCATGAAGCGCTTCCTGCGGGTCGGCCTCACTCGCACCGTCGCGGCTGACGATAGTTTGCACATAATGCAGCGGCGTCGTGCGGAAGCTGGCGACGTAGTGGAACAGCGCGACTAGGTCCTTGCGCCTCAGCAGTGCCCGCAAGCCCGGAACGGCGGCGAGCATGGCCGGGTCGATCGCCAGCCTACGCGTGATCGCATCACCTTGCCGCATCTCTCGGGCAGGGCCTTGATAACCGAGGATTGCCGCCCGAAAAGCGGCGAACTGCTCCGGAGGAACCACATTGGGGATGACGACGAAGCCGTCGCGGTCGAACGCCTCGCGCCATGCGGGGGGAACCTTGCCGGCCAGGCGCCGGCGACGCCAAGCCGTCAGCCGCGCCGCCATCCGCACCCGGCCGACGTGAAGCCCAAGCCCGTTGATCCGCGGCGATCCGATGATGGGATTATCGAGAAAGCTTTTGGCCCCGGTGAGCAGTTGCACCGCCCACCATGGCGCGAGGAAAGCCGTCCTGATGTTCATCGTCGTTCGCCGTCGGGATCCATCGCGCGCCGCTTGCCGCCAAGCTGGTTCCACGCCGCGTCAGTCTGCGGCAGACTTCACCACCATGTCGATAGCCTGGAGCCGCGCCACCAGTGCCTCGAAGCGATTGAGCGGCAAAGCGTTCGGCCCATCCGACAAGGCTTTGGCCGGGTCGGGATGCGTTTCCATGAACACGCCCGAGACGCCTGCCGCTACGGCCGCGCGCGCCAGCAGCGGCACGAACTCGCTCTGCCCGCCGGAGCTCTCTCCGAGCGCGCCGGGCTGTTGCACCGAATGAGTCGCGTCGAACACCACCGGGCAGCCGGTCTGCGCCATGATCGCCAGGCCCCGCATGTCGGAGACCAGATTGTTGTAGCCGAAGGACGTACCCCGGTCACAGACCATGAACGCGTCGGCGTCGCAGCCGGCGGCGGTGGCCGCATTGCGGGCCTTGGCGACGACTTGCGCCATGTCGGCGGGCGCCATGAACTGCGCCTTCTTGATGTTCACCGGCTTGCCCGAGGCGGCGACCGCAGCGATGAAATCGGTCTGGCGAGCGAGAAATGCCGGGGTCTGGAGAATGTCCACCACTTGCGCTACGGCTTCGACTTGCGATGCTTCGTGCACGTCGGTGAGAATCGGCAGCCCGGTCTCTTTGCGGACTTTGTCGAGGATGCGCAGCCCTTCGTCCATGCCGGGCCCGCGGAACGAGCGGTCTGAGCTGCGGTTCGCCTTGTCGAACGAACTCTTGAACACGATCATCAGATCACGGCGCTGCGCCACTTCGGCAAGAGTCCGGGCTACAGACAGCACCAGTTCCTCGCTCTCGATCACGCAGGGACCGGCGATCACGAACAGCGGTGAACTTGCTCCAATTTGGCGATTGCCAAAGATCATTCTTTACTACCCTCGCAGCCAGCTAAGTTCTTGATTCATGGCGTAACCTGCGGAAAGCGGCAGACGCTGGCTGGCCGGTTTGCGCCAGCACGACTCATTGGGACCAAACCAAACGACTGGCAATCCCGCACTGCATCATTTATCGAGGGTGCGCGCCGTAACCTTTTGCGCAAGCTGTCAGAAGCACGAAATCATGCAAATGTCTCCGGAACTGGTATCGTCGCGGTCATCCGCATCGGCGCTCAAGACCCTCGACATAGAAATGAAAGCGCTGGAGCGGCTGCGCGACGCCATGAGCGCGCCCCAGCTGGGCGGAGCCATCGAGGCCACTCTGCAGGCCATTGTCGCGACGCGGGGCCGGGTCATCGTCACCGGCATCGGCAAGAGCGGCCAGATCGCGTCCAAGATCGCCGCGACCATGCGGTCGACGGGCACCTCGGCACTCTACCTTCACCCTAGCGAAGCCAGCCACGGCGACCTCGGCATCATCACCGATGACGATATCGTGCTGGCCATCACCTGGTCGGGCGAGACGGCCGAGCTGGGCGATATTCTCCACTATTGCCGGCACCGTGGCATCAAGCTGATCGTCGCGACGTCGCAGGCGGACAGCACCGCGGGGCGCGCCGCCGACATCTGCCTGATCATGCCCCAGGTGCGCGAGGCCTGCCCCAATGAGCTGGCGCCCACCTCGTCAACGACTTTGCAGCTGGTGTTGGGCGATGCGCTGGCCGTAGCGCTGATCGAGGCGCGCGGCTTCACCCCCTCGGACTTTCGCGCCTTCCATCCCGGCGGTCGCCTGGGCGCCCAGCTCTGCGAAGTGGGGCAGATCATGGGCACGGGCGAGTCGGTGCCGCGAGTCGATCGCGATGCCTCGCTGAAAAGCGCGACGATCGAGATGAGCCTCAAGCGCTATGGCTGCACCGCTGTGGTGAATGAGGACAATGTCCTGGTCGGCGCCTTTACCGATGGCGATCTGCGCCGCTGCATCGCCGTTCATGACCTTAACGATAAGATCGGCCTGCACATGTCCGCGCGGCCGGTCACGGTCACATCGGCGACTCTGGCGTCTGAGGCGCTTCGGCTGCTGAACGAGAACGCCGTGTCGGTGCTGTTCGTCGTGGACGACACCAGCAAGCTGACGGGGATCGTGCACATGCACGACATCATCCGGGCAGGTGTTGTCGCCTGACGTGACTCGCGACCTCATCGTCGTTCCGGCTCGATTCAGATCGACCCGCCTGCCAGGCAAGCCGCTACTGCAGATCGCCGGACGCACCTTGCTGGAGCGTGTGGTGGCTATCGCCCGTACGACCGCTGAGCAGGCCGGCAATTGCGACGTGGTCGTGGCTACCGACGACGCGCGCATCGCCGAGCATGCGCAGGCACTCGGCGCCGAAGTCGCGCTGACCGAGGCGGCGCTCGATTCGGGTTCCGCGCGGGCCTATGCCGCAGCTTGCGCGCGGCCGTCCGCTCCGGCGCTCGTGATCAACCTGCAGGGCGATGCGCCCTTCGTTCCTCCCGCCGTGGTGGCAGGCTTGGTCGCCACACTGCGCAGCAGCGGCGCCGACGTCGCGACGCCGGTCTATCAGCTGACCTGGGACCGGCTCGACCGATTGCGGCAGCACAAGCAGACCTCGCCGTTCAGCGGCACTACGTGCGTGCGGGACGAAGGGGGCCGCGCGCTGTGGTTCTCCAAGGCGATCCTGCCGGCGATCCGGGACGAAGCGGCCTTGCGCGAGGCAGGGACGCTCTCTCCGGTGTGGCAGCACCTGGGGCTCTACGGTTACCGCCTGGGCGCGCTCGCCTGGTTCGCCGCCGCTCCCCAGAGCCGCTACGAAAAGCTCGAAGGACTGGAACAGCTGCGTTTCCTCGAGGGCGGCAAGACCATCGCCACGATCGAGGTCGAGCAGCCTGTCCACGCCATGTCGGGCATCGACACACCAGCCGACCTCGCCCTGGCCGAGGCCGCGATCGCCCGGCTCGGCGACCCCTTTCCTGCCTAAGCCGGACTGGCTTTCCGGTGCGCAGCCCGGCTATGGCGCCGCCATGTTCGTTATCGTGCGTCACGGAAATACATTTGAGCCTGGTGAACTGCCGCGGCGGATCGGAGCACGCACCGACTTGCCGTTGACCCAGGGCGGCGTGGCGCAGGCCGAGGCGCTTGGCCGCCACTTCGCGGATCATGGCTTTCATTTCGCACGCATTCTGGTGTCCCCGCTCCTGCGCACACGCCAGACCGCCGGCACGATCGCCGCATGCCTCGAGGCCAGCCCTGCTCCCGAATCGTGCGACTGGCTGCGCGAGATCGACCACGGTCCCGACGAGGACATGGCCGAGAGCGCGGTCCTGGCGCGGGTCGGCCAGGCTGCGCTCGATGCATGGGACAGTCGCGCCGAGCCGCCGCCGGACTGGATAGTTGAGGCCCCGATGCGACTCGCCGCCTGGCGCGCCCTGTTCGCAGAGCCGCGAGATGGCCCGACGCTCATCGTCACCAGCAACGGCGCGGCCCGCTTCGCGCTGCTCGCCCGTCCCGAGCTGCTCGCCCGTCCCGAGCTGCTCGCCCGTCCCGAGCTGCTCGCCCGTCCCGAGCTGCTTGCCGCCATCTCCGGTACTGCATCGCTGAAGCTGCCGACGGGAGGCTACGGCACGATCCTGCGCGACGCGAATGGCGGGCTGTCTGTCCCAGTCTGGGGTCGACGACCGTGATGCCGGCCACCGTTCCGCTGCTGCGCGCACCGCCCTTCCCTGCCGCCGATGGCGCCGTGTCGACGCCTGGCGAGACATTGAGCCTGCCGCCCGGACATGCGGTCGAGCTCTTCGCGCTTGTGCGCCGGGCGCGAGTCGGCGGGCGGTTCTGGGCCGATTGCGCGTATCTCGCGTCACCTCCCGAGACAGTCGTGCGACCACGCAACACCCGCGACGCCACGAAGCTTTCGACTGCGATGGCTCCGGCCGAGCGCAGATCGACGGTCTGGATTGCCGCCGATCGAAGGATCACGCGCAAGCTCGCGCGGCTCGTCGCGGCCGGAGGGGGAGAATGGCGTGGTGACGTCGATCCATGGTCCGCTTTGGACGGGGCCCAGTCCCTTGTCGCCCATGGCGACGACGAGTGGATCGCAATTGCGCGGATCAGCGGCGTCACAGTGCGCGTGCTCTCGCCCGGCCGCTTCGGCGCACCGGGTGATGACGGACCGAGGCTGGACGCGCTCGCCGCCGCGGCGCTGACGTCCGCATACTGGCGCGATCCGTTCACCGGCGCGCCGTCCTCAATCGAAGCCACCATCGAGCTGCTCGCCGCTTGGCGCGCGATGCTGGAGGCGAATCGCTCGATCGCCGCCGCTTGCGGCATGGCCTGGTGGAAGCGGGCCGAAATCCGGCGCTTCCTGTGGCACCCGCAGCGGCGCTTGCGGATGTTCCGCAGCGCCGACCGTGCACGCGCCGCGGCACAGCGCGCGGGTGGCGCCCTCGCCATCTGGCCTTCGCGTGTCTCGCCAGAGCTGATCGCGCGCAGCCGCGCTGCCCACGTGCCGCTGGTGCGCGTGGAGGATGGCTTCGTCCGCTCGGTCGGCCTGGGCGTGCATCTGGTGCCCCCGGCATCGGTGGTGGTCGATGCGTCGGGCATCCACTTCGATCCGCGCGAGCCGAGCGATTTGGAGCAGATCCTCGCCGCGACGGAGTTCTCCCAGCGCCTGCTCGAACGCGCACGCGCCTTGCGCGACACCATCGTCGCGGCTGGCATCAGCAAGTACGCCGCCGGGTCGGCCGAGCCGGTGCCCGAGCGACAGCCAGGACGCCGCCTCGTGCTGGTTGCCGCGCAAGTGGAAGACGACATGTCGGTGCTCGCCGGCGGGGGCGGGCTGACCTCGAACCTCGAACTCCTGCGCCGCGCCCGCGCGTTGGAACCCGACGCGGAGATCTGGTTCCGCCCGCATCCGGACGTCGACGCGGGGCATCGCAAGGGCTCGGTGCCAGACGCCGATATCCTCCAGATCGCAAACCGTATCGTGCGCGGCCCCAGCATGGCTGCGCTGCTTGGCGCGGTCGATGCCGTCCACGTCATCACCTCGCTCACCGGCTTCGAGGCGCTGCTGCGCGGGTGCGCCGTGACCTGCCACGGCACCCCGTTCTATGCGGGATGGGGGCTGACCCACGACCTTGGCGCGCTGCCCTCGCGGCGGGGGCGAGCGCTGTCGCTCGACGCGCTCGTGGCTGGCGTGCTGATCCTGTACCCGCGCTACCTCGACCCGGTGACCAAGCTGCCCTGCCCTCCCGAAGTGCTGATTTCCCGCATGTCCAACGCCGATGCCCCCAACCGCTTGCAGTGGGTCGAACCGCTGCGCCGCTGGCAGGGCCGGATCATGCGCCGGGTCACTGGAGCGTTGCGATGAGCGCAGTCATCCTCGACATCTCGCGCCTGATCTCGCGCGTCCGCTATTCGACGCCCTCGGGCGTGGACCGGGTGGAGATGGCATATGCCCGCGGGCTGCTGGCGCACTATGGTGATGCGCTCACCTTCGCGGCGGTCCATCCCTCAGGCCTCTACGGACGACTACCCCGCAAGGCCGCCCTCGCCTACCTCGACGAACTCGACCAACGATGGTCAAGCCAGGACGAGCACCCGCGTCAGCGTTCGCTGCTCTCGGTCATGCCGCAACTCGCGAAGTTGCTGCCCTCGCGCGCAAAGGCGGTGCTGCCCAATGCGGTCTACGTGCAGGCCTCGCCGCACCACCTGATCAACCTGGCCAAGGTCGAGCGCATCCTCGCTCGCGAGCAGGCCCGGTTCCTGTGCATGGTGCACGACCTGATCCCCATCGAATTTCCCGAATACGCCCGGCCCGGCGGCGCAGCCTTGCACCAACGACGGATCGAAACGGTGGCGGCGACCGCCGACGCGGTGATCGTGAACTCCGCGGCTACGGCGCGCTCGGTGCAGCCCTGGCTCGATCGCGGCAACCGCCGGCCGACTATCGATGTCGCGCTGCTCGGCACCGAGCCCCTGCGGGCCGGCAACGCTCCGGCGCAGGGCGACGGACGCCCCTACTTCGTCTGCCTCGGCACTATAGAGCCGCGCAAGAACCATCTCTTGCTTTTGCACCTATGGCGCCATTTCGCTGAGACGCTGCCACCCGCGGAGATTCCGCGCCTCGTCGTCATCGGCCGCCGAGGCTGGGAAAACGAACAGATCGTCGACATGCTGGAGCGCTGTCCTGCGCTCGTCGGCCATGTCGAAGAGTTGAGCGGCTGTTCCGATGCGAGCCTTGCCAGATGGCTGCGCGGCGCGCGCGCGCTGCTGATGCCGTCCTTCGCCGAGGGATACGGCATGCCGGTAGCCGAAGCCCTATCGGTCGGAACGCCGGTGATCTGCAGCACCATCGCAGCGCTGGGCGAAGTAGGCGGCGACGTACCCGAATACCTCGACCCGCTCGACGGGCCGGGATGGGCGGCGGCGATCCTCGACCACGCCGCGCGGGGACCCCGCTACGCCGCGCAGTTGGAGCGACTCACCCGCTGGCATGCGCCGACTTGGGGAGAGCATATGGCGATCGTGGCTGAGGCGATCGCCCGGCTGCACGGACGCGCTTGAGATGCGGTAAGACCGTTCGCTGCAGAGAACGGCAGGCGCTCAGCGCTTGAGCGAGCTGATCCGGCTGCCGAACACGCGATCCCAGAAGATCGCCGAGATCGCATAGTTGCCGCTCTCGTCGAAGTGGTGGTGAAGCATGTGATGGCGCTTGAGCGCGGCACCCAGCTTGCTCTGCATCGGCCACTGATGGCAGGCGTAGTGCAGCAGATCGTAGATGACGTAACCGGTCATCCAGCCCAGGAACAGCCAGGTTCCCGCCGAGCCGAGCAACGCCAGGCTGCTGCCCCAGGCCACTGCCGAGATCGGCAGGCTGACCAGCAGCGGCATAAGGTTGCGCATGGGGTCGTTCGGGCTCTCGTGGTGGATGCCGTGCATCAGGAACACCAGTCGGCGCAGCAGCGGCTGCTTCGACGTGAAGTGGAACGGATAGCGATGCATCCCGTACTCGAACAAGGTCCACGCCAGCAGGCCCGCGGCGACCAGGCCGATCCCTTGCAAAAGATCGGCTGAACCCCAGCCCACCCACGCGATCGCCGGGAGCAGCAGCGCCCAGCTTACGAGGAAGGTGCGGGGCGACATCAACGTCAGCTTATCCAAGTACGCGTTCTTGAACAAACGGGCCCGAGGCAAGCTGGAAATACTAGAAGGCATTGCGATAACCGTGGAGAGTAGCGCGGCTCACCTGTCAAGCAACAATAGATTTCAATAGGATGAATTGAGCGCAGGTGCAGCGGAATGGTGATAGTCGTGGCGGCGAATGATGGTCCTACCCAGCCCCCGACCACGACCACCCGGATCCTGGTGACGGGGGCATCGGGCGAGCTGGGAGGCGCGCTCGCGCGCGCTTACGCGCGGCCTGGCGCCCATCTTTCCTTATGGGGACGCGATCCCGAGCGCCTGGCCGCCATCGGTGCGACGTGCCTTGCTGCAGGTGCGAAGGTCGACACCCGATCGCTCGACATCGCGGATGTGCCCGCCGCGCTCGAAGCCGCTCGCGCTGAAGACGCGGCCGCACCGTTCGACATTGCCTTGCTGGTAGCGGGACTTGGCGAGACCCGGGGTGCGGGCGACCTCGTCGAATCGGCCGAGCTCGTCAGGCGGCTTGGCACCGTGAACTTCACGGCACCCGCTGCGATCGGGGCTGCCCTGACCGAGCGCATGGCAACACGTCGCAGGGGCGCGCTGGTCTTCATCGGCTCGGCCGCGGCATTTCATGCCCTGCCCTTTGCCGCCGCATATTCGGGCACCAAGGCCGGGCTCGCGCGATTCGCCCAGGCGCTGCGGCTGAGCCTGCGGCCGCATGGCGTGTCGGTGACGCTGGTATCTCCCGGCTTCATCGACCCGGCAGAATTGCACCAAAACGGAAAAGCTCGCCCATTGGCGCTGCAGCCCGATCATGTGGCCGCGCGGATCGTACGGGCTGTCGAGCGTAGGCAGGCACACCTCATCCTGCCTTGGCCCTTCGCGCTCCTACGCCTGTTCGATCGGCTCCTCCCTGCCCCCTTGCGCGACCGCTTGTTGCTGTCGCTCACGCCGCCGGCTTAGAGCAGCCTTAAGCCGGCTCGCCGAGCACCAGGTCGAGAACAACGTGGTGCAACCCTGCCGGTGTCAGGTCGATGCATCGCTTCTCACCGAGCATGGCCCGCCCCTCCGTATCGAAGCGCATGATGACATAGGGCGTGTGGCGATCGCCGGCGGGGTTAGTCGCTCCTGGTATGCTGGGCCGGTGATCGCCGAAGAACACCAGCATGGCCGGGCGGCCGAGATCAGCCAGGCCCGCGATCAGCCGCGCCAGCATCGCATCGCTGTTCCGCACAAGCCGCAAGTAGCTGGCTGTGAGATCGCCCGGTAAGTCGCCGGTTTCAGACGTCCGGTCGGGAGCCCAGGGCCCATGGTTCTCGATCGTCACGGCATAGAGCAGGCTCGGCTCCTGCGCGGCCCGAGCCGATGCGAGAATAACGTCGGCCATCGCCGTGTCGGTGACGTAGCGCCCCTCGCCCGGCGCCGGCGGCACGAACCGGTCCTCTCCCACCAGCTCGCCAAAACCTGCGGCCGGCATGATCGCATCGCGACCGTAGAACCGCATGTCGTGGGGATGGACGAACAGGCTGCGCCACCGCGGCCCGAGCCTAGCCGGCAGCGCATAGCTCGCTTCGCTGAGCGCCGTCAGGAACGGGTCGTAGCGCCGGAAGCCGAGCTCGTGCTCCTCGCGCCCGAACAGCACGGCGTACTCGGTGCGCATGGTGTAAGCGCCAAAGCCGCTGACATGCAGGTTGCCGTACTGCCAGGCATGGCCCCGCGCCGCCTCTAGGCCCGCAAGTGCCAAGGCCGGGTCACCGAACAGCGCGGCAGGATCGGCGAAGCTCTCGCACTGGATGATCACCACCTGCTCGGGCGCTGCGTGCGGGCTGCGGCGCATGACCGACGGACATGGCTCGGGGTCCCGGCTCTGCTGCCAGCGCCGCCAGTACAGCATGACCGTGGGTGTCAGGCCCAGGCAACGCACGTCCGCCTCGTTGCGCGGCTCACGGGCCAGGTGCCTCAGCGAAACGCGCACGCTCACCGCCAGCAAGGCCAGTGCACCCAGCATGGTGGCCAGCCCCGCCGCGTGGGGGGCCAGATCGGCCACTGCCAGCCACGCGATGACGAACAGCAACGCCAGCGCGACGACCGCGCCGGCCACCCGCTGCCAGGGCGCCACCGCGGACAAGTAGAACTGGGGATGACGGAAGATCGAGGCGATAAGCGCCAGGTCGGAAAACACCAGCGGCTCGCCCAGCATCGCGTGCTTGGCGTTGGAAGCAATCACCAGCAGCGCCAGCACGGCCAGCACGAAGGCGACCGACACGCCCACGCTTCCGCACAGCGCCAGCATGGCGCCGAACAGCGCGATGACCTGGCAAGCCAGCAACCACAGCCCCGCGCCGCTGCGCCATCCGCGTGGCCGGGCGAGCATGTCCACCAGGACCGCTCCCGCAAGCCCGCCCAGGCACGCTGCAATGTAGGACGCTGACGCCACTTATTCTTCCCTGGCACTTCCTCGGCGCCGGCACGTGCTCGTGATCGGGCGGACGCAGGGCCATAACGGCCAAGGCACGGACTGTCACCAGCAGCACAGTCCGTGTTCAGGGGAAGCGGATTAGCACGGGCTTGTCGCCCCGGCGCGCGAGCGTTATCGACAAGGAAACCACACTCTATCGGCCGCTTGTCCCTTGGCCGCCATTGTTCCGGAACAGAAAAACCGTCTTCATGTCAGAGCACCTTCAGAGTGCCCCCCGCCCCGCCTCCAGCCCCCATGTCGATCGAGGCCGCAAATCGATACTGCTGCTGCAAGGATTGATGGGGCCGCTTTTCCGGCGCCTTGGCCAGGAGCTGATCCGGGCCGGGCACGATGTCCACAAGATCAACTTCAACGGCGGCGACCGGCTGTTCTGGCGCCTGCCCGGCGGCATCGACTATCGCGGTTCGCTAGAGGAATGGCCCGCCTGGCTGGAAGGGGTGATCCGCCAGCATGGCGTTACTGACGTCACCTTGTTCGGTGACTGCCGGGACCATCACATGCCCGCCATCCGCCTCTGCCGCGACATGGGCGTGCTGGTCCACGTGTTCGAGGAAGGCTATATCCGGCCTGACTGGGTGACGCTGGAGCTGGGCGGCGTGAACGGCCACTCCTCGCTGCCGCGCGATCCGGTATGGTACCGCGAAACCGCGGCCGCCCTTCCCCCGGTGCCGCCGCACGCGCAAGTTCCTTCCTCCTTCCGCCGTCGCGCGATCGAGGGCCTGCTGTACAACGCCGCGGACGTTTTCACCCGCTGGCACTACCCGCACTGGACCAACCACCGGCCGTGGCATCCTTTGATCGAAGGGATGGGCTGGGCTCGCAAGCTGCGCCGGCGCAAGGACGACCAGCGGCGCAGCGATATGCTGCTGGAGCGTCTGCGAGATAGGGACGCGACCTATTTCATCTTCCCGCTGCAACTCGACTCCGACGCGCAGATCCGCCTGCACTCGCCGTTCGCAGGGATTGCCGATGCGCTGAAGCTAGTGATCGGCTCGTTTGCCGCCCATGCCCCCGCGCATACCCGCCTGGTGGTTAAAGAGCATCCGCTGGACAACGGCGTGCGCGACTGGTCCCAGGAAACCACCGACATCGCGGCGCAAGCGGGTGTCGCCGATCGGGTCGACTACCTGCCTGCTGGGGACATCGTGCCGGTCACCCGCCGCGCGCTGGGGATGGTAACCATCAACAGCACTAGCGGAACCCTCGCCCTGGCGGAAGGCGTGCCCGTTGTCGCCCTGGGCCACGCCGTTTACGATATTGCCGACGTCACCTTCCAGAATGGCCTAGATGCCTTTTGGACAAGCCCGGCCCGGCCCGACCCCGAAACCTTCGCTGCCTTGCGCCGGGTCCTGGTGGACCGGTGCCTTATCCCTGGCGGTTTCTTCTCGAACGAAGCGCTCGACAAGGTCGTCCGGCACGCGGTGGCGCGCTTGGAGGGGCGTGCACTGCTGCCCGAGTAGCGCATTAGCGTAATGCAGGCTGCGATCGCTCGGTCTTCTCGTCCAGCAACTGAGCCTAAGCATTGATACTGGATAACCTCGCCTTTTACAGGTTTCAGCACAGCGCCTGTGCTGAGCTTGTCGAAGCACGCCAACGCGGCGGCTTAGCTCCAATCGATCGCCCCACGCCCGTTCGCTTGAAGAAACGTGTTCGCCCGGCTGAAATGGCGCGAGCCGAAGAACCCAGTCCACGCCGATAGTGGACTGGGGTGCGGCGCGGTCAGCACCAGGTGCGGACCTTGCGCCCGACCGTCGACCTGCTCGGCCTTCTTCTGCGCATGGGCACCCCACAGCATGAATACGCAAGGCTGAGCCTGAGCCGCAACAGCCGCAACAGCCGCGTCCGTAACAGCCTCCCAGCCGCGCTTGGCGTGCGAGCCCGCCTTGCCCTCCTCAACGGAGAGGGAGGTGTTCAACAGCAGCACGCCTTGCTCGGCCCAATGCTCGAGATTGCCGCCAGCCGGTACTGCGAGACCCAGATCCGCCGCGATCTCCTTGCGGATGTTGCGCAGCGAAGGCGGCACCTTTACCCCGTCAGGCACCGAAAACGCGAGGCCATGGGCCTGTCCGGCGCCGTGATAGGGGTCCTGCCCGAGGATCACGACCTTGACCGCATCGAGCGGCGTCAGCGTGAAGGCCCGCAGCCGGCTTTCGCGTGGTGGGTAGATGCGTTTGCCGGCCGCTTCCTCGGCATCGAGGAGAGCCAGCAGCGCCTGCGTCTCAGGCCGCTCGAGGACCGGCTGCAGCGCTCTGCGCCAGCTGTCAGGCAGCAAGCGGGCGGAATCGTGGGTGGTCATGGCCGATGCGCCCATTGCGAAAGCTTGGGCCAAGCCTTAAGCATCCCAGGCTTATGGCTGTCCATCTCCACGAAGAAGATCTTCCCGAAGGCGTCCTGGCGCCGGGCCCGGTTGCCGTCGATACCGAAACGATGGGGCTTATCACCCCGCGCGACCGTTTGTGCCTGGTCCAGATCTCCGACGGCGGAGGGGACGAGCACCTGGTGCGCTTCCGTGTCGGCAGCGACTATGCCGCGCCGAACCTGCGCGCGGTGCTGGGCGATCCGGAGCGCCTGAAGCTTTACCACTTCGCGCGCTTCGACCTGGCCGCGATCGAGCACTACATGGGTACCACGGCAGCGCCGGTGTTCTGCACCAAGATCGCCAGCAAGCTGACGCGCACCTACACCGACCGGCATGGCCTCAAGGACATCGTGCGCGAGCTGCTGGGCAAGGAGATCTCCAAACAGCAGCAGTCGAGCGACTGGGGCGCGGGCGAACTATCGGAACCACAGCGCGAATATGCCGCAAGCGACGTGCGCTACCTGCACGCCATGCGCGACATCTTCGTCGAGCGCCTAGCGCGCGAGGGCCGGACCGAGCTGGCGCAGGCCTGCTTCGACTTCCTGCCCCACCGTGCCCGGCTCGACCTGGCCGGCTGGCCCGAACACGACATCTTCAGCCACGAAGCGGCCTGAGCCAATCCCATGTCGCTCCAAGCCACCCAGGTCCGCAACCGCCGGCGCCAGTTCGCGGCGCCCGGCGGATCGCACGACCGCATGGTCGGCTTCCTGGGCAAGGCCCTGCCGGCCGGCATCGGCCTGATGGCGGCCGTGATGATCCTGGTACCGCTCAGCCCCCGCGGCGAGATCAGCTTCCTGCTCGACCGCAACAAGGTGGCGATCACCAACGAGCGCGTGCAAGTCGCCGACGCAGCCTACAAAGGCGCCGACAACAAGGGCCGGCCTTTCGTGCTCACCGCCGGCAGCGCCGTGCAGCAGACGGCCGCAGTGCCGGTGGTACGGCTGAACGACCTGATCGCCCGGCTCAAGCTGAACGACGGTCCGGCCGAGATCCGCGCGCCGACCGGCGCCTACAATTACAACACCGAGAAGATCGCCGTCGATGGACCGGTGGATTTCACCGCTGCGGACGGCTACCGGATGCAGACCAACAACGTCGCGGTCGACATCAAGTCGCAGAACGCGGTGGGGGCGGGCGGCGTCTCGGGATCGGTCCCGACCGGCACCTTTCGGGCCGACCGGATCGAGGCGAACCTGGAAGACCGCACCGTGAAGCTCGAAGGTAACGCCCGGTTACGCATGACGCCCGGCAAGCTGAGGATCCCGAAATGACGCGCAACCGCCTCCGCAGCGCGATCCTGGCCGGTGCCGTCGCGAGCCTTGGCATCGTTGGCGCGCAGCAGCTGGGTGCGCAGGCGATTTCGGGCCACAACAGCAATGCGCCGGTGGATTACGCCGCCGATCGGATCGAGCTGCAGGACAAGCAGAACCGCGTCGTCCTGTCGGGCAACGTCGACGTCAAACAGGCCGAGCTGCGCCTGCGCGCGGCTCGCACGGTGGTCGATTTCACCAACCAGGGCTCGATGCAGATCCAGCGCATCACTGCGACCGGCGGCGTGACCGTCACCCGCAACGATGAAATCGCGACGGGCGATGTCGGTATCTACGACTTCAACCGCCGAGTGATCACGATGGTCGGCAACGCCTCGCTGAAGCGCGGCGGCGGCGATACCCTGCACGGCAACCGCTTCGTGGTGGACCTCAACAGCGGGGTGTCCTCGGCCGAAGGCCGGGTGACGGGCACCTTCAGCGTTCCCAAGAAGCAGTAGGCAGCATATCCTCTCCCCGCCGGAGAGAGGATCAGGGAGCCTCAGAACGCCCGATCGTGGACCAGGACGCGCAAGGTCAGGAAGATGATCTTGATGTCGCGCATGATCGTCCAGCCCTCGAGGTACTCGAGGTCGGACTGGAGGCGGTCGGTCAGGTCCGTCTCCTTCTCCGTCGCGCCGCGGAAGCCGCGCACTTGCGCCAGACCGCTGAGGCCCGGCTTCAGGCTGTGGCGCTGCCAGTAGCGCAAATCGATTTCCCAGAAAAGCTTGGTGCCGGCCTGCGAGCCGATCGCGTGCGGGCGAGGGCCGACGAGGCTCATGTCGCCCAGCAGCACGTTGAACAGCTGCGGCAGTTCGTCGATCGAGGTGCCGCGGATGAACTTGCCCACGCGGGTGATCCGTTGGTCGTCCTTTGAGGCCGAGACGTTGCCCTCGCTGTCGCACAGCGCCACCGTCATCGAACGGAACTTGTACATGTTGAAGAAGCGATTGCCGCGGCCCATGCGGCGCTGCACGAAGAACACGGGGCCCCGGTCCTGCAGCTTGATCGCGGCGGCGACCGCCACCAGGAGCGGCGAGAGCAGCAGGATCGCGGTGCCGGCGAACGCCATGTCGAGCAGACGCTTGATGATGCGGTCTCGTAGGCCCAGCGGGCCGGCCGAGACCAGCAGCAACCCGTGCCCGCTGTGGACGCGCGCGCCTTGCGCGCCGAGTCGCGCGACTTCGTCGTCGAGCACTTCGCCGTCGACGTTGGCACCCTTCAGCATCATCGCCCAGTCGGCACGGCGCGCAGCCGGGCAGCTGACAATCACGCGGTCGATGTTGCGCAGCGCCAGGCCGATGCGATCGAGCATGTGCGGATCGTTGAGGTTGGGCTTGAGGCCCATTGCGCTGGCCGACACACGGATCGCGCCGGGGATGTCGACGCGCGGTCCGCCATCGTCGATCACAAGTTCGTTGTACGGGTTCGCCCCGCAGCGAGCTTGCGTGAAGCTGCGCATCTGCAGCCGCATCCATAGCAGGAGCAAGATGGTGCAGATGGTGCCGCTGCTGAAGCCCAGGCGTGAGAAGTCGGACGAGGCCTTGGCGAAAAAGGCGATGAAGACCACCGCTGCCACCGAAAGCAGCAAGGCCGCCTGCGAGCGGAAGATGCCGATCCACGAGTCGCGCAAGGCGGCAACCGAGTACGAGCCATTGTAGAGCGCGATCGTCAGGAACACCGGCAGCAGCAGTTCGCTCTGCACCAGCGCGTCCGACAGCCCGTCCCACCCTGAGAACAAGTACCCTGCAAGGCCGAAGCCGGCGAAGATCGAGACGATGTCGCCGACCATCAGCGCAAGGTAGCACTGCAGTCTTCGCCGCTCGAGCGAGGGGGCGACGACCAGTTCTTCGGCGACGGCTTCGGTGCCCGCTAGCGGGCGCACTGCGAACGGTGCATTCATTCGCTGTTGGCTCCCTGAACCGGTTTCACCCCGCAGCGCCGTCATGTTTTCCCATTCGGCCACATCGACACTGCCAATGCTGCAGTGCAACAGGTATAATCCCGTAACTTTTCTTGCGCAATGCTTTGCGTGTGGCCGCCT
This sequence comes from Novosphingobium sp. 9U, assembly GCF_902506425.1. Taxonomy (NCBI): domain Bacteria; kingdom Pseudomonadati; phylum Pseudomonadota; class Alphaproteobacteria; order Sphingomonadales; family Sphingomonadaceae; genus Novosphingobium; species Novosphingobium sp. 9U. The sequence continues at coordinate 2,252,064 of NZ_LR732469.1, read as the reverse complement.
TATCGTTTGCGTGCCAATTCGGAACCGGCGAGCCGGGCGATCGTCGCAAGCTCTTGAGCCAACAGCAGTTCGCTGTCCGCACTGTTGCCCAGCATGGTCTGGTGAAGGGTCAGGATGCGTTGCACCAGGCGCTCGAGTCTGGGCCCTCGCCAAGCGCGGAGCTGGTCGCCCAGCACGGCCTTGTCGCGCCAGAAGATTCGCCGCGCGTTCGCCTCAGCGTCCAGGAACTGCGCGAGGTTCTGGCCTGGCCCCATCCGGGCGGACAATGCGGCGAGTTGCGCCACGCGGCGCTCGATCGCCAGCAGCAAGCCGACCGGCGAGATCTGCATCGCCCGCATGCGCGCCAGCTCCGGACCGAGCCGCTCGCGCTTTCCGCCCATCACCGCATCGACGATCGGCGCGAAATCGTCGTCCGAAGTCTGCGCGCCGATTGCGTCGAGATCGTCCTGGGTGACGGTGCGCGGGCTTCCCGGGCTGGCGTCGCAATAGAGCGCCAGCTTGCCGATCTCGGAACGGACCAGCCGCGTGTCGAGACCGGCGCCGCGGGCGATTCGCTCGGCAAGTTCGCTGGTGAGGCGCAAGCCTGCTGCGCCGGCCTGGTTGCGCACGCTGGCGGTCACGGAGCCGAGATCGGGCGGATGGAACATCGCGACCAGCGCATCGGGCCTGACGGCCAGCAACTTCGCCGTGCGGGACTTGTCCGAGGCGCCAGTGGCCACGATCAGCACCGGGCAGGGATCCACGTCGCCCTCGATCAGGTTGGCAACGGCATCGTGCGCATCGTCGCCGGCGGCGCGGATCCAGATGTGGCGCGTGCCGCCGAACAACGAGGTGGAGCGAGCCTCGTCCCCCAGGCGGACGGGATCGCGGCGCAGTTCGGCGCCGGAGAACTCGATCCGCTCGCCCGGATCGGGCAGCAGCGAGACGATCCGGGCTGCGGCATCGGCAGCGCCGGCCTCATCCGGCCCGCAGAAGAAGAACACGCGCGCGGACGACGCCGCCTTGGGCGCCAGGCTCGCGAAGTCCTTCTGAGTCGCCTTCATGGCCAGATCACCTCGGCGAGACGCTTAGCGTGACGGCGCCTGGCTCTTGCGTAGCTGCAGCGCCACGTTGGTGACGATGCGGTCGGCCACGTCCTTGGCAAGGTTCTCCAGCGCGGTCTGCTCGGCGGCCACGGTCGCGTAGTCGGACGAGATCACGTCGATGCCCGCATCCGAACCGGCGGTGGCGTCGAGCAGGATGGCGTTGTCGCTGAGATCAACCAGCTGGTAGCGGGCGCGCAAGGTGCGCCGCTCGCGGCTGACGGTATCGTCGCTGAGCAGGCCGAAGGCTTCGAGCTGATCGTCGAGCCGCACGTCGAGCCGATAGCGCGGCGCCTCATTGTTCGCACTGGCGAGCTTGTCGTTCAGGGCATTGCGCACCAGCCAGCCGGCGCGCCCTTCGATGGCGGCGATCTGGATGCCTGCCAGACCGCGCGCGACGGTGCCGTTGCCGCCGCCCGCATACATCGGCTGCAGCCCGCATCCGGACAGCAAAAGCGCGCACAAGGCGGCAGCGAGGAGCCTCATGCGACCAGGTTGACCAGGCGGTCAGGCACCACGATGACTTTCCTTATCTCGGCCCCGTCGAGCGCACGCTGCACCTTGTCGCTGGCGAGCGCAAGCGCCTCCAGCTGGTCCTTGGAGGTGCCCTTGGCCACGGTGAGCGTGTCGCGCAGCTTGCCCTTCACCTGGACGGCGATGGTCACCTCGTCCTCGACCAGCAGTGCCGGGTCGACCGGCGGCCAAGGGGCGAGTGAGACCAGATCGTCACCGATCGCGCTCCAAGCTTCCTCGGCCAGGTGGGGCATCATCGGCGCGACCAGCAGCAGCAGCGTGCGGATCGCGGCGGAGCGGCTGGCCGAGGGCGCGGCCTTTTCGACCACGCTCGTCAGCTCGTAGATGCGGGCGACGGCCTTGTTGAACGACAGTGCCTCGATGTCCTGGGCGACGAGCGCGACGGTCTGATCGCGCTTGCGGTCGATCACCTTGTCTTCGCCGGTGGCGCTCGCGTCGTGCTGCGCGAAGAGGCGCCACAGCCGCTGGACGAAGCGCCAGCAGCCTTCGATCCCGGCTTCCGACCACGGCAGGTCGCGCTCTGGCGGGCTGTCGGAGAGCATGAACCAGCGGATCGCGTCGGCGCCGTAGGTGGCGACGATCGCGTCGGGGTCGACGACGTTCTTCTTCGACTTCGACATCTTGATGACGCGCCCGACAATTATCGGGTAGTCGGTGCCAGCGAAGTAGGCCTGTCCGCCGCGCTTCTCAACTCGGTCCGGCGGAACGTAAAAGCTTATAGCTCCGGGTTCGATCGGCTCAACATCCAGCGCCAAGTCATTGCCGACCAAGAAAGGCACGCCTTCGCGGAACTCCACGAGCTCCGGAACAAAGCTGGTGCCAGCGGCGAAGAAATTTACGCCTGATGCGTAGGTCTCGTGCGTCACCATGCCCTGCGTGAACAGGCTGGCGAAGGGCTCCTGGACTTCGATCTTGCCGATCCGGGCGAGCGCGCGGGTCCAGAAGCGGGCGTAGAGCAAGTGCAGGATCGCGTGCTCGATGCCGCCGATGTACTGCTCCACCGGCAGCCATTGCTTGATGACCTCAGGGTCGAACGGCTTGTCGGCCGGCTGGCTGGCGAAGCGCAGGAAGTACCACGACGAATCGACGAAGGTGTCGAGCGTGTCGGTCTCACGCGTGGCCGGGCCTTTGCAGCTCGGGCAGTCGACGTGCTTCCAGGTGGGATGGCGCACCAGCGGGTTGCCGGGTGTCTGGAAATCGACGTCCTCGGGCAGCACGACGGGCAGCTGGTCCTTGGGGACCGGCACCACGCCGCACGCGTCGCAGTGGATGAACGGGATCGGCGTGCCCCAATAACGCTGGCGGCTGACGCCCCAGTCGCGCAGGCGCCACACGGTCTTGCCCTCGCCCCAGCCTTCGCTCTCGGCGCGGGCGATGACGGCGGCCTTAGCATCGGCGACGCTCATGCCGGTCAGGAAGTCGGAGTTGACGAGCACGCCGTCGCCGGCCTCGGCCTCACCCTTGAACGGCGCATCGGCCTCCGCGGGATCGGCCGCGACCACGCGGACGATCGGCAATCCGTACTTGGTCGAGAACTCGTAGTCGCGCTGGTCGTGGCCGGGCACGCCCATGACCGCGCCGGTGCCGTAGTCCATCAGCACGAAGTTCGCGATCCACACCGGCAGGTCGGCGCCGGTGAACGGATGGCGCACCTTGAGGCCGGTGTCGAAGCCCAGCTTCTCGGCCGTTTCCAGCTCGGCCGCAGTGGTGCCGCCCTGCTTGCACAGTTCGATGAACGCCTGAGCCTCGGGCGAACCCCCAGCGACTGCCTGCGCCACCGGGTGCTCGGCCGCGACGGCGACGAAGCTGGCGCCGAAGATGGTGTCGGGGCGAGTCGAGTAGACCTCGATGGTGCCTGCGAGCCCCTCCCCTTCAGAGGAGGGGTTGGGGTGGGGGCTCTCGCCGCCGAGTGAGGCTTCAGGTTGAGAGCCCCCGCCCCCGGCCCCTACCCTGAAGGGGAGGGGGGAAGTGAGCGCAAACCGGAACTGCAGGCCGCGCGACTTGCCGATCCAGTTCTCCTGCATCAGCTTGACCTTGTCGGGCCAGTTCTCGAGGCCCTGCACGCCTTCGAGCAGCTCCTCGGCGAAGTCGGTGATCTTCAGAAACCACTGGCTGAGCTTGCGCTTCTCGACCAGTGCGCCCGAGCGCCAGCCACGGCCGTCGATCACCTGCTCGTTTGCGACCACGGTCTGATCGACCGGGTCCCAGTTAACCGAGCTTTCCTTTCGATAGACCAGCCCCGCGTCGTACAAGTCGAGGAACAGCGCCTGCTCGTGGCCATAATACTCGGGCTCGCAGGTCGCCAGCTCGCGACTCCAGTCGAGCGCGAAACCCAGGCGCTTCAGCTGCGCCTTCATGTTGGCGATGTTCTCGCGGGTCCAGCCGCCCGGGTGGACGCCCTTCTCCATCGCCGCGTTTTCGGCCGGCATGCCGAAGGCGTCCCAGCCCATCGGGTGGAGCACTTCGTGGCCGGTCATCCGCTTGTAGCGGGCCAGCACATCACCCATCGTGTAGTTGCGTACATGCCCGATGTGGATGCGCCCCGAGGGATAGGGAAACATCTCCAGGACGTACGAGCGAGGCTTGGGGCTGGCGTCGTCGGCGGCGAAGCACGCGCGCTCGTCCCAGACACGCTGCCAGCGCGTGTCGGCGGTGGCGGGGTCGAACCGCTCGGTCATTGCTTAAAAATCTCCAGCGGGCATGCGCGCCACTTACACAGCTTCGTCAACCCCGCGAAGGCGGGAATCCATCTCCGGGTGGTATTGGTTACGCGACGTCAGGAGATGGGCTCCCGCTTTCGCGGGAGTGACGAAGGTAGGTAGAGCCTCAGCCTACGGAGTTGCGGCGCAGGTCGCGGGCGCGGGTGAGGATGATGTCCTCCAGCTTCTGCACTGTGGCAGCCTGGATCGGCGCGGCGACCCAGCCACCGCCCTGGTTCACTTCGCGGCTGGCGGCAACGCGCAGAGCGTCGGCCCGCAGATCGGCGTCGAGGATAGTCACCGAGACCTTCACGCGCTCGCCCGGGTTCTTCGGGTTGGAGTACCAGTCGGTCACGATCACGCCGCCGTTGCTGTCGGTCTGCAGCAGCGGCATGAACGACAGCGCATCGAGGCTGGCGCGCCACAGGTAGCTGTTGACGCCGATGGTGGTGACCTGAGTCGGTGCGACTTCCTTGCGGACTTCCTTCTTGCCGCCGCACGCGCCGAGGCTTGCGACCAGCGCAAGGCCGAGGCCGGCGCGCAGCACCGGGGAGAGAGTCGAGCCGATCTTTGAGGCGGTGCGGACTGTCATCGTCGTTCCCAGTTTCCTGTGTTCTTGCAGTGGGGCTTGCCGCGCAGGTGCGCACGTCCGCTTGGCATCCGCCTCTATCGCTGCCGCGCCTGCCCGGCAAGTGCGACCCTCATGCTGTCGCTCGCGATCGTGATGTGCTAGGCGGTCAGCAACACGACAGGTCCGGTCTGGCAATGATGCAAGCCATGGACCGTGTGAGAGGGACGATGGGGCAGGTGCAGACGCAGACGGGGCGCGATCGCAAGGGTGGAACCGCATCGGTGCTGCTGGCGGGCGCCGTGACGCTGCTTGCGCTGCCCAGCGCCGTGCTCGCGTTTACCGCCGATTTCGGTGCCAAGGACGAAGCCGGGCCCAGCATCGAGCCTGCGCCCGCTGGCGAATCGACCCACGGCTTGTCGCGCGCGCTCGCCATTCGTTCGCTCGCCAAGGGACAGCTCTTCCCGTTCACGCCCGCCGGGATCGCCAACCAGTCCGAACGTGCGGTTACCGTGGCCGTACGCGTGGATGGCGAGGCGGCGCGCGCGATCACGGTCCGCGGACGCAGCCTGCCGCAGCCCGATAGCGACACGCACCTGCGTATCGCGCCCACCGGGTTCAGCCTGGGCGTCTCGCGCGGGTATCGCAATTTCGCGCAGGACATCAGCCAGCAGGCGGCGCCGCCAAAGACCGCGATGGATCTGCCGGATCTGCACAAGTACAGCCTGGCGCCGTCGCGGACCAATGGCGACGGCTCGCGCTTCTCGCCCCGGATCAGCCTGGAAGAGAAAGCCACCACCGGCCGCGCGCCGCGCACGTTCGCAGTCGATGGCAGCGAAGTGGACCTGGGCGGTGCTTTCCGTGTGACGAACAACCTGAACGTCACGGCTGGCGTCCGCTATTCGCAGGAACGCGAGCGCCTGACCCCGCTGACCGATGGGAAGCAGGACAGCCAGGCCGTCTACGTGGGTACGCAGTTCAGCTTCTGAGCCGTGCGCAGTGCACCACTGGGTGCAATTTTCGAACCCGGTACATGCGGACTCTGCACCTTGAGCAACTTGTGCTGTCCCGCTCTTATCCGTAGCAAGGTGTTGGAGTGAGGACGCTTGGCGAGGACAGCAGCTTAATGGCACGCGTAGCAATCGTTACTGGCGGCACCCGAGGCATCGGTGCGGCCATTTCACTCGCACTCAAGGACCGCGGCCACACCGTCGTCGCGAACTATGCGGGCAATGAGGAGAAGGCCAAGGCCTTCACCGAGGAGTCCGGCATCCGGGCCTACAAGTGGGACGTGGGCGACCATGAGGCCTGCCTTGCCGGCGTGAAGCAGGTCGAGGCGGACGTCGGGCCGATCGACATCGTCGTCAACAATGCAGGCATCACCCGCGACGGCACGCTGCACCGCATGACCTTCGAGGACTGGAACGAGGTCATGCGGATCAACCTCGGCGGTTGCTTCAACATGGCCAAGGCCACGTTCGGCGGCATGCGCGACCGCGGCTGGGGCCGGATCATCAACATCGGCTCGATCAACGGCCAGGCCGGCCAGTACGGCCAAGTGAACTACGCCGCGGCGAAGTCGGGCATCCACGGCTTCACCAAGGCGCTGGCACAGGAAGGCGCCAAGTTCGGCGTGCTCGTGAACGCGATCGCGCCGGGCTATATCGACACTGATATGGTCGCCGCGGTGCCGGAGCCGGTGCTGGAGAAGATCGTCGCCAAGATCCCGGTCGGCCGCCTCGGCAACGCCTACGAGATCGCCCGCGCGGTCGGGTTCCTGGCGAGCGAGAATGCGGGCTTCGTGACCGGGTCGACGCTGAGCATCAATGGCGGACAGCATATGTACTGACGATGGCAGGCGGCTAAGGCAGGCGTTCGCAAAGCGAACGGCAACTTAGCCGCCGGTGCCGCCAACGGCGGCAGCCATCGGCATCGGCCGGCGGGGCGGCGGACCCGCAAGTCCGCCGAACCCGTCCGACGTCATGGCGGCGGCTCTGCCGCCGCCTGCTCTACGCCCTCAATCCCTAGGCATGATCGATTTCGATTGCACGATCTGCTCCTCCTCCCTTGAGGGAGGAGGTCGCGAGTAGGTGTACTCACGCCAGCGTGGACGCGCTGCCTTGCGGCATCGCTCCCCCACCCCCGACCCCTCCCCGCCGGGGAGGGGACTCAGTCGAACATGAACGTCGCTTACAGGCGTAGGGACGTGCCCTGGGCAGCTCAGCGTTGGACTACGATCGGGCCCTCCGCCGCGATCGTCGCCTGCCGCGCCACCAGCCACCAGCGCTCGCCGCGCTTGGCCCAGACATCGGTGAACGGCCGGAACACCTGCTTGCCTGCGCCAGGCCCCTTGAGCGGCACCATGGTGTCATGCCCCATCACGATCACCAGATCTGGCTGGACGCTGACGGCGCCGATGGTCTTCTTGAAATCCTTGTAGTCGAGCAGGTCGCTGCCCATCGCCGCGATGACTTCGTCACGATGGAGGATCGTGTTGCTGGGCGCGTTGACCACGAAGTCCTCGGCCCAGACTTCCTTCACCCCCGCGGCATCGTGCGTGGTGATCGCCTTGCCGAGCTGACCATAGGCCTTGCCGATCTCGGGCGGCAAGCCAGCCTTGGGAGAGGTCTGAGCCGCAGCCGGCACCCCGCCGAAGACCAGCGCCGTGCTGGCGAACAACAATCCGAACCGCATGGGCAAGCCCCCTGTGCACCGATTATTACGGCCAGCATGCCGGAAGCGTGGGTGCGCCGCCAGAGACTTGCCCGCACCGCCCGGCGCGCTACCGTGGCTGTATGGCCGTGCCCTTCCATCCGCCCGTCAAGCGCTCGGTCGAGATCGCCGGACACAAGACCTCGATCAGCCTGGAGCCGGTGTTCTGGGACATGCTGCGCGCGCGGGCGAGCGCCGAGGGCATTCCGATCAACGCCCTCGTCGCCCGGATCGATGCGGCGCGGATCGAGGCCGACACGCCTCCTGGCCTCGCAGGCGCGATTCGGGTGTGGTTGGTGTCGGCATGAGAGTGGTCAGCTACGAGGATCGGCACTTCGCCGGTGTGGATGCGCTTTGGCGGGCGTGCTTTCCGGGCGATCCGCCGCGCAATCGTGCGGCGGCGGCGATCCCGGCCAAACTGGCGCTGGGTGATGGCCTGTTGCTGGTTGCCGAAGACGCGTCAGGCGCGGTGATCGGCACCGTGATGGCGGGGTATGATGGACACCGTGGATGGCTCTATGCCGTTGCGAGTGACCCATTGCTCCGGCGCAGCGGCATCGGCCACGCCCTGGTGGAAGAGGCATGCCGTCGCCTGGCGGACCTCGGCTGCGTGAAGGTGAACCTGCAAGTGCGCGCGGGCAACGCGACCGTGGCTGCGTTTTACCGCAAGCTCGGCTTCGACGAGGAACCACGCATCTCGATGGGACGAACGCTAGGCTGAAGCCGCTACACCATCGTCAAGGCGAGGACCGCAGGTCCACGGTAATCAAAGGTGACTTGGGCATGCTGGATTGCAGCGCCACCCTCGGAGTGACGAACCCAGCCATCTTGCCTACGGTACGCACATACGAAAAGGCGGCGGATACGTGCCCGCCGCCCATTTCGTTGGCGATCCTCTCAGGGCTTCAGTAGTTTGCGGGCGGGTCGCTTGCGGGGAAACTCTCGTCGCTGGCTTCGTCGACCTTGTTCCAGGTCTTGGGCGCGTTGGCCATCTCCTGCGGGCCGGCGTCGCGCACTTGCGAGAAGTTGTCGGTCGAGCCGCCGGTCCCACCAGCGAACGCCGCCTGGCCCTGGCTCTCACCGCCCGTGTTCTCACGGGTGGCGTACTTGTACAAAGCGTAACCGGCACCGCCGGCGAGTGCCAACCTGATCAAACCCATGTGTCTGCTCCTCTCGGAATTCCCATGGGGAACGCGCGAGAGCAGACAGCGGTTCCGGCTTGGCCTCTGTGCTGTCGAGACGGCACCGGCCCACGCTTCCGCTTAATGCGGACAGACTCTACTCGCCGCCGACGCGCTCGACCTGGGCGCCAAGCAAGGAGAGCTTCTCCTCCAGCCGCTCGTAACCGCGATCGAGGTGATAGAGGCGGTGGACCTGCGTCTCGCCCTCGGCAGCGAGGCCGGCGATCACCAGGCTCATCGAGGCGCGCAAGTCCGTAGCCATCACCTCGGCGCCATGGAGCTTGGGCACGCCGTGAACGATGGCGGTGCGGCCCGATGTCTCGATCCGCGCGCCCATGCGGTTCAGCTCGGGCACGTGCATGTAGCGGTTCTCGAAGATCGTCTCGGTCAGCACGCTGGAGCCCTCGGCCAGGCACAAGAGGGCCATGAGTTGGGCCTGCATGTCGGTGGCGACGCCGGGGTACGGGGCCGTCGCCAGTGTGACCGCGCGCAGCTTGCCATCCGAGGCGATGTGCAGGCCGTCGCCGCGTGGCTCGACGTGGACGCCGGCGCTGCGCAGCGCCTGGATGGTCGCATCCATCTCCTCGATGCGAGTGCCCGTCAGCGTCACCTCGCCACCGGTGATCGCGGCGGCGCAGGCGTAACTGCCCGCCTCGATGCGGTCGGGCATGACCCGGTAGGTGGCACCGTGAAGGCGGGGCACGCCGTGGATCGTGATGTCGCTGGAGCCGATGCTTTCGATCTGCGCGCCCATGGAGACCAGCAGGTTGCACAAGTCGACGATCTCGGGCTCGCGAGCCGCGTTGTGCAGCGTCGACTTGCCGCGCGCGGTCGCCGCCGCCATCAGCGCGTTCTCGGTCGCACCGACCGAGACCACCGGGAATGAGTAGCGCCCGCCCGGCAGGCCGCCGTCCGGCGCAATCGCGCGCACGTAGCCGGCTGCCATCTCGATCGTCGCGCCCAAAGCCTCGAGGGCTTTCAGATGCAAGTCGATCGGGCGATTGCCGATGGCGCAGCCGCCGGGCAGCGAAACGGTCGCCTCGCCCATGCGGGCCAGCATCGGCCCGAGCACCAGGATCGAGGCGCGCATCTTGCGCACCAGCTCATAAGGCGCGACCGAGCTGGTGATGCGGGTCGCCGCCAGGGTCATCACCCGCCCGAAGTCCTCCGGCCGCGAGCCGGCGATCGTGGTCGAGATGCCGAACTGGTTCATCAGGTGCTGGAAGCCGTCGATGTCGGCCAGACGCGGCAGGTTGCGCAGCGTCAGCGGCTCGTCGGTGAGCAGTGCGCAGGGCAGTAGCGTGAGCGCTGCGTTCTTGGCGCCGGAAACGGGAATGGTGCCAGAGAGGCGCTTGCCGCCTTCGATGATGATCTTGTCCATCCCGGCCCTTTAGCGCGTTTGCGACGGGCAGCAAGCGAGCGCGGCGGTGCGGGAAGCCGGGCCGTTCTCCGGTGCGGTTGGCCGCTCCGAAACGGACGATCTCCCGGCACGTTCACTCAATCGCAACCATCGTCTGCAAGCAATTGCGTTGCTAAGACGATGCCGCTCTAAGTTGCAGTGCAGCATAATGGGGGATTGAAGCGCCGATGTCCGACAACCAGTTTCGCAAGCCAGTCAAGAAAGCCGTCTTCCCTGTCGCTGGCCTCGGCACGCGATTTCTTCCCGCAACGAAGGCCATCCCGAAGGAGCTGCTGCCGATCGTCGACCGTCCCCTGATCCAGTACGCGGTGGATGAGGCGCGTGAGGCCGGGATCGAGGAATTCGTATTCGTCACCGGGCGCGGCAAGACCGCCATTGTCGAGCACTTCGACACCGCCTACGAACTCGAAGCGACGATGACCGGGCGCGGCAAGTCGCTGGAGCCGCTCGAATCGACGCGGATGAAGCCGGGCAATCTCACCACCGTGCGCCAGCAGGTGCCGCTGGGCCTAGGCCATGCGGTGTGGTGCGCGCGCGCCGTGGTGGGCGACGATCCCTTTGCGATCTTCCTGCCCGACGAGCTGATGTACGGCTCGCCCGGCTGCATGGCGCAGATGATCGAGGCCTACAACGAAGTGGGCGGCAACCTGATTTCGGTCCTGGAAGTCCCGCGCGAAGAGGTTTCCAGCTACGGCGTGATCGCGCCCGGCGAAAGCCGCGGTGCCCTGACCGAGGTCAAGGGACTGGTCGAGAAGCCCAAGGTGGACGAGGCGCCTTCCAACCTGATCGTCTCGGGCCGCTACATTCTCCAGCCCGAAGTCATGGGTCTGCTCGCCACGCAGGACAAGGGCGCAGGCGGGGAAATCCAGCTGACCGATTCGATGGCCAAGCTAATCGACACTCAGCCCTTCCACGCGGTAACCTTCCAGGGCCGGCGGTTCGACTGCGGCTCAAAGCTCGGCTTCGTCGAGGCGACTTTGGCGATCGCGCTCGACCGCGAGGATATGGGCGAGGACGTGCGCAAGATTGCGACGAAGTTGCTGGGGTAAATTTTGCTCCTCTCCCCGCTGGAGAGAGGATAGCGAAGCCTGGTCCGAGATGAGCTAGCGCAGCTTGAAGAGGGCAGCGTGGGCGCTCAACCCTCTCCAACTTCGGCTAGTTCGCTGCGCTCTCAAGAACCCATGTCCTCTCCCCGGCGGGGAGAGGATGGGATTGCGCCGCGCGCAGCGCCTCGCCAATCAGCAGCAGCGCCGGACCATCGCCTAGCGCCGTTTTCGCGCTGAGTGCCAGCAGGTCGAGTCGGGTGAGGAACAAGCGCTCCTCCGGCAGGCTGGCCGACTCGACCAGAGCCACCGGCGTGTCGCCCGCAAGCCCTTCGGCCATGAGCCGTGCCGATACCTCTCCAGCCGCGGCCTTGCCCATGTAGAGCGCCAGCGTCGCTTCCGGGTCAGCCAGCCGCGTCCAATTGAGGTCGAGCGGCTCACTGGCGCGGGCATGCGCGGTCACGAAGGTCAGCTTACGCGCGAGGCCGCGCAAGGTCAGCGAAGCGCCCAGGCTCGCGGCTGCCGCGCTCGCGGCGGTGACGCCCGGGCAGATCCGAACCGGCACACCCGCGGCGCGGCAGGCATCCAGTTCCTCGGTCGCGCGGCCGAAGATCGAGGGATCGCCGCCCTTCAGCCGCACGACTCGGCCAGCGGCCAGCGCCGCCTCGACGATCAGCGCGTCGATCGTCTTCTGATCTTTTGAATGGCGGCCCGAGCGCTTCCCGACATGCACCAGCCGCGCCGAGCGCCGCGCCATGTCCAGCACCTCAGGCCCGACCAGCGCATCGTAGAACACCACCGTGGCGGCGCCGATCAGCCGCTCGGCCTTGCGCGTCAGCAGCTCGGGATCGCCAGGGCCGGCGCCGACCAGCCAGACGGAGCCGAGCGGGAAATCCACATGGGTCATTCGGCGGCTTCCTTCTCGCGGGTGTTACAGGCGTCGAGCAGCCGCGCGATCGCCGGACGGCAGCTGCCGCAGTTGGTGCCGGCGCAGGTCGCTACGCCCACCGCCGCGACAGTGGCTGCGCCTGCCGTGAAGGCCGTGACGATGTCCTTCTCGCCGATGCCATGGCAGACGCAGACGATCGCGCCGCGATCCACCATCGGCGTCGACGGCCGGCCCGCCAGCCACTCGGCCGGTTGGGCGTCGGTGCCCCCGAGCTGCGCGGCGATCCAGTCACGCCGCGGCAGTTCTCCCGAGCGGGTGAGATAGAGCGCCGCCGCGAGGCTGCCGTCGCTGGCATGCACCGCGATCCGGCGCATGCCCCGCGCGATGTCGACCACTTCGACGCGCTCGCCAGCTGGCAGCAGCTCGGCGAGATCCACCGCGCCGGCCCCGGCAAGCTCGGTCAGCCAGCCGCCGGCCACGCGCGAGCGACTCCAGTAGAGCAGGCCAGCGGGTGCGATGGCGTCGCGGCTGGCGACGAACGCGCGCCACTCGGGCTTGACCGGCACGACGCGGGCGGGCGCGTTCTTGAAGCCCGGCTGGCCAGAGACCGGATCGGCCGCCTGCCCGGGAAGGCGGTTGGCGCGCGCACCGTTGGCCATCGCGTCGGTCCAGTGCATGGGCACGCAGATCTCGCCGAGCCGCTGGGCGGCGGTGACGCGGACGCGGAACACGGCGGCGCCGCTCGGGCTCTCGACGCGGGCGAGCCCGCCGTCCGACAAGCCTTGGGCCAGCGCATCCTGCGGGTGCACCTCGAGCAGCGCCTCGGGCCGATGCTGCGAAAGCGTGGGCGAGAGGCCGGTGCGCGTCATCGTGTGCCACTGGTCGCGATAACGCGCGGTGTTGAGCCGCAGGGGATAGGCGCTATCGGCCTGCACCGCGGGCGCCGTGACGCCAACCAGCCGCGCCTTGCCATTGGCGGTGGGATAGCCGCGAGCGAGCGGATAGGCGCCGCCCCACTGGAACGGCGCCATCCCCTCGTAGGCCGCGTCGTCGATCTCCGCGAGTGCGGTGAGGTCGAGCGCCTTGCCGCGCGCGACGCCGAGGCGCGTCATGGCGGCGAATTCGCGGAAAACGCCAGCGGGCGACTCCCACGCGAAGTGCTCGCCCCAGCCCAGCCGCGTCGCTACTTCAGCAACGATCCGCCAATCCGCGCGCGCCTCTCCCGGCGGCGGGAACAGCGCTCGCTGGCGGCTGATCCGGCGCTCGGAATTGGTGACGGTGCCATCCTTCTCGCCCCAGGCGAGCGCGGGCAGGCGGACGTGGGCGAAGCGGCCGGTATCGGTGTCGGCGATCACGTCGGAGACCACCACCGTGGGGCAGCGGGCCAAGGCCTCGCGCACGAAGCCGCTGTCGGGCATCGACACCGCGGGGTTGGTGGCCATGACCCAAAGGAACTTGATCTCGCCCGAGTGCACGGCGCGGAACAGGTCGACGGCCTTGAGGCCCGGACCCGAGCAGATGTTGGGTGCGTCCCAGAACGCCGCAACGGCGCTGCGCTCGTCCTCGGAGAAGCCGAGGTGGCAGGCGAGCGTATTGGCCAGCCCGCCCACCTCGCGCCCGCCCATGGCGTTGGGCTGGCCGGTGATCGAGAACGGCCCCGCGCCGGGCGTGTTGATGCGGCCGGTGGCGAGGTGGAGGTTGATGATCGCGTTGCCCTTGTCGGTGCCGCAGACCGACTGGTTGGCACCCTGGCTGAACAGGGTGACGGTGCGGGGGGCCGACGCGACCAGCTCCACGAGGTGGTCGAAGGTGCCCGCAGGCACACCTCCCCCGACCCCTGCCGCTTGCGGGAGGGGTCGGGGGAGGGCTTGTTCGCTGCCGGTTTGCGTCAGGTTCGCGGGGGACAAGCCCTCCCCTAGCTCCTCCCGCAGGCGGGAGGGGGACAGGGTGGTCCAGAACTCTGCGTCCACCTCCACCTGCTCGGCCAGATACGCCTCATCGACCAGCCCGCGCTCGTGCATCTCTGCCAGAAGTGCATTGAACAGCGCCACATCTCCATCGGGCGCAACGGGTACATGCAAGTCGGCCTGCTCGGCCGTCTCAGTGCGGCGCGGGTCGATCACCACCAGTTTGGTGCCGCGCTCCTCGCGCGCCTTCTCGATCCGCTGCCAGATCACCGGATGGCACCAGGCGGTGTTGGAGCCGACCAGCAGGATCAGGTCCGCCTGCTCGAGGTCCTCGTACGAGCACGGCACCACGTCCTCACCGAACGCGCGGTTGTGGGCGGCAACGGCGCTCGCCATGCACAGGCGCGAATTGGTGTCGATGTTGGCCGAGCCGACGAAGCCCTTCATCAGCTTGTTGGCGGCGTAGTAGTCCTCGGTGAGCAGCTGGCCCGAGACGTAGAACGCGACCGAATCGGGCCCATGCTCGGCGATGCAGTCGCGCATACGGCCAGCGACGAGGTCCAGTGCCTCGTCCCAGCTGGCGCGGTCCTCGCCGATCATCGGGTGGAGCAAGCGGCCTTCGAGGCCGACGGTCTCGCCCAGGTGCGTGCCCTTGGAGCACAGGCGGCCGTGGTTGGCGGGGTGCTCGGCGTCGCCCTTGATCGCGACGGAGCGGGGGCCGGTGACCCTGGCCTCGATCCCGCAGCCGACGCCGCAGTAGGCGCAGGTGGTGCGGATCGCGTTCACGCGGCCCTCACCTCCTCCATCCGCGGCGAGAGCACCGCCGAGCGCTTCAAGTAGATGCGCCCCGCATCGACCTTCAGAGGGATCGTCGGCACGCAGCCCTCGTCCGCGCCCAGGGCATTGCCGCTGCGCAGCGAGATGTTCCAGTTGTGCAGCGGGCACGTCACCACGTCGCCATGGACGATGCCCTGGCTCAAGGGCCCTTGCTTGTGCGGGCAGGCGTTCACCAGCGCGAAGAACTCGCCGCGCATGGTGTGGAAGACGGCGATCTCCTCGCCGCCCTCGACCGGCAGAGTGCGCGCGGTGCCGGGTTCGATCTGGGTCTTGGGGCCGATATCCAGCCAATCGCCGATCATCAGACAGTCTCCATTTCGGGCGTGACGACCATCGGGCGGACCGTCGCGATGTGGGCGTGCAAGTCGCGGCGCTCGCCCTGGGCGCGCTTGGCCCAGGGGTCGTCCTGCGAGAACTGCTGCGAGTATCGGAACCGCGCGGCGTAGAGCCGGATGGCGTCGGGATCATCGAGCAGCTTGGATTTGACGTAATCCAGGCCTACCCGCTCGATCCACGGCGCGGTGCGCTCCAGATAGTGCGCCTCCTCGCGGTAGAGCTGGGTGAAGGCGGCGCAGACGTCCATCGCCTCTTCCTCGGTGCTCACCTTGCAGAGCAAGTCGGTGGCGCGCACCTTGATGCCGCCGTTGCCGCCGACGTGCAGCTCGTAGCCCGAGTCGACGCAGACCACGCCGAAGTCCTTGATCGTCGCCTCGGCGCAGTTGCGCGGGCAGCCGCTCACCGCGATCTTGAACTTGTGCGGCATCCACGAGCCCCAGGTCATCTGCTCGATCTTGACGCCGAGGCCTGTGGAATCCTGCGTGCCGAAGCGGCACCACTCCGAGCCGACGCAGGTCTTCACCGTGCGCAAGCTCTTGCCGTAGGCGTGGCCCGAGACCATCCCAGCGGCGTTGAGATCGGCCCAGACCGCAGGCAGGTCCTCCTTCTTGATGCCGAAAATGTCGAGGCGCTGGCCGCCTGTCACCTTCACCATCGGCGCGTTGAACTTCTCCACCACGTCGGCGATCGCGCGCAGTTCACGGGGGTTGGTCAGGCCGCCCCACATGCGCGGGACCACCGAATAGGTGCCGTCCTTCTGGATGTTGGCGTGCATCCGCTCGTTGACGAAGCGGCTCTTCTGGTCGTCGACGTACTCGCCGGGCCAGGCGCAGAGCAGGTAGTAGTTGAGCGCCGGGCGGCACGAGGCGCAGCCGTCGGGAGTCGACCAGTGCAGCTCCTGCATGACCTGGGGGATCGCCTTCAGGCTCTTTTCCAGGATCAGGCGGCGCACGTCGTCGTGGCCGAAGCTGGTGCACTTGCACAAGGTCTTCACCTCGCGCGCGCCGCCGTAGTCTTCGCCCATGGTGAGGGCGAGCAGCGACTCCACGAGGCCGGTGCACGATCCGCAAGAGGCCGAGGCCTTGCAAGTGGAGCGCACCGCGTCGAGCGAGCAGGCACCGTCGAGGATGGATTTCACCACCGTGCCCTTGGAAACGCCGTTGCACCCGCAGATCTCGGCCTCGTCCGAGAGGTTGGCAACGGCGGCGTTAGGGTCCGCAAGGGCGCCCCCCGAAGCGAAAGCCTGGCCAAAGATAAGGCCTTCGCGGATCTCGGAAACGCTCTCGCCCTTCTTGAGCAAGTCGAAGTACCAGTTGCCGTCGGCGGTATCGCCGTAGAGCACCGCGCCGATCAGCTTGTCGTCCTTCAGGACCACGCGCTTGTACACGCCGCGTGCGGCGTCGCGCATGACGATGTCCTCGCAGCCTTCTCCGCCCGAGAAGTCGCCGGCGGAGAACAAGTCGATCCCGGAGACCTTGAGCTTGGTCGACGTGACCGAACCCAAGTAGCCGGTGGGCGCTTCGGTCACGTAGTCGGCCAGCGCGCGGCACATCTCCCACAGCGGGGCGACGAGGCCGTAGCACAGGCCGCGGTGCTGCACGCATTCGCCGACGGCCAGCACGCTGGGGTCGGAAGTGACCATGTGGTCGTCGACCAGCACGCCACGCTCGCACTCCAGCCCGGCCGCCTTGGCGAGCCCGGTCGAGGGGCGGATGCCCGCGGCCATGACGACGATGTCGGCCTTGACCTTGGTGCCGTCCTCCAGCTCGATGCCGACGACCTTTCCGTCGATACCGTGGATCACCTTGGTGTTGGCGCCCGTGAGGATGGTCTGGCCGCGCCGTTCGAGTTCGGTCTTGAGCAGGTAGCCCGCCGCCTCGTCGAGCTGGCGCTCCATCAAGGTCGGCATCAGGTGGACGACGGTGACCTTCATGCCGCGCAAGCTGAGCCCATGCGCCGCCTCCAGCCCGAGCAGGCCGCCGCCGATCACCACCGCATCGCCGCCATTCTCGGCCGCGGCGAGCATCTTCTCCACGTCGTCCAAGTCGCGGAACGTGACCACGCCGTCGAGGTCATGGCCGGGGATGGGAATGATGAACGGATCGGAGCCGGTGGCGATCAGCAGCTTGTCGTAGGGCTCGACCCGACCGGAGCGAGCGACGACACACTTGTGCGCCCGATCGATGTGGTCGACGCGGTCGCCCGAAACCAAGGTGATCGCGTTGTCGGCGTACCAGTCGGCGCCGTTGATCACGATCTCCTCGAAGCTCTTGTCGCCGGCCAGCACGGGCGAGAGCATGATGCGGTTGTAGTTCACCCGCGGCTCCGCGCCGAAGATGGTGACGTCGAACCGGCCCGGATCGCGGGCCAGGATTTCCTCGACGGCGCGACATCCGGCCATGCCGTTGCCGATCACCACCAGCCTTTCGCGGCTCCCGGGTGTCGGACCTGCTCCTGTGTCGAAGGTCATCGGTGCATTCACGTCACGTCTCCGTCTCGGACACGCGCACAACGAAAAAAGCCGCCAGCGATCCTTCTTGGAGAGGATCACGGGCGGCTTCATTGCCACGCGTCTGTCAGTTGGTGGGCGAGGCGCTGGTCGTCCATCGTCGGACGGCGCTCGTTCGCTTGGGTCGAGTGTAAGCGATTCGCTTACCTGGGAGCAAGGGTGTTTTTGCGGTGCAGCAAAGATGCGCGCCTACAAGGCGAACTCAGCCTGCAGCCATAGGATCTCCTTGTCGCTCGTGCGCGTATTGGCGGCCTGGTAGTTCGCGTACTTGGCCAGGATCGCCACCTGCCCCAGCTTGAAGCCCAGTTGCGCATCCCACTCCGTGCCGAACTCGATATCGCCCTGATCGCTGTCGAACTGGTGGTAGGTCACTTGCGCATTCAGCCCCGGCACCGCCTTCACCTTCGCGAATGTGTAGCCCAGCGAGCCCCAGGCATCCTGCAGGCCCTGGCCCGGCGTGGTCAGGAACACGTCCGCCCAACCGTTGAACTTGTGCAGCGTGGCGAACGGGGTCTGCACGGCAAAGCCATTGTCGGAGCCCAGCAGCTCCCAGCCGCCACCGGCCCGCAGTCCTGAGAACGTCACCCCGCCCTCGGCATAGGCATAGTCGGCGGAGAACCGGCGCGGGCTCGCCTTCCAGTCGGACTGGCGCGCGTAGGAGCCGGTGAGATCCAGCTTCACCTTGGGCGTCAGCGGCAGCACCGTCGTCGCACGCAGGCCGAAGGTCTTGCTGGAATTGGCGACCTGCAGTGGGTCGTCGAAGTCGAGCAGGTATGCAAAGCCCTTCAGTTGCACCGGCCCGGCCTTCACGCCGCCGTTCAGAAACCAGAAGCTTCCATCGTAAGCCTGGCGCGGACCGGCATCCTCGCCGAATATCGTTCGGTCGCTCCACGAATACGTCGCGTCGAGCATGACCGGGCCGAGCTTCGCCTCGCCGCGCACCGCGTCGAATGTCTGCTCGTTCTGCCGCCAGCCCACCGAGCCGACCCAGCGCTGGTCGTCGAGATTGATCCGCTGGCGGCCCACGGTCACGCCACTGCCGTCGACCTTGTAGGCCAGCTGCAGCCGGTTGAGTTCGACGTTCTGCGGGTCGGGTACCACCGAGTAGCCGGGCCGCCGCTGGTTGGAAGCGGGGTTGGCGAAGGGGAAGGCGTTGTAGTTGTTGTCGATCGCCAGCGTGCCTTCGCCCTCGGCGAGCAGCGACAGATGGTCGAACTTGAACTCCGCGCCGGCGCGCAGGCGCATGGTGACCGCGTCGGCATCAAGGTTGAGGTCGTCCTGGTCGACGTGCTCGTAGCGCAGCCGGCCTTCGATGATCGGATCGATGGTGAGGGTGTCGCTGACTTTCACCGGGTCGCCGGGCTTGGCGTGGGCCGGGGTTGTCAGAGTCAGCGCAACGGCGGCGATGGCCAGGGTCGATACGGTCTTCATAGGTACTTGCCTCCCTCACGGCGGGCGCTCTCGGCACTCCGCCAGGCTGTGGAAGGCAGGCGACGATGCCTGCCGCGATTGGGCGCTCCCTCACGCCCGGTCTGCGCTGCCTGGTGAGCGGGCGACGGTGCCCGCGGCAGGTATGTTTTCTTCTCTCCTGCAAGGGGACGTGGCGGACGCGAAGCGGCTGACGGAGGGGTGTAACCCTCTCGTCCGAGCACTTCGCCGCCGGTGACACCCCTCCACCACCAGCTACGCTGGCGGTCCCCCTCCCCTTCCAGGGGAGGATCTCAGGTGCTCAGGCCGCCTTGGCCGGTCCATGGTCGTACTCGGCCAGGAAGTGCAGCACTTCCTGCCGGTACTGGTAGAACTTGGGATCCTCCAGCAGCGCCTTGCGGTCGCGCGGGCGCGGCAGGTCGACCTTGAGCACCTTGCCGATGGTGGCGTTGGGCCCGTTGGTCATCATCACCACGCGGTCGGCCAGCAGGATCGCCTCGTCGACGTCGTGCGTCACCATGATCGCGGTCACCTTGGTGCGGTTCCAGGTCTCGACCAGCACGTCCTGCAAGTCCCAGCGGGTCAGGCTGTCGAGCATGCCGAAGGGCTCGTCGAGCAGCAGCAGCCTTGGGGATAGGGCAAAGGCGCGGGCGATGCCGACGCGCTGGCGCATGCCGTTCGACATCTCGGCCGCGAGCTTGTCCTTGCTGTCCGACAGGCCGACCCGGTCGAGGTAGTAGTCGACGATGTCGCGCCGCTCGCCCTTGGTGGCGTGGGGATAGACCCGCTCGACGCCCAGGGCGACGTTCTGGCGCGCGGTGAGCCAGGGCATGAGGCTGGGCGCCTGGAACACCACTGCCTTGTCCGGCCCCGCCGTGCTGATCTCGCGGTTGTCGAGGACGATGCCGCCCGAACTGATCGCGTTCAGCCCCGCCGCCATCGTCAGCACCGTGGACTTGCCGCAGCCCGAGTGGCCGATCAGCGAGACGAACTCGCCTTTGTCCATCAGCAGGTTGAAGTCCTCCACCACGGTCAGCGGACCCTTGGGCGTGGGGTAGACCTTGTGGAGCTTGAAGAACTCCAGGTAGCGCCGCTCCACTGCCGACTTGGCGGCATCGGTGTAGGCCTTGGGCAGGCGCAGCGCGGAGAGGTCGATCGGCGCGACGGTCGGCAGTGCCACCGCGCTGTCGCCAGCGGTGCCGCCCGCGTTCAGCATGCCTAGGTAACCGACGATCTCGCGCCGCAGCGCCTGGAAGTGCACGTCGTCGTTCACCGCCTCGCGGTCGCGCGGGCGCGGCACGTCGACGGTGAAGATCCGGCCGATCCGCGCCGCCGGGGCGGGGGTCAGGATCGCCACCCGGTCGGCCAGCAGCAGCGCCTCGTCGACGTCGTTGGTGACCAGAATGATGGTGCGCCGCTCTTCCTTGCGGATGCGCTCGATCTCGTCTTGCAGCTTGGCGCGGGTCAGCGCGTCGAGCGCCGACAAGGGCTCGTCGAGCAGCAGGATCTCCGGCTCCATGGCGAGCGCACGGGCGACCGAGACGCGCTGGCGCATGCCGCCCGACAGTTGCGCGGGCTTGCGGTCCATCGCATGGCCCAGGCCGACGAGCTCGATCTTCTGCTTGACCAGCGCCGCGCGCTCGGCGGCGGAGCGGTCCTTGTGCACGGCGTCGACCGCCAGCGCGACGTTCTTCTCGACCGTGAGCCAGGGCAGCAGCGAGTAGGACTGGAACACCAGCCCCCGCTCCTTGCCCGGCCCGTCGATCGGCTCACCACGCAGGAGGATGCGGCCCTGATCAGGCTCGATCAGCCCGGCGATGGCGGAGACCAGCGTGGTCTTGCCCGCGCCGGAGAAGCCAAGGATCGCGATGAACTCGCCCTCCTCGACATCGAGACTGACCTGGTCGAGCACCTGGGTCACTGCGCCAGTCTTGCCGGTGTAGCGCTTGGTAACGTTCTGAAGCGAGAGGATCGTAGCCATGCTTTCCCTCCCTCAAACCGCGTGGTTGCGGCTGGCGAGCTGCTGGAGCAGCATCATCACACGATCGAGCAAAAAGCCGATCAGGCCGATCACCACCACCGCGACCATGATGCGGCTCAAGGACTGCTCGTTGCCGTTCTGGAACTCGTCCCACACGAACTTGCCGAGGCCCGGGTTCTGCGCCAGCATCTCGGCCGCGATCAGCACCATCCAGCCCACGCCCAGCGACAGGCGCATGCCGGTGAAGATGTAGGGCAGCGCGCTCGGCAGCACGAGCTTGGTCAGCCGCGCGAACCAGCCGAGCTTGAGCACGCGGCCGACGTTGATCAGGTCCTTGTCGATCGAGGCGGTGCCGACCGCGGTGTTGATCAAGGTCGGCCACAGCGAGCACATCATCACGACGATGGCCGAAATGATGAAGCTCTTGGGCAGGGTCGGATCGTCGCTGGTGACCGAGGCGGAGACCACCATGGTCACGATCGGCAACCAGGCGAGCGGGCTGATCGGGCGCATGATCTGCACCAGCGGGTTGATCGCGGCGTTGATCCGCTTCGACATGCCGGCGACGAGGCCCAGCGGCACCGCCACGATCGAGGCGAGCACGAAGCCCATGCCGACCGTCTTCAGCGAGGTGAAGATCTGGTCCACGAAGGTCGGCGGGCCGGTGTAGACCGAGCCGGCGGCCTCGACCGTAGCAGCCTCGGCGCGGGCGGCGGCGTATTCGCCGAGCAGGCCGGTAAAGGCGTGCCACACGTCGAGCGGGCCGGGCAGCGCGCCGAGCGAGGTCTGCACCAGCGGGGCCAGCAGCGCCCACAGCGTCAGGAACACCGCGACGCCGGCGAGCGGCGGCCAGGCGCTTTCGAAGGCAGCCTTGCCGCTCGGCAGCTTGAGCCCGAACGGAGCCTTTCGCTCGGCAGCGGGTGAAGGCGGCGGCGGGGCGATCTCGGCCGGAGCCGCAACCGGCTCGGCCATTGCGAAATCATCCTTGCGGAGAGTGGCAGCGTTCATGGTCGGGGTCCTCACTTCACGCCTGCGGGGGTGACGCTCTGGCCGTCCTTCAGGCCGATCTCGAAACCGGCGGTATAGGCGGCGGGGTGGTGCGCATCGAAGGCGACGCCGTCGATCGCCTTGTGGGTCTGGATGCGGAAGCCGTCAGTCTTGGGGAACTGCTCGGCCTTGGCCTTGCCGCCATCGACCAGCGCCTTGGCCGCCTGGTCGTAGAGGTCGGGGCGATAAACCGACTTCACCGTGTCCAAGTACCACTGGTCGGGCTTGGCCTGCGCGATCTGGCCCCAGCGGCGCATCTGCGTCAGGTACCAGATGCCGTCCGAGTACATCGGATAGCTCGCCTGGTTGGCGAAGAACTGGTTGAACTCCGGCGTCGAGCGGGTGTCGCCCGGACCAAAGGTGAAGTGCCCGGTCATCGAGGCGAGCAGCACCTTCTCATCCGCTCCGACGTACTTGGAGCTGGCGAGCAGCTTCACCGCCTCGGCCCGGTTCTTGCCGCCATCGGCGTCGAGCCAGATCGAGGCCTTGATGAGGGCGCGCAGCAGCGCCTGCACCGTCTTCGGGTTCTTCTGCGCGAAGGCCTCGGTCATGCCGAAGACCTTGTCCCCGGTGGTGCCGGCGATGTCTGGATCGACCACGACCGGCACGCCGATCTTCTTGGCGACCGCGGCCTGGTTCCACGGCTCGCCCACCGAGTAGCCGCTGATCGTGCCCGCTTCCATCGTCGCGGGCATCTGCGGCGGCGGGGTGACCGAGAGCTGCACTTCGGCGCCGGTCGTGCCCGCGGTGTCGCCCGGCAGGTAGAAGCCGGGGTTGAGCCCGCCCGCCGCCAGCCAGTAGCGCAGGATGTAGTTGTGGGTGGAGACGGGGAACACCATGCCCAGCTTGAACGGCTTGCCCTGCGCCTTGAAGCTGGCGACCACGGGCTTGAGCACCGCCGCCGAGACCGGCTGGCCCTTGGGCACGCTCGCCGCGATCATCTGGTAGACCTGGTTCGACAGGGTCACCGCCTTGCCGTTGATGTCGAGGCTGAAGGGCGTGATCAGCTTGGTCTTGGCGCCGATCCCCGCGCCTGAGGCGAGCACCTGTCCGGCCAGCATGTGCGAAGCGTCGAGATCGCCCGACACCACGCCGTCGAGCAGCACCTTCCAGTTCGCCTGCGGCTCCAGCGTGACGTTCAGGCCCTCCTCGGCAAAGAAGCCCTTCTCCTTGGCGACGACCAGCGGCGCGATGTCGGTCAGCTTGATGAAGCCGAGCTTCAGGTTCGGCTTCTCGATGCCGTTGGCGGTGGCCGCCTTGTTCTCCGTCGGCGCCTTGCTGCTGCCGCATGCCGTCAGCGCGACGCTGGCCAGCAAGACCACCGCGATCGACTTGAACCCGTTCCCCCGAACCCGAACCATGCTGTTCCCCGTATCGCCATGCGACAAACGCGAAAAAGCCGCCACGACATGAGGTCCGAAGACCAGGTCGGGCGGCTGCGTTGCCACGAGTTGTTGAAGTGTTTGCGGTGCGTCCTGATGCCGCCCTTCCTTGGGAAGCTGCGCGAACCGCGACGCAACATGAGTAAGCGATTCGGGGCGGGCGCGTAAAGCGGTTTTTTTGCAGTGCAGCGTGGGAGAGGGATCCAGAGGGCCGTTGGCGGGCTTCGACACGCTCGGCCTGGGCGGTGTTGGGGTGGGCCGCTGCCATTCTAGCCAGAGCCTGCGACCTCACCCCACGCCGCCATGCTGAGCTTGTCGAAGCATGCCAGCCGATGCTGCGACCTTCCCAGATCCTCCCCTGCAAGGGGAGGTGGCAGTCCGGAGGACTGACGGAGGGGTGTAACCCTCTCGGTCGAGCACTTAGGCTGGCGGTGACACCCCTCCGTCACGCACTACGTGCGCGCCACCTCCCCTTGCAGGGGAGGATCTAGGCACGGCTGTACCTCCGCTGGCGAGTGCGGGATTATGCCTAGCGAAAACACACCACGGACTTTGCGGTCGGCGGGACCTGGCGCGACAGGCTTGGCTCGGGTTCCGTTGTTGCGAACGGCTGGCGGAGGAACACGCAAGCGAGCCGCCAAGCTCGACCCTGGGGTACTAAGCACCGGCGGGACGGGCTCGCAGCTGGCCGCCGGTTCAGGCTTATTGCCGGATGATGCCTCGTACCGGTTGGAGTTCCCGTCGGAACGCCGACCGCTGGCGCGTGAACGACACGGCAAACGTCTCTGCCCTGCCCGCACCCGCCGTGTACCGGACCATGCTTTCACAAGCTCCGGTGCTGGGCCATATAACCAATATGGTTCAGAACGTCAAGCTGAACCTTACGTGATGACGTCCGGCGCGGTCCGGCCGGTGTGCTGGGCGATGCCGGCGATCGCCTCGGCCGCGGCGATCTGATGCTGCAACATGGCGGATGTCTCGGCATCCAGGTCGCCCGATGGCGGCACATAGCTCTCGAGATAGACCCGCAAGGTCGCGCCTTGCGTGCCGGTGCCAGAGAGGCGGAACACCACGCGGCTGCCGTCCTCGAACAGCACACGCAGCCCCTGGTTGGCGCTAACCGAGCCGTCGACCGGGTCGGTGTACGCGAAACTATCCGCCACCGCGACGGTGAGCGGACCGAAGCTCTGGCCGGCAAGATCGGCGAGCTTGCCCTTGAGGCCGTCCATCAGCGCATTCGCGCCGACAGTCTCGATGCCTTCGTAGTCGTGGCGGGCGTAGTAGTTGCGGCCGAAGCGCGCCCAGTGCTCGCGCGCGATGGCATCGACGCTGAGCTTGCGGGCGGCCAGGATGTTGAGCCAGAGCAACACCGCCCAGAGCCCGTCCTTCTCGCGCACGTGGTCGGAGCCGGTGCCTGCGCTTTCCTCGCCGCAGATCGTCACTTGCCCCGCATCGAGCAGGTTGCCGAAGAACTTCCAGCCCGTAGGCGTCTCGAAGATCGGGATGCCCAGCGCTTCAGCCACGCGATCCGCCGCAGCGCTGGTCGGCATGGAGCGGGCGATACCGCCAAGGCGGCCCTTGTAGGCGGGCGCCAGTTCGATGTTGGCGGCGAGCATTGCCAGCGAATCGGACGGGGTGATGAAGCGTCCACGCCCGATAATGAGGTTGCGGTCGCCATCGCCGTCCGATGCCGCGCCAAGGTCCGGCGCGTCGGGACCCATCATCAGGTCGTAGAGGTCCTTGGCGTGGATCAGGTTGGGATCGGGATGGTGCCCGCCGAAGTCCTCCAGCGGCACGCCGTTCACCACCGTGCCTGCCGCGAAGCTGAGGCGGTTCTCCAGGATCTCGGTCGCGTAAGGGCCAGTGACCGCACCCATCGCGTCGAAGCGCATGGTGAAACCCGACGCGACCGCGGCGCGGATCGCGGCGAAGTCGAACAGCGTCTCCATCAGGTCGGCGTAGTCGGCGACCGAATCGATCACCGACACGGTCATGCCGCCGACTTGCGTCTCGCCGATCGCATCGAGGTCTACGTCCGCCGCCTCGACCGTCAGCCAGCGGTCGATGGCCTCAGTGCGGGCGTGGACGGCGCCGGTAACGCTCTCGGGCGCGGGTCCGCCGTTGGCGATGTTGTACTTGATCCCGAAATCTTCGTCCGGGCCGCCGGGGTTGTGGCTGGCCGAGAGGATCAGGCCGCCGCTCGCCCCGTACTTGCGGATGACGTGGCTGGCGGCGGGCGTCGAGAGGATGCCCCCCTGCCCCACCAGCACCCGGCCATAGCCGTTCGCCGCGGCCATGCGGATCGCCTGCTGGATCACCGTGCGGTTGTGGAACCGCCCGTCGCCGCCGATCACCAGCGTGGTGCCCGCCTCGGGCTGCACCACGTCGAACACCGCCTGGATGAAGTTCTCGGCATAGCCGGGCTGCTGGAACACCCGCACCTTCTTGCGCAGGCCCGACGTGCCGGGCGCCTGGCCCTCGAACGGAGTGGTCGGAACGCTGACGATCTGGGGCAAGGCGTGAACTCCGGTTATGAGGCGGGCGGCTGCAGTCCGATTACTTCAAGCAGCCGACGATCCCGGCGATGGCCGCCAGCGTGCCGTCGGGGTTCTTCACCCGCACCACGTCGAGACCCAGTTGCTGCGCGGGATAGTCGTTGCCGCCCGGGAAGATGGCATCGCCGATGAACATCATCGCGTCCAAGGGAATGCCGCTCTCCGCGCTCAGCTTCTTGAGGCCATAGGCCTTGTCGACGCCTTCGCGGGTGATGTCGATCGAGGTGGCGCCGCCCATGTTGATCGACAGGCCCGGCAGGCGCTGCTTCAGGTCGGCCTGGATCACCTTGCGCTTGGCGAAATCGGGATCCCAGTGCTCCTTGGCCTCGATCGGCGCCTGCTGGCCAAGTGCGGAGAAGGTGATCTGGCTGCCGCGATCCTCGATCCGCTCGCCCCAGGTCTGCTCGGGCACGAAGCCGGTCGCCTCCAGCGAAGCGTCGAACGCCTCCAGGATCGCCTTCTTCTGCGCGTCGTCGAACAGCTCGGCATAGACGGTCTGCCAGGTGCCATCCTGATAGCGGTAGAGCTTGGTCCCGGTGGTGGGCATCAGCCACAGCTTGGTGCGGTCCGCGCGCTCGGGCAGGCGGCTCGCGACCTGCTTCTCGAACTGCGGCCAGTCGCCGCCAGAGATCACGGCGACGTGGGCGACGTCGAGCAAGTCGGCCAGCGCCTCACCCATCGGCTCCAGCAGCGCCTGCTTGCTCTCGGCCAGCGTTCCATCAAGGTCGAAAGCGACCAACTGCTTCATGTAAAACCCCCGGTTCAAAAACTTCGGCTCGCCCTAGGACGCTTATGCGGCGCTTTGGTTGCCGTTGTGCGACGCTGCTTGTGCCGCATTCGCGAGGCAAGGCAAGCCCCGCGCCGTCTACGGCAAGCTCTTGAGGTAATCCTCCAGATGCGCCGGATCGAAGGCGACGCCGTCGAAGAAGCGGTTGGGCTCCAGCACCATCGCACCTTGCTGGGTGCTCACCGCGGTGCGCTGCATCAGGCTGCCTTCGACCTTGGAGCTGGCGCCCGGCAAGGGCTCGCCGGTGCCCATCAGCGCCGAGCGATAGATGTCGGGCCGGAACACGCGTGCGGCGCGGCGGGCTTCGTCGGCATCGAACGGCGTGCCGTCCCACCGCACCATCTGGGTGTAGAGCCACTCGGCCTGGCTGACCCAAGGAAAGTTCGCCGCCTCGCGGTACTGGAACATGAAATCGGGATAATGCACCAGCGCCCCGCCTTGCGAGAGCAGCAGCCGGTCCGAGATCGCGCGGCGGATCAGCTCGGCGCTGCCGTCGAGGTATTCGGGCCGGGCCAGGATCGCGGCGTTGGCGTCCCAGTTCACCGGGTCGACGAAGTGCGCCGCCGCCTTGCACAAGGCGCGAATCAGCAGGCGCACGGCGTCGATCTTCTCCTCGAGCACGCTTTCCTTCAGCGCCAGGACCTTCTCCACGCCGCGGCGCCAGATCTGCGCGGTGGCGAGCACGATCTCGCCAGCGCCCTGCTCCACCGCGACGCTGTTCCACGGCTCGCCCACGCAGATGCCGTCGACCTCCCCGGCGCGCAGGGCGTCCGCGCAGAATGGCGGCGGCACGGTGGTGATCTCCACATCGTGGTCGGGACGAACGCCGCAGCCCGCCAGCCAATAACGCAGCATGTAGTTGTGGCTGGAGTAGCGGTGGACCACACCGAACCGCAGGCGATTCCCGGTCGCGCGCCGCTCGTCGGCGATCTTGCGCAGTTCGGCGCCGACTTGGGCGGCGCTGCCCAGCGTGTTGTTCGGCCGCACCCGCTGCGCGATCTCGGGCCGCATGGTGATGGCATTGCCGTTGAGGCCGAGCACGAAGGGCACTGACAGCGGCTGCGCCGGCCGCCCGCGTCCCAGCGTCACTGCCAGCGCCAGCGGCGCGACCATGTGCGCCGCGTCCGAGTGGCCATAGAGCAACCGGTCGAGCACGGTTGCCCAGCTCATGTCCTTTACCAGGCGCAGCTTCACGCCCGCCTCTTCGGCGAAGCCATGCTCGTGCGCCAGGATCGGCAGGCACGCGTCGACCAGCGGCAGGAAGCCGACCGTCAGCTCTTGGGACATGTCAGGCGCCTCCCATCAGCCATTGCCCATCAGGCGGTGCGCGGTGATGATCGCGTCGGCAATGTCGATGATGCGCTTGCTCTGGCTCATCGCCGCGCTGCGCATCTCGGCATAGGCCTTGGGTTCCGGCAGGCCGCGGCTGTCCATCAGGATGCGCTTGGCCTTGTCGATGGTCTCGCGCTCGGCCAGCTTGCCCTTGGCATCGGCCAGGTCTTTCTGCAGGCGTGCAAAGGCGTTGAAGCGGGTGACGGCCAAGTCGAGGATCGGCCTGATCCGGTTCGCCGAGAGCCCGTCGACCACATAGGACGAAACGCCGGCCTCGACCGAGGCGGCGATCGATTCGTTGTCGCTCTCGTCCACGAACATCGCGATCGGGCGGTCGAGCACGCGGCTGACGGCGAAATATTCCTCCAGCACGTCGCGGCTGGGGTTGCCCAGGTCCATGAGGACGATGTCGGGCGCGATCTCGCCGATCCGCGCGACCATGCCGCGGCGTTCGGTGAGGACGAAGATCTCGCATTCGGGGAGCGAGGCCAGACCCTCCCGGATCACCGATGCGCGGGCAGCGCTTTCATCGATGATGGCTATTCGCATAGGCGCTTTGTGCAGTGCAGCATCGCTGAGGGCAAGGGGTGAGTGTCACGTGACCCTCGACACGAACGGAGGAGGGGATGCTTCCTCGGCGAGAGCGCTAGCTCCCCAGTGCCGCCGACTGGATGCCCGAGACGATCGCTCCCGCGCCGAACAGGATGAACACCCCGATGATCACGGTCGCCCCGAAGCGCCAGTTCATCCGGCCTGTCAGCATCATGAAGCCGACGGCAGCGACCGCCATCACCGCTACTGCGGTTGCGACATTGCCCAGCAGCGTGCCCTGCAGCCAGCCCAGCGCGGCCACGATCGGCCCGCTGCCCGCAGGATCGCGCACCGCCGCTTGCGCCAGCGCCGAATGGGGCGCGGCCGCGACCAACGCTGCCACCGCCACGAGAAGACGACGCCCGTTCACTTGCGCACCGGATCGGTCAGGTGCGACATGATCGATGCCACATACATCTGCGTCTCGCGGATCGCGGGAATGCCGCCGGCCCGTTGCACACGGGCGGGTCCGGCGTTGTAGGCGGCCAGTGCGCGCTCGATATCGCCGCCGAACGCATCGAGCTGCATGCGCAGATAGCGGGCCCCGCCTTCCAGGTTGGCCATCGGATCGGCGGGGTCGACGCCCATCTGCCGCGCGGTGCCCGGCATCAGCTGCGTCAGCCCGCGCGCGCCGACCGGCGAGCGCGCGGCGGTGTTCCAGCGGCTCTCCTGCCAGACCACCGCTTCGAGCAGTGTCGGGCTGATGTCATACTTGGCGGCAAGCTCGGCCACGCGGGCGCGGAATCGTTCCGGCCCCGCGGCCTCGGCGACGCCGGTGAACGAGGCGGGATGGAAGCCGGTGCCGTCGGACAGCATCTCCAGCGTGTCAGCGTCGATAGTGGCCGCGCCCAGTGCCGGCTCCGGCATGACTGGACCGCCGGCGACCCAGCGCGCGCCCTCGCGCTCGATCTGGAGGACGTCGGCGCAGGCCGCGACCGGCGCCGCCAGCGCCGTCAGGCCGAGCGCGGCCGCAATGACATGCATGCTCTTCAAAGGAATGCGTCCCCAGTCCGCCATTCGATCCCGCGGCCCAGATACCGCAGGGGCGCCATGGGACTCAAGTGGCTAACGGCAGGTTGCGTCAGGGCTCCGGTGGTTCCGGGTCGTAGCAATACCGAGCGCCTCAAGCGCGAACGCAGCCGCCAAGGCGCGACACCGCACGCGCCGAAAACACCACCGATGGAAAAAAGGATGGTGCTGCTAGGGAGGATTGAACTCCCGACCTCACCCTTACCAAGGGTGCGCTCTACCACTGAGCTACAGCAGCGTGCATCCAGCGGGCCACGAATGGGGTCCGCCAGGCAGGCGCGCCCTATCGTCTCGGGCGTCCGGAATGTCAAGTGCGGCTTGCAGCTTACGCAGGCTCACGGCATGGCGGCAGGCATGGCCAAGCGACAAGACCCGCAATCGCGCGAGGAGCGCCTCGCCGCCAAGTTGCGCGAGAACCTGCACCGCCGCAAGGCGCAGGCCCGTGCGCTCAACTCGGATGCATCGAGTTCGGCCGCGAGCACCTCCGAAAACGACTCGGCCGCTCTTTCCAACCCGGCCTCGGAAAGCTAGGGCCTGCGCCACCAAGCGCAACGGGTCCTCGCACAGGAGGGCCACAGCCAAGGAGCCTGCCCCCTTGCCTCGTCTGATCCTTGTCCGCCACGGCCAGAGCCAGTGGAATCTCGAGAACCGCTTCACCGGCTGGTGGGACGTCGACCTGACCGAGAAGGGCGAGGCCGAGGCCCGCGCTGCCGGTGCGCTGCTCAAGGACAAGGGCATCCTGCCCGACGTGGCCTTCACCTCGTTCCAGAGCCGCGCGATCAAGACGCTGCATTATGCGCTGGAAGCCGCCGGCATCCTGTGGATCCCCGAGACCAAGGACTGGCGCCTGAACGAGCGGCACTATGGCGGCCTCACCGGTCTCGACAAGGCCGAGACCGCGGCCAAGCATGGCGACGACCAGGTCAAGATCTGGCGCCGCAGCTTCGACATTCCGCCTCCAGTCCTGGAAAGCGGCTCGGAGTTCGACCTCGCCGCCGATGAGCGCTACGCCGGCATTCCGATTCCCAACACCGAGAGCCTGAAGGACACGATCGCGCGCGTCCTGCCGTACTACGAAGGTTCGATTGTGCCGCACCTGAAGGCCGGCGCCACCGTGCTGGTCGCCGCGCACGGCAACAGCTTGCGCGCGCTGGTGAAGCACCTGTCGAACATCTCGGACGACGAGATCACGGGCCTTGAAATCCCGACCGGCCAGCCGATCGTCTACGACCTCGAGGACGATCTCGCCGTGCAGGACCGCTACTACCTTTCGGAGCGGTGAGATGACCGCGGCGGTTCCGGTAGCAATCGTCATGGGCAGCCAGTCGGACTGGCCGACGATGACCCGCGCCGCCGAGATGCTCGACAAGCTGGGCATCGCCTATGATGCGCGCATCGTCTCGGCCCACCGCACCCCCGAGCGCCTGGTCGCCTTTGCGCAGGGCGCGGCGGACGAAGGGTTCAAGGTGGTGATCGCCGGTGCCGGCGGCGCGGCGCATCTGCCCGGCATGGTCGCCAGCATGACGCACCTGCCGGTGCTGGGCGTGCCGGTGCAGTCGAAGGCGCTCTCGGGGCAGGACAGCCTGCTCTCGATCGTGCAGATGCCGGCCGGAATCCCGGTGGGCACGCTGGCGATCGGCGAGGCCGGCGCGGCAAACGCAGGCCTCCTCGCCGCTGCGATCCTGGCGACGAGCGACGATGCCCTGGCCGAACGGCTCAAGGCCTTCCGCGCCGAGCAGACGGCGAGCGTGGCCGAGCGGCCGGCTTGATGCCTACCATCTTCGTCATTCCCGCGAAGGCGGGAATCCATCTCCTGCGGCTTCGACCCGCACAGCGGCGAAGGCTGAGACAGGGTGTGCCAACAGGGGCCGCGACCCTGGCAGCTTTGAGCAAGCCGAAGTCTTTGGAGATGGATTCCCGCCTTCGCGGGAATGACGAGGCTGTATTTGTGCGAGCGCTGCGCGCATGATCCCCCCCGGCTCCACGATCGGCATCCTTGGCGGCGGGCAACTCGGCCGAATGCTCGCCACCTCCGCGGCACAGCTGGGCTACCGCTGCCACATCTACGCGCCCGAGGCGGACTCGATCGCCGCCGAAGTCGCCCACGCCTTTACCCGGGCCGAGTGGTCCGACGCCGAGGCCATGGCCGACTTCGCGCGCGCCTGCGACGTCGTCACCTACGAGTTCGAGAACGTGCCGGTCACGCCCTTGCTGGCTCTGGGCACGGTGCCTCTCCTGCCCCACCCCCGCGCGCTGGAAACCGCGCAGGACCGCCTGACCGAAAAGCAGTTCGTGCAAGGCCTGGGCGGCACTCCTGCTCCCTTCGCGCCGGTCGACACCCTGGCCGAGCTCGACGCGGCCATCGCCGAGATCGGCACGCCCGGCATCCTCAAGACCCGGCGCGAAGGTTACGACGGCAAGGGCCAATGGCGCATCCAGTCCGCCGCGGACGCGGACGCACTCGACCTGCCGGCGCAGCCGCTGATCTACGAGGGTTTTGTCCAGTTCCTGGCCGAGTTCTCTGTGATCCTGTGTCGCGGCGCCGACGGCGCGATCCAGTTCTACGATTCGGCCCGCAACGTTCACGAGGACGGCATCCTCGCGCTGTCCACGGTGCCCGCCGGCGAGCCGATCGCCAGCCAGATCGCGCCCGCACGCGAGCTCGCCGCTGCCGTTGCCGAGGCGCTCGGATATGTCGGCGTGCTCACGCTCGAGTTCTTCGCGACCGAGGCCGGCCCGGTGTTCAACGAGATGGCGCCGCGCGTGCACAACTCCGGTCACTGGACCATCGAGGGCGCGGTCATCTCGCAGTTCGAGAACCACATCCGCGCGATCTGCGGGTTGCCGCTCGGCGACCCGGCGCTCGCCGCGAAGGGCGCCGAGATGCGCAACCTCATCGGCGACGAGGCCGAGGGCTGGCTGACGATCCTCGCCGATCCCGCCAACTACCTCCACCTCTATGGCAAGGGCGATGCGAGCCCGGGCCGCAAGATGGGCCACGTGACGCGGCTGATCCTGTGATCCCCGCACCCTTTCTCCGTGGATTGAGCCCGTGGTCGAGATGACGTGAGCCGGATCGTCACCCTCATCTACGCACGCGCCGCAAACGGCGTGATCGGCCGCGACGGCACCCTGCCCTGGCACCTGCCGGCCGACCTCCGCCACTTCAAGGCGCTGACCACCGGCAAGCCGATGATCATGGGCCGCAAGACCTTCGACAGCTTCCCCGCGCCACTTCCCGGCCGCCGGCACATTGTGCTCACCCGCGATATCGGCTGGCAGGCGGAGGGGGCAGAAGTCGCGCACACGCCCGAACAGGCGCTTGAGCTCGCGAGCCCAGGCGAGATCGCCGTGATCGGCGGCGCCGAGGTCTTCGCTCTGTTCGACGCCCGCGCCGACCGCATCGAACTGACTGAGATCCACGCCGAGTACCCGGGCGACACCACCATGCCCCCACCCGGCTCGCACTGGCACGAAGTGGCGCGCGAGGAGCATGCCCCCGCGGACGGGCGGCCCGGCTACGCTTTCGTGACGCTCTCGCGCCACCTATAGCGCAAAGCATGATTCACCTCGACCACCGCGAGCCCGTACCCGAAGCCTTGCGCGGCGCGATACTGGCGCTGGGCAACTTCGACGGCTTCCACCAGGGCCACCAGGCCGTCGTGGGCGAGGCGGTGCGCTGGGCGCGCGAGCAAGGCCGCCCCGCGATCGTCGCAACCTTCGACCCGCACCCGGTCCGCTTCTTTCGCCCAGACGCGGAGCCATTCCGCCTGACCACCCTGGACCAGCGCCAGGAACTGTTCGCCGCCGCCGGCGCCGACGCCATGCTGGTGTTCCATTTCGACGACGCGATCGCCGGCATGCCCGCCGAGCGCTGGGTGCGCGAGATGATCCACGCACGCCTGGGAGCAAGCGGCGTCACCACCGGCGAGGACTTCGTCTTCGGCAAGGACCGCAGCGGCACCGCCACGTCTCTACGCCTGCTGGGCGAGCCGCTGGATATCGCCACCCGCGCTGTGCCGGGCGTCTCCGACGCGCAAGGCCCGATCTCGTCGAGCCGCATCCGAGAAGCGCTGAAAACCGGCGATTGCGAGACTGCGACGGGGCTGCTCACACGCCCCTTCGCGATCCGCGGCAACGTGCAGCACGGCGACAAGCTGGGCCGCACCATCGGCTATCCCACCGCCAACCTCGCGCTCGGCAGCTACTTGCGCCCGCGCTACGGCATCTACGCCGTGACCGGCCGGCTGGCGGACGGCCGCACCTTGCTCGGGGCCGCAAACCTGGGCGTGCGCCCGACCTTCGATCCGCCCAAGGAACTGCTCGAGCCCTACTTCTTCGACTTCTCGGGCGACTTGTACGGCCAGGAGATCGAAGTGGCCTTCCACCACTTCTTGCGCCCCGAGGCCAAGTTCGACAGCCTCGACGCGCTGACCGCGCAGATGGACCGCGACTGCGAAGAGGCGCGGCGGCTCCTCACATCGGTCCCGGCCTGAGCCAAACCATGGCGCTGCGTCCCTTCCACCTCGCCTTCCCGGTCCACGATCTCGACGCCGCGCGCGCCTTCTGGGGCGGCACGATGGGCTGCCCGGAGGGGCGCAGCAGCGCCGAGTGGATCGACTTCGACTTCTACGGCCACCAGATCGTCGCGCACCTCGTATCCGGCTGGGCGACGCCCGATGCCGGCGGCAACGCGGTGGACGGCCATGACGTGCCCGTGCCGCACTTCGGGATCGTGCTCGCCATGGCGGACTGGCAGGCATTGGCCGACCGCCTCGTCGCGGCCGGCGTGCACTTCGCCATCGCGCCCCACATCCGCTTCGCCGGAGAGCCCGGCGAACAGGCGACCATGTTCTTCCGCGACCCCAGCGGCAACGCGATCGAGATGAAGGCCTTCGAGGACCTGACGCAGCTGTTCGCCACCTGACTGCGTGCGCTTGAAAGGGGATGGTGCACCCGACAGGATTCGAACCTGTGACCTCTGCCTTCGGAGGGCAGCGCTCTATCCAGCTGAGCTACGGGTGCAGTGCAGGCGCGGTTAGCAGAGGTGGCGTGGGCATGCCAGTGGCATTTCGTGGGGCGCACTTGGCCGGGGCGCGCATGACGCGGGAGGCTTGCCAGTTCCTGGTATGTTCCTATGGTGGGGTGATGCACGCTCTTGATTCGAACGTCCGTCCCGTCGGGGCCAGGTCACCGGTCGTCGCTGCCGACGTGGTGCGGGGGATCTGCCGGCTGTTCGCGCGCAACGACATCTGGTGCCTGCCGGAAATGCCGTTGCGCTGCGGGCGGCGGGCCGATCTGATGGGCATCGATGCCAAGGGCGATATCGTCATTGTCGAGGTGAAGGTCAGCCGGGCGGATCTGCTCGGGGACGCCAAGTGGCCCGACTATCTCGATTACTGCGACCGCTTTTACTGGGGTCTTGCGCCTGATCTCGATCGCGCGTGTTTGGGTACCGACCCGTTCATGCCGGATTGCTGCGGTGTGATCGTTGCAGATGGCTACGATGCTGAGATCCTGCGCCCGGCTCCGACGCGCAAGCTCGCGGCGGCTCGACGCAAGGTAGAGACCGAGCGGCTGGCGCGTGCTTCGCTGCGGCGCCTGGTGACGGGAGCGGACCCGCATACGGTGCAGTGGGGCAGGCAGGACGGGTAGGCACAGCGTTGGACTGCATGGGTGAGATGTACCGCGTTGGGGCGTGTGACCTGGCGCAGGCGTGGCATCTTCTTTACGCACTGAGGTCGGCTTGATCCTGGGTTGAGGGTAGCCTCCGGTTGGATGGCAGCCATCCACAAGTTCAGCCTAGCGGAGGGCCTTGGTGAGACGAGCCCGCTGGTTTGCGTCGCGACATTAGCTGGAGCTTCCACGGTCCGTGCCAGAGTTGGGGGCATGATGAACGCCAGTTCCACAGTGGGCAGCAGTTGTTCGGCCTCTAGCAGGCATCGAAATAGAGATCGCGAGCCGAAAACTCGACACAGAGTCAAAGACAGCCGCAAACCCGACACTGACTCGAGCATGACGATCCTTAGTTGAGTCTTCGTACTCGGGCGCATTGAGCAATGGGGGGAGCACTGCCGGCAGGCAGCGTGTCCATGCTTACGGTTGTACACCCAACGCCCAACCTCCTCCCTTAAGGGAGGAGGAGCAGATGGCGTCATTGAGCGTGATGACGCTCTAACGTGTTCGCGCTCTAACCGGAGCCGGTCGAAGGCTGTCAGCGATAGTGCACTAGGCCCGAGCTTCAGCCGCCGTATCTCACGTCTGATCTGTCAGCCGCAGCTCCGCCCTGTCTGCCCGCGCGCGCAAGGCATCGAGTACCTGCCGCTTCTCCTCTGCAGAGAAGCGCGCCCAGCCGGCGATCTCGTCGAGGGTCCGCCAGCAGCCGACACACGTCTCACCGGCGACATCCAGCCGGCACACGCCCGTACATGGCGAAGGGAGGTCATCCCGCATCACGCGATC
Source organism: Novosphingobium sp. 9U (assembly GCF_902506425.1). NCBI lineage: Bacteria > Pseudomonadati > Pseudomonadota > Alphaproteobacteria > Sphingomonadales > Sphingomonadaceae > Novosphingobium > Novosphingobium sp. 9U. The sequence goes on along the minus strand of NZ_LR732469.1, from coordinate 2,215,753 downwards.
TCCCAATGCAAAGCGCCCCTGCCATCTTGTGGATGGAGGGGCGCTGCATGAGCTCGTCCGGGACGCCGATCAGGCGTGCAGGTGCTTCTTCTTGTCGTGCCAGATGTTCTTGTACGACAGGAAGCCGAGCACCGTGGCGAAGAGCAGGAAGCCCAGGACCGGCCAGCCGGTCTGCTTACGCTTCTCCAGCTTCGGCTCCGCCGTCCAGATCAGGAACGCGCTGACGTCCTTGGCCATCTGGTCGACGGTCGGCTTGGTGCCGTCCGAGTACGAGACCTGGCCTTCGCTGGTCAGTGGCGGCGGCATCGCCAGGTTGAGGTTCGCGAAGTACGGGTTGTAGTGCAGGCCGTTTGGCGTCTTCGCGTCCGGGAACTCCTTCAGCAGCGCGGCCGGCTGGTTCTGGTAACC